>NZ_JBVHFU010000012.1:0-295544 GCF_055562175.1 Streptomyces sp. NPDC020958 | reverse complement strand
CGCGGCCGAGGGTGCCGTGGCACAGGCGGGCGTGCTGCTGGGCGCGGTGACCCGGCTCGTGGCGGAGCTGCGGACGGCGGCGGAGCTGCTGCCGGGCGCCCCGGCCGGGGGGGGGGGGGGGGGGGGGGGGGGGGGGGGGGGGGGCCGGGGGGGCCCCCCCCCCCCCCCCCCCCGCGGGCGCACGCCTCAGGCCACGGAGGCGATCCGCATCTTGATGTCGTCCGGCGAGAGCGCGCCCTTGGCCGTGACGTGGTCGCCCGAGGACTCGCCGCGCAGCCGTCGCCCGATCCACGGGACCAGGTACTCGCGGGCCCACTGCACGTCGTCTCGGCGGACCTCGAGGGTGCCGCGGGGCGGCAGCGGCGGCCAGGGCTGGTCGGGGTCCGCGGGGATCTCGACGCCGAGCACCTGACCGGCCCGCAGCGCCACGCGCGTGTGCCCCTCGGGAGAGAGGTGCAGCCGGTCGTGGTCCCAGGCCCGCCGGTCCTGCACGGTCTTCAGGGACCACAGGTCCAGCACCGGGCAGCCGTACCGGTCGGCGATCGCCCGCACATGACCGTTGTAGGTGGCGATCTTGCCGCGCAGGTGTTTGAGGACGGGCACGTTGCGGGTGTCGAAGCCGGTGGTCACCATGACCGTGCCGACGGCCCCGGTCAGCCGGACCACGGCCCGCTCGAACCGCTCGGCCACCTCGTCCGGATCGGTGCCGGGGCGGATGATGTCGTTGCCGCCGGCGCAGAAGGAGACCAGGTCCGGGGCGAGTTCCAGGGCCTTGGGCACCTGGTCCGCCACGATCTGGTCGAGCAGTTTCCCGCGCACGGCGAGGTTGGTGTACTGGAAGTCGCCCTCGGGGCGCCGGTCCGACAGCAGTACCGCGAACCGGTCGGCCCAGCCGACGAACGCCCCGTCGGGGCCCGGGTCGCCGACGCCTTCGCTGAAGCTGTCCCCCAGCGCCACGTACGACCCGATCACTGATGCGTTGTCACTCTTCGAATCGTCTGCCACATCGGATCATGATTCACCTTTGGCTGTGACCTACGCGACCGTAATAAGGGGTTGACGACCGGTGAGATAAGACACTTCTCAATACTGTGCCAAGGCTGGAATAAGGGCCTGGTCAGCGACGTTGACGCGGTGATCCCCAGACCCGGAAGTCACTGATCAGAAAGTGGCTCCAGGTGGTGCGGAAGGCGAAGTGCCCACCTGTGTAGGGCTGCGGGTCGGTGTAGTCGAAGACCAGCCGTCCGTTGTTCCACCAGCGCACGCACGGGCCGTCGGAGACGATCCGGACGCGGTTGGGCTCGTTCGCGACGAGCAGGGGTTCGGTGTAGTCGAGGATCAGCGGCCGGACGCCGGGCTCGCCGACGTAACGGCGCAGCCGGGTCGTGGTGTTGTAGTTGGCGCCGTAGCCCGCGTAGTACGTCGTGAGGTAGTCGTACTCGGCGAGCGCGCCGCCGCGCGGGGTGGCGAACAGGTCGTCCGGGGAGCGGACGTCGGTGGCGTTCCAGAAGTTGTTGAGGTCGGAGACGCGGTCGTCGGGGCCGCCCGCCGAGACCGGTGTGGCGGTGTACTCCAGGACGTACGGCCCTTCGAGCCGGCGCCGGAACCAGACGGTCGCCCCGGCGGGTACGTCGATCTCCAGGACGCCGTCCGCCGCGGCGACCGTGCCGCCCCGCTCCAGTTCGACGGACCACTGGCCGAGCCCGTGGCGGAAGTCGTCGTGGGCGAGCAGGCGGCGGTGCCGGGGCGCGGCGCTCGCGGGTGCGGCGGGGGTGAGGGCCGTGAGCGCGGCTGCGGCGGTCAGGGCGCCGAAGGCTCGGCGGGTGGTCGTCATGCGGCTGGTTCCTCCCGGTGCGGCACAGGTCGCGGAAAGCGCTTTCACCGAACGGGGTTCACTCTGCCGTCGCCGAGCCTTCGTTGTCGATGCCCGAAGCAGCGCTGCCACGAGAAGGAAACACCGAGGGCCGGACCCCGGGGACCGGGATCCGGCCCTCGGAGTGCGTGTCGGACCGGCGGGGCGCCTGTCAGCCGACGGCGAGGCCCTTCGAGCGGAGGTAGGCGACCGGGTCCACGTCCGAGCCGTAGTCGGGGGTGGTACGGATCTCGAAGTGCAGGTGCGGGCCGGTCACGTTGCCGGTCGCGCCGGAGAGGCCGACCTGCTGGCCCGCGGTCACGGTCTGGCCGGCCGAGACGGAGAGCGCGGAGAGGTGACCGTACTGCGCGTAGTGGCCGTCGGCGAGCCTGATGACGACCTGGTTGCCGTAGGCGCCGCCCCAGCCGGCGGTGACGACCGTGCCCGCACCGACGGCCTTGACGGGGGTGCCGGTGGGCACCACGAAGTCGACGCCGGTGTGGTAGCCGCTGGACCACATGCCGCCCGGCACGTGGTAGCCGGTGCCGACGGTGGCGCCGCTGACCGGGAGGACGTATCCGGAGGCGGCCGTCGTCGAGGCGTCCGGGGTGGACGGGGTGGACGGCACGGACGGGGTGGCCGCCGAGGACGAGGTGGCGGAGTGCGCCTCGGGCCGGGCACCGGAGTCAGCGGTACCGGTCGTCGTGGGGCCGCGGCCGTCGAGCGTGAGCTCGAGGCCGGGGTGGATCAGCGAGGGGTCGTCTCCGACGGCCTGCCGGTTGTCGGCGTAGAGCCGGTGCCAGCCCCCGCTGATGTGCTGGTCACGCGCGATCTCCGAGAGGCAGTCGCCCGGCACCACGGTGTACGTGCGGTGCGCGGAACGCGCGGCGGCGGACGTCCGTACGGCCGCCTTCCCGGGCGCCGCCTTCGCGACGGCCGGCAGCGACTGCGGAGCCTTCGCGGAGACGGACTGCGCGGTGGCCGCGTGGGCACCGGTGGCCCCCATGAGCGGCAGGGCCAGCGCGGCGCCACCGGTTCCGGCGACGGCCATCGAGCGGGTGAGACGCTGGGTCTTCGGGCGGCGGTGCTTACCTCTCGCGGGCATGGCGCGTTCCTCTCCGGCGCCTGCGAGGTGAGCTGTCGGGTTCGGGCTGGAGCTGCCCGGCCACGCCGGAAGGCGTGACTACACCCCTGGCCTGTCCCGGGAACCGGAACAGGCGGTCTTGCCTGGTGGGTCCCCCGCTCCTGCCGGGCACGGGTGAGTGTGTGGGGACTCCGGGCGGCGGCAGGATTCGGCGTTCCGTCCGGATGCGTGGCGAACGTAAGCGAGCAGGACGCACCCGGACAAGCGAACGGTTCCCGACCTCCTGGTGCCGCTTGATCCGTTACGGACGTTCCCGGTCACCCTCCGTGAAACCCGGCCTTTCCCGCTCCCGCAATTCCCTTGTGAAGCGCCTTCATTACGTGAGCATGACGCGCGACGGTCGGTCACGAATATGACGCTCCTCACGCACGTCACGCCACGTCCACATATTCCAGAGCGAGTTGCAATGAAGCCGCCAATTCAGGCAGAAGGATCAGATGCGACGAAGTCGGACGACCGTCGCATCCAGGTCACCCTTGAGCCCCACGCGCAGCCCGTGATGCAACAGCACGGCCCCACGGTGCACTTCGCCCGTTTCGCGGCATTCGTACGACGCCTCCGGGTCGAGGCCCTTGAGCCGGAGCGCCGGCACCGGCTCGCCGTAGCTCTGCGCCTGGAGCCAGGCGAGGACCGCGGTCTCGTCGCCGAGCGTGTACTGCACCGCGCTGAGCCCGCCGGCCGGCGGCCGCAGCCGGAACTGCTCGCCGCGCTGCACCAGCGGCCGGATCTCCTTGTAGAGCCCCACCCAGTGACCGGCTTCGGCGAGTTCCTCCTCGGTCCACTTCGAGAGGTCGCCGCCGACCCCGAGCGCCCCGGCCATGGAGCTGACGAACCGGAAACGCAGCGAGCTGACCCGGCCGTTGAGCTGGTGGTTGGGGCTGTCGGTGACCCAGGCCGACATCACCCGGGCGGGGTGGATCTGGCTGAAGCCGTGCTGAATGGCGAGCCGGTCCAGCGGGTCGGTGTTGTCGGAGGTCCACACCTCGTCGGTACGGCTCATGATGCCGAGGTCGATCCGGCCGCCGCCGCCGGAGCAGGACTCGATGGCGACGTCCGGGTGGGCCGCGCGGATCCGGTCGAGCAGGGCGTACAGGCCGCGCACGTGGTCCACCCACAGGCGCTGCGGGTAGGGCTCGCCCGGCCAGCCCGCGTCGGTGAAGCAGCGGTTGAAGTCCCACTTGACGTAGTCGATGGGCGCGCTGGACAGCAGGGCGTCGAGCTGCTCCCAGAGGTACTCCTGGACGTCCTCGCGGGCGAGGTTGAGGACGAGCTGGTTGCGCAGCTCCGTCCGCTTCCGGCCCTGCTGGTACTGCACCCAGTCGGGGTGCGCCCGGTACAGCTCGCTGTCCGGGTTGACCATCTCGGGCTCGACCCAGATGCCGAACTGCATGCCGAGCGCGTGCACGTACTCGGCGAGGGGCGCCAGGCCCTTCGGGAAGCGGTCCGGGTTGGGCGTCCAGTCGCCGAGGCCGGCGCGGTCGGAGGTGCGGGCGCCGAACCAGCCGTCGTCCACGACGAACAGCTCGACGCCGATCGCGGCGGCCCGCCGGGCCAGGGTGGCCTGCTGCTCCTCGGAGATGTCGAAGGTGGTCGCCTCCCACGAGTTGAACAGCACCGGCCGGTCCCGGTCCGCGTCGGGGATGACATGCGCCCGCTGGTAGGCGTGCCAGGCCCGGCTCGCCCCGCCGAAGCCGCCGTCGGACCACAGGGCCGCGAACACGGGACTGGTGTACGACTCGCCCTCGGCCAGCATCAGCAGGCCCGAGTCGTCGTAGCCGGCGCCGCCGGTGATCTGCACGCGCGCGTCGGGGAGCTGGGCGACGGCGATCCGCCAGGACCCGGACCAGCCGAGGGCGCAGCCCCAGACCTCCCCGTGCTCCTCGGTGGCGTCGGTGTCCAGGGCGACCCAGGGCAGGTGCTGGTGGCCGGTGTGGCCGCGGCGGCTGCCGATGACCTTCTCGCCGTACGTGAGCGGGCCGCTGACCAGCCGGGACTCGGCTGCCCAGCGGCCGTGCAGCTGGGAGAGCCGCCAGCCCTCGCGGTCGGGCAGCGTCCAGGTCGCCGCGTCGGCGCGCAGCAGCTCCACGGGCGCCTGCCCTTCGTTGCCGACGGTCACCCAGCGCTCGACGACGTCGCCGCGCATCCGGTAGTGCAGGGTGATGACGATCCGGTCGTCCCGGAAGCGCAGGCGCAGTTCCTCGTCGCCGGCGTCGCCCGCCGTCTCGTACGACTCGAAGGCCCACTCCGTGCCTCGGCGCTCCTCGGTGCGCACGGACAGCGCGGGGCGCACGAAGCGGGGACCGCCCTCGACGGGGTACTCCTCACGGCCGTCGAGCGGGGACTCGAAGGGCCAGTAGCCGGGCAGCACCCGGGTGCTGAGGGCCTCGGCGTCGGCGAGCCGGATACGCGGCCCCCAGTGCAGGTGAAGCAGTTCGCCGGCCTCCGTCAGATGCAGCGCGTAGCTGCTGCCGGGGCCCGACAGGAGCCAGGTACGACCGTTTTCGGCGATGTCCACCATCGAGAAACCTCACACAGGTGCCAACAGATCCGCTCAAGCCCCAACATCATCAAGGGCCGCGGGCCCCGGAGGCAACGTCTGTGGACAACTCATTGCCTGTGGAAACCGATGTCGTATGGTCGTCGCAGTGCCCGTCGACGAGCCGCGCCGACGGGGCCGGCCGGGAGGAGCCCCCGTGACGCAGCAGGTCCCGTCCACCGAGCCCGAGCTGGCCGGTGTGCGCAACTTCCGTGACGTGGGCGGCCTGCCGACCGTCGACGGACGCCGGGTGCGGCACGGCGTGCTGTTCCGCAGCGGGCACCTCGCGCACGCGACGGAGCAGGACGCGGAGTTCCTCGCCTCCCTGGGCCTGCACACGATCTTCGACTTCCGCAACGCGGCGGACCAGAAGCTGGAGGGCCCGGACGTCGAGCTGCCCGGCGTGCGGAACGTGAACCTGCCGCTGAGCGATCCGGCGCACGGCGCCGAGTTCTGGACGATGGTCCGCGAGGGTGACATCGAGCAGTTGCGCGGGCTGCTGGGCGACGGCAGGGCGGCGGCCCGGATGGTCAACTCGTACCGCATGATCGTCAAGGACCGTACCGGCGAGCACGCGCGTGTGCTGCACGCCCTCGCCGAGGACAGCGTCCCGGCGCTGATGCACTGCGCGGCCGGCAAGGACCGCGCGGGCATCTCGATCGCTGTGACGCTGCTCGCGGTGGGTGTGGAACGGGACGCGATCCTCGCCGACTACCTGGAGTCCAACGCCAAGCACCGCCGCTACCGGGTGAAGCGCAGCGGCAGCGGGGACAGCGTCTACAGCCCCGAGGTGATGGAACTGCTCAGCCCGCTCTTCGACGCGCGCGCGGAGTACCTGACGGCGGCCGTCGAGAGCATCGAGGAGACCTGGGGCGACGTCGACACCTACCTGGAGCAGGGGCTCGGGCTCACCCCGGCGACCCGGGAGCGGCTGCGCGAGCGCCTGCTCGACTAGGCCCTGCCGGGGCTCAGCCCTTGCCGCCGAGGGTGAAGAGCAGGAAGAGGAACGCGGCGAACACGTGTCCCACGGCGATGTAGATGATGAGCCGGATCCACAGGGACCGCGGGAACCTCTCCTCGTAGTTGCTCATGGCAGCTCTCCAGGGGTCGGTCCCAGGCACAGCGCGGCCGTGGGACTCTGCAACAGGGTGTGGACGAACAGGAGTGCGACCCCGTCGTGGTCCTCGGCGGCGAGCCGGTGCGGGGTCAGCGAGTCGAAGTGGGCGCTGTCGCCGGGGGCGAGCACATGCGTGGTGTCGCCGAGGCGCAGCCGCAGCCGCCCTTGCAGGACGTACAGCCACTCCTCGCCGGGATGCACCCGCACGACGTCGCCCTGCGAGCCGTACGGCACCCGGACCCGCAGCGCCTGCATCCCCCGGCCGGAGGACCCGGCCTGCCAGTACGTCCAGCCGCCCGCCCCGGTCGGTTCCATGTCACCGGCGCGCACGATGGCGTCCCGCTCGGCGACGGTCTCCCCCAGCAGCTCGGAGACCGTCGTACCGTAGACACGGGCGAGTGCGAGCAGTACCGGCAGTGAGGGCTGGCGCTGCCCGGTCTCCAGGCGGGAGAGATGGGCCGGTGACAGCCCCGCGGTGCGCGCCGCCGCCTCCAGGGTGAGGGCGGCGCGCCGGCGCAGGGCGCGGAGCTGCGGCGCGACGGCTGGCAGGACCTCGTCCGGCCCGGCCGGGGGCCCGGTCTCAGGAGAGCTCATGCTCTCCATTCAGCCGCAGGTTTGCCTGTCCGGCAAATTTCTTGCCTCAGAGGCAAAACAGCGGTCGGGGCCGCCTCGGGAGGTCACTCCGGGACGGTCGTCGTCGCGTATGCCTTGAACCGTACGTCGGGGTCCGGATGCCTGCGCAGCCGCCGCAGCAACGACCGCCACGGGTCGGGCCAGCCGACGCTCGCGGCCGTCGCGGAGACCAGCTGCGCCGCGATCAGGCCGGGGACCGTGCCGCCGTCCTCGGTCAGCCGCTCGGCCGCCGCCAGTACGGCCGCGGCACGCTCGGGCCGGGCCCGGTGCGCCCAGCCCGCCTCCAGTCCGCCCGCCACCTGGGCCGCCACCGTCGTTCCGGCGTCCTCCAGCGCCTCCGCCAGGTCCAGCAGCCGTCCGAGCAGCCGGTCCGGTTCCTCGGTGCGGTCGGCCAGTCGGCGCAACAGGCCCGCGCGTTCGGCCGCCAGCAGCGGTTCCGGCGCCAGCAGCGCGGCGGTCCCGGCGAGCACCTCGCCGCGTTCGGCGGTGTTGTACGAGGGAGACACCAGGGTCCGCAGTCTTTGCAGAGCCGGCAGGTCCCGGTCCTCCAGTGCCTCGCCGCCGCCCTCGGGTGTGTGCATCGCGGCCAGCAGCCGGGTCACCGCGTCGTGGTAGACGCTGCCCGGGGCCACGCCGCCGACCGGATGCGGGATGTCGGACATGCCGAGGTCGCGCAGCACCCATGCCGCGTGCTGCCAGTGTTCGCGGCTTTCCAGATCGCACACCGTGTCCGCGATCCGGACGGCGATACCGGGCGCGTACGGGGTCCAGGGGGCGAGCGCCCGCAGGTAGGCCCAGCCGGCGAAGCTCTCGCACGACGCGAGGCCGGCGTCGTAGACCGTGTCCACGACCGCCGCGTACCTGCCCCGGTGCGCCTCGGCCAGCTCCCAGGGAGTCACCTCCACCAGGGACAGGCACCCGGCCGAGGTGTCGTCCCGTGCGGCGGCCTCCAGCAGGTGCCAGGCCTCCGGCACGCCCAGCAGGGGCGCAAGCGCGCGGATCACGGCGGTCCGGACGTCGGGGTGCGTGTCGGGGCCGAAGCCGCGCGCGAGCAGCGCCACCGCCTGACGCGGCGGCAGGAAGCGGGCCGTGAGGCGCACGGCCTCCTTGCGGGAGGTCACCTTCGCGGGCCGCTCCCCCGTCAGCAACGGGCTGAGGGCCGCGGCGAGTTCGGAGGGGGCCGTGAAGCGGGCGGCGCGGCTCGCCGCGTACACCGCGACGCGCGCCCGGTCGCCGACCGCCTGCTCCAGGAGCAACGGCAGGACGTCCTGGGGGCGGTCGGTCCAGGGCAGCGCGGCGAGCGCCGCCTCGGCGACGACCACCTCCTCGTCGTCCTTGTGCCGCATGGCCAGGACGAGGCCCAGCTCCGGCACCGGGGCGGCGGCGCGGATCGCGCAGGCCCGGTCGTCCAGCGGCAGGGAAGGGTCTTCCGCCACCTGCTCGGCGAGGCGCGCCGCGGCCTGCTGCTGGCGGGGCAGCCAGCGGCCGACGGCGCCGAGGTCCGGCAGCGGGCGCGCCGCCCCGGCGACCAGGAAGCGGCCGTACGGCGGGGTGTCGGCGAGCAGGGCGTCCAGCAGGTCCGTGCGCTCGCGGGACAGCACCCGCCGTACCGGCGCGAGGACCGCGGCCGACGGTTCGCGACCGACGATCCGGGCGGCCCGTTCCCCGCGGGTGGCCGGTGCGGCCAGCCACAGCGCCGCGGCGGCCTCGAACGTCGGGTCGTCGCCGCGCTCCAGCGCCAGGGCGAGCATGTCCTGCAGCACGGGCATCCGCCGGGCCCGCGGGCCGAACGCGGCGGCCAGGCCGAGCAGCAGTCGGAAGTCGGACCGGTCCGCCGCCGCCTCCAGCCAGGGGCGCAGCGCCTCGAACACCTCGTACTCCTGGCCGCGCCGCAGAACGCGGTGCAGCGGCCCGAAGTCGGGTACGCCGACCCGGCCCGTCATCCGCTCCAGCGTGCTCAACGCCCAGGCGCGCAGGGCCGTTTCATCAGCACTGGCATGCTCGACGAGGACACGCTCGGCGAGGGTGCGCAGCGCGGTGAGGCTCTCGGCAGAACAGTCCCGGGCCTGGAGGGCGTCGAGGGCGATGCGGTCGAGGGGCTCGGCGTCGGCGGGGTCGAACAGCCGGGGATGCGTCTCGGCGAGCGCCTCCAGCGCGGCGGCGCGCACGGGGTCTCGGTCGTTGCGGAGCCGGCCCGCCGCATCCAGCACCTCGGTGATCGCCGCCCGGCCGCCGTCCCGGGCCGCACAGGCCACGAGCAGCGGCCAGGCGGCGGCTCGGTCGTCCGCGTCGGACCGCCGGGTCGCGGCGAGCAACGTGGCGCGTGCCTCGTCGTACGGGCCGTGGGCGAGCGTGTCCAGGTCGTCCCAGGCGTCGACCCGCTCGCCGAACTCGGCGGCCGCCCTGCGCACTTCGGCCCAGCGGCGCTCGCGCGGCAGCAGGCCGAGCACGGACAGGGCCGGATCCCATTCGGTCCCCTCCGCGGTGACCGCGTCGAGGAAGGCCGTCCGCCTGCCCGGCGCCATGGCCTTCAGCAGCCCGGCGAGGTGGCCTTGGCGCTGTATCCACTGGCGGCCCAACAGTGGCAGGGACGGCGGCTCGGCGCGCACCAGCCGGCGCAGCACGCCGGGCGGCGGCACGGGCTCGTGGCGCGGTGGGTTCCGGCGCGGGGAGATGATCCAGCGCACGACCCGCTCGGCGTCGGCGTCGACGAGCGCGCCGAGGCCGCCGAACAGGCCGGGCGGCAGGGCGGCCGGGCCGTTCCGTTCCAGCAGGGCCAGGACCCCCTCGGGCAGCCGCGGGGCGAGTGCCGCGACCGTGGTGGCGTTCAGCCGCCACCACTCCTCCCGGGCCCGGTGGTCGGTCCGGTCGGCCAGGGCGCGTTCGGCGTGGGCCAGTACCGGGCCGGGGTGGCGCCGGGCGAGCCGTGGCCAGTTGTCCACGGCGTGCGCGAGCCGGGGCAACTCCCGTGCGACGAAGGGCGTGGAGCAGGCGGGCAGCAGACGCGCGGCCTCGGCCTCGCCCCACTCCTCGCCGAGCCGCGTCACCAGCCGCTCGGCGAGCACGCCGCGGCCGCCGGAGGCGAGCAGACGGGCCAGCCGGCCCCGCAGCGCGGCCGGTGCGTCTTCGTACGCCGCCTCCACCGCCGCGTCCGGCACGGGCAGGGTGCGGGCGGCGCGCCGGGCGTACCCGGCGACGACCACGTCCGGGTCGGCGAGCCGGGCGGCGAGGAAGTCCGCGTCCCGGCCGACGAGGGCGGCCAGCGCGGCAAGGCGGCGCCCGTAGGGGCCGGCGGCGTCGAGTTCGGTGAGAAGCGGAGCGAGTGCTCCCTGCTCCACGAGCCGGCGCGCGGTCTTGGCGGTGAGGGTGAGGCGGGCCGGGAAAGACAGTCCTTCGAGTGCGGAGAGCAACTGCTCCGCGGTGGTCGGCATCCGGCGATTGTGCCCGAGGGTGATCGCTCATGCGATCGATTATTCGGCGGCCGGGGTCCGTGACGGGCCCCGGCCGCGGGGGGCGCTAGCGGTTGGCCACCGCCTGCTTGATGAGGGTCCTGCCGAAGTCCCACATCAGGCCGCCCCCGCTGTGGGCGTCGTCCATCACGTCCGTGAAGGCGTCCATGAAGCGGTCGACGTCCGCCTCGTCCACGATCAGCGGCGGGATGAGCTTGATCACCTCCAGGTGGTCGCCGGAGACCTGGGTGAGGATCCGGTGCCGTTGCAGCAGCGGTACGACGACCATCTGCGCGAACAGGCCCTTGCGGGCCGCCTGGAGCATGGCCCAGCGGCTGCGCAGCTTCAGCGAGCTGGGCCGGCCGAACTCGATGCCGATCATCAGGCCCCGCCCGCGGACGTCGGCGAGCAGCTCGTAGGTGCCGATCAGCGCGGTGAGCCGGGACTTGAGCTGCTCCCCCACCGCCCGCGCGTTGGCGACGACCTGGTCGTTCTCCATGACGGAGAGCACCGCGAGGCCGGCCGCCATGGCCTGGGCGTTGGCACCGAAGCTGGCCGAGTGGACCAGGACGCGGTCCATGGACGAGTAGACCTTCTTGAAGATCCAGTCCTTGCCGAGGGTCGCGCCGACGGGGACATAACCGCCGGAGAGCGCCTTCGCCACGCACAGCAGGTCCGGCTCGACGCCGTCCTCGTGCTGGTAGGCGTAGAAGTCGCCGGTGCGGCCGAGACCTGTCTGTACCTCGTCACAGATGAGCAACGCCTTGTGCCGGTGCAGCAGTTCCTGCGCGGCCCGCAGGTAGCCGGGCGGGGCCTCGTGCACGCCCTTGCCCTGGATCGGCTCCACGATCAGCGCGGCGACGTCGCCCTTGCTCAGCTCCCGGGCGAGCGCGTCCAGGTCTCCGAGAGGGACGGCGGTGTCGGGCAGCAGCGGGGCGAAGCCGTCCCGGAAACCGTCCTCGCCGTTGACCGACAGGGAGCCCGTGGTCAGGCCGTGGAAGGCGTGGTCGCAGTACAGGACGCGCGGTCTGCCGGTGGCGAAGCGGGCGAACTTCAGGGCCGTCTCGACCGCCTCGGTCCCGCTGTTGCCGAAGAACACCCGGTCCAGGTGCGGGCTGTGCGCGAGGAGCCGTTCGGCGAGCAGGCCGGGCAGCGGCTGGCAGTCGAAGCGGGTGAGGTCGGCCAGCTGGGCGTCCAGGACGTCGTGCAGGGCCTTGCGGACGACGGGGTGGTGGCGGCCCAGGCCCATCACCCCGAACCCGGCGAGCATGTCCAGGTAGTCGTTGCCGTCCGCGTCCCAGAAGTGAGCACCCTCGGCCCGCTCGTAGACCTTGTCGAAGCCGATGGTGTGCAGCATCCGCGGGAGCTGGTGGTTCAGGTACTTGCTGTGCAGCTCGTACCTCTCACCGCCACGCTCGCTGAGCAACGCCCCGAGATCGAACTCCGTACTCATTGCCTCTCCTTGTCAACGCCCTCGGCATCAGCGCCCCGGAGGGCGCTGGGGGTACCCCCGGCCGAAGGCTGGGGGAGGAACTGCGCGACCAGCCCGGACGCGGCCGCACCGGCCGAACGACCCCCTGCGGCCCCCCGTCCCGTGAGGCTCGCCCCGATCCGCCCCGCGATCTCCACCGGCGTCAGCCCGATGTCGGCCAGCACCTCCCCCCGCTTCGCGTGTGCCAGGAACTGCTCGGGAATCCCGAACCGCCGTACCGGCACATCCACTTCGGCATCACCGAGCGCCAGCGCGACCGCCGCGCCCACGCCCGCCGCCCGGCTGTTGTCCTCGACGACCGCCACCAGCTCGTGCCGGGCGGCCAGCACCGGCAGCGCCGGATCCACGGGCTTCACCCAACGGGGGTCCACGACCGTGCAGTCGACGCCCCGGGCGGCCAGCAGTTCCGCGGCCTGGAGGCACACCGGCGCCATCACCCCGACCGCGACCAGCAGCACCCGCGGGTCCGCGCCCCGGTGCAGGACGTCCACGCCGCCGACCCGGTCGACCGCCGGGATCTCCGGCCCCACCGACTCCTTCGGGAAGCGGACCAGCGTCGGCGCGTCGTCGACGGCGACGGCCTCGCGCAGCTGGAGGCGCAGTTGTCCGGCGTCGCGCGGGGCGGCGATCCGCAGGCCGGGCACCACCTGGAGGATCGACATGTCCCACATGCCGTTGTGCGAGGCCCCGTCGACCCCGGTCACCCCGGCACGGTCCAGGACGAACGTCACCCCGCAGCGGTGCAGCGCCACGTCCATCAGCAACTGGTCGAAGGCGCGGTTGAGGAACGTGGCGTAGACGGCGACGACGGGGTGCAGCCCGCCGGTGGCCAGGCCCGCCGCCGAGACGGCCGCGTGCTGCTCGGCGATGCCGACGTCCCAGACCCGGTCGGGGAAGCGCTCGGCGAACCTGCCGAGGCCGACCGGGTGCAGCATCGCCGCGGTGATCGCCACGACGTCGTCCCGCTCCTCCCCGATGCGGACGATCTCGTCGCCGAACACCGACGTCCAGGACGGGCCGTTGGACGGCGTGAGGGGCTCGCAGGTGAGCGGGTCCATGACGCCGACGGTGTGGAAGTGGTCCTCCTCGTGGGCGAGCGCGGGCTCGTAGCCGCGGCCCTTCTCGGTGAGGCAGTGCACCAGGACCGGACCGTGGAAGCGTTTCGCCCGCCGCAGCGCGGACTCCACCGCTCTGATGTCATGGCCGTCGATCGGGCCGACGTACTTGAGACCCAGGTCCTCGAACATGCCCTGCGGCGCGAAGGCGTCCTTGAAGCCCTTCTTGGCGCCGTGCAGGGACTCGTAGAGGGTGCCGCCCACGACGGGTGTGCGCAGCAGGAGCTCCTTGCCCCAGGCCAGCACCTGCTCGTAGCCGTCGGTGGTGCGCAGGGTGGCCAGGTGGTTGGCGAGACCGCCGATGGTGGGGGCGTATGACCGCTCGTTGTCGTTGACGACGATGATCAGCGGCCGGTCCTTGGCGGCCGCGATGTTGTTGAGCGCCTCCCAGGCCATTCCGCCGGTCAGCGCCCCGTCGCCGATCACCGCGACGACATGGCCCTTCTCCCCCTGTACCTGGCGGGCCTTGGCGAGGCCGTCGGCCCAGCCGAGCGCGGTGGAGGCGTGGCTGTTCTCGATGACGTCGTGCTCGGACTCCTCGCGCGAGGGGTACCCGGACAGGCCGCCCTTGCCGCGCAGCTTGGAGAAGTCCTGGCGGCCGGTGAGCAGTTTGTGGACGTAGCTCTGGTGACCGGTGTCCCAGAGGATGCGGTCGGCCGGGGACTCGAAGACCCGGTGCAGCGCGACGGTCAGTTCCACGACGCCCAGGTTGGGCCCGAGGTGGCCGCCGGTCCTGGCGACCGCGTGCACCAGGAACTCGCGTATTTCTTCGGACAGTTCACCGAGTTGTGCCTCGGACAGCGCCTTCAGGTCGCGTGGTCCCCGGATGGTCTCCAGAATCGTCACGCTCGGCCCCCTCTCGGTCCGTGCTGTTCAGCTCACGGTGACGGCGGGTGTTCCGGACCCGGCGCCGTCCTGCTCCATCTGCTCGGCGATCTTCATCGCTTCCTCGATGAGGGTCTCCACGATCCTGGACTCGGGCACGGTCTTGACGACCTCGCCCTTGACGAAGATCTGCCCCTTGCCGTTGCCGGAGGCGACGCCCAGGTCGGCCTCCCGTGCCTCGCCGGGGCCGTTGACCACGCATCCCATGACGGCGACGCGCAGCGGTACCTCCATGCCTTCGAGTCCAGCCGTCACCTCGTCCGCCAGCTTGTAGACGTCGACCTGGGCGCGCCCGCACGACGGGCAGGAGACGATCTCCAGGCGGCGCTGCCGGAGTCCGAGGGATTCCAGGATCTGGATGCCGACCTTGACCTCCTCGGCGGGCGGGGCGCTCAGGGAGACCCGGATGGTGTCGCCGATGCCCTGGGACAGCAGCGCCCCGAAGGCCACCGCCGACTTGATCGTGCCCTGGAAGGCCGGGCCCGCCTCGGTCACGCCGAGGTGCAGCGGGTAGTCGCACTGGGCGGCGAGCTGCCGGTACGCCTCGATCATCACGACCGGGTCGTTGTGCTTGACGGAGATCTTGATGTCCCGGAAGTCGTGCTCCTCGAAGAGCGACGCCTCCCACAGCGCCGACTCGACCAGCGCCTCCGGAGTCGCCCTGCCGTACTTCTCCAGCAGCCGCCGGTCGAGCGAGCCGGCGTTGACGCCGATCCGGATCGGCGTGCCGTGGTCCTTCGCGGCGCGCGCGATCTCCCTCACCTGGTCGTCGAACTTCTTGATGTTGCCGGGGTTCACCCGGACCGCGGCGCAGCCGGCCTCGATGGCCGCGAAGACGTACTTCGGCTGGAAGTGGATGTCCGCGACGACCGGGATCTGGGACTTCCTCGCGATGGTGGCCAGCGCGTCGGCGTCGTCCTGCGTGGGGCAGGCGACGCGGACGATCTGGCAGCCGGACGCGGTGAGTTCGGCGATCTGCTGGAGGGTGGCGCCGATGTCCGAGGTACGGGTCGTGGTCATCGACTGCACGGACACCGGGGCGCCGCCGCCGACGGCCACCGGTCCGACGTGGATCTGCCGCGACCGGCGCCGCTCGGCGACCGGCCGGGCCGGGACCTCGGGCAGGCCCAGGGAAACGGCGGTCATGCCCTACTCCCGGTTTCCGGAGACCGTCTCGCGCATCGCGCGCAGCGACTCCTTGAGGGATCCCATGGTGGCGAGGACGGCGGTGGGCTCGTAGCCGCAGTGCGCCATGCAGTTGGCGCAGCGCGGGTCCTTGCCGCGGCCGTACTTGTCCCAGTCGGTCTTCTCGATGAGTTCCCGGTACGTCGGCACGTACCCGTCGCTCATCAGGTAGCAGGGGCGCTGCCAGCCGAACAGCGAGTAGTTCGGGATCGCCCAGGCCGTGCACGGGAAGTCGACCTTGCCCTCCAGGAAGTCCAGGAAGAGCGGGGAGTGGTTGAGCCGCCACTTCTTGCGGTTGCCGCCCGCGAAGGCCTTCTTGAACAGCTCGCGGGTCTGCTCCACGCCGAGGAAGTGCTCCTGGTCGGGGGCCTTCTCGTAGGCGTAGGCGGGCGAGATCATCATCTCGTCGACCTTGAGGTCGTCGTTGAGGAAGTTGAGCACCTCGATGATGGTCTGGGGGGTGTCCGTGTTGAAGAAGGTCGAGTTGGTGGTCACCCGGAAGCCGCGCCGCTTGGCCTCCTTGATGGCCGCCACCGCCTCGTCGAACACGCCCTCCTTGGCGACGGACTCGTCGTGCCGCTCGCGCAGCCCGTCGATGTGCACCGCGAAGGCGAAGTACGGCGAGGGCGTGAACTTGTCCATCTTCTTGCGCAGCAGCATCGCGTTGGTGCACAGGAAGACGTACTTGCGCTTCGCCACCAACTGCCGCACGATCTCGTCGATCTGCGGGTGCATCAGCGGTTCGCCGCCCGCGATGGAGACCATCGGCGCACCGGACTCCAGCACCGCGCCGACGGCCTGGGCGACCGGCATACGCTGCTTGAGCACCCCCGCCGGATGCTGGATCTTGCCGCAGCCCTCGCATTTCAGGTTGCAGGCGAAAAGCGGTTCCAGCTCCACGATCAGCGGGAACTTGTCCCGCTTGCGGAGCTTCTGTTCAGCCAAGTAGGTAGCGACCTTGATCGACTGGCGCAGCGGCATGGCCATCTGGCTCACCTCCGGGGGAGCAGCAAAGAACGGTGCCATTCGAAGAAAGCTGGAAGAACGGATCGAAGGACGCGGAAAGCCGATATTCCACCGCGCACCGTGCCGATCCGGACGAGTTCATGTTCAGGAGCGTCCACGACCACCCGTACGGCCGCAACCGGTCGCTCGCCCGCGCGCACGGCGCTGAGGAGCGTGGCCGCCGATTCCATGTCGACCGCGATGGCGCCGGTCGCGAGCAGGTCGAACCGTTCGTGACCGCGGACGACGTGGTCGGAGCCGGTGACGGGCCCGGTGTGGACGGTGCGGCCGGGCAGGGTCCGTACGAGTTCCTTGACGAGGAGTTCGGTGCCGACGCACGGGACGCTTCCGCGCGGGTCCCGGGTCTCCTCGGCGACGACCAGGTCGCCGGGGTGCATCCCGGGGGCGAGCCCGGCGCAGAAACCGGTGGCCAGCACGGCGGCGGCGGCGAGCGCCGGGTCCGCCAGGACGCGGGTGACGGACCGTTCCGCCGCCCTGGGTCCCATGCCGGTGCGCAGCACGGTGACCGGCCCGTCCGCGCCACCGCGTTCGCCGGCGCGCAGGGCGAGGTGCTCGATGCCGAGCGCGCAGGCGATCAGCAGCGGGGCCGCAGCGGGCGTGGTGCTCATTCAGCTCCTCTCGACCTCGGGTGTGGGCTCGCCGTGGACGTAACGGCCGAGCGCGGTGAGCGGGAAGACCTGCCGGTAGAGGTGGTAGTTGATGGAGAAGTCCCAGGGGAAGCCGGTGCCGGTGAAGTACGGCTCGTCCCAGGAACCGTCCTCGCGCTGGGTCTCGGCGAGCCACCGCACGCCCCGCTCCACCGCCTTGGACTCCTTCTCGCCGGCCGCGAGCAGGGCCATCAGCGCCCACGCCGTCTGGGAGGCGGTGGAGGCGCCGCGCCCGCTCCATTCGCCGACGTGCTTGTAGGAGCGCAGGTCCTCGCCCCAGCCGCCGTCGTCGTTCTGGACGTTCTCCAGCCAGGTCACCGCGCGCCGGATCGCCGGGTGGGAGGCGGGCAGTCCGGCCGCGGTGAGCGCGGGCACCACGGAACCGGTTCCGTACACGTAGTTGACGCCCCAGCGCCCGAACCACGAGCCGTTCGGCTCCTGTTCGGCGAGCAGCCACTCGATGCCGCGCCGGGTGCGCGGGTCGTGGGACATGCCCTCGAAGGCGAGCATCTCCACGACGTGGGCGGTGACGTCCGCGGAGGGCGGGTCGATGACCTCGCCGAAGTCGCAGAACGGCAACCGGTTGGGGAACGGGCTGGTGTTGTCGACGTCGAAGGCGCCCCAGGCCCCGTTCTTGGACTGCATGCCGAGGTTCCAGCGCACCCCGCGCCCGATGGCCTTCTCCATCCGCTCGGGGTCGTGGTGTCTGATGCGGCGCAGCGCGAGAACGACCTCGGCGGTGTCGTCGATGTCGGGGTAGTTGTCGTTGTGGAACTCGAACGCCCAGCCGCCCGGCGGGAGCTGGGGTCGCTTCACGGCCCAGTCGCCGGGCCGGACGATCTGCTCGCCGAGCATCCAGTCGGCGGCCTTGACCAGTTGCGGGTGGTCGGCGGGCAGCCCGGCGTCGGCGAGCGCGATGGCCGCGAGGCAGGTGTCCCACACCGGCGACTGGCAGGCCTCGATCATCCGGGCGCCGTCCTCGCGCCACACGGCGTAACGATCCAGCGACTCCAGGCCCGCGCGCATGACGGGGTGCCGCAGGTCGTAGCCGAGCAGGTGCAGGGCGATCAACGAGTACACGGCGGGCGGTTGGATGCCGCCCCAGGCGCCGTCGTTCTCCTGCCGCTCCACGATCCAGCGGGCGGCGGAGTGCAGCGCCGAGCCGCGCAGCCGGCGCATCGCGACCCTGCGGTAGCCGCGGACAACCTTGTCGAGCCGCTGGAACAGGCCCTCCCAGGTGGTCGGCGGGGCCAGCGGGCGGGGCGGGTTGGGGTTCGCGGGGTCGGTGTGCAGCTCGTCCAGCGGAAAGGGGGCCGGGCGCACCGGCCGCTTCGCCGAGACGACGGTGAGCGGCACGATGGTCTGCCGGGCCCACTGGCCGAAGTTGTAGATGCTGAGCGGGAACCACTTCGGGAAGTACAGGAGTTCGGGCGGGAGTTCGGGCAGGTCCTCCCACTTCCACCAGCCGAACAGGGCCAGCCAGATCCGGGTGAAGACCCGGGCGGCGGCGATCCCGCCGCGCTCGCGGACCCAGGCCGACGCCTTGGCCATGTGCGGTGCGTCGGGCGCGTCCCCGGCGAGCCGCAGGGCGACGTACGCCTCGATGGTGGTGGAGAGTTCGCCGGGGCCGCCGTAGAAGGTGGCCCAGGTGCCGTCCTCGCGTTGCTCGCCGCGGATGAAGAGCGCGGCGGCGGCGGTCGTGGCCTCGTCGCGGATGCCCAGGAACTGACGGAGCAGCAGGTCCTCGGCGTCCATGGTGACGTTGGTCTCCAGGTCGCCCTTCCACCAGCCCTGCGCGTCCTGGAGGGCGAGCAGATGGTCGGTGGCACGCCGGACGGCGCGTTCGGCGGCTTCTTGCACCCCGGCCGCGACGGGGGTGGTGAGTTCGGTGGTGGCCGAGTCGGCCCGGGGCGGCAGGGTGGCCCCGGTGCTTCCGTCGGTCGTCGCTGTCATGGCATCCCCTTCGTGCAGTCGTGCGAAATCGTTCTGCTGCGGGTCCGCCGTCGGCCGGTGCTGGCTGCGCGCTCGCACCGGCCGGCGACTACGCGAGGGCTATTCGACCGATAGTGATCATCTCTTTCGTACGACGACGAAGTCGGCCAGCGCCGTGAACTGCGCCCGTACCCGGTCGGGCATGTCGACGGCGTGGAGGGCCTCGATGGCGATGGTGTGCTGACGGCGCGCCTCTTCGGCGGTCCACTCGCGTCCGCCGGCCTCCTCGATGAGGGCGGCGCGGGCGGCGAACTCCTCCTCGGAGAAGTTCTCGAAGTCGCTGCTCTTGGCGTCGGCGGCGAGGATCTCGCCGAGCCGTTCGGAGGCCGCTCCGCCGGCCGCGAGGGCCGCGACCACCGGCAGGGACTTCTTGCGCTGGCGCAGGTCGCTCCAGGTCTGCTTGCCGGTGGACTCCGGATCCCCCCAGATGCCGAGGAGGTCGTCGACGGCCTGGAAGGCGAGGCCGAGGTGGTAGCCGTACCGCTCCAGGGTGTCGGCGGTGCGGTCGTCGGCGCCGCCGAGCACCGCGCCGATGGAGCTAGACGCGGCGAGCAGGGCGCCGGTCTTGTTGCCCTCCATCTCCAGGCACTCCTCGACGCTGACCCGGTCACGGTGCTCGTAGGAGATGTCCTGGGCCTGGCCGTCGATGAGGGCGCGGGTGGCGGTGGTGATCCGGCGGGTGGCGCGGCCGGCCTCGACGGTGCCGAGTTCGAGGAGGATCTCGTTGGCGAGGGCGAACAGGGCGTCGCCGACCAGGATGGCCTGGGCGGGGCCGTGCACCTTCCAGACGGTGTCACGGTGGCGGCGCTGCTCGTCGCCGTCCATCAGGTCGTCGTGCAGCAGGGAGAAGTTGTGGACGAGTTCGACGGCGACGGCGCCGGGGATGCCGATCTCCGGCGCGGCGCCGGTGACCTCGGCGGAGAGCACGGCGAGGGCGGGGCGCACGGCCTTGCCGCCGTCCCCCTCGGCGGGGTTGCCCTCGGCGTCGATCCAGCCGAAGTGGTAGGCGGCGACGGTGTCCATGGGAGGTGCCAGGCGGTCGACTGCCGCCCGCAGTACCGGTGTTGCAAGGGTCCGGCCGCGCTCCAGGAGCGCGGTCACGTCCACCGCGTCGGCAGCCGTCTCGGCCGGGGGCACAGTGGGCACAGTTTCTCCTCTTGTTGCGGTACCGGGGGTGCGGAGGCCTGCCACCCGCTGATCGAGCGTCACGCCGCCTCCTCGAACTCGAAGAGGTGACGGGGGCGGGGCCGGCCCAGAGTGCTCAACGCGGCATCGGCCGCACAGACACCGCTGCGGACCGCACTCTCCATGGTCGCGGGCCACCCGGTGGCGGTCCACGCTCCGGCCAGGTAGAGGCCGGGTGCCTTGGTGCGGGCGCCGGGCCGCAGCCGCCCGACGCCGGGGGTGGGGGCGAACGTCGCGGTGCGCTCCCGGGTCACGAAGAAGTCCCGCACCCCGGCGCCGCGCGCGCCGGGCAACAGCCGCTCCAGTTCGGGCAGGTAGCGCTCGCGCAGCACGGCCACCGGGGCGTCGATCTCGTCCTGGGCGGCGGACTGGGACAGCGCGAGGTACTGGCCCTCGCGCAGCCCCGAGGCACCGGTGCGGTCGAACACCCACTGGACCGGGCTGCCGAGGGCCGCGAAGAACGGCTTGGTGAGCACCGTACGGTCGTAGACCACATGGACGTTGAGGATCGGCGCGGTGCCGATTTCCAGGAGGTTCTCCGGGGCGTCGAGGGCGCCGGCGGGCAGCAGGTCGTAGGCCTCGCGCTGGGCCACGGCGAGCACCACCGCGTCCGCCGTGAGCGTCTCGCCGGGAACCTGAACGCTCCAGCCCCCGTTCTCGTTGTAGGAGACGGAGGTGACGCGTGTTCGGACCTCGGTACGCACGCCCGCGGAGTCGAGCGCCTTGCGGGCCAGCCGGTCGTGCAGTTCGCCCAGCGGCACATGGGCCCAGCCGATGTCGGCCGCGCCCGGGTCGGACAGCAGACCGGTCTTGAACACCATCGCGGCGAGCCCCAGCGAGGTGTCGCCCGCGACCGCGTTGAGGGTGGCGACCCCGACCAGGTCCCACAGGGCCTCGACGGCACGCGCCGACTGGCCGTGGGCGGCCAGCCAGCTGCCGAAGTCCTGTGCGTCCAGGCTCGGATCGGCGAGGTCGAGTCCCTTGAGCGCGAGCGCGGCACGCCCGACCCTGGCCCGTTCGGCGAGCGAGAGGTGCGGGTAGGCGGCCAGGCTGCGTCCCAGATGCAGGGGTACGGGCAGCGGGTCGCGCCGCAGCCTGCCCAGGCGCCGCCCCTCGGGCTTCGCGAGGTCGAGCACGGGTACGTCGAGGCGGTCCTGCAGCGGTGCCAGCGCCGCGCCCTCGATGCGGTCGAGGAACCAGCGGTAGGCGGTGCAGCACCGCAGGTACACGTGCTGGCCGTTGTCCACGGTCAGGTCGCCGCGCCGGAAGGAGAAGGCGAGCCCGCCGAGCCTCGGCCTGCCTTCGAGCAGGGTGACGCGGATCCCCGCGTCGGCGAGGGCGAGGGCGGCCGTGACACCGGCCAGGCCGCCGCCGACCACGACGGCGGTGCGCCCGGACGGGATGCCGTCGTGCGTCCCCTCGGATCGCGTGCCGTCGCTCATCGTGCGCCCTTTCCCGCCTGCCCGTCGTGCTGCCGGAACCAGCCACGGGAGACCTTCGCAGTCAGGGACGCCGCCCCGCCGCGGAGGGTTGCCTGCCGTTTCCCTCCGGTGGAGCCGTCCCGGCCCGGGTTGTCCATCAGGCGCGCCTCCTGACGGCCTGCCGGGAGGTGTGCCGCCGGGTGTCGATCCCGGACAGCCCGCGTACGGCGACGTAGGCCTTCTCGTGTCCGGGCAGCGAGACCCGGCCGCGCAGCACCGCGTCCGGTTCGCGCTCGATGCGGTCGAGGAGCCGTCGGTAGATCCCGGCCATGGCGGCGACGCAGGCACCGCTGCGCCGGTCGAGCATGGGCAGCAGCCGGTAGCCCTCGGCGAAAAGGGCACGGGCGCGGCGTACTTCGAAGTGCACGAGACCCGCGAAGTCCGAGCCCTCGGGCGGGATCGGACCGTCGAGGCCCGCCGAGCAGCCGAACTTGGCGAGGTCGTCCTGGGGCAGGTAGGTACGGCCGTTGCCGGCGTCCTCGCGGATGTCCCTGAGGATGTTGGTGAGCTGGAGCGCGAGCCCGAGCGTGTCCGCGTACTCCGGCGCGCGCTCGGCACCGCGCGCCCCCGGTTCCGTACCGAACACGCCGAGCGAGAGCCTGCCGATGGCACCGGCCACACAGCGGCAGTAGACCTTGAGGTCGTCCCAGGTCTCGTAGGTCTCGCCGCGTACGTCCATCAGCACGCCGTCGATCAGCTCGTCCAGGCCGCCGAGCGGGATCGGGAAGGCCTGGGCGGCGTGCGCGAGGGCGACCGCGACCGGGTCGGTGTCGTCCTCGGCGACCGCGCCCTCCTGGATCCGGGCGAGCAGCGCCCGGGTGTCCTCCAGCCGGGCCGCCTTCACGTCGTCCGCCAGCGCGCCGTCGCCGATGTCGTCGACCCGCCGGGAGAAGGCGTAGAGCGCCGACATGGCGCGCCGCTTCGGTGCCGGCAGCAGCCTGATGCCGTAGGCGAAGTTCCGGGCCTGCTGTCCGGTGACCGTCTCGCAGTAGCTGTAGGCGGCGAGTACCGGTGGGGACACGTGTGTGGCAGAGTCCACGGTCCGGATCACCCCTCTCCTCGCAGAGTCACGCCCACCTCACGCAGCAACCGGCCCTTGCCGGGCTTGGGCGGGCCGGGAAGTACGTCGTATTCGGCGGCGGCGATCGCGCCGATCGCCGCCCTTCCCCCCGCCACGAACCCCGCGAGCAGCAGCTTCAACCTGCCGTGGACGCTACCCACGAGGGGGGCGCCTTCATTCAGGAGACCGCGGGCGCGTTGTGCTTCGTATGCAACCAGTGCACGCACCGATGCGCCCGTGGTTTTCCCGGCGAGATCCGCCTCCTGGACGTGAAAGCGCTTCATGTCCTCGGCGGGCAGATAGATCCGGTCGCGGCCGAAGTCCTCGGCCACGTCCTGGAGGTGTTCGACGATCTGCAGCGCGGTGCAGATCGCGTCGGAGAGCCGGACCCGCTCGGGGGTCGAGGTGCCGGTGACGGCGAGGACCAGACGGCCGACGGGGTTGGCGGACAGCTCGCAGTAGGCGAGCAGGTCGTCGTAGGTCTCGTACCGTGCGACGGTCTGGTCCTGGCGGTTGGCGGCGATCAGCCCCAGGAACGGCTCGGGGGTGAGGCAGTGGCGGCGCACGGTCGGCTGCAGCCGGCGCAGCAGCGGGTGGCGCGGGGTCGCGTCGAAGACGCGGTGCAGGTCGGCCTCGAAGGCGTCCAGGAGGACCAGGCGGTCCTCGGCCTCCGCGGCCGGCACCCCGAGCAGCCGGGCGTCGGCGCCGCCGGGGGCCAGATCGCCGTCGCCGATGTCGTCGACGAGGCGGGCGAAGCCGTACACCGCCATCAGATCGTCACGCCAGGCCTTCGGCAGGAAGAAGGGCGCCACGGGGAAGTTCTCGTCCGCGGCCTTGGCCAGCGTGCCGCGCTCCGCGTCGGCGGGGTGCGCCGGGGCGGTCGCCGTCACCGTTCACTGCCCGGGGCGGGGACGGCGCGGCCTGCGTTGAGCTGGGGAGTTTCCGTAGCCATTGCCGTCACATCTCCCGTTCTACACTGCCGACCCAATACACACTATTTCGGACACGCCGCTCGGCAGCCCGCAGGGCAGCCCGGCGGAGGGTGTCGCGCATTATCGCCCCACTTGCCGCTTTCCGGGACCGGTACAGCTTACGTTGTACAACGCATGGAGGTTCGCCGGGGTGTCCCGCAGATCACAACAACACACCGATTGGCTTCAAGATTCCTGCGGCGCCACGGAGTTGACGCTTCCTTTGCAGACGCGGGGCCCCGCCGGAAGGTTCCGGCGGGGCCCTGGCCGAAATCGGTCGCCTGCCCGTGGGATCGGGGGCTACTTGCCGGTGAACTTCTCGTACTCCTTGAGCACCTCTTCGGTCGGGCCGTCCATGCGCAGCTCGCCGCGCTCCAGCCACAGGACCCGGTCGCAGGTGTCACGGATGGACTTGTTGTTGTGGCTGACCAGGAACACCGTGCCGGCGTGCTCGCGCAGCTCGCGGATCCGGTCCTCGGAGCGCTTGCGGAACGCCGCGTCCCCGGTGGCCAGCGCCTCGTCGATCATGAGGACGTCGTGGTCCTTGGCGGCGGCGATGGAGAACCGGAGCCGGGCCGCCATGCCGGACGAGTAGGTGCGCATGGGCAGGGTGATGAAGTCGCCCTTGTCGTTGATGCCGGAGAAGTCGACGATCTCCTGGTAGCGGGCCCGGATGTCCTCACGGGACATGCCCATGGCGAGACCGCCGAGGATGACGTTCCGTTCGCCGGTGAGGTCGTTCATCAGGGCCGCGTTGACGCCGAGCAGCGAGGGCTGACCGTTGGTGTAGACCCTGCCCTTCTCCGCGGGCAGCAGGCCGGCGATGGCCCGCAGCAGGGTGGACTTGCCGGAGCCGTTGGACCCGATCAGGCCGATCGCCTCGCCGCGGTAGGCGACGAAGGAGACCCCGCGGACCGCGTGCACCCTGCGGACGCCGCGCTCGTCGCCGCGCCGGACGATACGGCTGAGGGCGGAGGTCGCGCTGCCCTTGCCGGTCTTGGCGCCGTTGACGCGGTAGACGATGTGCACGTCCTCCGCTATGACGGTGGGGATCCGCTCCCCTGTGCTCTGCTCAGCCACGGCCGTACCGCTCCTCCGCCTTCCAGAAGTACACGAATCCGCCGCCGAAGACGACCACGGCCCAGGCCAGGGCGACGGCCCAGACGTGCGGCGGCAGGTTCGAGGCGCCGTAGCCGTCGATGAGCGCGAAGCGCATCAGGTCCATGTAGACGGTGGCCGGGTTGACCTGGAGGAGGGTGCGCGCCCACTCCGGCCTGCCCTCCATCATCTTGGTGATCGAGAACATCACGCCGGACATGTACATCCAGGTGCGCAGGATGAACGGCAGCAGCTGCGCGAGGTCCGGCGTCCTGGCGCCCATCCGCGCCACGATCAGGGCCAGCCCGGTGTTGAACAGGAACAGCAGCAACAGGATCGGCACGACCAGCGCCCAGGACAGGCCGGGGCGGCTGCCGAACCCGACGACCACGGCGACCATGACGATCATCGAGAACAGCAGCTGCTGGAGCTGCTGGAGCGCGAAGGACACGGGCAGCGAGGCACGCGGGAAGTGCAGCGCGCGCACCAGGCCGAGGTTGCCGGAGATCGCCCGGACGCCCGTCATGATCGAGCTCTGCGTGAAGGTGAAGGTGAAGACACCGGTGACCAGGAACGGGATGTAGACGTCCTGCGACATACCGCGGCTGGCGTGCAGGATGACGCCGAAGATGAAGTAGTACACGGCCGCGTTCAGCAGCGGGGTGGCCACCTGCCAGAGCTGGCCGAGCTTGGCCTGGCTGTACTGGGCGGTGAGCTTCGCCTGGGAGAAGGCCAGGATGAAGTGACGGCGGCCCCACAGCTGGCGTACGTACTCGACGAGGGAGGGCCGGGCGCCGCTCACCGCGAGCCCGTACTTGGCGGCCAGTTGCGCCGCCGTGAGGCCCTCGTCGGGCGCCGGTGCCGCGCTCACCGCGATCCCGCCGTCATGCGTTGTCTCACTCAAGGGTGGAGGCCTTCGTCGTCTGGTTCGTCTTACTCATGTCTTACGGAATTGTGCTACAGGAAGGCGACACGTATCCGCGAGGGGATACGGTCCCGGGGGTCGGCCGCGCGGCCGCGCACCCCCCGAGCCTGTCAGATCACCGGAGGACGGCCCAGTCGCGTGAGCTTCCACACGGTCCGCCAGCGCATCGGGCGGCGGGGTCCGCAGGCGGTGGTCCAGCCCTCCCGGAAGCCGGCGAACCAGGCGTGCAGGGCCGGACGGGACGGACGGCGCAGCAGGGTCAGCAGCAGCCACACCCCGAGGTAGACGGGGACCAGCGGCGCGGGCAGGTTGCGGCGGGCCAGCCAGACCCGGTTGCGGGCGACCATCCGGTGGTAGACCGCGTGCCGGGAGGGGGCGGTCGTGGGGTGGAACAGCACCATGTCGGAGCGGTAGTCGATCATCCAGCCGGCGTCCAGGGCGCGCCAGGCCAGGTCGGTCTCCTCATGGGCGTAGAAGAACTCGTCCGGCAGGCCGCCGACCTCGGCGAGGACCTGGGTACGGACGGCGTTGGCACCGCCGAGGAAGGTGGTGACCCGGGAGGAGCGCATCGGGTCGGAGGCCCGCAGCCGCGGCACGTGGCGGCGCTGGGTCTCACCGGTCTCCGGGTCGGCGATGCGGAAGCTGATGATGCCGAGCTTCGGGTCGGCGGCGAAGGCCTGCCGGCACAGCTCGGCGGTGTCGTGCTCGGGGAGCAGGCCGTCGTCGTCGAGGAAGAGCAATATGTCGACATCGCGGCCACTGGGGCCGAAGGCTTCTATGCCGACGTTGCGCCCGCCGGGGATGCCGAGGTTCTCGGGCAGCTCCAGGGTGCGCACGCCCTCGGGGACGTCCGGGACGGGCGAGCCGTTGCCGACGACGACCACCTCGATCCGCTCGCCGTGCTGCTTGGCGATCGAGTCGAGGAGGGCGCGCAGTTCGTCGGGGCGGTTGCCCATCGTGATGACGACCGCGCCGACCTTCAGCCCGGCGCTCACCGGAGCCTGCTCGACGCGAGCACGGACACCAGGTGCAGCAGGGTCTGGAGCACCGCGATGCCGGCCAGCACGGCGGTGCCGAGCCGGGTCCAGAAGAGGTCGCCGTGGAAGTGGTCGGCGACGGCGAGCAGCAGGATCAGCAGCGAGGCCTCGATGCCGAGGATCAGCCGGTGGAACTTGAACGCGGCGGCGGCCCGGCGGGCCAGCGCCATCCCGGAGGAGCGCATCTCGGCGGCGGCCTCCTTGACCACCGGCAGCCCGGCCTGGTGCCGGGCGACCCCGACCAGGTCGGTCTCGGCCTTGATCAGGATCGCGCCGAGCGCGCCCAGCGTGCCGAGGAAGGCCCACAGCCAGTCGATACGGCCGCTGCCGAACAGGTCGGCGGCGCGCAGCCCGAGTCCGACCAGGACGGCCGCGTCGGTGAGGTAGGCCCCGACCCGGTCGAGGTAGACCCCGCCGAGCGAGTACTGCTGCTTCCAGCGCGCGATCTCGCCGTCGACGCAGTCGAGGAGCAGGTACATCTGGACGCACACCACGCCGAGCACGGCGCCCCAGACGCCCGGCACCAGCAGGGCCGGGCACGCGAGGACGCCGAATACGGTCATCAGGTACGTGAGCTGGTTGGGGGTGACCCTGGTGTTCACCAGGTAGCGGTCCACCCGCAGGGACACCTCACGCATGTAGAGGCGCCCCATCCAGTGCTCACCGCTGCGCCGGTCCTTGACCCCAGCGGGGTGCACGACCGGACGGAGTTCAGCTACCGATGGCCTTGACATAGTCGACGTAGAAGTCCTTGATCTGGTGGGTCTTGAGGTCGAGGTGCTCGAGGATGGTGTAGCGGCCGGGCCTGGTCTCCGGAGCGAACTCCACGACCCGGACGAACTCGTCCACGGTGAAGCCGATCTCCTCCGGCAGCACCGGCAGTCCGTGCCGGCGCAGCACTTCGGCCATGGACACGGACTGCTCGTGGGCTCCGCGCAGGTACATCGCGAAGGCCGCGCCGAGCCCGCACTGTTCCCCGTGGCTCGCGGCACGCCTCGGGAACAGCAGGTCGAAGGCGTGGTTGATCTCGTGGCAGGCGCCGGAGGACGGGCGGGAGTCGCCCGACACCGACATCGCGATGCCGCTGAGCACCAGCGCCTCGGCGAGCACCTGGAGGAAGTCGTTCTCCCCGATGCCGCCGGGGTGGCGCAGCACCGCCTCGCCGGCCTGCCGGGCCATCGCGGCCGCCAGTCCGTCGATCTTCTCGCCGTTGACGCGGTGGGACAGCTCCCAGTCCGCGATCGCCGAGATGTTGGAGACGGCGTCGCCGATGCCGGAGCGCACGAAACGCGCCGGGGCCTCCCGGATGACGTCGAGGTCGATGACGACCGCGATCGGGTTCGGCACGCCGTAGGAGCCGCGGCCCGCGTCGTTGTCGAGGGTGGCGACCGGCGAGCACAGGCCGTCGTGCGCGAGGTTCGTCGGCACGGCGACCAGCGGCAGGCCGACCCGTGCCGCGGCGAACTTGGCACAGTCGATGATCTTGCCGCCGCCGAGGCCGACGACCGCGTCGTAGCGGCCGGCCTTGATGTCGCCGGCCAGCCGGACCGCGTCGTCCAGGGTGCCGCCGCCGACCTCGTACCAGGTGGCGCCGGGCAGGCTCGGCGAGATCCGCTCGCGCAGCTTCGTGCCGGAACCGCCGCTGACGGCGACGGCGAGCCGCCCGGAGTGCGAGATGCGTTCGTCGGCGAGCACGCCGCCGAGGTCGTCGAGGGCACCCGGGCGGATGTCCACGACGACCGGCGAGGGGATCAGCCGGGTCAGTACTGGCACGCGATCTCCCGTCCCCTGGCGAGATCGTCGTGGTTGTCGATCTCGACCCACCGGACGTCGCCGATCGGCGCGACGTCGATCCGGAAGCCGCGGTTGACCAGTTCCTGGTAGCCGTGCTCGTAGAACTGCTGGGGGTCGGTCTCCCAGACCGTCCTCAGGGCGTCGGCGAGCTCCGGCGCGGCGTCGCCCTCGATGAGGGTGACGCCGATGTACTCGCCGGTCGCCTCGGCCGGGTCCATCAGCTTGGTGATCTTCGTCATGCCCCGCTCGGCGTCGACGACCACCTTCATCTCCTCGTCCGCGAGGGACTTGACGGTGTCGAGGGCGAGGATGATCCGCTTGCCGTCGCCGCGCGCGGCGAGCAGTGTCTTCTCGACCGAGACCGGGTGCACGGTGTCGCCGTTGGCGAGGATCACGCCGTCCTTGAGGGCGTCACGGCCGCACCACAGGGAGTAGGCGTTGTTCCACTCCTCGGCCTTGTCGTTGTCGATGAGGGTGAGCCGGAGGCCGTACTTGGCCTCCAGGGCCGTCTTGCGCTCGTAGACGGCCTCCTTGCGGTAGCCGACGATGATCGCGACCTCGGTCAGGCCGATCTCGGCGAAGTTGCCGAGGGTAAGGTCGAGCACCGTGATCGAGTCCTCTATGCCCGCGGGCCCCACCGGCACCAGCGCCTTGGGCAGGCTGTCGGTGTAGGGGCGCAGACGCCGTCCGGCGCCGGCCGCCAGCACGAGGCCGATCATGCGGGTTCTCCTTCGTCGTGTACGGCGGGCGCCCCGGAGGACACCCAGAAGCGGATGCTCTCGACGAGCACCAGCACGGCCACGGCCACGGCGAGGACCGTGAGCGCGACCTTGAACTGCGCGGCGGTGAGCACCGCGGCAAGCACGGTGACCGCCAGCGTCCGCCCTTCCTGCCCCCCGACGGCCCGTACCAGCCAGGCCGGCGGCGCCCCGGCGTCGCCGCGGATGCGGTACACCGTGTCGTAGTGATGGTAGGCGACCGCGGCCACCAGGCCGAAAGCCGCCGGAAGGGCCCCGTTCACCCCGGCTTTGCTCGCGAGGACGAGGACGGTGCCGTATTCGGCGGCGCGGAAGAGGGGCGGGACCAGCCAGTCGAGGGCGCCCTTGAGGGGGCGGGCGAGGGCCTGGCCGGAGGTGAGGGCGTAGACGAGGGCGCCCACGACCGGGGCCCAGGTGACGCCGGAGAAGAGGGAGACGGCGAGGACGGCGGCGCCGCCCAGCGCCACCAGGAGCGGGGGGCCGAAGGGGCGGCGGCGACCCGCGAGCCGGGCGAGCGGGCCGTTGTCCGCCAGGTCCGCCAGCGCCCGCGCCGCCCGGTCGGTCCGCCTGGCCTTGCGGGTCAGCGACCGCAGCACCCGCCCGGCCGTGGTGTACGTCGCCGCGAGGGCGCAGCCGGCCAGCAGCACGCAGAAGGTGATCCGCGGGGTCGTGGCCGCCGTCAGGACGGCTATGAGTGCCCACCGTTCGCCGATGGGCAGGACTATCATCCGGCGCACCCAGACCGTCCAGCCGACGCTGTCGAGCCGGTCGGAGAGGGCGGCGGTGGGGCTGGTGTTGGCGGTGGCGTCGTGGTTGGCCTCGTTGAAGGAGAAGTCGACCACGTGCCGGCAGGTCTGCAGGATCATCGCGCCGAGGGCCAGCACCCACACGTCGTCGCCGCCGCGGGCCGCGCCCAGCGCGAGGCCGGCGTAGTAGGCGTACTCCTTGGCCCGGTCGAAGGTGGCGTCGAGCCAGGCGCCGAGCGTGGAGTACTGCAGGGAGTAGCGGGCGAGCTGGCCGTCGGTGCAGTCCAGTACGAAGGACGCGATGAGCAGGACGCCCGCCGCCACGAACCCGGCCCGGGTGCCGGTGGCCGCGCAGCTCGCCGCGATCAGGGCGGTGAGCAGGGAGGCGGTGGTGACCTGGTTGGGGGTCAGTCCCCGGCGCGCGCACCAGCGGGCGACGTAGCGGGAGTACGGGCTGATGAAGAAGGTGGTGAAGAAGCCGTCGCGGGACTTCACGGCCGACTTCAGGCGTACGGCCTCGTCGTCGACGGCCGCGACGGCCTGCCGCGCCTCGTTGCGGGCCTGCGGGTCGGCGGGGACGGCGGCCACCAGGCTGCCCAGCTCGGGACGGTGGACGTCGGCGTCCAGCGCGGTGGCGAGGCCGTCGACGGCGAGCACGGTGCCGCCGCCCGCCGAGGCCTCACGCGACAGCGCCCGGGTGAGGGCCTGACGGGCGGCGGGCTGGGCCGTGACGGCGCCGGGGATCGCGGCGAGCGGGAAGCGCGGATCGGTGAGTCCGAGGCGCAGGGCGTGCTGGTGGCCGACGAAGCGGGCGTCGACCACCGCCACCCGCCGGTCGGCGGGCACGGTCGCGAGCACGGCCGCGGCGTCGGTCGCGTCGGCGGCCGGGCGCACCTCGAAGCCGAGTGCCCGCAGATCGCTCTCCAGTGACGATCCGGGGACCGGCTGACCGGTGACGATGGCGGTCGACAACCGAACTCACTCCCTGGGTGCGGCGCACGGGCGCCTGCTGCGTGATGGGGCACGGTATGGGTGACGGCCCCCGGACGGCATTCGGCAGAGGTTAGCGGATGGTGAGGATTCCTTGTTCACCGGCCGTTCACGGCCCGGACGGCGCGCACCGGCCTGGCCTTTGCCGAGATCATCATCCGTGATCCGGGCCCCGGGCCACAAACCGCGCTCGCAGACCGGGCATTGGCGACATAGTGAGGGTGCCCTGACCTGGGTTCGTTTGCGCAGGTCAGGGCACATGACAACGGTGTTCACTGCCGCGTTGCCGGATACCCCCCACCCGTAGTTCACTGTCATCCCGGGCCCAGTACAGGAGGCGGATCCCATGGGGGCAGGCCACGACCACGGCCACGCACACAGCCACGTACCGGCCACCGGTACGGCCGCGGCGGCGTACCGCGGCCGGCTTCGGGTCGCGCTCGCCATCACCCTCGGGGTGATGGTGGTCGAGATCTTCGGCGGTCTGGTGGCCGACTCGCTCGCGCTGATCGCGGACGCGGCGCACATGGCGACCGACGCCCTGGGCCTCGGCATGGCCCTGCTGGCGATCCACTTCGCCAACCGCCCGGCGAGCACCAACCGCACCTTCGGCCTCGCACGCGCGGAGATCCTCGCCGCCCTGGCCAACTGTCTGCTGCTGCTCTGCGTGGGCAGCTACGTGCTCTACGAGGCGGTCCAGCGGTTCCTGACGCCCGCGGACACGCACGGCGGCCAGATGATCGTGTTCGGTTCGATCGGCCTGGTCGCCAACATGATCTCGCTCACGCTGCTGGTGCGCGGCCAGTCGGAGAGCCTGAACGTGCGCGGCGCCTTCCTGGAGGTGGCGGCCGACGCGCTGGGCTCGCTGGCGGTGCTGATCTCGGCCGCGGTGATCCTGACCACCGGCTGGCAGGCGGCCGACCCGATCGCCTCGCTGGTCATCGGCGTGATGATCGTGCCGAGGACCCTGAAGCTGCTGCGCGAGACCCTGGACGTCCTGCTGGAGTCCGCTCCGAAGGACGTGGACATGGCGGAGGTGCGGTCGCACATCCTGGCGCTGGACGGCGTGGAGGACGTCCACGACCTGCACGCCTGGACGATCACCTCCGGCATGCCGGTGCTGTCGGCGCACGTGGTGGTCCGCTCCGACGTACTGAACGCCATCGGCCACGAGAAGATGCTGCACGAACTGCAGGGCTGCCTCGGCCACCACTTCGACGTGGAGCACTGCACCTTCCAGCTGGAGCCGAGCGGACACGCGGAGCACGAAGCCCGGCTCTGCCACTGACGTCACCGTCGTCCTGGCGTTCGAGGCGTCCCCGAACAGGTACCCCTTGGGGCCCGCAGGGTTCCCGTTCGTACGCTTAGGGCACGATCAACAACCGGGCCCCCTTCCGGCGTGCCCGCACGGGAAGTGTCGGAAGTGTCGGTTTCGTACGGCAGACTTGGGGTGCCAGGACCGAGGCGAAGGATGGGTATGCCGATCACACCTGCCACCACGACGCACAGCACGTCGGAAGGCACCGCGGACGCGATCCTGCTTGAACTCGTCGACGAGAAGGGTGTGACCATCGGCACCGCGGAGAAGCTGGCCGCGCACCAGCCGCCCGGACAGTTGCACCGGGCCTTCTCCGTCTTCCTCTTCGACGAGCACGGCAGGCTGCTGCTCCAGCAGCGGGCGCTGGGCAAGTACCACTCCCCCGGCGTGTGGTCCAACACCTGCTGCGGCCACCCCTACCCCGGCGAGGCGCCCTTCGCGGCGGCGGCCCGCCGCACCTTCGAGGAGCTGGGCGTCTCCCCGTCGCTGCTCGCCGAGGCGGGTACGGTCCGCTACAACCACCCGGACCCGGCCTCCGGCCTGGTCGAGCAGGAGTTCAACCACCTCTTCGTCGGGATGGTCCAGGCACCGCTCGTGCCGGACCCCGAGGAGGTCGAGGCGACCGCCTTCGTGACGGCCGCCGAGCTGGCCGAGCGGCACGCCGAGGAGCCCTTCTCCGCCTGGTTCATGACCGTGCTGGACGCGGCCCGTCCGGCGGTCAGGGAGCTGACGGGCGCGTCCGCGGGCTGGTGAGAGGCCGCACCCGGTCCGCCGTCACGACAGCATCGCGGGTTTGAGCGGCAGGGCGGCCCAGATCACCTTGCCGCCGCTCGACGTGTGCTCCACGTCCACGACCCCGCCCGCCTCCCGGGCGATCTCCCGGACCAGCAGCAGCCCCCGGCCGCCGGTCTGGCCGTGGTCGGCCTCCAGGGCGGTCGGGCGGTAGGGGTGGCTGTCCTCCACGGACACCCGCACCCACTCGGCGCCGACGGCGACCTCGACGGCCAGCACCGGCGACAGCACCGCCGCGTGCTTGACCGCGTTGGTGACCAGTTCGGAGACGATCAGCAACAGTCCGTACACCAGGTCCTCCGCGACGGGGACGCCCTGGCGCCGGAGCAGGTCCCGTACGGCGCGGCGCGCCTGCGGGACGGAGGCGTCCACGGCGGCGGCCGTGAACCGCCAGACACCCTCGTACGGCAGCGGATCCGGCGGCGGCTCGCCGCCCGCCTCTGGACGCGGGTCGTGCCCGCGCCCGTGGTTCTCCATCGTCCGGTCGCCACCCTCGCGCTCGATTGTCACCACACGTCGAGTGTTGGTAACGACCCGCTCCGCTCCGGATGACTGAACACAAGTCAGCAACTATCGAACGGATCTGACCGTTGGCGTATGACAACGTCAGTTGTGGGACCGCTTGCTGACCCGCCGAAAGCCGACTTCGCGAACTATTAGGGTTGTACTGCAACCCTGGGGGCGTGGGGAACCGCGCGACGCGTGGATACCATCCGGCATCATGGAGCCCCGCCTCACCCACCGGGTCGAAGAAGCCGTTGCCACCGTAGTGATGCGCAACGCGGCCAAACGCAATGCGATGACCGCGGCGATGTGGCGGACCCTCCCGCCCCTGCTCGGGGAACTCGCCGCCGACCCCGCCGTGCGGGCGCTGGTCCTCACCGGCGAAGGCGCCACCTTCTGCGCCGGCGCCGACATCTCCACCCTCCAGGGCTCCGCCACCGAGGCCCAGGCCCTCGCCGGCGCCGCCGAGGAGGCGCTCGCCGCGTTCCCCAAGCCGACCCTCGCCGCCATCCGCGGCCACTGCGTCGGCGGCGGCGCACAGCTGGCCGCCGCCTGCGACCTGCGGTTCGCCGAGGAGGGCGCGCTGTTCGGGGTGACGCCCGCCCGGCTCGGCATCGTCTACCCGGCCGCCGCCACCCGCCGTCTGGTCTCCCTCGTCGGCCCGGCCACCACCAAGTACCTGCTCTTCTCGGGCGAGCTGCTCGGCACCGAGCGGGCGCTGCGCACCGGCCTGGTGGACGAGGTGCTGCCGGAGGGCGAACTCGACAAGCGGGTGGCGGAGTTCACCAGGGTCCTGGTCGCGCGCTCCCAGCTGACGCAGGCCGCCGCGAAGGAGTTCGCGAACGGCCGCACGGACCGCGACGCCCACTGGGCGGAGCAGGCCCGCGGCAGCGGCGACACCGCGGAGGGCGTCACCGCGTTCCTGGAGCGCCGCCCGCCGCGGTTCACGTGGTCGGTCCCGGGCCGAGACTGAACAGGCTCCCGGCTCGCCGCGTCGGAGCCCTGGAGTCCGTACCAACCAGTCAGTAGCGTGCTCGCCATGACTACCGCCGTCCTGGAGCCGCTCGCCGGCCGCCGCTGCCACACCCTGCTCAACTCCCTGCACGCGACGCACTTCTTCAGCCCCGAGCTGGCCGAGGAGCTGGCCGCGCTCGGGGTCAACCACCCCCGGGCCGTCAACTTCGCGGTGCGCGCGGCCGCGTTGGGACCGGTCGGGGCCGGGACGGTGACAGCCGTGTTCTACAACTACAAGCACGAGCTGGTGGCCCGGCATGTGCCGGCCGTCTGGGAGGCCGCCTCCCCGGGCGCCGTCCTCGCCGCACGCGCGCGTGCCGTCGACGCGTCGATGCGGCGGCTGCTCGGTGCGGACGCGGTGGTCTGCGACGCGATGGCCGAGGCGGCGGAACTGGCGCTGCGGGCCACCGAGGCGTGCTCCCGCCCGGGACGGCCGCTGTATGCGGCCCACGCGGACCTGCCGGTCCCCGGGGAGCCGCACCTCGCCTACTGGCACGCGACGACGCTGCTGCGTGAGCACCGGGGCGACGGGCACATCGCGACGCTGGTCGCGGCCGGTCTCGACGGTCTCGAGGCGGTGGTCACGCACACCGCGACCGGCAAGGGCATGCGGCCGAAGTGGGTGTTCGCCACGCGCGGCTGGAGCCGGGACGACTGGGACGCGGCCCGGGAACGGCTCCGGGAGCGCGGACTGCTGGACGCGGCGGGCGAGCTGACCGCGGCGGGGGTGGCCCTGCGGGCGGAGATCGAGACGGAGACGGACCGGCTCGACCGGGCGCCGTACGAGCACCTGGGGGCCGACGGAGTGGCCCGGCTGACCGAGCTGGCGCACGGGTTCGCCGCGGCGGCCGTGGCGGCGGGCGCCTTCCCGGCGGATCTCATCGGCAAGGGGTGAGGCGGGTCGGTCGCGACGGGCGGGAACACGGCGGAATGGCGCCCTGCGGCCCGGTTGTCGGTGTCACCTGCCACAATTGCGGCGCAACCTCAGTGGAGAAGGCGGTACGGGATCGTGACGACACCCGGGTCCCTGGTTCCAGGGTCCATCGAAGGCAGGATCGCCGAGGAGCTCGGCGTACGGGAGCGGCAGGTCAAGGCTGCCGTGGAGCTGCTCGACGGCGGTTCGACGGTGCCCTTCATCGCCCGCTACCGCAAGGAAGCGACCGAGATGCTCGACGACGCGCAGCTGCGCACGATCGAGGAGCGGCTGCGGTACCTGCGGGAGCTGGAGGAGCGGCGCACCGCGATCCTGGAGTCGGTGCGGGAGCAGGGCAAGCTCACCGCCGAGCTGGAGGCGCAGATCCGGGGCGCCGAGACCAAGGCGCGGCTGGAGGACATCTACCTGCCGTACAAGCCGAAGCGGCGGACCAAGGCGCAGATCGCGCGGGAGGCCGGTCTCGAGCCGCTGGCCGAGGGGCTGCTCGGCGACCCGACGGTGGAACCGCTCGCCGCGGCCGCCACGTTCGTCGACGCCGACAAGGGCGTGGCCGATCCGCAGGCCGCCCTGGAGGGGGCCCGCGCGATCCTCGCCGAGCGGTTCTCGGAGGACGCCGACCTGATCGGTGAGCTGCGCGAACGCATGTGGGTGCGGGGTCGGCTCACCGCGAAGGTGCGGGACGGCAAGGAGGAGGCGGGCGCGAAGTTCGCCGACTACTTCGACTTCACGGAGCCCTTCACGGAGCTGCCCTCGCACCGGATCCTCGCGATGCTGCGCGGCGAGAAGGAGGACGTCCTCGACCTCGTCCTGGAGCCGGAGGAACCGGCCGAGGGACCGTCCTCGTACGAGGGGATCATCGCCCACTGGTTCGGGGTCGCCGACCGGGGGCGACCCGCCGACAAGTGGCTGGCGGACACGGTCCGCTGGGCCTGGCGGACCCGGATCCTCGTCCACCTCGGCATCGACCTGCGGCTGCGGCTGCGTACGGCCGCGGAGGACGAGGCGGTCGACGTGTTCGCGGCGAACCTGCGCGACCTGCTGCTGGCCGCCCCGGCGGGCACCCGCGCGACGCTGGGTCTGGACCCCGGTTTTCGCACGGGCGTGAAGGTCGCCGTGGTCGACGCCACCGGCAAGGTGGTCGCCACCGACGTCATCTACCCGCACGTGCCGGCCAACAAGTGGGAGGAGGCGATCGCCAAGCTCGCCCGCCTCGCCCAGGAGCACGCGGTCGAGCTGATCGCGATCGGCAACGGCACGGCGTCCCGTGAGACCGACAAGCTCGCCGGTGAGCTCATCACCCGGCACCCGGAGCTGAAGCTCACCAAGGTGATGGTGTCGGAGGCGGGTGCGTCCGTGTACTCGGCGTCCGCGTTCGCCTCGCAGGAACTGCCCGACATGGACGTGTCGCTGCGGGGCGCGGTCTCCATCGCGCGCCGTCTCCAGGACCCGCTCGCCGAGCTGGTGAAGATCGACCCCAAGTCGATCGGCGTCGGCCAGTACCAGCACGACCTGTCCGAGGTGAAGCTGTCGCGCTCGCTGGACGCGGTGGTCGAGGACTGTGTGAACGGCGTCGGGGTGGACGTCAACACCGCCTCCGCGCCGCTGCTCGCGCGGGTCTCCGGCATCACCTCCGGGCTCGCCGAGAACATCGTGAACCACCGGGACGCCAACGGCCCGTTCACGTCCCGCGCGCAGCTGAAGAACGTGGCCCGGCTCGGCCCGAAGGCCTACGAGCAGTGCGCGGGCTTCCTGCGCATCCGCGGCGGCGACGACCCGCTGGACGCGTCGAGCGTGCACCCGGAGGCGTACCCCGTCGTACGGCGCATGGTGAAGACGTCCGGCCAGGAGGTGGCCTCGCTCATCGGCAACACGGGTGTGCTGCGCTCGCTGCGGCCGACGGACTTCGTGGACGACACGTTCGGCCTGCCGACGGTCTCCGACATCCTCAAGGAGCTGGAGAAGCCGGGGCGTGACCCGCGTCCGGCCTTCAAGACGGCCACCTTCAAGGAAGGCGTCGAGAAGATCTCCGACCTCGCCTCCGGGATGATTCTGGAGGGGGTCGTCACGAACGTGGCGGCGTTCGGCGCGTTCGTCGACGTCGGTGTGCACCAGGACGGTCTGGTGCACGTCTCGGCGATGTCCAAGACGTTCGTCAAGGACCCGCGGGACGTGGTGAAGCCGGGTGACATCGTCAAGGTGAAGGTGCTCGACGTGGACATCCCGCGCAAGCGGATCTCGCTGACGCTGCGTCTTGAGGACGAGGCGGCGCCGGCCTCCGCCGGTGAGCGCCGGCAGCAGCGCGGCGGCGGCGCACGTCCGCCGCAGCAGCGTCGGCAGCAGAGCCAGGGGGGCGGCTCCCGCCAGGGGGCGGCGTCCCCGGCCCCGGCGAACAGCGCGATGGCCGACGCGCTGCGCCGCGCGGGCCTGCTGAACCCGAAGAACGGCAAGCGGTGACGACTCCGTCGGGAGCCGTCCGGGGGTGAGGCGGCGGGGAGCCGCATGGCCACCCAGGCCGCACGGCTCCCCGCGCTCCTGAGCAGGCCCGAAGCCCGCCCCAGGGATCAGCGTTCCGTGACCTTGCCTGTGGTTAGCTCCAGGTGGCGGGTCACCCGTACCGCGTCCAGCATGCGGCGGTCGTGGGTGACCAGGAGGAGGGTGCCCTCGTAGGTGTCGAGGGCGGACTCCAGTTGCTCGATCGCGGGCAGGTCCAGGTGGTTCGTGGGTTCGTCCAGGACGAGGAGGTTGACGCCGCGGCCCTGGAGCAGCGCCAGGGCGGCGCGGGTGCGTTCGCCCGGGGAGAGCGTGCCCGCCTGGCGCAGCACATGGTCCTGTTTGAGGCCGAACTTGGCCAGCAGGGTCCGCACTTCGACCGGCTCGGTGTCCGGGACCGCGGCGCAGAAGGCGTCCAGCAGGGACTCGGTGCCGTGGAAGAGCCTGCGGGCCTGGTCGACCTCGCCAACCAGCACACCGGAGCCGAGGGCCGCGTGCCCGGCGTCCAGTTCCACCCGGCCCAGCAGCGCGGCCAGCAGCGTCGACTTGCCCGCGCCGTTGGCGCCGGTGACCGCGACCCGGTCCGCCCAGTCGATCTGGAGGGAGACCGGACCGAGGGTGAAGTCGCCGCGCCGTACCTCGGCGTCCCGGAGGGTCGCCACGACGGCGCCCGAGCGCGGAGCCGCCGCGATCTCCATGCGCAGCTCCCACTCCTTGCGCGGTTCCTCGACGACGTCCAGGCGTTCGATCATGCGCTGGGTCTGGCGGGCCTTGGCGGCCTGCTTCTCGCTGGCCTCGCTGCGGAACTTGCGGCCGATCTTGTCGTTGTCGTTGGACGCCTTGCGGCGGGCGTTCTTGACGCCCTTGTCCATCCAGGAGCGCTGCATCTGGGCCCGGTCCTGGAGGGCGGCCCTCTTGTCGGCGTACTCCTCGTAGTCCTCGCGGGCGTGCCGGCGGGCCACGTCGCGTTCTTCCAGGTAGGCCTCGTAGCCGCCGCCGTAGAGGCGGATCTGCTGCTGGGCGAGGTCGAGTTCGAGGACCTTGGTGACGGTGCGGGTGAGGAACTCGCGGTCGTGGCTGACGACGACCGTGCCCGCGCGCAGACCGGTCACGAAGCGTTCGAGCCGCTCCAGGCCGTCGAGGTCGAGGTCGTTGGTGGGCTCGTCGAGGAGGAAGACGTCGTACCGGGACAGCAGCAGGGAGGCGAGGCCCGCGCGGGCCGCCTGGCCGCCGGACAGGGCGGTCATGTGCTGGTCCAGGTCGACGGCCAGGCCCAGCGAGTCGGCGACCTCCTCGGCCCGCTCCTCCAGGTCGGCGCCGCCGAGGTCGAGCCAGCGCTCCAGGCTGACGGCGTAGGCGTCGTCGGCGCCCGGTGCGCCGTCCACCAGGGCCTGGGTCGCCTCGTCCATCACGCGCTGTGCCTCGGCGACGCCGGTGCGCCGGGCGAGGAAGGCGCGGACGGTCTCGCCGGGCCGCCGCTCCGGCTCCTGGGGCAGGTGGCCGACGGTCGCGGTGGGCGGGGAGAGGCGCAGCTCGCCCTGCTCGGGGGCGCTGAGCCCGGCGAGCAGCCGGAGCAGGGTGGACTTGCCCGCGCCGTTGGCACCGACCAGACCGATCACGTCTCCGGGCGCGACGACGAGGTCGAGCCCGGCGAAGAGCGAGCGGTCGCCGTGCCCGGCGGCGAGGTTCTTGGCGACGAGGGTGGCAGTCATCAGAAGGCCGATCCTAATGGTCCGCGCGGGGCGCTCCCCGTCCCGTTGTCCCGTTCCCGCCCGGTCAGCGGGGCGTCGCCGCCACCAGGACGCCTCCGGTGGTCCGGGCCACGAGGTAGGACGCGCCGCTGGCCGGAATCCCGTGGAGGGGGAGGCGGTGGCTGCCGGGCTCCAGGACGCCGTCGAAGAGGTCGTGGGAGCGGGGGCGGGTGAACCGGTCCAGCCGGTACGCGGTGAGCTGTACCCGGCAGGGCGCGGTGACCTCGACGACGGCGGTGCCGGCGGCGGCGACCATGCGGGTGAGCCGGCGCTGCGGGAGCGGGCTGCGGTCGAGCGCGTGCTCGATCTGGGCGACGAGGAGCGGGATGATCGGGGCGAGCCCGTCGACGTACGCGACCGCCACGCCCGCCCGGTCGAACGCCGCACGGACGGCGGCTCTTTCGGGCTCCTTGGCGGTGGGGCCGAAGGCCACGGCGCCGTAGCAGCGGAGTTCCTCGGCGGGGACGCCGTCGGCGTCGCGGGTGATGTCGGCGCCGATGCCGATGGTGCGCAGGGCGGCGGCCAGCCTGGCGAGGAGGGCGACCCGGGCACCGATCAGCAGGACGCGCCGGGCGGCCGGCGGGCCCGGGTCCGCCAGGAGGGCGCCGAGGGCCTCGCGGTAGCCGGGGCCGTGGAAGCGGAACGGGCCGATGCCGTGGTAGCCGTTGAGCTCCAGGTCGGCGTGCGGGTCGGTCTGCCAGGCGAAGTCGCGCCAGACGTAGTCGTCGCCGTCCCGCTCGATGAGCGCGGTGACCGCGCCGCAGGCCAGGTCCTCGCACTCGGGGCAGCCGTAGATGACGTACCGGTCGTCGGGCAGCGGCGGTTCGGCCTCCAGTAAGAGGCAGCGGACCTGGGCGGTGAAGATCGCGGGCGGGACGTCGGAGGCGAGCGGGGAGACGGCGTCCAGGTCGGAGAGCTGGAACAGCAGCGGGCGGCCGTCGACGATGAAGTCCACGAAGTCCCGGTGGAGCTGGTAGCCGCCGTCGGTGCGGACCCCGCCGGCGCGCGTCGCCGGGGCCAGGCCGAAGGTCGCGTATGCGGCAGACATGCTGTGAGTATCCCCAGAGCGGGACGTTCTGAGCGCGGCATGACATGTTCGGCTAACGTCGCGTTGTGGCGTACGAGCTGAGCGGCGAAGTGATCGTGGTCGGTGCCGGGGTGGTCGGGCTGACCACGGCGGTGGTGCTGGCCGAGGGCGGCCGGCGGGTGCGGGTGTGGGCACGGGAGACCGGTGGGCGTACGACCTCGGCGGTCGCCGGTGCGCTGTGGTGGCCGTACCGCATCGAACCGGAGGCACTGGTCGGGGAATGGGCGCTGGCCTCCCTCGTGGTGTACGAGGAGTTGGCGGCGCGGCCCGAGGAGACCGGCGTACGCCTGGTCGAGGGTGTACACGGGGGGCTGCGGCTGGACGAGGTGGGTCCCTGGGCGGCACGGGTGCCGGGGCTCACGGACACGGACGAAGGTGTCGCGGCGCGCCTTCCGTTGATCGACATGCCGGTCCATCTGGCATGGTTGCGGGCGCGGTTGGAGCGGGCGGGCGGGACGGTCGAGGAGCGGGAGGTGCGCGGGCTGCACGAGGTGCCCGCGCCGGTGGTGGTCAACTGCACCGGGCTGGGCGCTCGTTCGCTGGTGCCGGATCCCGCTGTGCGTCCGGTGCGTGGGCAGCTGGTCGTGGTGGAGAACCCGGGGATCACGACCTGGTACACGTCCGCCGACGAGGTCGAAGGGGGTGCGTCCGCCTACTTCTTCCCGCAGCCGGGCGGTTTGCTGCTCGGGGGCACGGCGGAGGAGGACCGCTGGTCCCTGGAGCCGGATCCGGCCGTCGCGGCCGGGATCGTGGCGCGGTGTGCGGCGGTACGGCCGGAGATCGCCGGGGCACGGGTCCTGTCGCACCGGGTGGGGCTGCGGCCGTACCGGGGAGCGGTCCGGCTGGCGCGTGCACCCCGGCCGGACGGCGGGCTGCTGGTCCACAACTACGGGCACGGCGGGGCCGGGGTCACGGTGGCCTGGGGGTGCGCCCGGGAGGCGGCCGGTCTGGTGGACACCGGACCGGCCGCCTAGGAGCGCGTACTTCCGAGGCCCGGGTGCTCAGCTCGCCGGGACGCGGTGGGTGGTGCGCGGGGCGCGCACGCCGTCCAGGCGGCCCGTGGTGGGGGCGGTCCAGCGGGCGGTGGTGGCGCCGGCGAACGCGGCCGGGCCGCCGACCAGCGGGACCCCGGCCGCCGTACGGGACAGGTCCAGGGCCAGCGTCGGGGTGGTGGACGGCGGATCGATGAGGTCCTTGTCCGTGCCCGCGACGATCAGCGCCAGCCGGTGTCCCTTCGGTACGACGTGGTCGGTGGCCGCCAGGTCGAGGGTGATCGTGTACGCCCTGCCCGGGGTGAGCGGGACGCCCCTGCCGGGGTCGGCGTAGGTGCCGAGGTCGGCCCAGCCGCGACTGAAGACGGTGTAGTCGACGGCCTTGGTCTTGGCCGCGGTCCTCAGGAAGCAGGCGCTGTCACCGGCCGTGCTCTCGCCCCAGCAGGTGCGGTCGGTGAGGGTGGTGATGCCCTCGGCCTCGTCGGAGTAGTCCCGGATGGTGTCCGGGCCGAGGTCGACCAGGACGGCGGTCAGGTGAGCGGTCGAGGTGGTCGGGGTGGCGGTGACCGTGACCGTGGCGGAGCCGGACAGCCGCAGGTCGTGCGTGAGCGGCGCGGTGAGGAAGCCGGCCTTGTCCGGCGTCGGTGTGGCGATCTGGGCCGCCCAGTCGGTCTCGCTCTGCCGCGGGTCGTCGGTGAAGGTCTCGGTGCCGGTGCCCGCGCGCAGGCCGAGGGTGCCGACGCCCGCCTGGGTGCCCGCGGCGGGACGCAGGGTGGTGGCCTGTGTACCCCGCGGCGGCCAGACGGTGGAGGTCACCCACTGGTCGGGGTGGCGTTCGATGTCGGCCATCGGCTCGTGGTCGATCCCGTTGGCGTAGCCGAGGAGTTCGTGGTCGAACCAGCGGTGCAGGGTGTCGACCCAGGCGCCGCGCCGGTAGTCGAAGGGGTCGACGTGGCCGGTCTCGGAGAGCCAGATCTTGCGCCGGACGCCGTTCTTCGCGAGGGCGTCCCACCACTGGCCGAAGTGCTTGGTGCGGACGTTGAGGTCCTGCATGCCGTGCACGAGGAACACGCTGGCCTTCACCTTGGCCGCGTCCTTGACGTAGTCCCGCTCGGTCCACAGGCCGGTCCAGTCGCCGCTGCGCGGGGCGCCGTCGACCAGTTTCCGCTGGACGGCGGCGCACGAGGCGTGGGCCGAGTCGCTCTCCACCGCGTCGGCGAGCCAGTCCGGTCCCGAGTCGTACAGCGGGGCGCCCTGGGCGAAGTAGTAGTCGTACCAGGACGAGATGGCGCTGATCGGGACGATCGTCTTCAGGCCTTTCACGCCGGTCGCGGCGACACCGTTGGCGATGGTGCCGTCCCAGCTCTTCCCGATCATGCCGGTGCGGCCGTTGGTCCAGGTCGCCTTGACGGTGGTGCTGCCGGTGCGGCTGCGGTACGCCGTGGCACGGCCGTTCAGCCAGTCGACGACGGCCTTCGCGGACTGGATGTCCGAGCGGCCGCCCACGTCGACACAGCCGTCCGAGCGGTTGGTGCCGGCCAGGTCGACGCCGACGACGGCGTAGCCGCGGGGCACGAAGTAGTTGTCGTAGAAGAGCGGCATCTGGACGACGTTCCCTTGGGAGTCGTACGTCTTGAGCTGGCTCTCGTTGCCCCGGCCGCAGCACGAGTAGTAGGGGCTGGCGTCCATGATGACCGGCACCTTGCGGCCCTGGGCGGCGGGTTCGGCGGGGCGGACGATGTCGGCGGCGACGCGGTCGGTCTTCCCGTCGCCGTCGGAGTCGAGTCCGGTGTCCACCCAGACCGCCTCGCGGATGGCGTGGGCGTACGAGTAGACGGGCCAGCTCTCCCGGGGGTGACCGGCGGCCTGGGCCGTGGCCGGGGTGAGGAAGGCGGCGATCAGGGCCGCGACGGCCGCCACGGCGAACGGTCTCCAGATCGTGAAGCGCGTACGAATCGGCATGCGGCGGACGCTACCTTGGTCAACTCCCGTGCAGAAGGGGGCGCCTGAGGGACCGTTGGATCGGATTACGGCCGAATGGCGATCGTGTGACAGCAGAGGCCATGGACAGGCCAGGGGTCACAGGGACTGAATAGGCTCCGAACAGGCTCGTGCTCCATCCACCAGATGCATGCTCCATCGACGTGGCGTCCCGGCCCGCTGTGCCGGGGGCGCCCCGGCCCCCTACCGACCTGGAGTTCACTTGCACCGCAGAATCCTCACGCCGGGCGTCCTCGCGGCGGCCTCCCTGCTGCTGGCGATCCCGGCGTCGGCGGCGAGTTACAGCCCCGGCGCGCCGGGCATCGGCGACCCCTACTACCCGTACTACGGCAACGGCGGCTACGACGTCTCCCACTACGACCTGCGCCTGCAGTACCAGCCCGCCACCGACGAACTGGCCGGAACGGCCACGATCCTGGCGCGGACCACGCAGGACCTGTCCAGCTTCGACCTGGACTTCCTGCTGGACGTGAGCGAGGTACGGGTCAACGGGACACAGGCCGCCTTCACCACCTCCGGTCAGCACGAACTGGTGATCACGCCTAAGTCGCCGCTCGCGAAGGGCACGCCGATCACCGTCGTCGTCCGCTACAGCGGGGTGCCGTCGACCAAGAGCGCGTACGGCTTCAACACATGGCACCGCACCCCGGACGGCGCGGTCGCGGCGGACGAGCCCGAGGCGGCCTGGTGGTGGTACCCGAGCAACGACCACCCCCTGGACAAGGCGACCTATGACGTGTCGGTGGCCGTGCCCGAGGGCACCCAGGCGATCTCCAACGGCACGCTCCAGTCGACGAGTACGCAGCGCGGCTGGACCCGCTTCAACTGGCGGCAGAACAAGCCGCAGGCGACCTACCTGACCACGCTGGCGGTCGGGAAGTTCGACATCACCACCAGCACCTCCGAGGGCGGGGTGCCGGTCGTCAACGCCTACAGCAGGGACCTCGGGGACAACGACGGGGCGGCGCGGGCGAGCGTGGAGCGCACCGGGGAACTGGTGGACTGGCTCTCCGGCTATTTCGGGCCGTATCCGTTCGCCTCGGCCGGCGGGTACGTGCCGAACACCACCACCGGGTACGCGCTGGAGACGCAGACCCGGGTGTACTACAGCCCGAAGCAGTTCGCGAACGGCGCCAACACGTCGGTGGTCGTGCACGAGCTGGCCCACCAGTGGTACGGCGACGACGTCTCCCTCAAGGGCTGGAAGGACATCTGGCTCAACGAGGGGTTCGCGCGGTACGCGCAGTGGCTGTGGTCGGAGCACGAGGGCGAGGGAACGACGCAGGAGCTCGCCGACTACGTGTACGCGTCGCATCCGGCCGACGACGCGTTCTGGACGGTCAAGCCCGGGGACCCCGGTCCCGACGACCAGTTCGACATCGCCGTGTACGACCGGGGGGCGCTGGCCGTGCAGGCGCTGCGGAACGCGGTCGGTGACGACGCGTTCTTCGCGATCCTGAAGGGGTGGCCGAAGGAGCACGCGTACGGGAACGCGTCGGTCGGGGACTTCGAGGAGTACGCCGAGAAGGTGTCGGGGAAGTCGCTGGCGGGGTTGTTCGATGCGTGGCTGTTCCAGCCGACGAAGCCGGCGGCATCCGCGTTCAGGGCGGCGGTGGCTCCGGTGCGGCCGAAGTCGTGGAAGCGGATCGAGGCTACGAACGACGTGCACTAAGCGTCTGCCGGGTTCGGTGGGATGGGGGCTGCGAGTCCGTTGTGGCTGGTCGCGCAGTTCCCCGCGCCCCTAAAGAGGCGCTTCATCACCGTGGTCGTAAACGGTGACCGGGATTCGGCGGGCGACCAGCCGCTCGGCTATCAGCGGCTCGATGCGGGACCATTTGCCGCCGGCCAGGCCGCAGCCTATGCGGGGCATGTGGACCGACGCGCCGAGTTCGAGGGTCCGGTCGGCCAGGGTGGCCAGTGCCGTGTCGATCGCCTCGTAGCGGACCGGGACGCCCTTGCTGCCTGTTCTGGTCCCCCGCTGGCCGATCATGTTGGCCACCCAGATGCAGCGCTCGACGCGGACCAGCTGGACCGCGCCCAGGGCGAAGTCGTTGTGCGCGCGGTCGCGGTGCCAGGCCCGGTACGCCTTCTCCGGCTCCGGCCAGCGGCGCGAGACCGCCAGCACGAAGCCCTTGCCCCAGCCCCCCAGGTCGTTGCAGACGTGGGCGATCACCTTGACGCCCTTGCCCGACGGCGCGGTGGCGTCCCCCCGGATGTACGTGATCTCCGACATGACGCCACCCTAGGCGATGCCACTGACAGCGGCGCTGACCTGCTACTTCTGGCTGGACCGCTGGGCGACCCGGCCGCGCACGCCGAACCAGCCCGCCACCAGGAGGGCGGCGATCACCGGGATGAGCAGGAGGGTCTTGCGGCCGACCTCCGGGTCGTTCCACATCATGCCGAGGCAGAGCAGCAGGAAGGCGATCGTGGCCAGCTCGGTGCCCGGGCTGAAGCGGAGGCGGAACGAGGGGCGCTCGACCAGGCCCGCCTTCGCCCGGCGGACGAAGACCAGGTGGCAGAGCATGATGATCACCCAGGTGCTGATGATGCCGAGGGAGGCCACGTTCAGCACGATCTCGAAGGCCTGGCTGGGCATCAGGTAGTTCAGCACGACGCCGAGCACGCAGACCGCGCACGTCAGCAGGATGCCGCCGTAGGGGACCTGGCTGCGGTTCATGCGAGCCGTGAACTTCGGGGCCGAACCCGCCGTCGCCATGGAGCGCAGGATCCGGCCCGTGGAGTACAGGCCGGAGTTGAGGGAGGACATGGCGGCGGTGAGGACCACCAGGTTCATCACGTCGCCCGCGCCGGAGACGCCGATCTTGGAGAGGACCGTGACGAAGGGACTCTCGTCGGCCGAGTAGACCGAGCCGGGGAGCAGCAGGGCCAGGAGGACGACCGAACCGACGTAGAAGAGTCCGACGCGCCACATGATCGAGTTCACCGCGCGCGGGACGACCTTCTCCGGCTCGGCGGTCTCGCCGGCCGCGACGCCGACGAGTTCCAGGGCCGCGTACGCGAAGATCACGCCCTGCATGACCAGGACGACCGGCATCAGGCCGTGCGGGAAGATCCCGCCGTGGTCGGTGATGACACCCAGGCCCGGGGCGGTGCCGTCGACCTTGTGCCGGGTGGCCAGCAGGAAGATGCCGACCAGCATGAAGCCGACCAGGGTGGCGACCTTGATGATCGCGAACCAGAACTCCATCTCGCCGAAGATCTTCACGGAGATCAGGTTCACCCCGAGCACCACGGCCAGGGCGATCAGCGCGAGCGTCCACTGCGGGATGCTCGTGAACATGCTCCAGTAGTGCGTGTAGAGCGCGATCGCGGTGATGTCGGCGATACCGGTCGTCGACCAGTTGAGGAAGTACATCCAGCCGGCGACGTAGGCGCCCTTCTCACCGAGGAACTCGCGCGCGTACGACACGAAGGATCCGGAGGAGGGGCGGTACAGGACCAGCTCGCCGAGGGCCCGGACCACGAAGAAGGCGAAGATGCCGCAGACCAGGTAGGCGAGGGCGAGGGCCGGGCCGGCGTTGTGCAGGCGTCCGCCGGCGCCCAGGAAGAGGCCGGTTCCGATCGCACCGCCGATGGCGATCATGTTGACGTGGCGGTGCTTGAGGTCCTTGCTGTAGCCGGCGTCGCCCGCGTCCGCGGGCGTCTGTGCCGCGTCGGTCCGGGTGGCGACGGCCTGTGCCGTGTCGACGGCGTCCTTGCTCACAGGTGGTTCCACTCTCTGGTGCGCCCCGGGCGGATCGCGCTCGGGGTCCGGACGTACTCGGTCGGCGCGCCCGGTGGGGGCACAGACCAAGCGGCAACCTTCCCCCGGGCACGGGGCACATGCGATGACGTGGATCACAAAGCGGGACTTCTCACGGTGTCGCAGTGCCGGTGTGACAGCGATACTGCTGCACATGACGACCGACACCGACGGCGAGTCCGGGGAGCCCGCGCTCACGATCGACGAGCTGGCCGCGCGGGCCGGTACCACGGTCCGCACGGTCCGCTTCTACGGCACCAGGGGGCTGCTCCCGCCGCCGGTGATCGGTCCCCGCCGGGTGGGGCACTACGGACGTGAGCACCTGGCCAGGCTGGCGCTGATCGAGGAGTTGCAGCACCAGGGCATGACGCTGGCGGCGATCGAGCGCTATCTGCGGCAGCTGCCGCCGGGCCTGAGCGATCACGACCTGGCCATCCACCGGGCCGCGGTCGCCTCCTGGGCCCCGGACGCCGAGGAGACGGTGACCGCCGAGGAACTGCGGCGCCGGGCCGGGCGCCCGCTGGACGGGCCGGACGTCGAGCGGCTCGTCGCCATGGACGTCGTACGGCCCGACGGCGACGCCTACCGCGTCGACCCCGGTCTGTTCCGGCTGGCCGTGCGGCTTCTCGACGTACCGCTGTCCGAGAAGGCGATCCTGGCCGCGCGCACGGTGCTGATCGAGCACTCCCGGGCGGCGGCCCACGAGCTGTCACAGCTGTTGCGGGCGGAGGTCGCCGAGCGGGCCGAGGAGGACGTGAAGTCCCTCTCCGCGCACATGCGGCCGCTGGTGGTGCAGGCACTGCTGACCACGTTCCAGCGGTCGCTCAGGGCGGAGGTGCACCAGTGGCTCGCCGCGCCTGAGGAGGGCGGCGAGCCCGGTGCGGACCCGGACGTCAGCGGGCGTCGGTGAAGGTCTCCCCGTTCTCCGCCTTGGCGAGGAGCAGCGCGGGCGGTGTGAAGCGCTCGCCGTAGGTGTCGGCGAGTTCGCGCGCGCGGGCCACGAAGCCCGCGAGGCCGCCCTCGTAGCCGTTGATGTATTGGAGGACGCCGCCGGTCCAGCCCGGGAAGCCGATGCCGAAGATCGAGCCGATGTTGGCGTCGGCGACCGAGGTGAGGACGCCCTCCTCCAGCAGGCGGACGGTGTCCAGCGCCTCGGCGAAGAGCATCCGCTCCTGCATGTCCCGGAACGGGATCTCGTGGCCGGGCCTGGTGAAGTGCTCGCGCAGACCGGGCCAGAGCCCGGCCCGGCTGCCGTCCTCGGCGTAGTCGTAGAAGCCGGCGCCGCCGCTGCGGCCGGGCCTGCCGAACTCGTCGACCATGCGGTCCACGACCGCCTCCGCCGGGTGCGCCTGCCAGGTGCCGCCCGCCTCCTCGACGGCCCGCTTCGACTCGCGGCGGATCTTCTGCGGCAGGGTGAGGGTCAGCTCGTCCATCAGGGAGAGCACCTTGGCCGGGTAGCCGGCCTGGGCCGCCGCCTGCTCGACCGACGCGGGCTCGATGCCCTCGCCGACCATGGCGACGCCCTCGTTGATGAAGTGGCCGATCACCCGGGAGGTGAAGAAGCCGCGCGAGTCGTTGACGACGATCGGCGTCTTGTTGATCTGCCGGACCAGGTCGAAGGCGCGGGCGAGCGCCTCGTCGCCGGTGCGCTCGCCCTTGATGATCTCGACGAGTGGCATCTTGTCGACGGGCGAGAAGAAGTGCAGCCCGATGAAGTCGGCCTGGCGCTCGACGCCTTCGGCGAGGGCGGTGATGGGCAGCGTGGAGGTGTTGGAGCAGAGCAGCGCGTCGGGGGCGACGACGGACTCGATCTCCTGGAACACCTTGTGCTTGAGGGCGGTGTCCTCGAAGACCGCCTCGATCACCGCGTCGCAGCCGGCCAGGTCCTGCGGGTCCGCGGTGGGCGTGATCCGGGCGAGCAGCGCGTCCGCCTTCTCCTGGCTGGTACGGCCCTTGGCGACGGCCTTGGCGCACAGCTTCTCGGAGTAGCCCTTGCCCTTCTGCGCGGCGGCGATCGAGACGTCCTTGAGGACGACGTCGATGCCCGCGCGGGCGCACGAGTAGGCGATCCCGGCGCCCATCATGCCCGCGCCGAGCACGGCGACCCTGGTGACCTTGCGGGGCTCGACGCCCTGCGGGCGGTTGGCTCCGGAGTTGACGGCCTGGAGGTCGAAGAAGAACGCCTGGATCATGTTCTTCGAGATCTGTCCGGCGGCCAGCTCCACGAAGTAGCGGGCCTCGATGACCTGGGCGGTCTCGAAGTCGACCTGGCTGCCCTCGACGGCGGCGGCGAGGATGCGGCGCGGCGCCGGGTAGGGGGCGTTGTTGGTCTGCTTGCGCAGGGTCGCCGGGAACGCGGGCAGGTTGGCGGCGAACTTGGGGTTGGCGGGCGTGCCGCCGGGGATCCGGTAGCCCGGCCGGTCCCAGGGCTGCTGTGACTCGGGGTGGGCGTCGATGAAGGCACGCGCCTTGGCCAGCAGTTCGTCCGGGGTGGCGGCCACCTCGTGGACGAGGCCGTGCTGCAGCGCGCGCGTGGCGTTGTACTGGGTGCCCTGGAGGAGGACCTTCAGCAGGGCGTCGGCGATGCCGAGCAGGCGTACCGTGCGGACGACTCCGCCGCCGCCCGGGAGCAGGCCGAGGGTGACCTCGGGGCAGCCGATCTTGGTGCCGGGGGTGTCGAGGGCGACGCGGTGGTGGCAGGCGAGGGCGAGTTCGAAACCGCCGCCGAGGGCCGCGCCGTTGATGGCGGCGACGACCGGCTTGCCGAGGGTCTCGATCCGGCGCAGGTTGCGCTTGACCACAAGTCCGCCGTCGAAGAGGTCCTGGGCGGTCTCGGGGGTGACCCGGATGAGATCCCGCAGGTCGCCGCCGGCGAAGAAGGTCTTCTTGGCGGAGGTGAAGACGATCCCCCGGATCGAGTCCTGCTCGGCCTCCAGCCGGTCGGCGACGGCGGCGAGGGACTCGACGAAGGCCGCGTTCATGGTGTTGGCGGACTGATTCGGGTCGTCGAGGACGAGGGTGACGACACCGGTGTCGTCCTGTTCCCAGCGGATGGTGGTGCTCTCGGTCATGGCTCGTGTCTCCGTGAGGTCTGTTGGTTCCGCCGGGGGTTTCAGACCCGCTCGACGATGGTGGCGATGCCCATGCCGCCGCCCACGCACAGCGTTGCGAGGCCGTAGCGCTTGTCCTGGCGCTCCAGCTCGTCGACGAGCGAGCCGAGGATGATCGCGCCGGTGGCGCCCAGCGGGTGGCCGAGCGCGATGGCACCGCCGTTGACGTTGACCTTGTCCAGGGACAGGCCCATGTCCTTCACGAAGCGCAGCACGACCGCCGCGAACGCCTCGTTGATCTCGACCAGGTCGATGTCGTCGATGGTCAGGCCGGCCTTGGCGAGGGCCTTGCGGGTGGCCGGGGCGGGGCCGGTGAGCATGATGGTCGGCTCCGAGCCGGAGACGGCCGCCGAGACGATCCGCGCGCGCGGGGTGAGGCCGTAGCGCTCGCCGATCTCCTTCGAGCCGATGGCGACCAGGGAGGCGCCGTCGACGATGCCGGAGGAGTTGCCCGCGTGGTGGACGTGGTCGATCTTCTCGACCCAGTGGTACTTCTGCAGGGCGACCGCGTCGAAGCCGCCGAGTTCGCCGATGTCGGCGAAGGAGGGCTTCAGCCTGGCGAGGGAGTCGGCGGTGGTGCCGGGCCGCAGGTGCTCGTCGTGGTCGAGGACGGTGAGGCCCGCGCGGTCCTTCACCGGGACCACGGAGCGGTCGAAGCGGCCCTCCTTCCACGCGGTGGCCGCGCGCTCCTGGGAGAGCGCCGCGTACTCGTCGACGTCCCGCCGCGAGAAGCCCTCGATGGTGGCGATCAGGTCGGCGCCGATGCCCTGCGGTACGAAGTTGACGGCCAGGTTGGTCATCGGGTCGTTGAACCAGGCGCCGCCGTCCGAGGCCATCGGCACCCGGGACATCGACTCGACGCCGCCGGCGAGGACGAGGTCCTCGAAGCCGGAGCGGACCTTGGCGGCCGCCATGTTGACCGCCTCGAGACCGGAGGCACAGAAGCGGTTCTCCTGGACGCCTGCCACGGTGTCGGGCAGTCCGGCGGCGATGGCGGCGATCCGTGCGATGTCGGAGCCCTGGTCGCCGACCGGGCCGACGACACCGAGCACGATGTCGTCGATGGCGGCGGGGTCGAGGCCCGGGAAGCGGTTCCGGAGCTCGTGGATGAGTCCGACGACCAGGTCGATGGGCTTCGTGCCGTGCAGGGCGCCGTTCGCCTTGCCGCGGCCGCGCGGGGTGCGGATCGCGTCGTACACATACGCTTCGGTGCTCACTGACAAGCCTTTCAACGAGGGTTCGCGCAGGGCGACGGTGGGGGTCAGAGCCAGTTCTTGACTGTCTCGACCAGGCGGGCCGGGTCCGGGCCGACGGGGGTGACGTCCAGCATGGTCACGCCGGCCTCGCGGAAGGCCTCGATGCGCTCGCGGACGTAGCCTTCGGGGCCGCACAGGGATATGAGCTCGCAGAACTCGTCCGGTACGGCCGCCGCGGCGTCCCGGTGCCGGCCGTCGAGGTACAGCTCCTGGATGAGCCGGGCCTCCTTCTCGTAGCCGTAGGCGACGGCGAGGTCGTTGTAGAAGTTCTTGCCGGGCGCGCCCATGCCGCCGACGTAGAGGGCGATCCTGGGGCGGGCGAGGTCGCGGACGGCGGCCGCGTCCTCGCCGATGGCCAGCAGTCCGCCGGCGACGATCTTCAACTCGCCGAGGGCCGGGTCGCGCCGGGCGGCGCCCTGGGCGAGCGGGGTCCCCCAGACGTCCCGGGCCTTCTCCGGGATGAACAGGGTGGGCAGCCAGCCGTCGGCGATCTCGGCGGTCATCCGGACGTTGGCGGGGCCGAGGGAGGCGACGTAGAGCGGGACCTCGGGGCGGACCGGCCTGGTGAGGATCTTCAGCGGCTTGCCGAGGCCGCCCGGGCGCGGCATGTCGGTGATGCCGTGGTGGTCGATGGTTTCGCGGCGCAGGATCCGCCGGGTCAGCTCGATGGTCTCGCGGGTGCGGCCGAGCGGCTTGTCGTAGGGCTTGCCGTGCCAGCCCTCGACCACCTGGGGTCCTGAGGCGCCGAGGCCGATGATCGCCCGGCCGCCGGAGATGGCGTCGAGGCCGGCCGCCGTCTGGGCGATGAGGGCGGGGGTCCGCGAGTAGACGTTCAGGATCGCGGAGCCGATCTTCATGCGTTCGGTGCGGGCGGCCAGGTAGCCCATGACGGTGGGCGAGTCGAAGCCGTACGCCTCCGCGACCCAGACCGCGTCGAGGCCCGCCGACTCCAGCGCGGCCGCCTCGTCCGCGGCTCGGCGCGGGTCCCCCGCGTAGTCGAGAAAGGTCGAGAGCTCCATCAGGCGGTGTCCTTGTCGTGGGCGTTGCGGGGGTCGCCGGCGTTGCGGGGGGCGCGGGCCTTTCGGGGGTCCTCGGCGTGGGGGCCGTCGGTGGGTTCGGGGGTGGTGAGCAGGGGTGGTACTGCCCAGTCGCGGGCCACCTCGGTGGTGTGGGCGCCCGGTTGCGCGGGGGCGGTGCGTACGCGCGTGGGGGTCGCGGAGAAGCGGGGGGCGGGGGCCGGCTGGGTGATGCCGCCGTGGTCGGTGAAGGTGGCGCGGGCGGCCAGATGGGGGTGGTGCGGAGCCTCCTCCAGGGACAGCACGGGGGCCACGCAGGCGTCGGTCCCCTCGAAGACCGCCGTCCACTCGTCCCGCGTGCGTGCCTTGAAGCGGGCGGCGACCCGCTCGCGCAGCTCGTCCCAGCGGGTCCAGTCCTTGCGGGCGTCGGCCAGGTCCTCCAGGCCGCCGAGCAGGCCGAGGAACTCGGCGTAGAACTGCGGCTCCAGGGCGCCGACCGCCATGTACCGGCCGTCGGCGGTCTCGTAGGTGCCGTAGTAGGGGCAGCCGCCGTCCAGCAGGTTGGCGGCGCGCCGGTCCTGCCAGCCGCCCGCGGCCAGCATGCCGTGGATCATCGCGGCGAGGTGCGCGGTGCCGTCCACGATGGCGGCGTCCACCACCTGCCCGGTGCCGGTCGTGCGCGCGTGGTGGAGCGCCGCCAGGACGCCGACGACCAGGTAGAGGGCGCCGCCCGCGTAGTCGCCGAGGAGGTTGGCGGGTACCGCCGGGGGTTCGTCGGGGCGGCCGATCATGCCGAGGGTGCCGGTGAGGGCGATGTACGCGATGTCGTGCCCGGCGCGGTGGGCCAGCGGTCCCTCCTGACCCCAGCCGGTCATCCGGCCGTAGACCAGTCGGGGGTTGCGGGCGTGGCAGTGCGCGGGACCGACACCGAGGCGCTCGGCGACGCCGGGGCGGTAGCCCTCGACGAGGATGTCGGCCCGGGCGGCGAGTCCGAGGACCTGCGCGGGGCCGCCCGGGGACTTCAGGTCGACGAGCACCGAGCGTTTGTTGCGGTTGGTGACGTCGTACGCCGGGTCGATCGCCAGCCCCGGACCGCCGGGCCGGTCGACGCGGACCACGTCGGCGCCCAGGTCGGCGAGGAGCATCGCGGCGAACGGACCCGGCCCGATGCCGGCCAGCTCGACCACGCGCACGCCGGCGAGCGGGCCCTGTCCTGGCGTCCCTGCCGTGGTCATGCCGCCCCCGGTCCGATGGAGTCGTGTGACACAACTGATGTAACACCGATGATGCTAAGAACACGTTCCACTGAGCACAAGAGTGGACGAGCAAGCGCTTAGTCAAGATACCCGGTGGGGGTGCGTCCGCACCCTTCACGCTAGCCTCAGCCACCGACAACGGCGCGGGTTCGACCACCAAGAGGTGTCATGAGCAGGCTGAAATCGACGGACCGTCCCTACGACATCGTCCTCTTCGGGGCCACCGGATTCGTCGGCGAGCTCACCGCCGAGTACCTGGCCGCGCACGCCCCCGAGGGCCTGCGCTGGGCGGTGGCGGCCCGCGACGAACGCAGGCTGCGGGCGCTGCGCGAGCGGCTGCCGGGCGGCTCGAAGGTCGGCCTACTGCGCGCCGACGTCACGGAACCGGCCTCGATCCGCGCCCTCGCCGAGCACGCGCGCGTGGTGGCCTCGACCGTCGGTCCGTACGGCCGTTACGGCGAGGAGCTGGTCGCGGCCTGCGCGGACACCGGCACCGACTACCTGGACCTGTGCGGGGAGCCCGAGTTCGTCGACCTGATGTACGTCCGCCACGACGCACGCGCGCGGGAGACCGGCGCCCGTCTGGTGCACGCGTGCGGTTTCGACTCGGTGCCGCACGACCTGGGCGCCTACTTCACGGTGTGCCGGCTGCCGGAGGGCGTGCCCCTGACGGTGGACGGTTTCGTCACCGCCGAAGCGGCCTTCTCCGGCGGCACCTTCGCCTCCGCGCTGGAGCAGTTCGCGCGTCCCCGGCAGATGGCCGCCGCCGCGCGGGACCGGGCCCGGCACGAGCCCCGGCTGATGGGCCGGCGGGCGACCGCGCCAGCCGGAGCGCCGCGGTTCGCCCGGGAGATCGGGGCCTGGGCGCTGCCGCTGCCCACCATCGACGCCCAGATAGTGCGCCGTTCGGCGAGGGCCCTGGGCCGTTACGGCCCCGACTTCCGCTACCGGCACTACGCGGCCGTCAGGCATCTGCCGGTGGCGCTCGGCGGGGTGGCGGCCGTCGGCGCGGTCGCCGCGGCCGCGCAGGTGCCGCCGGCCCGGCGCTGGCTGTCGGACCGGCTCAAGCCCGGCGAGGGGCCGAGCGCCGAGAAACGGGCGCGCAGCTGGTTCCGGGTGCGGTTCGTCGGCGAGGGCGGCGGCCGACGCGTCTTCACGGAGGTCTCGGGCGGCGATCCCGGCTACGGCGAGACGGCGAAGATGTTCGCCGAGGGGGCGCTCTGCCTCGCCTTCGACGAGCTGCCCGCCACGGCCGGGCAGGTCACCACGGCACAGGCCATGGGCGACGCGCTCATCGACCGGCTGCGGGCGGCCGGGATCGGGTTCCGGGTGGCGGCGACCCTGTGAACCCGGGGTCCCCGTGACTCCAGTGGCTGCCCTAGGCCTGCCACTGGAGCACGGTGTAGAGCATCCCGGCCGTCCAGGCGAGCCCCGCCACCACGGCGAGGACCAGCGCGGCCGTCATGGGGCGCTCGGCGGGGCGGGCGGTGTGGGCCATGGACTCACGGTGTGTCGTCATGCGGCCAGCCTGCCGTCGGCATGTAACAGCGGCATCCGTACTCGTACTCAGATTCGCTACTCGGACCGGGCTTCCCGCAGCGCCCCGCGGCACAGCGCGTCCGCGCGGCGGGTGGTCTCCGGCAGGCGGTAGCGCGGGGTGAGCACGAGGGTGTGGGCGCAGGCGTTGTCCAGGCTCACCCGATGCCCGACGGAGACGAACACCGGCTTGACGGCGTCCCGGGTGCGCAGGGCGCGGCCGACCTCCTCGGTGCCCGCGAGCAGCGGCGCGTGACTGCCGCGCGGGGCACCCGGATCGTCGTACCCGAAGGTGAACGGGTTCTTGGCGACGCCGATGGTGGGCAGGCCGGTGAGGACTCCGAGGTGGCTCGCGAGGCCGAAGCGGCGCGGGTGGGCGAGGCCGTAGCCGTCGCAGACGACCAGCCCGGGCGGGCAGGGCAGGGCGTCGAGAGCGGCCCGTACGGTGGGGATCTCGCGGAAGGCGAGCAGCCCCGGCACGTACGGGAAGGAGACCCGGCCGACGGCGGTCGCCTCCGCGACGGTCTCCAGGGTCGCCGCGTCCAGCACCACGGCGGCGGCCGCGACCAGGTCGCGTTCGTCGTCGTAGGCCACGTCCACGCCCGTCACGTGCCCGGTACCGGGCGCCGGGCCCGGCTCGTCGAGGATCACCCGCCCCCGCAGTTCGTCCTGAACCGCCAGGGCGGCTTCCTCGGTCGCGGGCCAGCCCGCGGGTACGCGTACGGTCGTCATGGTGGCCCCGAGCGTACGGCGCGGCACGCGCGCGTGGGGCCACGGGGCCGCCCCGGGCCCGGCGGGGCACTCGGCTCTTCCTGGCGTCGGCCGCGCGGCACGACGACCGCCCCCTTCGTGGCGTGCCGCCGTCGGGTACCTGGAGGTCAGCCCTCCAGGCGCGCCGCCCGGCCCTGTTCGCCGGCCGCCCAGCAGCTGAGGTCCGGGGTGCAGGTCACGGTGTCGTAGGAGCCGGTGTCGACGGTCACCCAGGTACGGCCGCCGTCGGTGGTCAGGTCGGTGCCGGTGGGGCCGACGGCGAGGGCAGCCGTGCGGCTGTGCGGGAGCCAGGCGACGCCGGAGCGGTAGCCGGGCGGCGGGGTGGCGGCGGGCCGCCAGCTCCGGCCGCCGTCCGGGGTGGCCGCGGCCGCCCGCGGGGAGGGCTGGTCCGCACGGTAGTCGCCGCCGACGGCGAGGCCGTGGGCGCGATCGCGGAAGGCGAGGGCGAAGACGCCCCTGGCGGGGTCGCCCGCCGGGATCGGCGTGTCGGCCGCGGTCCAGGTCAGTCCGCGGTCGGCGGAGTGCAGCACGCGCGCGTGCGCGCCGCCGCCGGTGGCCAGCCAGACGTCCTCGGGTCCGGAGGTGACCAGGCACTGGCCGCTCGCCGCGAAGCCCGCCTCCCCGTCCAGGGCGGCCGGCATGCCGGCGTTCGGCAGCACCCGCCAGGTGCGGCCGCCGTCGCCGGTGGACAGGATGCGGAACCTGCCGTCGACCGGGTCGCTCACGGCGAGGCCGTGGCGGCGGTCGAAGAAGGCCAGGCAGTCGTAGAAGGCCGCCGGGTCGGTGTTGCGGAACGACTCGGTCCAGGTCGTGCCGCCGTCCTCGGTGCGGTAGACGCGGGACGCCTCGCTCTCGCCGATGGCCAGGACCACCGCGTGGCGGGCGTCGAACGCCTCCACGTCCCGGAACTGGAGGTCGCCGGCGCCCGGCGGCGAGACGTTCCGCCAGTGCGCACCGCCGTCCGTGGTGCGCAGCACGGTGCCGCCGGTGCCCGCCAGCCAGGCGGTGTCCCGGTCGACGGCGGCCAGGCCGCGGAAGCGCACGTCCGGGGTGCCGGTGTCCTTCAGCGCCCAGTGCGGCGCGGGAGTCGCGGCCCGCGCGGAGCCGGCGGTCAACGCCGCCAGGACCGCCGTGCACGCCACCCCCACCGCCGCCACCCGCCTCGTCCGTCGTACCCGTCCGGTCCGTCGCGTGCTCCCCATACGCCTCATGGCGCGCGAAGCTAGCCCACCGTCCCGGTGGCGTAAAGAGGGCACGGTGGTCCCACCAGGGGTAAGCCGACGGTGTGAATAAGCCCGGTGACAGAGGTCACTCGCACTTCATGTGCACGGATGGTCCGTGCCGGTCGTCTCTTCCAGTGCCAGGTCACCCGCCCGGATATTCGTTCAGCCGTCATGAGGGAGCAAGGCGTTGTCCATCGTCATCGAGCAGCCCGTAGAGGCCCGCCTGGTCGCCGCGTCGCCGCGCATGCCGAGTATTCCCGCCACGCTGCACTACGACCGTGAGGACCCGTTCGCCGTCCGCATGACCTTCCCGGCGCCGGCCACCCTGGAGGGTGTCGACGTCTGCTGGACGTTCTCCCGCGAGTTGCTCGCGGCCGGGCTGCACGCCCCGGAGGGTGACGGGGACGTGCGGGTGCGGCCGTACGGGTACGACCGGACGGTGCTGGAGTTCCACGCCCCCGAGGGCACCGCCGTGGTCCATGTGCGCACGAGCGAGATCACCCGGTTCCTGGAGGCCACCGGGGAGCTGGTGCCGGCCGGTCTCGAACACCTCCAGCTGGACCTTGACCACGACCTCGCCGAACTGATGCGGGACGCCTGCTGACGCCTGCTGAACCACCACCGTGCCCGCACGGCACTGACCGCGTTAAATCCTTTGACACCCCTCCAGGCGTCTTCCTAGCCTGTTCCACGTCCTGTTGTCGTCGATTGGAGAAGGACGTTGCTCGTCTGAGGTCCTGAGACACCGCGTCACACCCGAGAGGTGTGTCTGTGGCGTTCGACCTCGGCGTACGAGCCGTCCTCCGGCGCGGGACCCTTCCCCGCCCCTCGGCTGCTGCCCCGCGGTGTCTCGACACGCGATTGCCCCCGACACCGCAAGCAACCGCGAGGCGCCCTATGTCTGCTTCCGTCACCTGTACCGCCCTGTCCTTCTCCTGGCCCGACGGCTCCGCCGTCTTCGAGGGCCTGGACGTCGCCTTCGGACCCGGCCGCACCGGCCTGGTCGGCGTCAACGGATCAGGGAAATCAACCCTTCTGAAGCTCGTCGCCGGCGAGCTCACCCCGTCCGACGGCACCGTGAAGGTGGCCGGCGAGGTCGGCTGCCTGCCGCAGAACGTCACGCTGGACACCGCGCTGCGGGTCGACGAGGTGCTCGGCATCGCCGCCCGCCGGGCCGCGCTGAGCGCCATCGAGGCGGGTGACACGTCCGAGGCGCACTTCGAGACCCTCGGCGACGACTGGGACGTCGAGGAGCGCGCCCTGGTCACCCTCGGCGAACTGGGGCTCGGCCACATCGGCCTGGACCGGACCGTCGGCGAGGTGTCCGGCGGCGAGTCGGTGCTGCTGCGGCTGGCCGCGCTGCTGCTGCGCCGTCCGGACGTGCTGCTGCTCGACGAGCCCACCAACAACCTCGACCTGTACGCCCGCAAGCGCCTGTACACGGCCGTCACCTCCTGGCCCGGCGTGCTGATCGTGGTCAGCCACGACCGCGAACTCCTCGACCTGGTCGACCAGATCGCCGACCTGCACGCCGGGGAGGTCACCTGGTACGGCGGCAACTTCTCGGCGTACGAGGAGGCCCTCGCCGCCGAACAGGAGGCGGCCGAGCGCATGGTGCGGGTCGCGGAGGCCGACGTCCGCAAGCAGCGGCGCGAACTCTCCGACGCCCAGGTCAAACTGGCCCGCCGCAAGCGCTACGGGCAGAAGATGTACGAGCAGAAACGCGAGCCCAAGATCGTCATGGGGGCGCGCAGGCGGGCCGCGCAGGAGTCGGCCGGCAAACACCGCATCATGCACGAGGAGCGGCTCGCCGAGGCGAGGGAGCGGCTCGACGAGGCGGTGGAGGCGGTACGGGACGACGACGAGATCCGCGTCGAACTGCCCCACACGGCCGTGCCGCCGGGCCGCAACGTGCTCACCCTGGAGAACCTGGAGCTGGCCCACGGTTCGCGGGTCGAGGGGATCCTGGATCTGCGCGGCCCCGAGCGGATCGCGTTGATCGGGCGCAACGGCGCGGGCAAGACGACGCTGCTGCGCACGATCGCCGGTGAACTGGCGCCGGTCGCGGGCGAGGCGCACACGCATGTGCCGCTGCGCTTCCTGCCCCAGCGCCTCGACATCCTCGACGACGAGGCGAGCGTCGTGGAGAACGTGGCCCGGTTCGCGCCGGGCGCCACCAACAACCGGATCCGGGCGCGCCTGGCGCGCTTCCTGTTCCGGGGCGCCCGCGCCGACCAGAAGGCGGCCACTCTCTCCGGCGGCGAACGGTTCCGGGCCGCCCTGGCCGCGCTGCTGCTGGCCGAACCCGCCCCGCAGCTGCTGATGCTGGACGAGCCGACGAACAACCTCGACATGGCCAGCGTCCGGCAGCTGACCACGGCCCTGGAGTCGTACCAGGGCGCCCTGGTCGTGGCCAGTCACGACGTGCCGTTCCTGGAGTCGATCGGGATCACCCGCTGGCTGCTGATGGCGGACGGCGGGCTGACGGCCACCACGCCGGAGGAGGTGGCGCGTCTCGCCGAGGGCACAGCCTGACAACAGGGGTTTTGTCGACACGGGCGCGCCCTGCATGATGGCGGTCCGGCACCCCCACGACGGGTGCCGGACCGCGCCCCCGACCCCGGAGACCCGACGTGCCCAGCAAGAAGGCCCTCGTCCGCCGCCCCAGCCCGCACCTCGCCGAAGGCCTGGTGACGCACATCGAGCGGGAGAAGGTCGACGCCGGGCTCGCCCGGGAGCAGTGGGAGGCGTACGTGGAGACACTGCGCGCGCACGGCTGGGAGACCATCGAGGTGGAGCCGGAGGACGACTGCCCGGACTCGGTCTTCGTCGAGGACACGGTCGTCATGTTCAGGAACGTGGCGCTGATCACCCGGCCCGGCGCCGAGTCCCGGCGGGCCGAGACCGCGGGCGTCGAGGAGGCGGTGGCCCGCCTCGGCTGCTCGGTCAACTGGGTGTGGGAGCCGGGCACCCTGGACGGCGGTGACGTCCTCAAGGTCGGCGACACCGTCTACGTCGGCCGCGGCGGGCGGACCAACGCGGCCGGGGTGCAGCAACTGCGGGCCGCCTTCGAACCGCTGGGTGCCCGGGTGGTGGCGGTGCCGGTGAGCAAGGTGCTGCACCTGAAGTCGGCGGTGACCGCGCTCCCCGACGGGACGATTCTCGGGCACATCCCGAACGTGGACCGGCCGTCGCTGTTCCCGGGCTTCCTGGCGGTGCCCGAGGACGCGGGCGCCCACGTGGTGCTGCTCGGCGGCGGCAAGCTGCTGATGTCGGCGAGCGCCCCGAAGACCGCGGAGTTGCTGACCGATCTCGGCCACGACGTCGTCACGGTGGACATCTCCGAGTTCGAGAAGCTGGAAGGATGTGTGACGTGCCTCTCCGTCCGACTCCGGGAGCTGTACGTCTGACGGGTGATCGATTCGCCTCTCCGGCCCCGGGACCTGCGGATCCCGGGGCTGGTTGACATGTCCCGATTCGCCGTGCGCACAGCACCTGATCAGCGATCTTTACAGCGCACTTAACCTACGGCTTCGTAACCTACGGATTCGTAGCCTACGATCTCGTAGGTTCCCGGCCCCGCTCGCCGGTTCATTTGCGTTCCTTCCCCCTTGTTCGGCGTCCCCCTGGAGTTCTCGTGACGATCACTTCTCCCCACCTCGGCAGCTCGTCCGCCTGGACCGACGCGCGGCTGCTGTACGCCCTGGAGGAAGTGGTCGAGAAGGAGCTGGACCGCCATCTGAAGGTCGCCAAGGACTGGATGCCGCACGAGTACGTGCCCTGGACCGACGCCCGTAACTTCCCCGGTTTCTTCGAGGACGGGCAGGCCTGGGAGAAGGAGCAGTCCAAGGTCACCGAGATCGGCCGGATCGCCCTGGTGGTGAACCTGCTCACCGAGGACAACCTGCCCAGCTACCACCATGAGATCGCCTCGCTGTTCGGCCGGGACGGCGCCTGGGGCACCTGGGTGCACCGCTGGACCGCCGAGGAGGGCCGGCACGGCATCGTCATGCGTGACTACCTGCTCGCCTCGCGCGCGGTCGACCCGGACAAGCTGGAGGCGTTCCGGATGTCGCACATGAGCGAGGGCTTCGAGTCGGACAACAGCCACTCGATGCTGCACTCGGTCGCCTATGTGGCCTTCCAGGAACTCGCGACCCGTATCTCGCACCGCAACACCGGCCACCAGTCCGGTGATCCGGTCTGCGACCGCATGCTGGCCCGCATCGCGACCGACGAGAACCTGCACATGGTCTTCTACCGCAACCTCCTGAAGGCCGCCTTCGAGCTGGCCCCCGACCTGACCATGCAGGCGGTGCGGGACGTCGTGGTCAACTTCCGGATGCCCGGCCACGGCATCCCGGGCTTCGAGCGCGCCGCCGCGCAGATGGCGATCGGCGAGGTCTACAACATGCGCATCCACCACGACGACGTGCTCCAGCCGGTGCTGCGCCACCTGAAGGTCCTGGAGATCGACGGGCTCGGCCCCGAGGGCCTGCAGGCGCAGGAGGAACTCGGCCTGTTCATGGGCGGACTGAACGCGGAAGCCCTGAAGTTCGACGAGAAGCTGGCCGCTCGCAAGGCCCGGATGGCGGCCCGCGCCGGCGCCTGACCCCCCGGGACGGCGGGCGGGGGCACCTGGCGCGGCGTCCGGTTCAGCGGGACGCCCGGCGCAGTTGCAGGCGTTCCTTCTCGGAGAGCCCGCCCCAGACACCGAAGCGTTCGTCGTTGTCCAGCGCGTACTCAAGGCAGGCGGAACGCATCTCGCACATACCGCAGATGCGCTTCGCCTCGCGTACCGAGCTGCCGGGCTCGGGGAAGAAGAAGTCGCCCCCGGTCTGCGCGCACAGCGCCTGCGCCTGCCAGGCCGGGACGGGCGTGCGGGGCATGGTCATGGTGTCGAAGTGCATGGCCAGGATCGTGCCGTGCGGTGAAAAACGTTCGATCAACGCCCGCTCAACGCGGGTCCGGCCCACCGCACCGGTGTCGATGATGCGCCCGCGTGCCACGCCCGTGCACGGCGGCGCGCGGCACGGATCCGGTTCGGTGGGCGTGGTCCGGCCCTGATTGTCAGTGGGCGGTGGAAGACTCGGTGGAGCAGACAACGGGACCCTTACGAGGAGGGCGATGATGCTCACCACCCGTTTCGTCGACGGCGCTCCCAACTGGATCGACCTCGGCACGCCCGAGATCGACGGCGCCGTCTCCTTCTACAACGGTCTCTTCGGCTGGCGGTTCCAGTCGGCTGGGCCCGACGCCGGCGGTTACGGGTTCTTCCAGCTCGACGGCCGGATTGTGGCCGGCGGTGTGGGGACCGCACCGGAGCAGGGCCCGCCGGCCTGGACGGTCTACTTCCAAAGCGAGGACGCGCAGGCGACCGCCAAGACCGCCGAACAGGCGCACGGCGGTGTCCTCCTCCAGCCGACGGACGTGCTGGACCAGGGCCGGGTGGCGCTTCTGTCCGACCAGGCGGGCGTGCCCTTCGGCATCTGGCAGCCCGCGTCGAGGAAGGGCGTCGACGTGGCCGGCGAGCCGGGTTCGCTGTGCTGGGTCGAGCTGTACACCGCGGACATCGCGGCGGCCGCCGCCTTCTACTCCAAGGTGCTGGGTCTGGAGACCTCAGCAGCGCCGTTCCCCGGTGGGACCTACACCTGTGTCAATCCGGCGGGCGGCGACGAGGCGTCGATGTTCGGCGGGATGGTGCCGCTGGCCGAGGATCCGGCCGAGGCGCAGGTGGGCGCGTACTGGCTGCCGTACTTCGAGGTGGAGGACCCGGACGCGGTGGTCGAGAAGGCCCAGCAGACGGGCGGCAGGGTGCGGATGCCGGCCACCACGCTGGAGGGGGTGGGCCGGATGGCCAAGCTGGCCGACCCGTACGGCGCCCGGTTCGCGGTGATCAACAGCCGGCCGCAACAGGGCTGAGCCCGACCCGGGCCGTCGGAGGCCGGCTAGGCGGAAGCGCGCCGTATCAGTGTCGTGGGCAGGATGACACTGGACGGCGTGCCCGCCGACTCGCTTCGGTGCAGGCCGTGCAGCAGCAGCCGGGCCATCAGCCGGCCCATCTCCTCGATGTCCTGACGGACCGTCGTCAGCGACGGTCCGTCCTGCTCGGTCACGGGCAGGAGGTCGTCGAACCCGATCACGGCCACGTCCTCGGGCACCCGGCGACCGCGTTCACGCAGCACGCGCAGGACGCCGAGCGCGGTCAGGTCGTTGGCGGCGAACACGGCGTCGACGTCCGGGCAGCGGTCGAGGAGTTCGGCCATGGCGCGCTCTCCGCCGGCCGGGGTGAAGTCGCTGGCCACGACCAGCCGTGGGTCGGCCTGACCCATGACGTCCCGGTAGCCGTCGAGGCGGTCGGCCGCGGACGTCTGGTCCAGGGGCCCGGTGATGTGTGCGATCCGGGTCCGGCCGAGGCCCGCGAGATGGCGTACGGCGTCCCGGGCGCCGCCCCGGTTGTCGCAGTCGACGTACACGACGTCGTTCGAGCCGTCGCTCCAGCCGGGCCGCCCGCCGAACACGGTGGGGACCTTGGCGCCCTCGATCAGGCCGGGCAGCGGGTCGTCGAGGTGCAGCGAGAAGACGAGCGCGCCGTCGACGTGGCCGCCGGCGAGATAGCGGGCGACCCGCGCGTGGTCGTCCCGTCCCTCGGTGAGCAGCAGCACCAATTGGTTGTCGTGGGCGGTCAGTTCCTTGCTGATGCCGCGCAACTGGAGGGCGAAGAAGGGGTCGGTGAAGATCCGGGTCTCGGGTTCGGCGATCACGACGGCGACGGCGTCGTGCCGTCTGGTCACCAGGGAGCGGGCCGCCTGATTGGGGACGTAGCCGAGTTCCTCGACCGCCTGCCGGACCCGTGCCACGAGGGGCTCACGCACGCCGTCGCCGCCGTTGACGACCCGGGAGGCGGTCGCCCGGGACACCCCGGCCCGCGCGGCCACGGCCTCCAGAGTGGGGCGCGACACTGCCTCGGACACCTCGGTCCTCCTCGTCGGCGGCTGCCGATCAGCATAGCCCCGCGTGACAGGAGGTCAGGAAGCGCGGACGGCGCCCGGGACGGCCGGCGCGTCAGGAGGGCTGTTCGGGCCGGGCCCGGCTCGGCTGGACGCGCTTCGGCTCGCCCGGCATCTTCGGGTACTCGGGCGGGTACGGCAGGTCGCCGAGGCCGTGGTCGTGTTCGTCACGGCGGGCGAGTTCCAGGAGCGGGTCGAGGGAGAAGGCGTGGTCGTCCATGTCGGCGTGCACGTCGCCCACCTCGGCGAACCGCGCCGGCATGGTGACGAGGTCGAAGTCCTCCGGGCGGACGTCGTCGACCTCCACCCAGCGCAGCGGCGCGGAGACGGGGGCGTCCGGGCGGGGCCGCAGGGAGTAGGCGGAGGCGATGGTGCGGTCGCGGGCGGTCTGGTTGTAGTCGACGAAGATCCGCTCACCGCGTTCCTCCTTCCACCACTTGATGGTCACCCGGTCCGGCATCCGGCGTTCCAGTTCGCGGCCCACCGCGATCGCGGCGCGCCGGACCTGGGTGAAGGTCCAGCGCGGTTCGATGGGCACGAAGACGTGCAGCCCACGGCCGCCGGAGGTCTTGGGCCAGCCCCGCAGTCCGCCGAACTCGTCGAGGACGGCGCGCAGTTCGTGGGCGGCGCGGACGGCGTCGGCGAAGTCGGTGCCGGGCTGCGGATCGAGGTCGATGCGGAGCTCGTCGGGGCGGTCGACGTCGGTGCGGCGCACCGGCCACGGGTGGAAGGTGAGGGTGCCGTACTGCGCCGCCCACACCACGGCGGCCTCTTCGGTGGGGCACATCTCGTCGGCGGTGCGGCCGCTGGGGAAGGTGATGTGCGCGGTGGGGATCCAGCCGGGCATGCCCTTGGGCGCCCGCTTCTGGTAGAACCACTCGCCCTCGACGCCGTCCGGGTAACGCTGGAGGGTGGTGGGGCGGTCGCGCAGCGCGCGCAGGATGCCGGGTCCCACGGCCGCGTAGTAGCGGGCGACGTCCAGCTTGGTGAAACCGCGCTCCGGGAAGAACACCTTGTCCGGGCTGGACAGCCGTACCGTCCGCCCGGCCACCTCCAGTTCCACCGCATCAGCCATGCGGCCACGGTAGGCGCACCGTCCCCGCCCCGCACATCGGCCCGCGCCGCGCGACGAGCGGGGCGCGGGGAGCGCTCGTAGAGTCGGACGCATGGATCTGCCGGTGATGCCGCCCGTGAAGCCGATGCTCGCCAAGCCGGTGGCGAGGATCCCACCGGACATGCAGTACGAGGCGAAGTGGGACGGCTTCCGCGCGATCGTGTTCCGGGACGGCCCGGAGGTGGAACTCGGCAGCCGCACCGGGAAGTCGTTGACCAGGTATTTCCCGGAGCTGGTGGCGGCGCTGACGGAGCGTGTGCCCGAACGCTGCGTACTCGACGGGGAGATCGTGATCGCCCGGGAGGGCCGGCTGGACTTCGACGCGCTGACCGAGCGGATCCACCCGGCGGACTCCCGGGTGCGGACGCTCGCGGAGCGGACGCCCGCCTCCTTCGTCGCCTTCGACCTGCTGGCCCTGGCCGACCAGTCCCTCCTGGACGTCCCGCTGACCGACCGCCGCGCCCTGCTCACCCGGGCGCTGTCCGGGGTGACGCCGCCCGTGCACCTGGCCCCGGCGACGACCGACGTCGAGGTGGCCCGGCAGTGGTTCGAGCAGTACGAGGGGGCCGGACTCGACGGGGTCATCGCGAAACCGCTCACCCTGCGGTACCGCCAGGACGAGCGCGCCATGTTCAAGGTCAAGCACGAGCGGACCGCCGACGTCGTGGTGGCGGGCTACCGGCTCCACAAGAGCGGCCCGGTGGTCGGCTCGCTGCTGCTCGGCCTGTACGACGACCGGGGCGCCCTCCAGCACGTGGGGGTGTCGGCCGCGTTCCCGATGAAGCGGCGGGCCGAGCTGGTCGAGGAGCTGGAGCCGCTGCGCATGGCCGACGTCTCCGGGCACCCGTGGGCCGCCTGGACCGAGGAGGCGGCGCACGAGTCGGCCCGGCTGCCGGGGGCGCCGAGCCGCTGGTCCGGCAGGAAGGACCTCTCCTGGATCCCGCTGCGGCCGGAGCGAGTGGCGGAGGTGGCGTACGACCACATGGAGAACGGGGCGCGCTTTCGGCACACGGCCCGGTTCCGCCGCTGGCGCCCGGACCGGGCACCGGACAGCTGCACCTACGCCCAGCTGGAGGAGCCGGTGCGGTACGACCTCGCGGAGATCCTGGGGTCGTGAGCTGCGGCTACGGCTTGAAGAGGATCTTGACCGCGCCGTCCTGCTTGCGCTGGAACATCTCGTAGGCGTGCGGTGCCTCGGACAGCGGCAGCCGGTGGGTCGCGAAGTCCGCCACGCCGAGCGGGTCCTCGTCGATCAGGTACGGCATGATCCGGTCGGTCCAGCGGCGGACGTTGGCCTGGCCCATGCGCAGCTGGATCTGCTTGTCGAAGAGGGTGAGCAGCGGCAACGGGTCGGCCATCCCGCCGTACACCCCGCTGAGGGAGATCGTGCCGCCGCGGCGGACCAGGTCGATCGCCATGTGGAGGGCGCCGAGCCGGTCGACGGCGAAGCGTTCCGCGAGCGGTCCCGCGATCTTGCGGGGCAGCAGCCCGGTCGCGGTCTGGGCCAGCTTGGCGGCGGCGCTGCCGTGCGCCTCGGTGCCGACGGCGTCGATCACGGCGTCCGGGCCCCGGCCGTCGGTCACGTCGTGGATCGCCCGCACCAGTTCCTTCTCGTCGTCGAACACCCGCAGGTCGTACGTCTCGACACCCCGGCGGCCGGCCCGCGCCAGCCGTTCCGGCACCAGGTCGATGCCGAACACCCGCTCGGCCCCGCGCGCCTTGGCGATCCGGCAGGACATGTCGCCGATCGGACCGAGACCGAGGACGGCGACGGTGCCGCCGGGCGGTACGGCGGCGTACTCGACGGCCTGCCAGGCGGTGGGGAGCACGTCGGAGAGGTAGACGAAGCGGTCGTCGGGCGGCCCCTCGGGCACCTTGATGGGGCCGTAGTGGGCCTGCGGGACGCGCAGGTACTCGGCCTGGGCGCCGGGTACCGCGCCGTAGAGGCGGGTGTAGCCGAACAGGGCGGCGCCCATGCCCTCGCCGGTGACCTGGGTGACCTCGCACTGGGTCATCAGGCCGGACGAGCACATGTAACAGTGCCCGCAGGCGATCTGGAAGGGCACCACGACCCGGTCGCCCCGGCGCAGGTTCGGCACCTCGGAGCCGGTCTCCTCCACGATCCCCATGGGTTCGTGGCCGAGGATGTCACCCGGGGTCATGAACGGGGTGAGCACTTCGTACAGGTGCAGGTCCGAACCGCACAGGCCGGACGAGGTGATGCGGATGACGGCGTCCGTGGGCTCCTCGATCCGGGGATCGGGTACGTCCTCCACCCGTACGTCCCGCCGCCCCTGCCAGGTGACTGCCTTCATGGCTCGCGCTCCCTCTGTCGCGTGCGCCGGTGGCGGCCACGCGCTCGACTTCACGGCCCCGGCCGGGTACCCGGGCGCTTCCGCCCGAACCGCCCCCGGCCACGGCGAGGGCCGGCAGCGGCATCAGCCCTGGCCGGCCGGCGGCTCCCCGGGGTTGCGCAGCCCCTCCGCCGCGTCCGCGACACGGCGGATGAGCTCGAAGAACTGGGTCTGTTCCGCGGCCGACAGCGGAGCCAGGAAGACCTGGTTCATCCGGGCGGTGCGCACGACGAGCTTGCGGTGGGTGCGCAGCCCGACGTCGGTGAGGCGCAGCAGGAAGCGGCGGCCGTCCTGCGGGTCGCGCACCTTGTCGAGCAGCCCGCGCCGGGTGAGCCGGCTGATGACCTCGGCGATGGTCGACCGGTCCAGGCCCACCCTCTCCCCCACGGTCCGCTGGTCCAGCCCCGGCTCGGCGACCAGCGCGTTCAGGACGGCGAACTGCGGCGAGGTGATCTCCTCCGAGACCATCGTGTTCCACAGCAGGTAGTGGGCCTGCTGGAGGCGCCGGGCCAGGTGCCCGGGGTGGGTGGTGAGGTCCACCGCGGCCATATGCGCTCCCTGCTCCGAGTTGGTTGGTGCACTGAACGATACTCGGCCTTGACGGGTAGCCCAGCCGGTGGCAGCGTGAGAAGCAGATCGCCGAAATACTCAGTGCCCTGATTAATTGAGAGACACGGCTCATGACACTCACCCAAGCCGACATCGACCGCGAGATCGCCGCCGAACACGCCGCCTACGAGAAGCGCGTGGCCGAGGGCGCCCCCGTCGAGCACCACCCCCGGCGCGACTACGCCCCCTACCGGTCCTCCCTGCTCCGGCATCCGAAGCAGCCGCTGGTCGCCATCGACACCAGCAAGGACCCGGAGCTGGTGGAGCTGCACTCCCCCGCTTTCGGGGAGCGGGACATCACCGAGATCGACAACGATCTGACCCGGCAGCACCACGGCGAGCCCATCGGGGAGCGGATCACGGTCTCCGGGCGGCTGCTGGACCGCGCCGGCCGGCCGGTGCGGGGGCAGCTCATCGAGATCTGGCAGGCCAACTCGGCCGGCCGGTACGCCCACCAGCGGGAGCAGCACGACGCTCCGCTGGACCCCAACTTCACGGGCGTCGGCCGTACCCTCACCGACGCCGACGGCGGCTACCGCTTCACCACCGTCCAGCCGGGTCCCTACCCCTGGCGCAACCACCTCAACGCCTGGCGACCGGCGCACATCCACTTCTCGATGTTCGGCTCGGCGTTCACGCAGCGGCTGGTGACGCAGATGTACTTCCCCAGCGATCCGCTGTTCCCGTACGACCCGATCATCCAGTCGGTGACGGACGACGCGGCCCGGCAGCGGCTGGTCGCGACCTACGACCACAGCCTGTCCGTGCCGGAGTTCTCGATGGGGTACCACTGGGACATCGTGCTGGACGGCCCGCATGCCACCTGGCTCGAAGAAGGGCGCTGACCTGCCATGACGAAGATCGACACGAGCAGCCCCGAGCACGTGCTGCCGACCCCGTCGCACACGGTCGGCCCGTTCTACGGCTACGCCCTGCCGTTTCGCGGCGGCGAGGACATCGCGCCCCTCGGTCACCCGGACACGGTCACCGTCCACGGGTACGTCCTCGACGGCGAGGGCGCCCCGCTGCCGGACGCGTTCGTGGAACTGTGGGGCGCCGACCCGGAGGGGAACGTGTCCACCACCGACGGTTCGATGCGGCGCGACCCGGCGAGCGGTGGCCATCTCGGCCGCAACGGCGTGGAGTTCACCGGCTGGGGCCGGATCCAGACCGACGCCGACGGTCACTGGTACGCGCGGACGCTGCGCCCCGGTGCCCGCGGCGCCGGCGCCCCCTACATCAGTGCCTGCGTGTTCGCACGCGGGCTGCTGGTGCACCTGTTCACCCGGATCTACCTGCCCGGCGACGACGCGGCACTCGCCGCCGACCCGCTGCTCACCCGGGTGGGCGAGCGGCGCGACACGCTGATCGCCGCCGAGGAGGGCCAGGGGACCTACCGTTTCGACATCCGCCTTCAGGGCGAGGGCGAGACGGTCTTCCTGGAGTTCCAGTGACAGCAGCGACGAACGGCGGCGCCGACACGGGGCTGCTCGGCCCCGGGTGGTACGGCTCCGCCGCCGCGTCCGCGACCGGTGACGGTGCCTATCTGCGGGCGCTGCTGGACGCGGAGGCGGCGCTCACCCGTGCCCAGACGGCCGTCGGGCTGGCCCCGGCCGGGGCCGCGGCGGCGGTGACCGAGGCGGCCGATCCGGCGCGCTTCGACGCCGGCGCCCTCGCGGAGCGCGCCCGGGCGGGCGGCAACCCGGTCATCCCGCTGGTCGCCGACCTGACGAAGGCGGTCGGCGCGGAGTACGGGCCGTACGTCCACCGGGGTGCCACCAGCCAGGACATCATGGACACCGCGACCATGCTGGTCGCCGCCCGCGCCCTGGACCTGGTGCTGGCCGACCTCGGGCGCGCGGCGGCGGCCCTCGGGAGGACGGCCGCCGAGCACCGGGACACCCCGATGCCGGGCCGCACGCTCACCCAGCACGCCGTACCGACCACGTTCGGGCTGAAGGCGGCAGGCTGGCGTTCGCTGGTGCTCGACGCCCGGGACCGCACGGCACGGGTGCGTGCGTCGCTGCCGGTCCAGCTCGCGGGCGCGGCCGGGACACTGGCGGCGTTCGGGGCGTACGGTGTCGCGGACCCCACCGTGCTGCCCGAGGCCTACGCCCGGGAACTCGCGCTCGCCGCGCCGCTCCTGCCCTGGCACACGCTGCGCACCCCGGTCGCCGACCTCGCCGGGTGCCTGGCCCTCACGGCCGGGGCGCTGGGAAAGATCGCCGTGGATGTCCTGACGCTGTCCCGGACCGAGATCGGCGAGGTCTCCGAGGGCAGCGGCGGAGGTTCGTCGGCGATGCCGCACAAGGCGAACCCGGTGCGCTCCACACTGGTCGCGGCGGCCGCCCGGCGGGCCCCGCAGCTGGCGGCCGTCCTGTACGGCTCCCTGGTCGCGGAGGACGAGCGGCCGGCCGGCGCGTGGCACGCGGAGTGGGAGCCGCTGCGGGACCTGTTGCGGACGGTGGGGGGCGCCGCGCGGGACACGGCGGAGCTGACGGAGGGGCTGCGGGTGCGTCCGGAGGCGATGCGCGAGCACCTCGGGCTCACCGAGGGGCTGATCGTCTCGGAGCGGCTGTCCGCCGAGCTGACCCCCGTGCTGGGCCGGGCCCGGGCGAAGGAACTGCTGACCGAACTCGCCCGCCGCACCCACGCCGAACACCGAACGCTGCGTGACCTCCTCGCCGAGGAAACGGAGTTGCAGGGGATCGACCTGGACGACCTCACCGATCCCGCCCGTTACACCGGTGCCGCCGGTGTCCTCACCGACCGTGCTCTGGAGCGACGTTGACCGAGAGACTGCTCAACCACCGTGTCGAAGGCTCCGCTTCGGCGCCCCCGCTGCTCCTCGGGCCGTCGCTGGGCACCTCGTACGCGCTGTGGGACGACGTGGCACCCGAGTTGTCGACCGGTCACCGGGTGGTCCGCTGGGATCTGCCCGGGCACGGCGGTTCGGAGCCCGGCCTGATCGGGGCGGAAGCGACCGTGGCCGACCTCGCCGGCCTGGTGCTCGCGCTCGCCGACTCGCTCGGCATCGAGCGGTTCGCGTACGCCGGGGTGTCGCTGGGCGGTGCGGTGGGCCTGCACCTGGCCGTCCACCACCCCGAGCGGCTGGAGAGTCTGGCCGCGATCTGCTCCTCGGCCCACTTCGGCGGGTCCGGTCCCTGGGAGGAACGCGCCCAGCGGGTACGCCGGGAGGGAGTGGCGTGGCTGGCGGAGAACGCCCCCTCCCGCTGGTTCACGCCGGGCTTCACCGTGCCCCGGCTGGTGGCGGACCAGCGGACGGCCGACCCGGAGGCCTATGCCGCCTGCTGCGACGCGCTGGCCGCCTTCGACCTGCGCGACCGGCTCGGCGAGATCTCCGTGCGCACCCTGCTGATCGCGGGTCGGCAGGACGTGGCGACCCCGCCGCCGCACCTGCGGGAGATCGCGGACGCGGTACCGGCGGCCACCACCCTGGTCGAACTGCCCGGGGCGGCTCATCTGGCGCCCGCGCAGTGCCCCGAAGCCGTCCTCACCGCCCTGCGCGCCCATCTGGACGGGGGCGCGAGGCGTGGCATGGCGGTACGCCGGGAGGTGCTGGGCGATGCGCACGTGGACCGGGCGCAGGCACGCCAGACGCCGTTCACGGCCCGCTTCCAGGACTTCATCTCGCGCTACGCCTGGGGCGAGATCTGGACCGACCCGACCCTCTCCCGCCGCGAGCGCAGCATGATCACCCTCACCGCGCTGGTGGCCCACGGCCACTACGAGGAGCTGGCGATGCACGTACGGGCGGCCCGGCGCAACGGGCTCACCCCCGAGGAGATCGGCGCGGTGCTCCTCCAGACGGCCGTCTACTGCGGCGTCCCGGCGGCGAACTCGGCGTTCGCGGCGGCCCAGCGGGTGCTGGCGGAAGACGAGGGGTGATCCCGCCGGGGGCGGCTGCGTCGCCGGTCCGCCCGCCCCGCCCCCGTCAGCGCAGGCCCCGCCCCGTGTCCAGCACCTCCCGGGCCTGGGCGACCAGCCCGTCCGCCCCGCAGGACCGGGCCAGCGCGAGCCCGCGGTTCAGCTCGGCCACCGACCGCGCGGCGATCCCGTACTCCACCCGCGCCGCCGCGTGCTCGTACTGGCAGGGCGAGGCCTCCAGGTAGGCCACCGCCTGGGACGCGAGCCGTACCTGCCGCTGCCCGGTCTCCAGCGCGGCGGCGCACCGCAGGGCCTCGCCGATCGCCGTGTCGGTGCCGAACCGCTCCGCCTGGCGCCGGGCGTCGGAGGCCAGCCGGGCCGCGCGTACCGGGTCCTCGCTCGCGAGCGCCCGGGCGAGGTCGAGCGCCCACGGCACGATCACGGGGGTTGAAGTGACCGCGTGCGGCGGCCGCCTTCTCCGCCGCCTCCAGTTCGTTGACGGCCTCCTCCCTGCGCCCGACGGCGAGCAGCAGCCGGCCGCGTACCGACCGGGGGTCCGGCATCACGATGGTGGAGGGGTAGGGCGGTGCGAAGCCGTACTGCTCGGCGGTCTCCCAGGCCTGCTCGACATGGCCGCGGGCCAGCAGCGTGTCGACGAGGTTGCAGGTGGCGGTCCAGTACAGGGGCAGCCCCCGGCCGACCCGCTCGGCGATCCGCAGGGACTCCCGCAGGGAGGTCTCCGCGTCCCGCAGTCGGCCGCGCCTGCGGTGGCCGAGGCCGACGTAGGCATGGGCGAGGGCGAGGTGGCCGCCGCTCCAGCCGGCCGTCTCGTAGGTGCGCAGCGCCTCGTTGTACAAGGCCTCCGCGCGGTCGAGGCGGTCGGTGTAGGCGTAGGAGCTGGCGAGCATCAGCAGGAGTTCGATGCCCCACTCGGTGTCCGTCCAGCCGAGTCCCGGTGCGAGCCGGCCGTTGACGAGGGAACGGTCGCACAGTTCGACGACCTCCTCGGCGCTCTCGCCCTGGATGAGCAGGTCGAAGCCGCGCAGCATGAGCAGGGCGCGCTCGGAGTTGTCGCGGCCGGTGCAGGTGTCCGCGAGTGCGGCGAGGCGTTCGGAGCGGCGCGGGAAGACGGCTTCGCCCGCGATGCCCTCCCACATGAACTGGACCGCCTGCAGCCGCAGTCGGGCGGGCCCCTCCTCCTGCCGGGCGGCCTCCGCCTCGACCGTGCGGACGGCCTCCTCCAGCTGGTCGTTGTGGAGCAGGGCCTGGGAGAGGCGGAAGACGGCGTCGACGCGTTCGGCGCCGGCGAGGCCGGACATGCCGAGCGCGCTCCGCAGATGGCCGATGGTGACGACCGGCTTGGTAAGCAGGGTGGCGCAGCCCAGTTCGTAGAGCACGCGCGCGTGAACCTCGGGTACGGGCGGTTCGCGCAGGGCCCGTTCGAGGCAGCGGCGGGCCGCGTCCGGGGCGCCGACGGCAAGGTGTTCCTTGGCCGCGTCCCGCAGTTGCTCGACGAGTTCCTCGTCGTCGTCCGGGTGCACCTTGAGCAGGTGGCGGGAGGCCTCGGCGATGCCCCGGCCGTCGTCCAGGACGATCTGGGCGGCGATGCCGTGCATGGCGGTGCACATCGCGGGCGGGATGGAGTTGTAGACGGCGGTGGCGATCAGCGGGTGGACGAACTCCAGGTCACCGACGCCGGACGGGGAACCGACCGGGTCGGGCTCGGTGAGGATACGCGCGTTGCGCAGCAGTTCGGCGCAGCGCACGGCGTCGTCGACGGTCATGCTGGCGAGCTGGGCGACGAGGTCGACGGAGATGCCGGTGCCGAGGATGGCGGCGGCCCAGGCGAACCGGGTGGCGTCGACGCCGAGGCCTTCGAGGCGGGTGACGAGTCCCCCGCCTCGGGCGGAGCGGTTCAGGGCGCGCAGTTCACCGGCCCGGGCCTCGACGGGTTCGACCTCGCTGTCCTGGACCTTGGCGAGGAGTTCGACGGTCTCGTAGGGGTTTCCGCCGGTGACGGCCCAGACCTCGCGGCAGAACGGGGCGTCGGCGTGGGCGCCGAGGGTGGCGCGGGTGAGGCCGGCGACCGCGTCCGGGGTGAGGGCGGTGAGGTTGCGCAGCGGCCGGCCGGCGGCGGCCACGGCGTCGAGGAGGCGGGCGCTGTCGCCGCTGACCTCGCCGGGCCTGCGGGCGACCAGGACCAGGACGGAGAGGTCGTCGAGGCGTTCGACGAAGGCGGCGAGCCAGGCCAGGGTCTCCTGGTCGGCCCAGTGCGCGTCGTCGATCAGCAGGACCAGCGGCCAGTCGCGCCTGGCGAGCCTGCGGACGACCGCGACGAGGCCGTCGCGGACACCTTGCGGGTCGGCCTGACGGTCGCCGGGGTCCGTGATACCGAGGGCGGGCCCCGCGATGTCGTACCAGTCGCCGAGGTACTCCCGGGCCTCCTCCGGCAGCAGCGAGACCAGGGCGGGCTGGAGCAGCTGCCGCACCACGTGGAAGGGGACGCTGCGCAGGGTCTCGACGCCGCGGGTGGACCAGACGGTCCAGCCGCGGCGCTCCGCCATCCGGCGGGTCTCGGTCAGCAGCGCGGTCTTGCCGAGCCCGGCGTCGCCGCGCAGGACCAGCAGGTTGCCGCAGGAGGAGGCGTCGGAACCCAGCACGTCGAGTGCCTCGGTGATGGCGGCGAGCTCCTCGTCACGCTCCCAGAGGGGCGCCGTGGCACACCCCGGGGGCTGTTCCTCCGTCATCCCGCTACCTCCCCAAGTCGCCCGAACGACGTACAGACCACGAGCGTAGCCGTCCTGTTGGCTGACCGGAGGCGGGACCGGACAGCTGTTGCCGTGACGGGTGACAGCGGACCGGCGGGCGACGCGGGTCGGCCCCGACCTGCCGCTGCGCAGCGAACGGACCGTCAACGGGCAGGGAAATGAACCTGGTTCATGAAGATCGTGAAGATCGTGCGGCGGCCGGGCGGAACCGGCCGCTCCGGGCGCTGGCCGCGGGCTCGGTCGGCAACTTCATCGAGTGGTACGAGTTCGGTGTCTACGGTTATGTCGCGACGACGGTCGCCGAGCAGTTCTTCACCCCGCAGGGCGGGAGCGCGACCGAGGGCCTGGTGCGCACCTATGCCTCCTTCGGGCTGGCGTTCTTCTTCCGTCCGCTGGGCGCGGCTCTGTTCGGCCGGCTGGCCGACCGGCTCGGGCGGCGGCCCGTGCTGATTCTCGTGGTGGCGCTCATGACGGGTGCCACGGCGCTGATCGGACTGCTCCCGACCTATGCCCGGGCGGGTGCGCTCGCGCCCTGGCTGCTGACGTTCCTGAGGGCTGTTCAGGGCTTGTCGGCGGGGGGTGAGTTCGGGGGCGCGGTGGCGATGCTGACGGAGTACGCGCCGCCCGGGCGGCGGGGGCTGTACGGGTCGTGGCAGTCGTTCACCGTGGCGCTGGGGCTGCTCGGTGGGGTGGGTGTCGCGGTCGGGCTGTCCGGCGGGCTGACGGCGGACGAGTTCGCGTCGTGGGGCTGGCGGCTGCCGTTCCTGCTGGCGCTGCCCCTGGGCGGGCTGGCGTTGTGGTTGCGGGTGGGGCTGGACGAGACGCCGGAGTTCCGGGAGCCGGCCGTGGCGGACGTGCGGGTCTCCGCGGGGGCGGTCGCGCTCGCCGTCGGCCGGGTGACGGGCTGGTCGGCGGCCGGGTACACGTTCCTGGTCGTCCTGCCGTCGTACCTCCAGACCACCCTGCACACCGGTTACCGGGCGGCGCTGCTGGCCACCGCACTGGCGAACGTGGGTTTCGCGGCGGCGATCCTCCCGGCGGGGCTGCTCAGCGACCGGGTGGGGCGGCGGCCGGTGATGCTGGCGGGCGCCGGGCTGGTGGTGCTGCTGGCGTTGCCGCTGCTCGGCGTCCTCCAGGACGCGGGTACCCCGCAGGCGGTGCGGGGGGCGGCCCTGTGCGGTGCGGGTGCGCTGGTGGGGCTGATGGCCGGCCCGGGGCCCGCGCTGCTGGCCGAGATGTTCCCGGCGCGGACCCGGTGCACGGGGCTGGGACTCGCCTACGCCCTGTCCAATGCCGTGTTCTCGGGCTGTGCTGGGCTCATCATCACGGAGGCGGTCAGGCGCACCGGCGATCCGGACGTCCCCGGTTACTACGCGGCGGCGGCCTGCGCGGTCAGCGTCCTGGCGCTCCTCGCGACGCCGAAGCGGAAGGCGGGTTGAGACGGTGCTGGTGATCGGTCTGATGTCCGGGACGTCGTACGACGCGGTGGACGCGGCGGCGGCCGAGCTGCGGCTGGCGGACGGCACGCTGCTGCTGAAGCCGCTGGGCATGGTGAGCACACCGTACGACGACGAGCTGCGCGAGGCCCTGGCGGGAGCGCTGCCTCCGGCCGCCGTACCGCTGGCGCGGGTGTGTCTGCTGGACACCCGGATCGGACAGGCGTTCGCGGCGGCGGCCGTCCGGGCCGACCGTGAACTGTGCGGCGGGCGGGCCGAGCTGGTGGCCTCGCACGGGCAGACGGTCTTCCACTGGGTGGACGGCGGCCGGGTGCACGGCACGCTGCAGCTCGGGCAGCCGGCCTGGATCGCGGAGGCGACGGGGCTGCCGGTGGTCGCCGACCTGAGGCCGCGGGACGTGGCTGCGGGGGGCCAGGGCGCGCCGCTGGTGAGCCTCGTGGACCTGCTGTGGCTGCGCGGCCGGCCGGGTGTGCCGGTGGCGCTGAACCTCGGCGGGATCGCCAACCTGACCGCACCGGACGGCACGGCCTTCGACACCGGGCCGGGGTGCGCGCTGCTGGACGCGGCGGCCCGGGAGTTCACGGGCGGGCGGCTGCGGTTCGACGTGGACGGCGCCCTGGCGGCCCGTGGCCGGCCGGATCCGGCGCTGCTCGAAGAGCTGCTGGCGGAGCCGTACTACGCGCTGCCCGCGCCGAAGACGACCGGCAAGGAGCTGTTCCACGCGGGGTACTGGCGGGCGCCCGAGGGGATGTCGGCCGAGGACGCGCTGGCCACGCTCACCCTGCTGACGGCCCGCACGGTGGCGGACGCCGTGCGCGGCGCGGGGGCCACGGAGGTGGTCGCGTCGGGCGGCGGCACCCGCAACCCGGTGCTCCTCGAGACGCTCCGCGGCCTGCTGCCGGGGACCCCGGTCCGTGTCTCCGACGAACTCGGGCTGCCCGCGGCGGCGAAGGAGGCGTACGCGTTCGCGGTCCTCGGCTTCCTCACCGCGCACGGTCTGCCGGGCACCGCCCCGAGCGCCACCGGTGCCCGGCACCCGAGCGTCCTCGGCTCGCTGACGCCGGGCCGGGACGGGCTGCGGCTGCCGCCGCCGGCGGCGGGTCCGCCGGCGCGGCTGCGGATCGAGTGAGCCCAGCGAAAGCAGCCATCCGAAAGTCGGCGCATCCTCTCATCCGACTTTCACCGACGCCTCATACGGTAGGAGCATGACGCAGGTGACTCCTCCCGGGTGGTATCCCGACCCCGGGCAGACAAGTGACGGTCCGGCCACCGAACGCTGGTGGGACGGCAAGGCGTGGACGGAGCAGACCCGCCCCGCCGGTTCGGGCGCCGACTGGGGTCCCCCGCCGCAGCCGCCGGTCGGTCCGCACCCGGCCGCCGACGGGACGTACCCGGGGGCCGCCGGGGTGTATCCGGCGTATCCTGCGGCCCACCCCGCGTACCCGGGCCATCCGGGCCATCCGGCCGCGCCGCCCGGGGACAGGCACGGGCTGCGGATCGGCATAGCCGTCGGCATCGCGGCCGCGGTGCTCATCGCCATCGGAGTGGGCACCTACGCGCTGACCACCGGCGGCGGTGACAACGGCGGCCAGGCCTCGCAGCAGGGGTCCGGCGGCCCGGGCGGTTTCGGCCAGGGCGGTCCCGAGGGGCAGAACGGGCAGGACGGGGGGCAGGGCTTCCCGTTCGGCGGGTCGGGCGGCGGTTCGGGATCCGGCGGTTCGGGAGGCTCCGGCGGGTCGGACGGCGGCGCGTCGCCCTCGCCGAACCAGTCCGAGGCTCCGAAGGTGCGGGGCGGCGGCAGGGTGCCGGACTCGGTGAACGCCATCAGCCTGCCGGTTCCGGACGGCTGGACCGGACAGGCCGGACAGGTCGGTGCGCAGATCACCTCCGACGACTCCTACAAGTGCCCCGGCGACGCCTCCGACACCTGCACCACCGGGGGCGCCTACTCGGCGCCCGCCGTGGTGCTGGGCACCTCGGGCAGCACGGCCGAGGCCGTCGCCAAGGCGGACATAGCCGCCAGCGCCAAGGAGTCGTACGGCGGCAAGACCTACGGCTCGATCACCTCGCACCAGGTGCTGGCCTCCAAGGCGGTGACGGTGGCCGGGCAGAAGGGCTACATGGTGCGCTGGAAGGTCGTCACCAGCAAGGGCGCCGACGGGTACGTCGAGTCGCTGGCCTTCCCTTCGCCGGCGAACGCCCGGCAGATCGTGGTGGTCCGGTTCGGGGTGGACGTCGGCCAGAAGGAGTCGGTGATCGACACGATCACCCGGGGCATCAAGGTGTCCTCCGGCGGCGGCAGCGGCCAGACCGTCTGACCCCCGCCCGCCGCCGGCACGACGTCGGCCGGGTGGGGTGCCCCTCCGCTCAAAGGGGCACCCCCCCCGGCCGGGGTGCGCGCCGCCCCCGTCCCCACGGTGCGGCGCGAACAGGTCACCGTCCAGTCATCCCGTGGACGGCGGCCTGGGTCCTAGGTCAGTCCGAGTGCGGGCAGCACCACGGCCTCCACGAAGCCCCGCAGGTAGTCGGCGTCGGCGTACTCGCCGGTCAGCACCGGGCGGATGCGCAGGATGCCGAACATCATGGCGGGGACGTACTCGAGGGCGGGATGTCCGGCGGGCACCTCGCCGCGCTCGACACCGCGCCGCAGGATGTCCGCGAGGGCGCACATCTCGGGGTCGACCAGCGCCTCGCGCAGCGCCAGGGCCAGCTCGGGGTCGGAGGTCACCGCGTGACCGAGCGCCTGGAGCAGCCTGGTGTCCTTGTGTGACCAGTCCCCCGCCACGACGGCGACCTGACGCAGGTCGCCGGCGAGCGTACCGGTGTCGATCCCGACGAAGCGCACCTTGCGGTTGGCGCGCAGCGCGGCGGCGACGAACAGCGGCTTGTTCTTCCACTGCCGGTAGAGCGTGGACTTGCTGCACCGGGTGCTGGCGGCGACGCCCTCCATGGTCACGGAGTCGTAGCCGCACTCGCGGATCTGTTCGAGCACGGCGTCGAAGAACTCCCGCTCACGCTCCGGCGTGATCTTGGAGCGGCGCGAGGCGGCGACCGTGTCCGGTCCGTCCGCGGCCTGCGACGTCATGCGCTCTTCTCCTCGCTCCTCGAGAACCTACGACCAGTGTGGCCCACGTCTATCGATACGCCACTGTACCGGTACTCGGCCGTATCGGTACAGTGGCGTATCGGTACGCTTTCGTATCGATGAGTATCGGCAGTGAGGGGGCCTGGGATGAGATCCCAGTCCAAGGGGGCGGAACCGGAGCCGGGCGCGGCAGCCCGGCCGCCGCTCGTCCGTGAGTTCCTACTGGTCGCGGGACTCTTCCTCGTCTACAAGTTCGGGCGGCAACTGGCCACCGGCCACACCGCCGAGGCGCTGCGCAACGCCCACCGGATCTGGGACCTGGAACGGACGCTGCACCTGCCCTCGGAGGTCGGTGTGCAGTCCGCACTGCTGCACGGCGACACCCTCGTCCACCTCGCCAACACCTACTACGCGACGGTCCACTTCCCGGCCACCCTGGCCTTCCTGGTCTGGCTCTACCTGCGGCGCCCCGCGCACTACCGCTGGGCCCGCCGGGTCCTCGCCGGGGTCACCGCGGCCGCGCTGGTGCTGCCCTTCACGTTCCCGCTGGCACCGCCCCGGATGCTGGCCGCGACCGGCCTGGTCGACACCGCCCGCGTCTACGGCCCCTCCGTGTACGGCCCGCCCGCCCGCGACCACCTCTCCAACCAGTTCGCGGCGATGCCCTCACTGCACTTCGGCTGGGCCCTGATGGTGGCGATCGGCCTGATCGTCGCGACCCGGTCCCGGTGGCGCTGGCTGTGGCTGCTGCACCCGGCGATCACCCTCCTCGTGATCGTGGGCACCGCGAACCACTACTGGCTGGACTCGGTCGTCGCCACCGCGATGCTCGGCGTGGCCCTCGCCCTGATCCGTCCCGGGACGTCGGCCGGGGGGACCGCCGCCCCGCCCCGCCCGCACCGCACGGCGGTCCCGGCCGGCCGGGGCACCCGCACCCTCGTCCCGGAAGGGCCCGTGCCGGCGGGGGCGGGCCGATGAGCACCGCAGCCGTCGTCGCCGTCGCCCTCTCCCTGGTCTCGGCGGTCGCCTACGCGGCCGCCGCCGTCGCCCAGGAGCGCCTCGCCGCGAAGACCGCCGGAGCGGGTCTGCTGCGGCTGCTCGGCTCCGGCGCCTGGTGGGCCGCGGTCGGCCTGAACGCGGGCGCCGCCCTGCTCCACGTCGTCGCCCTCAAGTACGGCCCGCTCACCCTCGTACAGCCGCTGGGCGCGCTCACCCTGGTCGCGGCCGTGCCGATGGGGGCGCGGGCGGCCGGCCGCCGGGTCAGCGCCACGGAGTGGCGGGGTACCGCCCTCACCCTGGTGGGGCTCGGCGCCCTCCTCGTCACGGCCTCGGGTCCCGCGCCCCACCAGGTGCTGGGGCTGATCGAGGCCCTCGTGGTGGCCGGTACGACGGCCGCCCTGATCGGCGTCCTGTGCCGCCCCGGCACCCGCCCCGGGCTGCGCCACGCCACCGCGTCCGGCCTCGCCTCGGGCGTGGCCTCGGCCCTCACCCAGACGGTGACGGTGGCGGCGACGGAGCGCCCGGGCCCGCCGCTGAGCGCCGAGGTGGTCGTGGTGGCCGTGCTGGTGGCCGCGTTCGCGGTGGGCGGCCTGCTCCTGTCCCAGACGGCCTACCGGGGCGGCCTGGGCGCCCCCCTGGCGGTGGTCACCCTGTCCAACCCGATGGCGGCGGCGGTGATCGGCCTGGCCCTGCTGGGCCAGGGCCTGCGGGGCGGCGCGGCGGGCATCCTGCTGGCGCTGGCGGGCGCGGCCCTGGCCTCCTGGGGCGTGGTCCTGCTCACCCGGGTGTCACCGGCGAGCCCGGTCGTCGAACCGGACGAACCGCACCCGGTGGCGGCGGTCCTGGCCCTGGAGGAGGCGAGGAGAGCAGCGGAACAGGCCCTGCTCCCCCGGCTTCCCGAACAGAAATCGGAGCCGGGGCACCTCACGGCCCTCTGAGCGGCACTGCCGTCGGCCGAAGCGCCCCGGAAGGGGCGCGGGGAACTGCGCGACCGGCCCCCACCAGGCCGTATCCGCGCGACAACCGCTCCCGCCCCCACGGAGGGCGTGACGCCACGGCCGACGCCCGCCGCTTTCCACGGACGTCGGCCGTATCCGGCTCACCCCCCGGTCACTCCGTGATGATCGCGGGGTCGCTCACACCCGGCTTGCCGTTCTCGACGTGTCCGGCGAACCGCCGCAGGAACGTCCGGTCGGCGTCGGAGGTGACGGTCACGTCGTACCAGCGGTGGCTGTGCGCGAGGCCCACGACGTGCCGCACGGTCGCCCCGGCGCGCACCGTGACCGTGCACGGCCTGCCCCCGTACCCGTCGGTCAGCGTCAGCCGCACGGTCCCGGACCCCTTGTTGGTGAGGGTCAGCTCGATGTCGTCGCCGTGCGGCCGTGCGGTCACCTCGGGACCCGCCGCCTTCCCCGGCCCCCGGAAGCCCCGCAGGAAGCCGTTCGGGCCGTGCACGGTCAGGTCGTACGAGCCGCCCGAGTACGCCGAGTTCCAGGTGTCGGAGACGGACTTGCCGGCCTCGGTGGTGTAGCTCCAGGGCCCGTCGGCTCGGTTGTCGGAGGTGACCAGGAAGGCGGCGCCGGCATGGGCGCCCGACGCGAAGGTGAGCGTGAACTTCCCGGCCGCCGCGTCCAGCGCGCCGTCCACCACCGGGGCGTACCTGAGCGGCCGGGTGGGTCGCGAACCGCGCTCCTGCCTGGGCAGCGTGGGGTTGGCGGGCGGGGTGGGCACGTAGTCGGGGTGCCGGTTCCCGTCCGGCGGCCGGTAGCCGTCGGTGGCCGGCAGCGCGACCGGCTCGGCGTCCTTGCGGGAGAAGTCGAACGCGGCGGTCAGGTCGCCGCTGACCGCGCGCCGCCAGGGCGAGATGTTCGGCTCGTGGACGCCGAAGCGGGCCTCCATGAACCGGATGATCGAGGTGTGGTCGAGCGTCTCGGAGCAGACGTACCCGCCCTTGCTCCACGGGGAGACGACGAGCATCGGCACGCGCTGGCCGAGGCCGTAGGCGCCGGCGGCGTGGCTCGCGTCGCCCTTGAAGAGGTCCAGGGCCGGGTCGACGGTCGACTTGCCCTGGGCGGCGGAGGCCGGCGGGAAGGGCGGGATCAGGTGGTCGAAGAAGCCGTCGTTCTCGTCGTACGTGATGAACACGGCCGTCCTCGCCCACACCTCGGGGTCCGCGGTGAGCGCGTCGAGGACCTGGGAGACGTACCAGGCGCCGTAGTTGGCGGGCCAGTTGGGGTGCTCGGTGAACGCCTCGGGCGCGACCACCCAGGAGATCTGCGGCAGCTTGCCGGCCCTGACGTCGGCCTTGAGCAGGTCGAAGAAGCCCTCGCCCTTGGTGGCGTCGGTGCCGGTGCGGGCCTTGTCGTACAGCGGGTCGCCGGGCTGGGCGTTCTGGTACTGCTTGAAGTACAGCAGCGAGTTGTCACCGTAGTTGCCCCGGTAGGCGTCCTGGATCCAGCCCCAGCCGCCCTTCGCGTCCAGGCCGTCGCCGACGTCCTGGTAGATCTTCCAGGAGACGCCCGCCTGCTCCAGGCGCTCGGGGTACGTGGTCCAGCTGTAGCCGGCCTCGTCGTTGCCGAGGACCGGGCCGCCGCCCTGCCCGTCGTTGCCCGTGTGACCCGTCCACATGTAGTAGCGGTTGGGGTCGGTGGAGCCCATGAACGAGCAGTGGTAGGCGTCGCAGACGGTGAACGCGTCGGCGAGCGCGTAGTGGAACGGTATGTCGTCCCGGTTCAGGTACGCCATGGTCGTGGAGCCCTTGGCCGGCACCCACTTGTCGTACTTGCCGTTGTCGACCGCGGTGTGCGTGTCGCTCCAGCCGTGCGGGAGGTCCTGGATGAAGGCCAGGCCCAGGTCGTCGGCGTCCGGGTGGAACGGCAGGATGTCCTTGGTGCCGTTCGACTGGTGCCACACCGACCTGCCGTTCTGGGTGACCGGACGCGGGTCGCCGAAGCCGCGGACGCCTCTGAGGGTGCCGAAGTAGTGGTCGAACGAACGGTTCTCCTGCATGAGGACGACGATGTGCTCGACGTCCTGGATCGACCCGGTGCGATGGTTCGCGGGCAGCGCGGCGGCCCGCTGGATGCTGCTGGACAGCGCGGTGAACGCCGTGGTGGCGCCCGCCAGCTGAAGGAATCGGCGCCGGTTTACTTCGGTCATGGGTGGGCGACCTCTCATCCTGACGTACGGGACGGCCGGAACAGGGCGGATGCGTGCGGGTGCGAGTGTTCCAAGGGCAGCGAACGTCAGGGAAGGGTCCGGTGGCGCGGATGTGAAGGTCGGCGGTACGTGGGGTGGGGAACGGGTGAGACGTCGGAACCGGTCCCGGCCTCAGGACGGCCGGGACCGGTTCCGACGCGGGGTCAGCTGATGAAGGAGCCCGCGGCGCAGGCGCTCTCCGTCACCCACTGGTGGGACATGATGTTGTCGTTCATGGAGTTGCCGTCGGTGAAGTGGTCCCGGGTGAGGTCGTCCACGTAGAGCTCGCCCGGCTTCAGGCAGCCGTAGCCGCCCGAGTAGTTGGCGTAGTAGTAGAAGGCCACGACGTCCTTGCCGCCGACGTAACCGCTGTTCATCACGGAGGAGGCGACGTTGCCGACGCCCTGGAAGCCGCCGGCGTTGTCGGCCCAGCTGGCGTCGTTGCCCGCGCTGACGCCGAGCAGGCCGCCCGCGCAGTCCCAGTCCCGCCAGGCACGCACGTTGCCGTCGCGGCCCGGCCAGGCCGCGTTGCAGCCGGCGGAGGCCTGCGCGTTCACCGGGAGGGCGAAGCCGACGGCCGCGACGGCCAGGGTGGTGAGGGCGAGGGTCATTTTGCGCATGATGGATCCCGTTCTGCCTCGTCGGAGGCGGTCGGTGCCGGAAGGGGCCGCGGCGGACGCCGCGGTGTCATGGGGTGGTGGCAGGGCTCACGTGCGGGCGGGCACGATCCGTTCGGCGCGCTCCAGCGCCTTCAGGCGCACCTGCCGGTAGGCCTCAAGCCGGGCGCCGTACTCGCCGTCCAGCTGGGCCAGGTAGTGGGCCTCGCGGTCCTGGCCCACGGACCTGAGGGAGACCTGGCGGGCGCAGGTGGCGTCGGCGACCGCGATCCGGGTCTCGGTGGCGAAGCTCCGCGCCTCCTCGGCCCGGGTCTGGACCGCGGGGTGCTGCCGGGTGGCCTGCCGGGCCGCGTCGGGGTCCCGGTAGGGAAGGCCGGCCCGCTTCATGCAGGCCGACCACGCGTGCACGGCGGCGGTGAACCGCCGGTCGCGCAGCAACTTGCCGACGTACAGCGGGCGCAGGTTGCTCGCCGTGGTGTCGAGCCGGAACCAGGTCCCCGGATCGCCGTACAGCTTCCGCTCCGCCTCGCCGTCGCAGCCGCCGGTCTGCTTGCTCACCCTGCCCCCGCCGGGGACCTCGGTGCGCAGCAGCTCGGCCGTGCGGCCGCCGTCGAGCGCGGTGTCGTACGCGGCCCCGCGGGTGGCGCCGAGGCCCTTGCGGTAGGCGAGGTTGGGGTTGCGCAGCCGGGCGCGGTCCTCCTCGGCGGTGATCCGGCTGCCGTATCCGTAGGTACGGGCCCAGCGCACGTCGTCCTGGACGTAGCCGAGCGGCCTGCTCTCGGCCAGGCTCAGGGGGCGGTCCGTCCAGTAGCGGAAGCCGTGGCCGGCCATGCACCGGGCGACCAGGCGCTGTTCGGCGTCCGAGATGCGCAGGTCCTCGGCGTAGGTGAGGTCGCGGGTGCGGTGCGCGGCGGCCGGGGCCGGGCCGGCTCCGGACCCTCCGGCGCAGCCGGTGAGGGCGAGCGCGGCGACGGCGGCGACGGCACTCAGCCGCGCGGCGCTTCGGCGAGAGGCGGTGCGCTTCATCGGGCGACTCCCTGGGGCGTACGGCGGAGCGGTCGGTGCTTACGAGCCGTTGACGCCGCAGCACCGGCGTTCGTATGACCTGCGGTCGCGGCCAATTTCCGGCGCTGCGGATTTCGTGGCGGATCCGCGTGCGCGGTCATACGAGGGCCGGCCGCCGCCGGTCTCCCGCACGGGGGGCGCTGTGGCCACCCGCAGAATCCAGCCAACTGCGACAGGAGGACGGAAGGCTCCCACGACATCGACGGGCCCCGGTCCCGTTCGCCACACCGGGCGTCGCGCCGGTTCCGTCCGGTCGATCCGACGGACGGGTTCCGGACACGGCGGCCCGGATTTCGGCCTGCCCCGACGGTGGCCGCCGATATCGTTGTCGGCATCCGCTGGGAGCGGCGATCGGGGATCGATGTTCGAAGTACGTCTGCTCGGGCCGGTGGAGGTCTGGGAGGGCGGCCGGCGGGTCCCGCTCGGCGGCTCCAGGCCCCTTGCCGTCCTCGCCTCGCTCGTCGTGCACCTGGGCGAGGTCGTCTCCACCGAGCGCCTGGTGGACCTCGTCTGGGACGAGGAGGCCCCGGCCACCGCGGGCGCCCTGGTCGCCACCCATGTCTCCGCCGTGCGCCGCGCCCTGGCCCGGGTGGACGCGGCCGAGGTGATCCGCACCCGGCCCCCCGGCTACCTCGCCGACCTCGCCCCCGCCCAGGTCGACGCCCGCCGCTTCGAGGAACTCCTCGCGGCGGGGCGGTCCGCAGGGCGTACCGAGGAGGCGGCCGGGCTGCTGGCCGAGGCGCTCGGGCTGTGGCGGGGCCGGGAGGCGCTGGAGGGGCTCGGCCAGTCGTTCGCGCGCATCGAGTCGGCCCGCCTCGCCGAACTGCGGCTGGTGGCCGAGGAGGAGTCCTTCGGGCTGGCGCTCGACCTGGGCCGGGCGGACGCCGTGATCGCGCCGCTGCTCGGTCATGTGGCCGCGCATCCGCTGCGGGAGCGGCCCCGCGGCCAGCTCATGACCGCCCTGTTCCGCACCGGCCGCGTCTCCGACGCCCTGCGCGTCTTCCAGGAGGGCCGTACGGTCTTGCGCGAGGAGCTCGGCATCGACCCGGGGCCGGAGCTGCGGGCGGTGCACCAGGCCGTCCTGACCCATGACACCGGTGTGCTCGGCAGCGGACGCCCGGCGCCGGTACCGGTGCCGGCCCAGAGAAGCGGGCGGTCCGGTCCGGCGCCCTCCCATCTGCCGCCCGACATCGCCGACTTCGTGGGCCGGGCGGACCAGGTGAAGTGGGCGACGGAGCTGCTGCGGGGCGTCGGTGACAGCGGCCGGACCGCCCCGCCGATCGGGGTGATCTCCGGGCGCTCCGGCATGGGCAAGACCGCCCTCGCCGTGCATGTCGGCCACCGCACCGCCGAACTCTTCCCGGACGGCCGGCTGTTCGTGGACCTGCGGGCCGCCGACACCACCCCGCTGGAGCCCGCCGACGCACTCGCCCGGCTGCTGCGCGCGATGGGCGTCGAACCGGACACGCTGCCCTCCGGCGTCGAGGAGCTGACCGGCCTGTACCGCACCCACATCGGGCACCGGCGGGTCCTGATCGTCCTGGACAACGCGTCCGGTGAGGCGCATGTCCGGCCGCTGCTGCCGCCGGGGCCCGGCTCGGCGGTGCTGGTCACCAGCCGCCGCAGGCTGGTGGCCCTGGAGGGCGCCGCCCATCTGGACCTCGCGGCGCCCGACGAGGCCGAGGCACTCGAACTGCTGCGCCGCGTGGCCGGCGAGGGACGGACGGGGACGGAACCGGAGCGGGCCGCCGAGATCGTCGCCCTGTGCGGGCGGCTGCCGCTCGCGGTCCGCATCGCCGGAGCCCGGCTCGCCGCCCGCCCGCACTGGGCTCCGGGCCGGCTCGCCGGACGGCTGCGCGACGAGCGCCGCCGGCTCAACGAACTCAGCGCCGGGGACCTGGAGTTGCGCACCAGTCTGGAACTCGGCTACGCCGACCTCGATCCGCAGGAGCAGCGGGCCCTGCGCCGGCTGGCGCTGCTGGAGCTGCCCGACTTCGCGGCCTGGATCGCCGCCCCGCTGCTCGACATAGGGATCGAGGACGCCGAGGAGGCCGTCGAGCGGCTGGTGGACTGCCACTTCATCGATGTCATCGGCGTGGACGGCACCGGCCTGCCCCGCTACCGCATCCACGACCTCGCCCGCGAACACGCCCGTGAGCGCTGTCTGTCCGAGGAGAGCGCCGAGGACCGCGCGGCGGCGGTCCTGCGGCTGGCCGGCAGCTGGCTGGACCTGGCCCGCAAGGCCGCCGCCCGGGGGCCCGGCGGAGCGGTCCGGTACTTCCCCGAACCGGCCGCGGTGCGCCCGCTCGACCCGGAGACCGAGGAGTCGCTGCTCGCCCGGCCCGCGGCGTGGTTCGCCGCCGAGCAGGCCGGGCTGCTGGCCGCCGTCACGCACTGCGCCGAGCACGGCATGGCGCGCGCCGCCCGGGATCTCGCGGGGGCGCTGATCGCGAGTTCGGCCGCGCTGTACAACCAGTTCGACGCCTGGTCCCGCGCCCACACGGCGGCCATGGCGGCGGTGCGGCGCGGCGGCGACGCCGAGGGCGAGGCCTGGCTGCTCGTCGGCCTCGGCCAACTCCGTTACGAGCAGGACAGGTTCGAGGACGCGTACGCCTACTTCGCCGACGCGCTGCGGCTGTTCGAGGACGGTGCGCCGGGCGGCTGTGCGGTGGCGCTCGCCGGGATGGGCACCGCCCGGCGCGAACAGGCCCGCTACCCGGAGGCTCTGGAGCTGCTGGAGGCCGCGCTGGAGCGGTACGGCGACACGGCGGACGCCGGGTCCCGGGCCCGGGTGCTGTACGGCATCGGTTACGTGCACCGCGAGCAGGGCCGGGGCGGACCGGCCCGGCAGGCGCTGTCCGGGGCCCTCGACCTGTACCGGGCCGCCGCCGACCGGCACGGCGAGGGACTCACGCTGCGGTCGCTGGCACTGTGCGACCGGGCCGAGGGACGGTACCCGGAGGCCGAACGGCTGCTGCACGACGCACTGCGCGTCTTCACCGGACTCCAGGACACCTTCGGCGTGATGTACACCGAACAGGCCCTGGCGAAGGTGGAGTTGCGGACCGGTCGCACCGAGGAGGCGGGGCGGCGGCTGGCGCGCTGTCTGGCGGTGGCCCGGGAGCGGCAGGACCGGTTCGGCGAGGCGCTGGTGCTGCGCACGCTCGGGGAGCTGCGGCTGGCCGACGGGGACACCGCGGGCGCCCGCGAGCCGCTGGAGCACGCGGCCGCCCTGTGGGCGGAGTTGGGGCTGCCGCTGTGGCGGGCGCGCACGATGTGGGACCTGGCCCGGGTGTGGTCGGCGGACGGTGACACCCGGGCCGCGCGCGGGGCCCGCGCCGAGGCGCTGGAGGTGTTCCGTTCCCTGGGCGGACGGGAGGCGTGGGAACGGCGGGACGACCTGCTGCCGTAGCCTCGCCGGGACTGCAGAAGTCCTGGTGGTGTGCTTGCAGGGAACCTGCAGAGCATTTGCAGGGGCCGTGGGCACGCTGTTTCTCGTGACGGACATCATCACGCTCTCCGACTCCCGGGTCGCCGAGGTCACCGTGCAGGAGTGCGGTGAACCCCTGGTCGATCTGCGCGACACCCCCGGCCTGCGGATCGACCGCCGCCAGGCCGACGCCGACGGCAGTTACGCGCACCTGCGCCTCTCGGTGCTGCGACGGCTGCTGCGGGCGCAGTCGCTGCTGCCGGCCGGCATCCGGTTCCTGGTGGTCGAGGGCTACCGGCCGCCGGGGTTGCAGCGCCGGTACTTCGAGGAGTACGCGGCGACCCTGCGGGCGGCCCGTCCCGACGCCGGTCCGGCCCTGATCCGCGAGCTGGCCAGCGCCTACATCTCGCCGCCCGAGGTGGCCCCGCACGTCAGCGGGGGCGCCGTGGACCTGACCCTGTGCACCGCGGACGGCACCGAGCTGCCGCTGGGCACGGAGGTCAACGCCACACCGGAGGAGAGCGCGGGGGCCTGCCGTACCGGGGCGGCGAACATCGGAGCGCGGGCCCGCGCGCACCGGGCGTCGATGGACCGGGCGCTGACCGCGGCCGGTTTCGTCAACTACCCCACCGAGTGGTGGCACTGGTCCTACGGCGACCGGTACTGGGCGCTGCTGACCGGGGCGCCGGCCGCCCGGTACGGCCCCGCCACCGCGCCCGTGCGGACCGCCTGACCCGCGGTCCGGCCGCCTGCGCCGCACCCACGACCAGCACCGCACCATCCGACCGACCGACGGGGGACAATTATGGAAAGCCACGGCGGCACGTGTATGCGTGAGCCACGCGAGAGCGTGCGGGAGCACATGAGCCCTGGGGAGTTCGACGCCTCCTTCACCGCCGACATGCCCAGGCTGCGCAGACGGCTGATCGCGCTGACCGGCAACCCGCACGACGCCGACGACCTGCTGCAGGAGACGTATCTGCGGCTGTCCCGGCGGGCCAGGGCCCGTAGCCTGACGCCCCAGCAGCATCCGTACGCCTACACCTGCACGGTCGCGCTGAACCTGCTGCGCGACTCCTGGCTGCACCCCTCCCGTCGTGAGCGCACCACCGACCGGCTGCCCGAGGCGGGCTGGGACGGCGGGCTCGGCACGTACGAGGCCTCGGCCACCGCCCTCGCGCTGCTGAGCATGCTCTCGCCGAAGGAGGCGGCCGCGGTGATCCTCGTCGACCTGGAGGGGCTCACGCACGACACGGCCGGGGAACGGCTCGGCGCCCATCGCGGCACCGTCCAGCGCAACCGGATGCGGGCGCTGGCCAAGATGCGGGCGGCGCTGGCCGGTTGAGTTCCGGGTGCCGCGTCCCGACGGGGGTGGGACGCGGCATCCGGTCAGTTCGTCCGACCCCCGCACCCCGACTGGATGTCGACGAAGGATGTGCATCTTGAGACTCACCACACCCGGCAGGGCGGTCGTCGTCGCGGCGGCTCTCGCGACGGTTCCGCTGCTGTCCGTCACCGCCCACGCCGCCACCGCCCACGCCGTCACCGCCCCGCGTGCCGCCCAGGACGCCACCTGCGGTGTGCTGGCCTCCGGCGCGTCCGCCACCGCCGAGGCCGCCGTCGCGGCGGCCTGCTCACAGATCGGTGTCTGGTACAGCTGGGGCGGCGGCCACGGCGCCACGCCCGGTGCCACGTACGGCTACTACGACGGCTCCGACCCGGACAGCCTGCACGACAACGAACGCAAGGGCTTCGACTGTTCGGGCCTGATGCGGTACGCCTACTACCGGGCCACCGGCAGGGACCTGCTCAACGGCACGGCCGACGACCAGTACCACAGCCCGCAGGCCGCGGCCCGGTTCTCGGCGGCCCAGGGCACGGCTCCCCTGGTCCCCGGTGACCTGATGTTCTGGGGCAGCGGCTACATCCACCACGTCGCCATGTACCTGGGCGCCGGGCAGATGGTGGAGGCGTACGAGTCGGGTACGCACATCCGGGTGACGTCGGTGCGCACCGGGGGCGACTACGCGGGCGCCGTCCGCATCAACCCGTCCGGCACTCCGGTGCCGCCGCCGGCCGACGGCGGCTCGACCTTCGAGACCTGGGGCACGGGGGTGCGGACGCACTCCACGCCGAGCGTGCGGTCCTCGGTCGTGGACACCTTCGCGGGGCCGACCCAGGTCTCGGTGCAGTGCCAGGAGCACGCGGAGACGGTGACCGCCGAGGGGTACACCAACGACATCTGGTCGAAGCTGGCCGACGGTTCCTGGCTGACCAACATCTACATCAAGGGCCCGGCGGAGCTGCCCGGCATCCCGGACTGCGGCGGTGACACCCCGCCGCCGCCGAGCGGGGGCAGCACGGCGTTCCAGACCTGGGGCACCGGGGTGCGCACGCACGACGAGCCCAACGTGAACGCCGGTGTCGTCGACTACTTCGCGCAGCCGACCACGGTGAACGTGGTCTGCCAGGAGCACGCGCAGACGGTCACGGCCGACGGCTACACCAACGACGCCTGGTCCAAGCTGACCAACGGAGCGTGGCTGACCAACATCTACATCAAGGGCCCGGCGTGGCTGCCGGGCGTGGCCACCTGCTGACCCGAGCCCGGCGGACGGGACACCCTGTCCGCCGGGCTATTCACTTTGTTGCCCATCAGTCCTCACCCGTTGCGCCAGTCGCCGCAGCGTCAGGTCCCCCCACTGGAGGTTCTCCCGCTCGAAGGCCATCCCGCGCAGCAGGGTGAGGTACGGGCCGACGCGCTCCGCCTCGGCGAAGAACGCCTCCTCCGAGCGTCCGGCGAGCAGGCGCTGCCGGATCCGTTCGTAGCGGGCCAGTTTGGCGGTGGCCCGTTCCATCCGCTCGGCGACGGCGGCCCGGACCGCCTCCAGGTCGCCGGCGTCCGCGCACTGCACCTTGACCAGCAGTTCGTCGCGGACCGCGGTGGGCCGGGCGAGGGGCTCGGCCGTATAGGCGCGGATCGCCTGGCGGCCGGCCGGCGTCAGCGCGAAGAGCCGTTTGGCGGGTCGGCGTTCCTGCTCCACGACACGTGCGGTGACCAGTCCCTCCGCCTCCATCCGCTCCAGTTCGCGGTAGAGCTGCTGGGGTGTCGCCGTCCAGAAGTTGGCGACCGTCGCGTCGAACCCCTTCGCGAGGTCGTATCCGGAGGCCTCGCCCTCCAGGAGGGCCGCCATCACCGCGTTCCGCAGAGCCATGGGGGCACGCTAGCATGCGGAGATACTCAACTTTTTGACTAGGTGAGGTGGACCCATGCATCCCTTCCGCGAGGCCGTCGAGAACGGCGACATGGACGCGGTGGCCGCGCTGCTGGCCGACGACGTCGTCTTCACCAGCCCGGTCGCCTTCAAGCCGTACCCCGGCAAAGCGATCACCGCGGCCATCCTGCGCGCGGTGTCCCAGGTGTTCGAGGACTTCACCTACGTACGGGAGATCGCCGACCCCGGCGGCCGTGACCACGCCTTCGTGTTCACGGCGACGGTGGCCGGCCGGAAGCTCCAGGGCTGCGACTTCCTGCACTTCGACGAGGAGGGGAAGATCGACGACTTCACGGTGATGGTGCGTCCGCTGTCGGCCGCCCAGGCGCTCTCCGAGGCGATGGGCGCCAGGTTCGGGCAGATCGCCGAGGAGGCCGCCGCCGGACGGTGACCGGGGCGGCCGGGGCAGGATCGTGATCCGTCTCCGAGGGGTCAGCGGATGGTCGTGCCGTGCGCGGTGAACGTGGTCGCGCCGCGCGCCCCGCCTGACGACCACCTCACCGCCCCCTCACGGTCCGGCCACGGACACCCGGCAGTAGGCCCTACTGCGGCGGCTGGAAGCCGCCGATCTTGTGCTCGAGCAGTTCGGCCAGCCGCAGCGGGGTGCGGTCCTCGAACATCGGGCCGATGAGCTGCACTCCCACCGGGAGGCCCTCGGGGGACCGGCCCGCTGGTACGGCGGTGGCGGGCAGGCCGGGCATGGTGGCCAGACCGGCCCAGACGAGCTGGTCGAAGTACGGGTACGCGACACCGTCGATGTCGATTCGGCGTTCCAGCGGATCGGGGTTGTGGTCGTGCGGGAACGCGGGAGTCGGCGTGATGGGACACACCACGGCATCGAACTCGGCGAAGAGCTGCCGCCAGCCGTGACGGTGGAGTTCGCGACGGCTGTTCGCCTCGATCCAGTCGCGGTGGCTCAACACCATCGCGCGCAGCAGCGCCGCATCCAGACTCTGGTCGTCCGCGCTCAGTCCGGCGGCGCGGGTCCGCAGCTGCTCGTAGGAGTCGACGGGGAAACGTGCGACAGAGCCCGAGAACAGCAACTGCCGGTACAGCATGCCGGCTTCGGTCAGGTCGGGCAGCAGCGGAGTGTGCCGTTCGACGCGGGCCCCGCCGTCGACAAGCGCGTCGGCCACCTGGTTCACGCCCGCCCGCACGGCGGACCCGGTCGGAATGAGCGGATGCTCCTCGATCACCAGGACCCGGAAGTCGCCGAGCCGCTCGTGGCGCGCGGGCGGCAGTGTCACGTCGTACGCCACACCGTGCGTCATCGGGTCGGGTCCGGCCATGACGTCGAGCAGGAGCGTGAGGTCGCGGGCGGTGCGCGCCATCGGACCGACGACGGCGAGGTCGGGGTCGGCCGGCAACGGCGGTGCCGGCGGCGCGACCATGCCGCGGGGCGCCGCAAGTCCGAGTGTCGGCTTGTGCGCGTAGATGCCGCAGAAGTGCGCGGGGGTGCGCAACGAGCCGGCGAGGTCGGAGCCGATGGACAGCGCGCCGAACCCGGACGCCAGGGCCGCCGCTGATCCGCCCGAGGACCCACCCGGCGTGCGGCCGTGATCCCACGGGTTGTTGGTGGTGCCGTAGATCTCGTTGAAGGTCTGGATGTCCTGCAGCCCCAGCGGCACATTGGTCTTACCGAGCACCACCGCGCCTGCTGCCTTGAGCCGCGACACCTGGACCGCGTCCTCGATCGGCATGAAGTTCGCCTGCGGCGGCATGCCCCAGGTCGTGGGCAGACCGGCGATGTTGTAGGACTCTTTGACCGTCACCGGAACACCCAGCAGCGGCCGGTCTTCGCCGCGGGCGCGCGCCTGGTCGGCACGGCGCGCGGCGGCCCGTGCACGGTCGAAGTCCGGCACGCAGATGGCGTTGATCACCTCGTCGTCCCGCTCGATACGCGCGATGGCCTCGTCGGTCAGCTCCACCGATGTCACTTCACCGGCGCGCAGGGCGGCCGCGAGTTCTTCTGCGGTCTGAAAGCTCCACTCCATGAATCCGACCGTACTGACCGCTGGGAGAGGTCACGAAATGCCGATTCGCGCAACGGGATGGGTGTCTCAAGCCGATGCCCTGCCGGTACCGGCGTTCGGTCCGGGGCCGGTGGCCGGGCTCCGCCCTACCAGCCACGGCGCCCATGAGTGCGGCCCGTACGTAACAGGGTCACCAACTCACGGCGCAGGGAGCGGTCCTCCTCCGTCTCCACCGATGTGTCCAGTTGCACGATGTCGATACCGGCCGTGCGCAGCCAGGCGATGCGGTCCGCCACCGTGGGGGGCGGGCCGACGAACGCGGCGGCCAGGGAGCGGCGGATGTACGCGGTGATCCCGGCCGGGCCCGGACCGGGCACCGAGCGGCCGCGTTCGCGGTCGCGGTCGAGCTGGACCGCCTCGGTCCAGCGGGCGCTGTCGGTCGCGGTACTCAGCCGGACGGCGTCGTCGGCGATCCGCCGGGCCTTGGCCAGGGCCTGTTCGTCGGTCGGGGCGAGGACCAGGCCGACGGACCGCCGGACGCGCAGCGACCGTCCGTGCCGGGCCGCGGCTGCTCTGATCTCGGCGACACGCAGCCGGGTCGCGGTGAGCGGCAGGGGGGCGACGGCGTACACCTCGGCGTACCGGGCGGCCAGTTCGAGGCCCTCCGCCGCGTCCTGGGACAGCGTCCGCTTCTGTCGGGTTCTCTCAGGCGCGGACCAGAGGAGTGTCGACCAGGTGCTCCGCCAGGAACCAGGCCTGCAGCTCCCCGGTGCGGATCACCTGCGAGACCAGCAGGTCGTTGGTGCCGTCGTCGCCCGTCTCGGCGGCCCGGGCGGCCGCGTCGTGGGCGTCGACCAGGATCGTCTCGTGGGCCTCCAGGAGCCGTGAGAGCATCGCCGGGACCTCCTCGACGCCGTCCGGCGGACGCGGGATCGACGTGATCTCGGCGACGTGCCGCGGGTCGCCCACCGCGACCCCGCCCAGGGTCTGGACCCGCTCCGCGACCGTGTCCACGAGGGCCAGCTGGTCGTCCGCGTGCTTGTCCAGCAGCAGGTGCAGCTGGTAGAAGGTCGCGCCGCGCAGCAGCCAGTGGTGCTTCTTGTAGAGGCCGTAGAGGATCTGAGTGTCCGCCAGGACCCGGTTGAGGCGCTGGCAGGAGTACATGCGCGTCTCGTACGAGAGGCCGAGGGGGAACTGCTTGACGGTCCCGAACTCCTGGATGACCTCGCCCTTCTGGTGCAGCCACGGCTGACTGTGCTGCAGGGCTTTCCCGGACTCGGAGCTGGTGGTCATGGCGCGCCTCCTGGCGGATGTCCGATGCGGCTGGTACGCGAGCGACGCTAGTCGCGGCGGCGGAGGAGGCATTGCCCTGGAGTGCCCGGTCCGGCACCCCTGAGTGCACCCGGTTCACTCCGGGACCGACCGCCGTGCACGCACGGACACGGGCCGTCCGCCGTACCGCTCTACCGTCGCTGTCGCGATGAAGGCGCTGTTGCGGCGTGCGCTGCCGGAGGTGATCCGGTGCGCTGGTGGTCAAGTCCGGTTCTACCTCGGCCGTTACCGTGACCGGCGGCACGGCGGCCCCCGCAGTGCCGCCGGAGGCGAAGGAGTGGCATGGCCAGGCAGACCATCGCGGAGCAGTACGTCGACCTCATGGCGCGCGCCGGCGTGCGCCGTATGTACGGAGTGGTCGGGGACAGCCTGAACCCGGTCGTCGACGCGGTCAGACGGCATGACGCCGTGGAGTGGGTCCAGGTCCGCCACGAGGAGGTCGCGGCGTTCGCGGCCGGCGCGGAGGCCCAGCTCACCGGCCGCCTCGCCGCCTGCGCCGGCTCCTGCGGCCCGGGAAACCTGCACTTGATCAACGGCCTGTACGACGCCCACCGCTCCATGGCGCCGGTGCTGGCGCTGGCCGCTCAGATACCCAGCGGGCAGATCGGCACCGGCTACTTCCAGGAGACCCACCCCGACCGCCTGTTCGCCGAGTGCAGCCACTACTCGGAGCTGATCTCCTCGCCGCACCAGATGCCGCGCGTGGTGCAGACGGCGATCCAGCACGCCGTCGGCCGCCGTGGTGTCTCGGTCGTGGCCCTCTCCGGGGACACCGCCGCCGAGGACACCCCGGACGCGGCCCCCGAACTCACCCTGCCTCTGGACCTGCCCGCCATCCGCCCGGGCGACCGGGAACTCGCCCGCCTCACCGAGCTGGTCGACGCCGCCGAGCGCGTGATGGTGTTCTGCGGCCGGGGCGTCGCCGGTGCGCACGCCGAGGTGATGGCCTTCGCCGAGAAGGTCAAGGCACCGGTCGGTCACGCGCTGCGCGGCAAGGAGCACATCCAGTACGACAACCCGTACGACGTCGGCATGAGCGGACTGCTCGGCTACGGCGCCGCGTACGAGGCCATGCACGAGGCCGACCTGCTGCTGCTCCTCGGCACGGACTTCCCGTACAGCGAGTTCCTGCCCCGCCATGTGCGCACGGTCCAGGTCGACGTCCAGCCCGAGCGCCTCGGCCGACGCACCCAGCTCGACCTCGCCGTGTGGGGCGACGTGGGCGAGACCCTGCGTTGCCTGACGCCCGCCGTGCGGGAGAAGCCGTCGCGCCGGTTCCTCGACCGCATGCTGGAGCGGCACGCGCACGCCCTCGAAGGCGCCGTGAACGCCTACACGCGCAACGTCGGGAACCAGACCCCGATCCACCCCGAGTACGTGGCCGCGGTACTGGACGAAGAGGCCGCGGACGACGCCGTGTTCACCGTGGACACCGGCATGTGCTGTGTGTGGGCGGCGCGTTATCTGACGCCGAACGGCCGTCGGCGCATCCTCGGCTCGTTCGTGCACGGCTCGATGGCCAACGCGCTGCCGCAGGCGATCGGCGCCCAGTTCCTGGACCGCGGCCGGCAGGTCGTCTCGCTCTCCGGCGACGGCGGATTCTCCATGCTCATGGGCGACTTCCTCACCCTCGTGCAGTACGGCCTGCCGGTGAAGGTCGTCGTCTTCAACAACTCCTCCCTCGGCATGGTCGACCTGGAGATGATGGTCGACGGCCTGCCCCCGCACGCCACGAGCTACCCGCACACCGACTACGCGGCCATCGCCACGGCGGCCGGAGCACGGGGTATCCGGGTCGAGAAGCCCGCCGACGTGCGCGGCGCGCTGCGCGAGGCCTTCGCCCATGACGGGCCCGCGCTGGTCGACGTCGTCACCGACCCCGCCGCCCTGGCCGTCCCGCCGAAGATCACCGCCGAGCAGATCAGCGGGTTCGCGCTCGCCGCGAGCCGGACGGTGCTGAGCGGCGGAGTCGGCCGCATGGTCCACCTGGCGCGGGCCAACCTCCGCAATGTTCCTCGTCCTTGAGTGTCTGACCGTGAGGCTCAGGGCCGTACCGCCGGTCCGCCCGAGGTGTCGAAGGCGTGCGTCACCTCGGGCGCGGTGCCCGGGGTGAGCAGTGCGCGGGCCTCCTCCTCGAACCGGCGGTCGGTGGCCGTGAGCCGCACGTGGTGCTGGGCCTGGTGCTCCGCCCAGGAGGACACCAGGTAGTTCTCGACGAACCGCTCCGGGTCGTGGCCGTCCTGGTAGAGGCCCCAGGACAGGGCTCCGGTACGGCGCCGGGAGCGGGCCACCCGGTGCATGCGGTCGGTGAACTCGGCCTGTCGGTCCGCCGGGACGCGGTACACGACGGAGACCAGGACCGGACCGTCGGACTGCCCGGGTTCGAACACCAGGGGAGGCGCGGGCCAGTGGTCCGACGGCGTGGGGTTGATGCCCTCGGCGTCCCGCAGCGGCCAGCGCCGTACGCTGGCCGCGCTCAGCAGCATCACGCCGCCGGCGATCAGCAGACAGGCGCTCAGCCCGAGCCAGTCGGCCACCGCACCCCACAGGGGTGCGGCCAGCGCCTGACCACCCTGGAAGACCAGGAGATAGACGGCCAGTCCGCGGGCTCTGACCCAGCCGGGGAGCCGGGTCTGCACGGCCGCGTTGAGCGTGGCGAGTACGGCGATCCAGGCGAGGCCCGCGGGCAGCAGAGCGAGCGCCGCCAGCCACGGCACATGGACCGTGGCCAGCACCGCGAGCACCCCGGCGAACACCAGGGCGCCGACGGCGAGGGTGGCGTTGGCGCTGAGCAGGCGACGGGCGCGGGGCAGCAGGAAGGCGCCACCGACCGCGCCGGCGCCCACCGCCGCGAGAAGCAGTCCGTAGCCGTTCGAGCCGAGGCCGAGGGAGCGGCTCGCGGTCAGGGGCAGCAGGGCCCACAGGGCGGCGGCGCCGGGGATGAACAGGAGCGTGCGCAGCAGGATCCGGCGGACGCCGGGCGCGTTCCAGACGTAGCGGCGGCCGGCGTACAGGGCGGCCAGCAGGCCTTCGTTCCCGGCGGGCGGGGCGGCCTCCGCCGCGGGGCGCCGCCACAGCAGCAGGACGGCCGCGATGCCCAGGTAGGACGCCGCGTTGAAGGCGAAGACCCAGCCCGCGCCCGCCGCCGCGACCACCGCCCCGCCGAGGGCCGGCCCGACGGCACGGGCCAGGTTCACGTTCACGGCGCCCAGCGCAGCCGCCTGACCGAGCCGTTCCCGCTCCACCAGCTCGGGCTGGACGGCCTGCCATGCCGGGCCCATCAGCGCGGTGCCGCAGCCCAGCAGGAAGGTCAGGAGCAGCAGGGCCGTCGGCGACAGCGCGTCCAGGAACGCGAGCACGGCCAGCGCCCCGGACACCACGAGCATCGCGAACTGCGCTGTCACCAGCACCGCCCGCCGGTCGAACCGGTCGGCGATCACCCCGGAGGGCAGCGCGAGGAGGACGACGGGCAGACCGGACGCCGTCTGCACCAGCGTCACCAGTGCGGCACTGTGACCGACGAGCAGCCACTGGGCGCCCACGGTCTGCATCCAGCTGCCGATGTTGGAGACCAGCTGGGCGATCCACAGTGCCCGGAAGACACGTGCCGCGAGCGGCGCCCACGGGGAGTCGGTGGCGGCGTCGCTCATGCCGCCCCCGATCCGGTCCAGGCGGGGTCGCCGCCGGCCAGTCGGTGCGTCGCCAGGGAGGTGACGAGCAGGAGCAGCAGGGCCAGGCCCAGGGTGAGCACCAGGTGGCCGTGGAGCAGGAGTTCGGTCCCCGCGAACGCACCGAGCAGCATGGCGAGCACGGACAGGATCCGGCGACCGGGCCGGGGCGCGACGCCGCCCGCCGGGGTGGAGTCCGCGGCCAGGCCCGTCAGGGTCAGCGTCAGCACGGTCGTGGTCATGTCGGGGACACCGAGGCGCCGGGCGACCGCGTTCTGCAGGCCCAGAGCGAGCCCGAGGGACACGATCAGGGTGTACTGCACCCCCGTGCCGGACCGGCCGTCGGTGATCGCGGTGACGGCCACCGCGGCGGCGACCAGCACGGTCCCCACGGCCGTCGCCGTCTTCAGCAGGTTCCCACGGTGGGTGGCGAACCGGGTGCCGAGCCGCCCCCCGGCCAGTGCCCCGACGAGGAACGCGGCCAGGGCGACGACGGAGGCGAGGGCGGACAGGTTCGGGGCTCCCGCCAGCGCGAAGGCGAGGAACACCACGTTGCCGGTCATGTTGGCGACGAAGACATGCCCCAGGGACAGATAACTCACCGCGTCGACCATCCCGGTGACCACCGTCAGCGTCAGCAGCAGAGGAGGCAGCGGCCCGTGGCGGTCGTCCTTGGGCGGTACCAGTGTGCGGAGCGCGTCAGTCAGCAGTTTGCGCATGGTGCGCTCCTTCCGATGCGGCAGGGGGCGGGATCACCAGCCGCCCGGGCGCGTCCACGACCTCGGTGCCCGAACCGGTGTGGGGGGCGACGTCCTTGTCGTCGCCGACGACCGTGACCGCACCGTCCCGGACGGCTGTCGCCCCCGCACGGGGGCGGTTCGGGTCTCCGGTGTGGATCTTCGCGTTGCGGACGACGGGTTCTGCGGGATCGTCGACGGCCTGAGGAACCGGACCGCCGACCGGTATCGAGGACACGCTTGCGGGACCCCCTCCGGGATGGGCATGGCGCTGCCGGGGTCCGTGTTCGCCGTCGAAACAGAGGCGGACCGCGACCGCCGAGCCGTCACGCTAGGTCTGGTCCCGGCCGCCGGGTGTCCCGTGCGCGCACTCGCACCTGCCCCGCAGCGCACCGCCGTGCCCGCCCCGCACTTCGTGCCGCAGGCAGTCCCAGGAGACTCGCATGGAAGATAAACGCGGTGGATGCCGATCATCCACAGAATCGATTTCCCTGATCGCAGGGTGCGGGTCCAGATTGGTCGCACCGCAATCAGGAGGACATGTCCGTGAAACCCGAACCCGCGTCCGCGCTTTTCGCCGGACCGTTCGCACTCGCCACCCTCTCGACGCCGAACGGGCCGGAATTCCCGGCCCTGGTCACCCCCGACGGCCAGGCCCTCGATCTGCGGGACGCCTTCGGCGACGACCGGCTGACCGTGCTGGACGTGCTGGACGGCTGGGACACGGCCCTGCCGCGGCTGCGCGCCCTCGCCTCCGACACCGGCCTGACTCGAACGGCCGTCGAGGACCTCCGCGTGCACGCGCCGGTGGCACCTCGCCAGGTCTTCCAGTCGGGCGCGAACTACCGACAGCACGTGATCGACCTGCACGTGGCCCACCGCGCCCCGGGTGACGACCGGCCGGAGAGCGAACGGCGCGCGGAGGCCGCCGAGATCATGGACCGGCGGGCTGCCGAGGACCTGCCGTACGTCTTCACCGGCCTGCCCACCTCGATCACCGGCCCGTACGACGACGTCGTCCTGCCCGGATGGGCCGCGCAGCCCGACTGGGAACTGGAGCTGGCGGTCGTCATCGGCAAGCCCGCCCACCGGGTGCCGGTGGAGGACGCGTCCGAGTACATCGCCGGCTACACGATCGCCAACGACCTGACCGACCGTGCCACCGTGTTCCGCCGGGACATGCCGCAGATCGGTACCGACTGGCTGCGCAGCAAGAACGCCCCCGGTTTCACCCCGCTCGGCCCCTGGCTGGTACCGGCCGAGTCGATCGCGAACCCCGACGACCTGCGCGTCACGCTCAAGCTCAACGGCGACACCATGCAGGACGAGTCCACCAAGGACATGATCTTCAAGGTCGCGCGGATGGTGGCGTACGTCTCCGGGACCGCACGCCTGCTCCCCGGCGACCTGGTCCTGACCGGCAGCCCGGCCGGCAACGGCATGCACTGGAGGCGGCTGCTGCGCGACGGCGACGTCATGGAGGGCTCGGTCACCGGACTCGGACTCCAGCGCACCCGTTGTGTCGCGGAGGGCGCCGTATGAACCGCCAGGACCCCGAGGGCTCGATCGCCGAGGCCGCCAAGGCGTGCTGCAACTGGGGCCGTTGGGGCCAGGACGACAGGCTCGGAACCCTGAACTTCCTCACGGAGGACAAGCGCCGCGAGGGCGCGGCCCTGGTCCGACGCGGCGTCAGCTTCTCGCTGTCGCAGTCCTTCGACATGAACGGCCCCCAGAAGGGCTGGCGGCGCCGCACCAACCCGGTCCACACCATGCTGGACACCGGCACCGACGCGGCCCTCGGCGCCCAGGGTTTCCCACACGGGATCGGCGGCGCCGACGACGTCATCGCGATGCCGCTCCAGTGTTCCACCCAATGGGACGGGCTCGGCCACATCTTCGACCACGGCAGGGCGTGGAACGGCCGCCCGGCCGAGAAGGTCGTCACCTCCGACGGCGACCTCGTCACCGGCATCGAGCACATGGCCCCGCACGTCGCGGGCCGCGGCGTGCTGCTGGACGTCGGCCGGGTGGTCGGCACCGACGGGGAGCTGCCGGACGGCTTCGCGATCACCGAGGACCATCTGACGGCGACAGCCGAGGCGCACCGGGTGACCGTCGGACGCGGTGACATCGTGCTGGTCCGCACCGGGCAGCTGACCCGCGCACGGCGCGAAGGCTGGGGCGACTACGCCGGCGGCAGCGCGCCGGGCCTGTCGTTCACGACCGCCGGCTGGCTGCACTCCAGCGAGATCGCCGCGATCGCCACCGACACCTGGGGCTTCGAGGTCCGCCCCAACGAATTCGACGACGCCTTCCAGCCCCTGCACCAGGTCGCCATCCCGAACATCGGCCTGCTGATCGGCGAGATGTGGGACCTGGAGGCTCTGGCCGAGGACTGTGTCCGCGACGGCGCGTACGCGTTCTGGCTCACCGCCGCACCCCTGCCCATCACCGGAGCGGTCGGCTCCCCCGTCAACCCGATCGCAGTCAAGTGACGCTCGGAACGAAGGAGTTCCCCTATGAACGATCCCCGCACGGTCCTGGTGATCGGCGGTGGCGCCGCAGGCAACGCCGCGACGATCCTTCTGCGTCGCGCCGGCCTCACGGTGGACCTGATCGAAGCCAAGGACGACTGGAACGCCACCGCCGGCTCCGGAATCACCCTCCAGGGCAACGCCCTGCGCGTCCTGCGTGAACTCGGCGTCTGGGACCGGGTCGGCGCGTCCGGCTTCGCTTTCGGCTCCGTCGGCATCACCGCTCCCGACGGCACCGTCCTGCACGTCGCCCATGACCTGCGCACCGGCGGCGACGACCTGCCCGCCACCCTCGGCATACAGCGCCCCCGGCTCCAGCGGATCCTGATCGACGCCGTCCGGGCCAGTGGCGCCACCGTGCGACTCGGGACGACCTGCCAGATCCTCGGCCAGGACCCGGACGGCGTCTCGATACGGTTCTCCGACGGCAGCGAGGGCCGCTACGACCTGGTCGTCGCGGCCGACGGCCTCGCCTCGTCGACCCGCGCGGCGATCGGCATCGGCGACAAGCCCGAGCCGACCGGCATGGCCATCTGGCGCGTCGCCGCCCCACGCCCGGCCGGAGTGACCCGCACCGACCTCGCCTACGGCGGCCCCGCCTACATCGCCGGCTACTGCCCCACCAGCGACACCACCCTGTACGCGTACGTCGTCGAGGCGAACCGCGATCGCGCCGCCGTCCCGCCCGAGACGTACGCCGACGAGATGCGGCGCCTCGCCTCCGCCTACGGGGGGCACTGGCCGGAGATCACCGAGCACATCACCGAACCGGCGAGGATCAACTACACCTGGTTCGACCGGCTGCTGGTGGAGGGCGCCTGGCACCGCGGCCGGGTGGTCCTGATCGGCGACGCCGCGCACTGCTGCCCGCCCACGCTCGCGCAGGGCGCGGCCATGTCCCTGGAGGACGCGTGGGTGCTCACCCAGATGCTGACCGCGTCGGGGTCCTGGGACGACGCGCTCTTCCAGGCGTACCACGAGCGGCGCATGGCTCGCGTCCGACCGGTCGTGGAGGCGTCCGTGCAGCTCGGGCAGTGGCAGCTCGACGGCGTCCGTGACGCCGATGTCCCCGGCCTGATGGGCCGCATGATGACGATGCTGCGGGAGCTGCCGTGACCATGGCCCCCACCGTGGACGTCCACGCTCACGTCCTGCTGCCCGAGGTCGAGGCCCTGGTGGGCGACCTGCCGGGCCTTGCAGAGGCCAAGGCGCTGGACGCCCGGCGCAACGGTCCGGCGGCACTCGCCGTCAGCGGGCCCATGGTGCGCGAGCGCATCCCGAAACTGACCGACCCCGCCGCGCGGCTGGCCGCGATGGACGCCCAGGGCGTGGACGTGCAACTGGTCAGCCCCTCCCCGTCGCACTACCACTACTGGGCGGACGAGGAGACGGCGGAGAAGGTGTACCGGCTCGCCAACGAGGCGACGGCGGCTCACTGTTCCGTCGCGCCCGGCCGGTTGCGCGGTCTGGGCCTCGTACCGTTGCAGCACCCGCGACAAGCCGTGCGCGCACTCGAACACGCCTTGCAACAGGGCCTGTTGGGCGTCGAGATCTCCAGCCACGCACCGGGGCGGGAACTCTCCGACCCGGCGTACGAGCCCTTCTGGACCGGGGCCGAGGAGACGGGGGCGATCGTCTTCCTGCACCCCTTCGGCTGCACGCTCGACGAACGGCTCGACCGCTGGTACCTGTCCAACACCGTCGGCCAGCCGGTGGAGAACGCCGTCGCGCTCTCCCACCTGATCTTCTCCGGCGTCCTGGACCGCCACCCGGGCCTGCGGCTGATCGCGGCCCACGGGGGTGGTTACCTGCCCACCCACATCGGCCGCTCCGACCACGCCTGGCAGGCTCGCTCCGACGCCGGATCCGGCTGCGCCCGGCTGCCCAGCAGCTATCTCAGGCGTCTGTACTTCGACTCCCTGGTGCACGACCCGCACGTGCTGCGGGAGCTGGTCCGCGCCGTCGGGCCCGAGAGGGTGCTGCTCGGCTCCGACTTCCCCTTCGACATGGGCACGGACGATCCGCTGGGCGCCCTGCGCGCGGCGGGCCTGTCCGACACCGACTTCCACGCAGTACGCGGCGGCAACGCGGCCGCCCTCCTCCGGAAGGACTGACCGACATGCGTCTGCTCACCCACCTCCGGCACGTCGACCTCGCCGTGCCCGACTACGACAAACAGCTCGACTTCTACGCCGGCGTCTGGGGCCTGACCAAGGTCGCCGAGGACTCCGGCATCTCCTTCCTCGCCGCCGAAGGCTCACCGGAGCAGTACGTCGTACGACTGCGCAAGGCCGAGGAGAAGCGCCTCGACCTGGTCTCCTACGGGGCCGCGTCCGCCTCCGACGTCGACACCCTCGCCCAGCGGCTGCTCGCCGGCGGCGTACAACTCGTCTCCCAGCCGGGCAAGGTCGACACTCCCGGCGGTGGCTATGGCTTCCGCTTCTTCGACATCGACGGCCGTACCATCGAGGTCTCCGCCGACGTCGAGGTCCGCCGGCACCGCAAGATCGAGGAGAGGGAAGCGATCCCGGTCAAGCTGTCGCACGTCGTGCTCAACTCCCCCGACCTGGACCGCACCCGGCAGTGGTACGAGGAGCACCTGGGCTTCCGGCTCTCCGACACGCTCAACTCCCCGCACATGGGCGACGTCATGCATTTCATGCGGATCAGCAACCAGCACCACTCCATGGCGCTGGCGAAGGGCCCGCACACCGCGCTGCACCACATCTCCTTCGAGATGCGCGGCATCGACGAGTACCTGCGCGGCTCCGGCCGGGTCATCCGTGCCGGGCACCGGAAGATCTGGGGCCCGGGCCGGCACATGGCGGGCGACAACACCTTCACCTACTTCCTCGACCCGCACGGCAACACCGTCGAGTACACGACCGAGCTGGAACTCCTCGACGAGGACACCTGGCACCCGCACGTCTACGACTTCTCCCAGCCCGAGGTCACCGACCAGTGGGGCACGGCGAACCCGATGAACGAACTGGTCGCCAAGGAATCGTTCAACGACGTCGACCGCGGCGTCTTCGTCGCCCCGCCGGTCTGATCCCGTCCCCGCTCCCGGGGGCGCGGCCGGCCCTGTCATCCGCCCTGACTCAGTCCCGCCGCGCCCTCGGGCCCAGCCTGCCCGGAGCCGCACCATGCGTTTCGCCGCCTACGAACACCATCACCGCCGTCGCGTGGCCGTCGTGGACGACGACGGCACCCTGCTGCCGATGCCCGAAGTCACCTCGCTCACCGCCCTGTTGTCGGACTGCGGCGGTCTCCCCGGCCTGCTCACCGCGGGCGCCGCCGCGCACGACGCAGCGCCCGGCCCGCACGTGTCGGAGGTACGGCTGCTGCCGCCGCTCCAGCCCGTGTCCGTACGGGACTTCGTCACCTTCGAGGAGCACGTCGAAGGCGTACGGCGCTCGGTGAGCGGCGCGGTCGGCGTACCCGAGCAGTGGTACGCCGCGCCGACCTTCTACTTCACCAACCCGCACGCGATCCACGGCCCGCACGACGACATCCCCGTCCCGCCCGGCTCACGTGTGCTGGACTTCGAACTCGAGGTGGCCGCCGTCATCGGCCGCGAGGGCCGCGACCTCAGCCCCGAGCGGGCACGCGACCACATCGTCGGCTACACGGTCTTCAACGACTGGTCCGCGCGCGACCTGCAGTCGGCGGAGATGACCGTCGGTCTCGGCCCCTGCAAGGGCAAGGACACCGCCACCACCCTCGGCCCCTACCTGGTCACCGCCGACGAGGTGGAACCGTACCGGGACGCCGACGGTTTCCTGCGACTCGCGGTCACCGCCGACATCAACGGCGAGGTCGTCGGCCGGAACTACCTGTCCAACATGAGCTGGACGTTCGAGGAGATGGTCGCCTACGCCTCCCGTGGCACCCGCGTCGTGCCCGGTGACGTCCTGGGTTCCGGCACGTGCGGCAACGGCGGCTGCCTCGCCGAACTGTGGGGTCTGCGAGGTGAAAGGACCCCGCCGCCCCTGAAGCCCGGCGACACCGTCACCCTCACGGTCGAAGGGGTCGGCACCGTGTCCAACACGGTCGTCCCCGGCAGCGACCCGGTGCCGCTGCCCACCGGTCGGCGCCGCTCCCGGGAGCGGCCGTGAGCGAGGTGGGCGCCGAGCGGCTGCTCGGCAAAGTCGTCGTGGTCACGGGTGCGGCCCGTGGCCAGGGCACCGCGGAGGCGGACGCGCTGACCCGGGAGGGCGCCCACGTGATCGCCACCGACATCCGGCCGGAAGGCGGCTGCCGCCGCCTCGACGTGACCAGCATCCAGGAATGGGCCGACCTCGCCGCCGAACTGAAGGAGTCGTACGGGCAGGTGCACGGGCTGGTCAACAACGCCGGCATCACCTGGCGCGCCCGCCTCGGCGACATCAGGGCCGAGGACTTCGACCGGGTCCACGCCGTCAACGTCACCGGTCCGCTGCTGGGCATCCAGCACCTCGCACCGCTCATGCCCGCCGGCTCGTCCGTCGTGAACGTCGGCTCCTCGGCGGCCCTCACCGCCCACTATCCCGTCGCGTACACCGCGAGCAAGTGGGGGCTGCGGGGGCTGTCCAGGACGGCCGCGCTGGAACTCGGTCCACGCGGCATCCGCGTCAACACGATCCACCCCGGCTACATCGAGACGGAGATGACCGCCTCGGCCGCCCCCGCGTTCCGCGCGGCGAACATCCGCGAGACCCCGCTCGGCCGTACCGGAACCGTCGACGAGGTCGCTCCGCTGGTCGTGTTCCTGCTGTCGGACGAGTCGTCGTTCATCACCGGTGCCGACATCCCCGTCGACGGCGGGATGACCGCGCACGGCGGGGTCAAGTCGGTCTCCGACGCACTGCGCGAGGCGACCTCGTGAAGCGGCTTGAGGGCAAGGTCGCCCTGATCTCCGGGACGGCCCGGCACGGCTCTCGCCCCCGGTCCCGTCAGGCGGCGCGCTTCAGGAACTGTTGGTTGGTGCCGGTGCCGCAGGGCCACTGGATGAGGCGGGCGCCGTTCGCGGTGGAGGCGTCCTTCACGTCCAGGCACTTGCCGCTGTGCCGGGCGACGAGGTGGTAGTAGCCGTTGCCCTTGTCCTGGAAGAGCCACTGCTGGTTGGTGCCGGTGGTGCACTTGTACTGGTTGACGTAGGCGCCGTCCGCGGTGGAGGCGTTCGACACGTCCAGGCACTTGCCGCTGTGCTCGGCGACGATCTGGACGTAGCCGCCGCCGGCGTCGGTGAGCCGCCACTGCTGGTTGAGGCCGCCGTTGCAGTCGTATTGCAGGATGACCGCACTGTCGGCGGCGGAGTTGTCCGAGACGTCGACGCATCGGCCGCTGTGCCGGGCGACGAGGTCGTAGTACGGGCCGCCGCCCATGCCGTTGACCGTTCCGGCCGCCGTGTCGACGGCGATCCCCGGGTACCACGGCAGGTCCATGGTGGTGCTGGTGGGGAAGGTCAGCGGCAGCCAGACGTACTGGGAGTCCTCGACCGTGCCGCCCATGGAGTTGCCCCAGCGGTCACCCATGTACAGGTAGGAGGTGCCCGAGGTGCCCTGGACGGGCAGGACGAAGGCCGTCTGGGAGCCGTAGGCCGTGTCGTTGCCGACGTCGGTCATCGCGGTCCACGGGCCGGCCAGGCTGGTGGCGGTGGCGTACCGCTGCTGGTTGGGCTTCCAGCCGCTGTTGGCGGAGGTGAGCATGAAGTAGACGCCGCCCCGCTTGAACAGCGCCGGAGCCTCGCGGTAGGTGCCGGGCCACGGATCGGCGACCAGGCTGTCGACCCCCGTGTAGTCGGCGGTGAGCTTGAAGATGTCGAGGTCGGCGTTCTCGTTGGCGGAGGCGACCAGGTAGGCCGAGCCGTCGATGTCCTGGTAAAGGGTCATGTCCCGCGAGGTGATGCCGAGCGGCCTGAAGCTGCCCAGGTAGGTGTAGGTGCCGTCGACCGTGTCCGACACCGCGACGGCGACGCGGGCCTGGGTGTAGTCGGTCGCCAGTTCCTTGTGCATCCACATGACGTACTTGCCGGTGCTGCTGTTGTAGACGACCTTCGGGCGCTCGATGTCGGCGGAGGCGAGCTCGGCCGCGCTGTTCTGGGTGAGGACGTTGTTGCGGAACTCCCAGGTCTTCAGGTCCGTCGAGCGGTAGACCGACACGTACTTGAAGGAGTTGTCGGGGTTGCGGTTCTCGCCGAACCAGTAGTAGTAGGTGCCGACCTTGATGACGCCGCCGCCGTGGGCGTGGACCACGGCTCCGGTGGTGTCGGTGAACTGGGTCGCGTTGGTCACGGTCACGGAAGCGGCCTGTGCGGGCGCGCCGGTGGCCAGCAGCCCGGACACGCAGACGAGTACGGCGGACAGCAGCAAGCAGACACGACGGAGCATGGTTCGGCTCCTCTCGGGTGGCGGCTCATCCACCCGGCGACTTGGATAAATGTCGGAAGGTGTGCGTTTCTGCTGGAGCACGGTAGGGCCCGACAGGTGCCTCGTCAACGCTTCGAGCGAACCCGGTCTTTGATCCCTCATGCCTCCACTACGCTTCGATACATCCCATGTCTGGCTCGATCCCCGAAGCACTCACAGGGTTCCCCTGGGCTCTTCGCCGAAAGTTGCGTCATAACCCTGGACAGAAGCGCCATGCGTATTCGTTAATCCATCCAATGTCTTCGGGCGGAGTCGGACGGAGAGCGGGACTCTCATGGCTCCCCGGGCCCACCGGTCGAGCCGTGCCGACGCCTGACCCAGGGGCCGCCGCCCCGGGGCGCCTTTCTGACGATCAAACAGGAGGAACCACGTTGCCGGAATCCCTCTCACGCAGATCGGTTCTCGCCGGAATGGCGGCCATGACGGCGGCCGCCGCGGTCGGCTCCCTCGCGCTGACAACACCCGCGTACGCCGCAACGGCCGCCGCCCCTCTGCCACTGCCTCCCCTGCGCATCCCCGGGACCGACATGGGCCTCGAGCAGCAGCCCGACTCCAAGATCCAGTGGCTGCAGGACGCCAAGCTCGGCATGTTCGTCCACTGGGGCGTGTACTCGGGGCCGGCCAAGGGCGAGTGGTGGATGCACAACGCCCCGATCACGCCCTCCGACTACCAGAAGTACGTCACCGACGCCACGAGCGAGCAGTTCACCGCGGACGCCTACGACCCCACGGCCTGGGCGCAGTTGGCCAAGGACTTCGGGGCGAAGTACGTGACGCTGACGACGCGTCACCACGACGGTTTCGCGCTGTGGCCGCTGAACCACCCCAACAGCTGGAACTCCGGACAGGCGCCGCTGAACCGGGACTTCGTCAAGGACTACGTGGCGGCGGTGCGGGCGGCCGGGCTGAAGGTGGGCCTGTACTACTCGCCGATCAACTGGCGCTACCCCGGCTACTACGACGTGTACGGCACCAATTGCGCGACCAACCCCTGGAACTACACCACCGACCCCGCGCACAAGGAGAACGCGCGGATCATGAAGACCGAGGTGTACGAGTCGATCAAGGAGCTGGTCACCCAGTACGGCGTGATCGACGACCTGTGGTGGGACGGCGGCTGGCTGGCGGAGAAGGGCAGCGACGCCGATGCGGCGTTCTTCTGGGAGCCCGGGCAGTACCGGGACACCGCCAACCAGTGGCCGGTGGACACCGTTTACGGCGAGACCGACGCGTCCGGCAAGCCGCTGGGTCTGATGGGCATGGTGCGCAAGCACCAGCCCGACATCGTCGCCAACCTGCGCTCCGGCTGGCGGGGCGACTACATCAACGACGAGGGTCCCTCGGTGCCCACCGGGGCGGTCCGCACCGGGGACCTCGTCGAGAAGGTCTTCACCGTCGGCAGCTCCTGGGGCTACAACTCCGACGGCAAGGTGATGAGTTACGGCACCGCGATGAGCATCCTGGTCAACTGCTGGGTGCGGAACATGACCGCGATGGTCAACATCGGCCCGGACCGGCACGGCACCGTCTCCTCCGGGCAGGCGAGCCTCCTGCGCCAGATCGGGACCTTCATGACCGCCTGCGGCCAGTCCGTCTACGCGACCCGCGGCGGCCCGTGGAACCCCGTCGACGGCCAGTACGGCTTCACGTACAAGGACAACACCTTCTACGTCCACCTCCTGCCCGGCTACAGCGGCACCTCCTTCACCACCCCCTCGATCGGCGACGCCCAGGTCACCCGCGTCTTCGACGTGCGCTCCGGCGCCGGCCTCCCGTACACGGTCGGCACCGACGGCCGGGTCGCCGTCAGCGGCATCGACCGCACCACCCACCCCCAGGACAGCGTCATCGGCGTCACCCTCGACCGGTCCGTGCAGCCCGCCGACATCGCCGCCGGCAAGACCGCCACCGCCGACAGCGAGGAGACCTCCAAGGGCAACTACGCCGCCGACGCCGTCGACGGATCCACCTCCACCCGCTGGTGCGCGAACAACGGCGACACCGGCCACTGGCTCAAGGTCGACCTCGGCTCCACCCGCTCCCTGACCGGCACCCGCATCGCCTGGGAGCTGGACAAGACCAACTACCGGTACAAGATCGAGGGCTCCACGGACAACACCACCTGGACCACCCTCGTCGACAACACGGCGACGACCAGCACCAGCCAGGTCCAGATCGCCGTCTTCCGGGCGCAGGCGCGGTACGTCCGGGTCACGGTCACCGGTCTGCCCTCCGGCGTGTGGGCCTCCGTCCGCAACCTGGAGATCTACGACCGGCCCTTCACCGCAGACCTGGGCACCTTCAAACTGGTCAACCGCAACAGCGGCAAGGTGATGGACGTCAAGGACGCCTCGACCCTCGACGGCGCCGACATCATCCAGTACCCGTGGGGCGGCACCAGCAGCACCAACCAGCAGTGGAAGCTGGTGCCGAACACCGACGGCTCCTACCGGTTGATCTGCGTCAAGAGCGGCAAGGCCCTGGAGAGCCCCAGCGGCTCCGCCCAGGGCGCCCTCCTCGACCAGGCGACCGACGCCTCGGCCGACAACCAGTGGTGGACCCTGGTCCCCTCCAAGACCGGCGGCTACTACCGGCTCGTCAACGTGCGTACCGGATGGTGCGCCGACGTCAAGGACGGCTCGACCGCCGACAGCGCCTACGTGATCCAGTGGCCCATGAACGACGGCCCCAACCAGGACTGGCAACTCGTCGCGCTCTGAACGGCGAACCGTGGTGCCGGGCCGCACGCCGACCCGGCACCACGCCCGCACCTCCATCGCCTCCCCCTCGGAGCGCGATGTGCGTGGACGCCCAGAACGGCTGCACGGCCGACGGCACGCCGCTCATCGAGTGGCCGCCCACCACCGGCAGCAACCAGGAGTGGCAGATCGTCGCGCTGTGAGCCACCGGGGCGCCGCCTACGGCCTTACCGATCGACTTGCTCCTCGGGCTGAAGGGCGAGGGCCCCGGCCTTTGGGGCCGCCGTCACTCCTGGGCGGTCATGGCCCATGGGAGCGCTTGTTCCGAGCGCAGGTGCGCTCTCAGCCACTGCTCGGTGTTGCTGACGTGCAGGAGCGCGGCGGCCTGGCTGAGAGAGGTGTCGCGGGCGGACAGGGCGCGGAAGATCGCCTCGTGTTCGGCGAGGGTGCGGTCCGAGGCCTGGGTGTCGGCCAGGCCGCGCCAGATGCGGGCGCGCAGGGTACGCCCCGAGATGCTTTCCAGAAGGGTGAGGAGGGTTTCGTTGCCCGTGGCCGAGATGACGGCGCGGTGGAAGGCGGCGTCGTGGGCGTTGAGCCGCTCCACGTCGTCACGGGCTTCGCGCATGGCTTCCAGGTGCCACTCGACCTCGGCCAGTTGCTGGTCGGTGATGCGGGTGGCGGCCAGTGCGGTGGCGACCGGTTCCAGGAGGCGCCGTGTCTCCATGAGGTCCTGCAACGCGGTCGAGTCACCCTGCAGCAGTTCCACCGCACCGCCGAGCCCTTCCAGGAGCAGACTCGGCTGCAGGCTGGTCACATAGGTGCCGTCACCCCGCCGGACCTCCAGGACCCGGGCGACAGCCAACGCCTTGACGGCCTCCCGGGCGAGGTTGCGGGAGAGGCCCAGCTGGGCGGCCAGCTCCGGCTCCGGCGGGAGTTTCGAACCCGGTGGCAGCGCTCCGCTGCGGATCAACTCCCGGATCTGCGCTATGGCCCTGTCCGTCAGTGACATCACGGCCGCCTTCCGGGCCGGTGCGCCGTGGGCACGTCCGGCCTGATGAGTCCCCGGTCGCTGAGATCGTCCCAGAGGGCTTCGGGGACATGCCTGCGGTGGAGTTCCACGTTGCGTCCGACCTGTTCCGCGGTCCGCATGCCGACGGTGACGTTGATGACATGGGGATGGCTGAAAGGAAAGGCGAGCGCCGCCGCCGGCAGGGTCGTACCGTGCGCCGCGCACACCTCGGCGATGGCCCGGGCGCGGGCCACCACGTCGATCGGGGCGTCCTGGTAGTCGTACTTCATACCCTCGGTGGGCCGGTCCTGGGAGAGCAGGCCGGAGTTGAAGACGCCGACCGCGACGACGCTCTTGCCGTGTTCCTGCGCGGCGGGCAGGACGTCGTCGAGGGCGGACTGGTCGAGGAGGGTGTAGCGCCCGGCGAGCATCACCACGTCGGCGGCGGTCTCGCGCAGGAAGCGGGCCAGCATGGCGGACTGGTTCATGCCGGCGCCGATCGCTCCGATCACGCCCTGGTCGCGGAGCTCCGCGAGGGCGGGCATGGCCTCGTCGGCGGCCTGCCGCCAGTGGTCGTCGGGGTCGTGGAGGTAGACGATGTCGAAGCGGTCCAGGCCGGTGCGCCGCAGGGTTTCCTCTAGGGAGCGCAGGATGCCGTCGCGGCTGAAGTCCCATTGGCGGCGCAGGTCGTCGGGTACGACGAAGCCCTGGTCGTCGACGCCCTGCGGGTGTTCGTTGGGGACCAGGAGACGACCCACCTTGGACGAGACGACGTACTCCTCGCGGGGCCGGTCGCGCAGGGCGGTGCCGAGCCGGCGTTCGGACAGTCCGAGGCCGTAGTGCGGTGCGGTGTCGAAGTACCGGACTCCCGCGTCCCAGGCCGCCTCGATCGCGGCCTGCGCGTCGTGCGCCGGGGTGACTTTGTACAGGTTGCCGATGACGGAGGCCCCGAAGCCGAGTTCGGTCAGCTCGACGGGGGTGCTCCCGACTTTCCGGCGCCCCATGCTCGGACGTGTCAACTCTTCTCCTTGGGAAGCGGGGGCGGCGTGAGCGCCCATGGGACGGTCACCTCCTGACGGCGGCCGAACCGCCTGCGATGAAGGAACAGCTTGACCGTGTCGAGGCCGGCCTTCAGCGCGCGCATCAACTCCGTCGCCGTCGCCACGCCCGGTGCGACGGGCACCCCCAACTCGCGGGCCGCGGCGATGACTTCGTCGTCGAAGCCGGGCGAGACGAGGAAGCGGGCGCCGGCCGCCACGGCCCGTTCCGCCTGCTCCGCGGTGAGCACGGTCCCGGCACCGACGGTCAGAGCGCCGTGCGCCGCCATCGCCTTCACGACCCGTTCGACGTCGGGTGTGCGGAAGGTGACCTCCGCACAGCGGGCGCCGCCCGCCGCGAGCGCGTCGGCCAGGGGGCCGGCACTCGCGACGGACGGCACGGTGAGCACGGGCAGCAGACGCGACTCCGCCAGTAGGGCGGCCAGGCCGGTGGTCATCGTCCGAGCCAACCGCCGTCGACGGGCAGGGTGACGCCGTGGACGTAGTCGGAGGCGGGGGAGGCGAGGAAGACGGTGGCGCCGGCGAGGTCGTCGGCGGTGCCCCAGCGACCGGCGGGGATGCGCTCCAGGATGGCCTTGCTGCGTGCCGGGTCGTCCTGGAGTGCCTGGGTGTTGTCGGTGGCGATGTAGCCGGGCGCGATGGCGTTGACGTTGACGCCGTGCGGCGCCCACTCGTTGGCCAGCGCCTTGGTGAGACCGGCGACGCCGTGCTTGGCGGCGGTGTAGCCGGGGACGGTGATGCCGCCCTGGTAGCTGAGCAGGGAGGCGGTGAAGACGACCTTGCCCTGTCCACGGGCCACCATCGTGGCACCCACGGCCCGGGTGAGCGCGAACTGCGCGGTGAGGTTGACCTGGAGCACCAGCTCCCAGTCCGCGTCGGTGTGTTGGGCGGCCGGGGTGCGGCGGATGGTGCCCGCGTTGTTGACCAGGATGTCCACCGGGCGTTCGCGTCCGGCGAGGTCCTCGCCCAGAGCGCGTACGGCCGCCGGGTCGGCGAAGTCGGCGCGGATCGCCTCGAAGCTGCGCCCGGCGGCGAGGACGTCCTTCTCCACCGCGCTGCCGGACTCCTCCAGGTTCGCGCTCACCCCGATGACGTCCGCGCCGGCCTCGGCCAGTGCGCGGGCCATCGCCCGGCCGATGCCCCGCCGGGCGCCGGTGACGACGGCGAGCCTGCCGGTGAGGTCGAAGGCGCTCATACGGCGGCCTCCTGGGTTTCGTCGGTGCAGTCCACGAGGATCTTCATCACGTCTCCGCCGCCCTCCAGGGCCTCGAACGCGGCCGGCGCCTGCGTGAGCGGCACGACCTTGCTGATCAGCCGCTCGGCCGGAATGGTGCCGTCGGCCACCAGCGCCACCGCCTGCTCGAAGTCGGAGCGGTCGTACAACCGGGCTCCGACGAGGGTGAGTTCGCGCCAGAAGAAGCGGTGCAGGTTGACCTCGCGAGGCCGGGGATGGATCGCGACCAGGCAGAGGCGCCCGCGCACACCCAGCACTTCCACCGCGGTGTCCACGCCGCCCGCCGCACCCGACACCTCGAACGCGACGTCCGCTCCCGCCTCCCCGGTCCACTCCCCCACCAGCTCGGCCATGTCTCCGGCGGCCGGGTCCCACACGGTCAGTCCCAACTCCTCGGCGAGCCGCCGCCGGTGGGGGCTCAGCTCCACCACCCGGACATCCGCCCCGGCGGCCCGGGCCACCAGGGCGATCAGAACGCCGACCGGGCCGCCGCCGACCACGACGACCCGCTCGCCGTCGCGCACCCCGGCCCGGCCGACGTCATGCACGGCGACCGCGGTGGGCTCGACGAGGGCAGCCCGGTCCAGGGGCAGGGAATCGGGCAGCCGGACGAGCGTGGAGGCGGGCACCGTCCAGCGCTGCTGCATCGCACCCGGGGAGTCGATGCCGATGAAGTCCAGGTGCTGGCAGATGTGCTGGTGGCCGGCCTGGCAGGCGGGGCAGGTGCCGTCCCAGCGCAGCGGCATCACGGTGACCGCGTCCCCGGGCGCCCAGCCCGTCACGTCGGGGCCGGTGCGTACGACACGGCCGGACATCTCGTGCCCGATGACGGCGGGCGCGGCGACCCGGGCGTCCATGTCGCCGTGGAAGATGTGCAGGTCGGTACCGCAGATACCGACGTAGGCGGGGGCCAGCTCCACCTCACCGGGGCCCGGGGAAGAGGGTTCTGCGGGGGCCGTGTCCAGGGTGCGGGCAAAGAGGTATCGGGCGGCGATTGTCATCGTGTCGTCAGGGTCCCTTCAGCGCGGACGCCGATGGTCAGCAGCAGGTTGGCGTAGGTACGGGTGTCAGCGGTGACGATCGCCAGTGCCAGGTCGGGTGAGCGGGCGGCGTCGTAGAACTCGAAGCGGCCGAGCGCGTGGACCGGGACGGGCGCCAGCATCGTGCGGTACTCGGCGATGGCCGGTGGCTCCGGCTCGCCCTCGGGCGGCACCATCACATGGGCCGCCTCGACGGGCAGGGCGCGCAGCAGCACGTCGAGCACGGTGGTGACGTCGAGCAGCCCGGGGGCCAGGTTGAGGTGGACGGTCCTTGCGCGCTCGCCGGTGGCGGTGCTCGCCGGGTAGTGGCCGTCGGCGAGCAGCACGCGGGCGCCGTGGCCTGCTCCGGCCAGGGATTCGAGGATGCCGGGGTGCAGCAGTTCGGTCAGGAGCATGAGGTTCCCCCCTGTGGGGCGGAGTCGAGGCGGTAGAACGCCGTGGCGGTACCGGCGAGGACCGCCTCCGTCTCGGCGGCGGAACAGCCGGCCAGGAGTTCCTCGACGGTGGCGGCCCAGCGGTTCCAGCCGCCGGCGAGTGAGCAGACGGGCCAGTCGGAGCCGAACATCAGCCGGTGGGGACCGAAGGCGGAGAGCAGGACGTCCCACACCGGGCGGATGTCGTCGATGGTCCACGTGTCGTGGTCGGCCTCCGTGACCAGTCCCGACACCTTGCAGTGGACCTGGGGCTGTCGGGCCAGCATCCGCAACCGCTGTGTCCACTCGGCCAGTTCGCGCCTCGCGATGGGCGGCTTGCCGGCGTGGTCCAGGACGAGCGGCAGATCGGGGAGCCGCTGCGCGAGGAGGATCGCCTGGGGAAGCTGGTGGCTGCGGACCAGCACGTCGTATCCGAGCCCGCGCTCCCCCACCGCTCGCAACCCCCGTTCGACGTCCGGTCGTTGCAGCCAGTCGGGATCGGACTCCCCTTGGACGAGGTGCCGTACGGCCCGCAGATACCGGCCGTCGGGACCGGTCCGCAGGTCGTCGAGTACGTCGCCGACCGCGGGGGACGTCAGGTCCGCCCAGCCGACGACCGCGCCGATCAGCGGATCGCCGCCGGCCAGGGCGAGGAGGTCGCGGGTCTCGGGCACGGAGGCGATGCACTGCACGACCACCGTGCTCGTCAGCCGCCGTCCGGCGATCGACCGGGTCGCTGCCGAGCGCAGGGCGTGCGTTCCGAAACTGCGGCGGATCGGCTCGTGCCCCGGTTCGTCCAGCCAGGGCTGCGGCCGGACGTCCAGGTCCCACACGTGGTGGTGGGCGTCGACGAGGCCCTGGTTGTCAGACACGAGCGGTCCAGACGGGGCCGTCGGGGTAGGCGTACTCCTTGAAGGAGGCGGGGTGCATCTGGGCGCTCAGTCCGGGCAGGGTCGGGGCGAGGTAGTGGCCGTCGGCGATGCGGACCGGGTCGACGAAGTGCTCGTGCAGGTGGTCGACGTACTCGATGACCCGGTCCTCGGTGGTGCCGGAGACGGCGACGTAGTCGAACATCGACAGGTGCTGGACCATCTCGCACAGGCCGACGCCGCCGGCGTGCGGGCAGACCGGTACCCCGAACTTGGCGGCCAGCAGCAGGATCGCGATGTTCTCGTTGACTCCGCCGACCCGGGCGGAGTCGATCTGGACGATGTCCACCGCGCCGGCCTGGAGGAGCTGCTTGAAGACGACCCGGTTGGCGATGTGTTCGCCGGTGGCGACCTTGATGGGGCTGACCGCCTTGCGGACGGCGGCGTGGCCGAGGATGTCGTCGGGGGAGGTGGGTTCCTCGATCCAGTAGGGGTCGTAGGGGGCCAGGGCCCGCATCCAGTCGATGGCGGGCTGGACGTCCCATCTCTGGTTGGCGTCGACGGCGATGCGGATGTCCGGGCCGACGGTCTCGCGGGCGGTGCGCAGGCGCCGGATGTCGTCCTGGAGGTCGGCGCCGACCTTCAGCTTGATCTGGGTGAAACCGTCCGCGACGGCCTCGCGGGACAGGCGGGCGAGTTTCTCGTCGGAGTAGCCGAGCCAGCCGGGGGTGGTGGTGTAGGCGGGGTAGCCGCGTTCCAGGAGGCGGGCGACGCGCTCCTCGCGGCCCGGCTCGGCACGCCGCAGGATCTCCAGCGCCTCCTGGGGGGTGAGGGCGTCGGACAGCCAGCGGAAGTCGACCTGGGCGACCAGTTCCTCGGGGGACATCTCGGCCAGGAAGCGCCACACCGGCTTGCCCGCGCGCTTGGCGGCCAGGTCCCAGGCGGCGTTGACGACCGCGCCGGTGGCCATGTGGATGGCACCCTTCTCCGGGCCGAGCCAGCGCAGTTGGGGGTCGTGGACGAGGGAGCGGGCGAAGGCGCCGAGGTCGGAGCAGACCTCCTCGACCGACAGGCCGACCACGTGCGGGGCGAGGGTGGCGATGGCGGCGGCCTGGGCGTCGTTGCCGCGTCCGGTGGTGAAGGCCAGGGCGTGGCCCTCCAGCCCGTCGCCCGCATCGGTGCGCAGGATGACGTAGGCGGCCGAGTAGTCGGGCTCCGGGTTCATGGCGTCCGAGCCGTCGAGGTGCTCGGAGGTGGGAAACCGCACGTCCAGGACGTCCAGGGCGGTGATGCGGGAGGGTGCGGGCACGGGGGAGGACATGGCGGCAACTCCTGTGGGGAGCAAGGGAGGAGGTTCCCCTTGCGACGAGACGTGAACGCGGCGCAGGTCGGGCGGGCGGTGGGCCGCCCGGGTCACTCCTGGACCTTGCCGCCGGTGATGCGGGAGATGGCGAGGGCGACCAGGATGATCAGGCCGTTGAGGGCGCCGATCCACTGGGCGGGGACACCGCCCAGCGTGAGCACGTTCTGGATCATGAAGAGCAGCAGGATGCCGCAGAACGCGCCGAACATGGTGCCCTTGCCGCCGTTGAGGCTGATGCCTCCGATGACGGCGGCGGCGAAGACGGTGAAGATGTAGCCGTTGCCCTGTGCGGAGGCGACCGAGGCCAGGCGTCCGGAGAGCAGCAGTCCGGCGAGGGCGGCGAGCACACTGCCGGTGACGAGGACGATCCACAGCACGCGGTCGGTGCGGATGCCGGCCGCCTTCGCGGCGTCCACGTTGCCGCCGATGGCGTACAGGGAACGGCCGAAGCTGGTCCAGCCGAGCACCACGATCGCGACGGCGAACAGGGCCAGGCAGATCCAGATGGAGGCGGGCATGCCGAACCATTCGGCGGTGCCGAGGTAGAGCATCGACTGCGGCAGCTGGAAGAAGGTCTGGCCGCCGGAGATGCCGGTGAGGACGCCGCGCAGGACGATCAGCATGCCGAGGGTGACGATGAAGCCGTTGAGGCCGAAGCGGATGATCAGCAGCGAGTTGATCACACCGACGAGCGCGCCGACGGCGAGGGTCACGGGGACGGCCCAGGCGCCGGGCAGCAGTCCGAGCCCGTGGCCCGCGCCGACGGGCACCACCAGCCAGGCGGCGACACCGGGCGCGAGACCCATGGTGGACTCCAGGGAGAGGTCCATCTTCTTGACGATCAGGATCATCGTCTGGGCGAGGACCAGCAGGGCCATCTCGGACATGGTCTGCAGGACGTTGATCAGGTTGTCCGTCTGCAGGAAGACCGGGTTGACGATCTGTCCGACGATCGCGATGACCACGATGGCCGGGACGAGCGCCAGGTCGCGCAGCCGGGCCACGGATATCCGGCCACCGAACAGGCCGCTCCGCTTCGCCTGACGTTCCGGGCCCTTGGCCTCGGCGGCGTCCGCGAGGACGGTTTCAGGCATTGCCTCAGGCATTGAGGTCCACTCCTTCCATCGCGGCCACGAGGTCGTGGTCGTGCCAGCCGCGGGCTATCTCGGTCGTGACCCGGCCCTGGAACATCACCAGGACCCGGTCGCACATGCGCAGGTCGTCCAGTTCGTCGGAGGCGATGAGCACTCCGGTGCCGGACTCGGCGGTCTCCTCGACCTTGCCGAGGAGGAACTCCTTGGAGCGCACGTCCACACCGGCGGTCGGGTTGATCAGGACCAGCAGCCGGGGGTCGTCGGCCAGGGCACGCGCCATGACGACCTTCTGCTGGTTGCCGCCGGACAGCGCGGAGACGGGCAGCTCCGGTCCGGGGGTCTTGATGGCCAGTTTCTCGATCATGCCCTCGGCGAGCCGGTCGCGCCGGCCACGGCTCAGGAACCCGTTGGGACCGAGCCGCTTCGGCACGGACAGGGTGGCGTTGTCCGCGATCGACATGCCGGGGACGAAGCCCTGGTGGTGCCGGTCCTGCGGCACGAACCCGGCTCCGGCGGCGAGCGCCGCGGGCACGCTGCCCGGCCGGGGCCGCCGCCCCCCGATCTCCACCTCACCACCGTCCGCGGCCCGCAGCCCTACGACGGTTTCGGCGACCTCGGTACGACCGCTGCCGGCAGCCCCCGCGAGGCCGACGATCTCCCCGGCACCCACCCGGAAGGTGACGTCCTCATAGGTGCCGCCGCTCAGGCCCGTCACGGCCAGAGCCGCTGTCGCCCGGGAGTCGAGAGCGCTCGCCCGCTCCGCACGGCGGTCACCCGCCGCCTCGCCGGTCATGGCGGCGACGAGCTCGGCACGGGGCAGCTCGGCGACCGGTGCGGTCAGGATGTGCCGGGCGTCCCGGAACACCGTCACCATGTCGCAGATCTCGTAGACCTCCTGGAGGTGGTGACTGATGAACAGGAAGGTCACGCCCTGGCGTTGCAGGTCGCGGATGCGGTCGAAGAGCCGGTTGATGGCCGCCGCGTCGAGCTGGGCGGTGGGCTCGTCGAGGATGATGAACCGGGCCCCGAAGGACAGCGCCCGGGCGATCTCGACGAACTGCCGCTGCTCGACGCTCAGATCACCGGCCGGGGACTGCGGGTCGACGTCCACCGACCAGGCCGACAGCAGCTCCCGCGCTCCGTGGCGGACGCCGGTCCAGCTGATCAGCCGGTTGCGGCCGTGGTGGTGCCGGTTCAGGAACAGGTTCTCGGCGACGGTCAGGGTGGGGATGATCGTCGACTTCTGGTAGACGCAGGCCACGCGCTGCCGCCAGGCGTCGCGGTCGCTGAGCCGGGGGGCGGGCTCGCCGCCGAAGGTCACCGTGCCCTCGTCGGGGCTCTGAAGGCCGGTGAGAACCGACACCAGGGTCGACTTGCCGGCTCCGTTGCGGCCGACCAGGGCGTGGGTCTCGCCGGGCCTGATGGTGATCCGGGCGCCGTTGAGGGCCACGGTCTGGCCGAATCGTTTGACTATGCCCGCCGCCTCGACGACGGGCGGGGCTGCGGGGGCCCGCCCGTCGTCCGCCGGGGCGGGCGCGGGGGTGGCTGCTCGTTCCCCGTCGCTCATTTCAACCGCCTTGGTTCGCTAGCTGCTGGCTCGGCGTACTGCGCTGTCAGCCGATGTTGTTGGCCCACAGGGACTTGTCGTCGGGCTTGATGCTGGGGACCCCGTCGTAGGTGCCACCGTCGGCGGTGACCAGCGGGGCGGAGAGCTGGTCCTCCAGGAGGCCGGCGCGGACCTGGATGATGGTGCTGTCGTGGTCGGTCTTGCCGGGCTTGAACGTCTTGCCGTCGATCGCGGCCTTCAGGTAGTACAGCGCGTACTTGGCGTACAGGTCGGCGGGCTGGGAGACGGTGGCGTCGATCTTCCCGGCGGCGATGTCCTTCATCTCCTCGGGGATACCGTCGTTGGACACGACGAAGACGTGCTTCTTGTCCTGCGGGCCGACCAGCAGGCCCTTCTGCTTGAGGAGCTGGAGGGTGCCGGACAGGGCGAAGCTGGCCTCCATGTAGACGCCCTTGATGTCCGGGTTGGCGGTCAGGTCCGTCTGCAGCTTCTGCACGGCCGTGGCCCCGTCCCAGTTGGTGGCCTCGCCGAACACCTTGATGCCGGGGTAGTTCTTCTTCATGCAGTCGCTGAACGCCTCGGTGCGGTCACGGCCGTTGATGGAGTCCAGGCCGCCCTCCAGCATCACGACCTTGCCCTTGCCGCCCAGCTTGGCACCGAGGTACCGGCACGCCTTGTCGCCGTAGGCCCGGTTGTCGGCCCGCACGACCATGAACACCTTGCCGCTGTCGGGTCGGGTGTCGACGGTGACGACCGGGATCTTCTTCGCCTCCAGCTGCGCCAGGGTCGGCGCGATCGCCGCGGTGTCCTGCGGCGCCATCGCGATGCCCTTCACGCCCTGACTGATGAACGTCTGCGCGTTGGCGGTCAGTTTGGCGACGTCGTTCTGTGAGTTCGTCGTCTTCAGGTCCAGCCCCAGCTGCTTGGCGAACTCGGGCGTGTACTTGATGTACGAGTTCCAGAAGTCGCTGTCGGACCGCGGGTAGTCGACGCCCACGAGCGGCTTGCCGCCCGACGACGCCGCGGTGCCGGAGCCGCCGCTGCACGCGCTGAGCAGCGCCAGTGCCGAGAGGGTGGAGGCGGTGGCACGGAGGGCAGTCTTGAGTCTCATCGGTACTTCCTCGCGCTGGCCCCGAACCGGGGGAGGGGATTGTTTCGCCGGCGTGACTACTGGGTGTCGGGCACCGGATAGATGGGATGTTTATAGGGGTCGGTTGATGGCGTTGTCTAGATGGAGTGGGCGAAATTCCAGACCAAACAGATGCGAGCAATCCAATGACGCTGGCCAGGGAGACCTCGGCCAGATCGATCCATCCCATCTAAGTTGCGCATCTGTGATGCGTTGGCCCTTGCGCACGCACTCTCCGGGTGCTCGTGTCCGACCGGCTGCGTTCCGTCATGCATCCCATGTCTTGGGTCACCCTGTACGGCTGGGTCATGGCCAGCGACCAGCAAGCCTGTGAAACGGCGTCCGCAGCCTGGACAAGGAGTGCGGCCATGGCGGTTAATACATCCCATGTTCAGCGGAGCTGCTTGAGCTCCGACTGGCACGAGCCGCCGTGCTCCGCCGTCGGCGCTGTACTCCGACGAGTGGTTCTTGCACCCCCGTGTCCTTCACCCCTCCAGGAGCCGCACCATGCCCTCCGCCCCCCTCAGCAGACGATCCCTGATCAAGGCCGCGGCGCTGGCCGGCGGTGCGGTGGCGTTCGGTCTGCCACAGACCCTGTGGCCCACCACCGCCGAGGCCTACACCGTCTCCTCGAAGCTGGACTGGTGGTACCAGGCCCGGTTCGGGATGATCATCCATTTCGGGTCCTACTCCCACCTCGGGCAAGGCGAGTGGGCGTTCGACACCCAGAACTGGAGCAAGTCCGCCTACCAGACCCAGGTCACCCAGGGGTTCAACCCGGTCAGCTTCAACGCCGGCCAGATCGCCGATCTCGCCAAGAACGCCGGCATGAAGTACCTCGTGATCACCACCAAGCACCACGAGGGCTACGCGATGTGGGACTCCAACGTCGCGGGCTTCACCGACGTCACCGGCACCAAGCTCTACAACCTGCACGACTACAACGGCTTCCAGCGCGACCTGCTGGGCGAGATGAAGGCCGCGTGCGACGCCCGGGGCATCAAGTTCGGGCTCTACTACTCGATCCTCGACTGGAACCACCCCTCGCAGACCTGTGACAGCGCCAGGGGCTTCTCCACCATGTCGTCGACGACCGCCCGCACCGGCTACATCAACGACATGAAGGCCCAGTTGACGGAGCTGATGAACAACTACAGCCCGGCCCTGCTGTGGTTCGACGGCGACTGGTGCCAGGACCTCGCCACGCCCACCCTCGCCGACTGGTGGAACAAGGCCGACGGCGTGGACCTGTACAACTGGCTGACCACGAACTGGCCGAACGTCGTCATCAACGAACGCGTCAAGCGGGACGACGGCCTCGGTGACTTCGCGGTGGCGGAGTTCGGCATCCCCACCGAGCCCGTGGACCGGCCGTGGGAGTACGGCACCACCATGAACGGCGCCTGGGGCTACGACGCGAGCAAGGAATCCAGCTACCGCTCGCTCAAGACCATCATCCAGGAGCTGGTACTCATCGTCTCCCGGGACGGTAACTACATGCTCAACATCGGCCCCGACGGCGGCCACAACGCGGACGGCACCGCGAACGACGGCCACGTCACCGCCGGGGCGCAAAGCATCCTGAACGGCCTGGCCTCCTGGATGGCCACCTACTCCGACAGCATCTACGGCACCAGCGGCAGCCACGTCAGCACCGAGCCGTCCTGGGGCAAGATCACCAAGAAGAACGGCAAGCTGTTCGCCCACGTCTTCACCTGGCCCACGAACGGCACCCTGGGGATTCCCGCGGTGTCCAACACGATCAACCGCGTCTACCTGATGAACAACCCCTCGGTCTCGCTCAGCTACTCGGTCAGCGGCGGCCGGATCAACGTCCAGGTGCCGGCCACCGCGCCCGACTCCAACGTCTCCGTGGTCTGCGTCGAGGTCACCGGCATGCCGGCCGTCCTCGCCAACGGCGTCTACACCTTCGCCTGCTCCCGCAGCGGCAAGGCCCTGGACGACGCCAACGTCAGCACCGACGGCGGCCAGATCATCCAGTGGACCCTGAACAGCGGCTCAGCGCAGCAGTGGACGGTCACCGACCTGGGCCACGGCTACTACAAGCTGATCTCCGTCCGCAGCGGCAAGGCCCTCGACAACAACAACAGCACCTCCGACGGCACGGCGGTGGTGCAGCGGACCGACGACAGCAGCCGGCAGCAGCAGTGGGCCGTCACCTCGCTCGGCAACGGCGGGTACCAGCTCGTCAACCGCGTCAGCGGCAAGGCGCTGGACAACGGCAACACCACCACCGACAGCAGCCCGATCATCCAGTGGACCCAGAACGGCGGCTCGCCCCAGGTCTGGAACGCGGCCAAGGTGGGCTGAGCACCCGTACCAAGCGCTCGGAACGGAACAGCGCATCGCCGGGGCGGCCTCCGTCTCGGCGGTGCGCCGAGGGGCCTTGCGAAACATGGCATGTCTACGGCGGCACGAACACCAATAAACGGCGTAAACGGTTTCTTCTGCTCCGTTCCTGAGCACATTCGTCCGCTTACCTGTTGACACCGGGCAGCTACATCACCGACCTTCATGCGTAACAATCGGCGCCCGCAGCCGCCTCACCCCCCGACATCACAGAGCCACCCGAAACCCGGGAGTACACCCATGCTGTCAGGAAGAGGATTGTCCCGCCGTACCCTGCTGAGCGCCGCCGGCGCCGCCGTGGCCGCGAGCGCACTGCCCGTGCTGCCCGGCTTCTCCCGCCTGCTCCCCCAGGCGGCCGCCGCGGACATGCAGACCAATCTCAGCAACCTGGTGAACATGCGGTTCGGCATGTTCAACCACTTCAACATGGGCACGTTCACCAACGAGGAGTGGGCCACACCGAACCAGGACCCCACCCTCTTCGCGCCCACGGCGGTCAACTGCGACCAGTGGGCGGCGGCCGCGGCCGCGGCGCAGATGAAGTACGGGGTGCTGACCACCAAGCACCACGACGGCTTCTGCCTCTGGCCAAGCGCCTACAACAGTTACAACGTCGCCCACAGCTCCTACAAGCAGGACATCGTCGCGCAGTACGTGACCGCCTTCCGGGCCCGGAACCTGAAGGTCGGTCTGTACTTCTCCATCTGGGACCGCACCTACAACGTGCAGGCCTACGACACCCGCCACAACGTGGCCGCCGACCAGGCCGTCCAGCCCGGCGACATCACCTACATCCTCGGCCAGATCACCGAACTGCTCACCAACTACGGCACCATCGACATGTTCATCACGGACGGCTACGCCTGGCAGATGGGCCAGCAGGCCGTCCCCTACCAGCTCATCAGGGAACATGTGAAGTCCCTGCAGCCCGACATCGTGATGATCGACCACGGCGGGCTGTCGGTCCCCTTCCTCGGCGACGCCATCTACTTCGAGGAGCCTCTCGGCATCACCTCACCGACCGGCAACACCTATGCCTCGCTGCAGGGCCAGACGATCAGCAACGGTTGGTTCTGGCACCCGTCGACGCCCACGGAGTCGTTGCTGAGCCAGCAGACCATCCTCTCCCATCTGGGGGACCTGGAGCCCAAGTACACCTCGTTCATCCTCAACTGCCCGCCCAACCGCGACGGTGTGCTGGACAACAACATCGTCCAGCGGCTCACCGACGTCGGCAACGCCTGGGGCGGTCCCAACGCCAACCGGCCGCCCCTGCCCACTCAGATGCTCCGCGTCGAACACCCGGTGACCCCCGTGGCCGCCTACGCCACCGCGTACCACACCGGCGAAGGTCCCCTGAACGCCATCGACGGCCTCAGCGACAAGAACTTCGAGACCTGCTGGTCCACCTGGAGCCTGCCGCTGCCGCAGAGCATCACCATCGACCTCGGCGGCGTATGGAGCAACATCTCCAGCCTGGAGTACCTGCCCAAGCAGTGGAACCGCAGCAACACCACCGACGGCGACATCACCGCCTGCACCATCTCCACCAGCACCGACGGTGTCACCTTCACCCAGGTCGCCGCCGCCTCCTGGGCCGGCGACCGCACCACCAAACTCGTCGAATGGCCGGCCCGCGACGCCGCTTTCGTCCGCATCCAGGTCACCGCCGCGACCGGCGGCTACGCCAACATCGGCAACCTGCGCGTCGGCGGCCGCACCGCAACGCCCACCCGGGTCTCCCCCCTCTTCCCCGGCGACGGCACCGTGTACCGCCTCGTCGCCCGCCACAGCGGCAAGGCCGCCGACGCCACCGGAGGCAAGACCGCCGACAACACGCCCGTCATCCAGTGGCCCTGGCAGAACCACTCCAACCAGAAGTGGACCATCGTCCCGGCCGACAACGGCTACTACAAGATCCGCAACGTCAACAGCGGCACCCTCATGGAAATCGGCGGACTCTCCCGCGCGAACGGCGGCACCGCCGACATCTGGAGCGACGCCGGCGCACCCCAGCAGCACTGGGCCGTCACCCCCACCGGCGACGGCTACTACCTCCTCACCAACCGGCTCAGCGGCCTGTCCCTCAACGTCGACAGCGGCTCCACCGCCGACGGAGCCGCCATCAACCAGTGGAACTACACCACCCTCCCCCAGCAGCAGTGGCAGATCATCCCCTCCTGACAAGGGGTCGCAAGAGACGTGCACCGGCGCGCACCGGCGCCGGATGCCCGCCTCGGGTCCTCGAACGCTGGAGCGTGATCAACCAGGTTCTGCCCGGCGAGGGCTCGCAGAGGCGTCACGAGCGCGCGCAGAAGACGATGCCCTTGTGCATGGGGTGCGACCAGTCGACGTTCTTCGACTCGTCCTCGTGCTCGCGGAAGTTGCCGGAGGTGTGGAAGAACTTCTTGGGCACGATCGGCGCACGCAGCGTCACGTCGTCCAGGGCGAGGCGTTCCCCGCTCTCCGAGACCCTGCCGTCACGCTCGAAGTACTCGCGCGTCGAGCCCACTTCCAGGGGAATGACAAGCCGCTCCGCCAGCTCCAGCCGCCCGACGCGACCGTCGTCGAAGGTGATCAGTTTCATGGTGTCCCGCTTTCGGTGTGTGGTGTGTCGCGGTGCTCCGCCTGGTCTGCCTGATCCACCGGGCCTTCGCCCGCGAAGACCCGCAGCTGAAGGGCCAGCAGCGCGTAGTAGCCCACCAGCGCGGTGAGTTCGAACAGACCTCGCTCTCCCCACGCGGCCACCGTCTCGGCGTACTCGCCGTCGCTCAGCGCCCTGGTTCGGGTCAGCGCGGCGGTCGCGAGCAGCGCCGCCCGCTCCGGCCGCGTCCGGCAGGTCCGGCAGTCCGCCGGCGCGCAGGGCGTCCAGCTCGGGTTCGGTCAGGCCGTGCGTCCGGCCGACGGCCTCGTGGGCCGCCCACTCGAAGGCACTCCCCCAGTGGGCGGCGACGACCAGGACGGCCATCTCGCGCACACGGTCGGACAGGATGGACTCGTAGCGCACCGCCGCCCCGACCGCCTGGACGGCCGGCCCGACGGGCGGGCTGAGCGGCGTCGCGTTGAACGGTCCGCGCAGCCGACCTTCCTCGTCGACGAGGGCGAACGCCTGTGGTCCCGCGGCCCGGGGGCCTGCGGTGACGGCCCGGTAGACCTCGCTCTGCTGCTCGTCCAGCTCGCCGGGCAGCAGTCCGGCAAGGCGTGCGGTCATCCGCACTCCCTTCGAGACAGGTCCCGTCGCGATCCTGCTCCGGCCTCACCGGCCGCGCAGGCGTTCCTGCGTCTCGCGCTCACCCGCCTGCCCGGGCCGGGAGCACCTGGGTTGGAGGAGGTACCGGGTTCGGCCGGGTCCGGCGAACGGTGACGGGCTGCTGCCCGCACCGTCGGACGGTGCCCCCGGCGGCAGTGTGCCGCAGGCAGCGGTGACCGCTCGTCCGCACGACGACGGCAGTCCTCGACACCCGTTGCGTGGCCGGCACCGGCACCCCGTACGACCAGGGCCCGGCCCTGTCGCCGGAGTACTGCCGGAAGGCGGGGCCCCGCACGTGCCCGGCATCCAGGAACCGGATGATTCACATCAGCGATCTCGATCGGACGAGGGCTAGGCAGGCCCTGCCCGCTGCCCGATAGTCGTCTCAACCCGACGTCCGAGCCGCACCGTCAGCCGCTGCCCCAACCCCGCCGTACGTCGCGGCGCGCCGGCCCGCCGCGACGTCCGGCCGTCATGGGCGCCGCTGCCGCGAGCCTGCTCACGGGTACCGGGCGGCCCGGCCACCACGGCCGAACCATCCCGCCCCCTCCCGACACGCCACGTGGAGATCCCGCATGCCTGCACCCGTGCCCCCGCCCCCGCCTCCGCCGTCCACGACGGACGCGTCCGTCCCCACCGAACAGGTCGTGACCGGTCCCGGACACCGGCTTCGCCTCACGCTGCTCATGGCCGGCGCATGTCTGCCCATCCTGGGGGCCGTGCTCATCGCCCCCGTCCTGCCGCAGCTGCACGACCACTTCGCCACCGTCCGGGGCGTCGACGTGCTCGTCCCCATGGCCCTGACGATCCCCGCCCTGTCACTGGCCCTGCTGGCCCCCTTCGCCGGCGTCCTCGTGGACCGGCTCGGCCGCAAAGGCCTCCTCGTCACCGCCACCGTGGTGTACGCCTTGCTCGGCACCGCGCCCCTGTGGCTGGACTCCCTCGGCGCCATCGTCGCCAGCCGTGCCCTCGTCGGTGTCACCGAGGCAGCCATCATGACCTGCAGCACCACACTGATCGGCGACTACTACTCCGGCCGGCAACGCGACCGCTATCTCGCGATGCAGACGATGTGCGCCGCGATCTCCGCGACGGCCTTCCTCGTCCTGGGCGGTGCGGCCGGATCGGCCGGCTGGCGCGCACCGTTCTGGGCCTACGCCATGAGCCTGCTCCTCGCCCCCGCCATGGCCGCCTTCCTGCCCCGGCCCCGGTCCGACGAGCACGCCAAGGCCTCCTCCCCCACCGTCTCGAAGCCGATGGCCAGGCGCCCCTTCCCGTGGCGCGCGTTGGCGGGCACCTGCGCGCTGACCGTCTTCGGCGCCGTCCTCTTCTACACCCTCCAGGTGGAGATGTCGTTCCTCCTGGACGACATGGGCGTGAGCAACTCCGGCGTGATCGGACTGGCCACCGCCATCACCAGTGCCGCGATCGTGGTCGGCTCCGTGGTCTTCGCCAAGGCCGGCCGCAGCCCGCAAGCCTGGCTGCCCACCGCCTTCGGCCTGTGCGCCCTCGGCTTCGCGGTGGTCTGGCTCGCCCCCAACCCGGTCCTGCTGACCCTCGGTGCCGTCGTCAATTGCCTCGGTGGCGGCATCATGCTGCCCAGCCTGCTCACTCTCGCCATGTCCAAGCTCCACTACGCCGACCGTGGCCGCGGCACCGGCCTGTGGACGGGTTCCTTCTTCCTCGGCCAGTTCCTCTGCCCGCTCGTGGCCCTCGCCCTCACCTCCGCCGTCGGCACTCTGTCGAACGCGATGGGAGTACTCGCCCTCGCCGCAGCCGCCGCCACCGCCGCGCTCGGCCTCGCCGCCCGGACTCGGACGGCGGCGGTTCCGGAGCCGATGCGACAGATGGCCGACTGACCAGTCCGTCCAGGTCGGTACCGCAGACCTCACCACGCCGGCGGTGCCGACCGCCACTCCTTGCGAACGTCCGAACGGAGAACGATGCTGACCCTGATCGCCGCCGCCCGCCGCAAGCCGGGCATGACACACCGGGCGTTCCTGCACCACCTTCACCACGTGCACGGGCCCCTGTCCGCCGCGAACCCTCTCCGCATCCGGCGTTACGTCCAAAACCACGTGTTCGACGCGTCCTTCGGGACCGAGGGGGACTCGGCCCACCTGACCGAGTTCGGCCGGGACTCCGTCACCGAGCTGCGGTTCGACGACATGGAGGCACTGGCCGCCACGATGTCCGACCCGTACGTGCGTGAGGTCATCGCTCCCGACGGCGCCCGGTTCAGCGACCTGCCAAGTGCCCTGGCCCTGCTGACGCGCACCGAGGTGCTGGTGCCGCCACCGGCGTCCGACGGGGAGGCGGCTCCCGTGAAGGTGCCCCACTTCGTCCACGCGGCGCAGGGACTCAGCCAGGACGACGTCGTCGGCCGGTGGCGGGCCGCCCATGAACAGGTACTCGCCGAAGAGGACTCACCGGCCGAAGCGGTGCGCGGATGTGTCCAGCACCGTCAGGTGCCTGGAGACGAGAGGGCGTTCCCTGCCGGATTGTCACGTGAGGCTCTGACCAGCGTCTTCACAGAAGTCCTTCCGCCTGACAGAAGCCGCCTTGCCGAGCCGATGCAGGCCTCACGACCCTGATTCCAACCACGGCACGCGGGGCGACGACGCCCCGCCGACAGGGACGGGAACCGCCATGCCGCACATCACCGCGTTCGCCAGGAACCAGTGGTACGTCGCCGCCTACAGTCACGAGGTCGGACGGGAGTTGTTCGGGCGGACGATCCTCGGGGAGCCGCTCGTGTTCTACCGGGCCGAGGAGGACGGCGCGCCGGTCGCCCTCAGCGACCGCTGTGTGCACCGGCGTTACCCGCTGTCGGAGAGCGGACTCGACGGCGACCGGATCGTGTGCGGGTACCACGGCTTCACCTACGACCGGAGCGGCGCGTGCGTGTACGTGCCGGGGCAGAAGCGCATCCCGCGCACCGCCCGGGTCGCCTCCTACCCGGTGGTCGAGCAGGACTCGCTGGTGTGGGTGTGGATCGGCGACCCCCAGCTCGCCGACGCGGCCACCATCCCGCGCGCCCGTCACCTCGACTCCCCCGGCTGGACGACCGTCCGCGGCATGGAGCCCATCGACGCCGACTACGGCCTGCTCGTCGACAACCTCCTCGACCTCTCCCACGAGACCTATCTGCACGGCGGTTACATAGGCACCCCCGAGGTCGCCGAGACGCCGATCACCACCGAGGTCGACGAGGGGGCCGGGATCGTACGGGTCAGCCGGCACATGGACGACGCCGAGTGCCCGCCGTTCTACGCCCGTTCGACCGGGATCGAGGGCCGGATCACCCGGTGGCAGGACATCGAGTACCACGCGCCGTGCCTGTACCTCCTGCACAGCCGGATCGCGCCGGTCGGCGTGGTGCCGGAGGCCGACGGCAGCGACCCGAACGGCTTCCACACCGAGATCACCTACGCGATCACCCCGTCCGCGGACGGCAAGGTGTACGACTTCTGGATGGTCTCCCGGGACTGGGCGACCGACGACGCCGAGGTCACCGAGTTCCTGCGCGGCAACAACCACACGGTGGTCATGCAGGACGTGGAGGCCCTGAACCTCCTGCAGCGGACGCTGGGTTCGGAGCGCGCCGGCTACCAGGAGCTGAGCATCAACATCGACACCGGCGGCCTCGCCGCCCGCCGTATCCTCGCCCGCCTGGTCGAGGAGGGCGACAAGCCCGTGGAGAAGGTCCTGTGAGCACGCCGACCGGTGAGGTCTACCGCATCGACTGGCTGCCGGGCACCGACGTGCTGCACGGCACCTGTCACTGCGGGGCCGAGCACACCGCCCAGGACCCGGTCGAGATGTGGGAGTGGATGCTCGGCCACCCCGAAGGACACCAGCCCCCGGAGCGCACCGCATGAGCCTGTACGAAGCCGAACTCGTCGTCAGCGAGAGGGCGCCGGCGGCGGACGGTGTCGTCGCCCTCACCCTTCGGCACCCGGCCGGCGAGGACCTTCCCGGCTGGGAGCCCGGAGCCCATCTCGACGTGGTGCTCGGACCGGACCTGGAGAGGCAGTTCTCGCTCTGCGGGGATCCGGGTGACCGTACCGGGTGGCGGATCGCGGTCCTGCGGGAACCGGACGGGCGGGGTGGATCCGCCTTCGTCCACGAGCGGTTGCGCGTCGGCGACAAGGTGCGGGTGCGCGGGCCCCGCAACCACTTCCGGCTGGAGCCGGCGTCCCGCTACCGGTTCGTCGCCGGGGGCATCGGCATCACCCCGATCCTGCCGATGCTGGCCGCCGCCGAGGCCGTAGGCGCCGAGTGGACGCTGCTGTACGGCGGGCGGACACGTCGGTCGATGGCCTTCACCGAGGAGTTGGCCCGGTACGGCGACACCCGGGTCACCGTCGCCCCGCAGGACGAGACCGGGCTGCTGGACCTCGGCGCGGTGCTGGACGACGTCCCGGAGGACACCCTCGTGTACTGCTGCGGTCCCGGGCCGTTGCTGGACGCGGTGGAGGAGCGCTGCCCGGCGGGTGCCCTGCGGGTCGAGCGGTTCCGGCCGAAGGAGCAGGAGGCGGGTACGGAGCGGGAGTTCGAGGTCGTCCTCGCGCAGAGCGGTCGCAGCGTCACCGTCGTGCCCGGCGTCTCGGTGCTGGACACCGTCCGGGCCGCCGGCGTCGAGGTGCTCTTCTCCTGCACCGAGGGCACCTGCGGCACCTGCGAGACGGATGTCCTCGAAGGCACCCCGGAGCACCGGGACTCGGTGCTCACCGAGCAGGAGCGGGCGGCCGGGGAGACCATGCTGATCTGTGTCTCGCGGTGCCGTGGGGAGCGTCTGGTGCTCGACCTGTGACACCACCTGTGACACCGCGGCCGAAAGCGGGTCGCCCCGCGCTCGGCCGCACCGCGGACCCCTGGGTGCGAGCAGGTCCGGGCGGCCGGGCACGGGGTTTCCGGGGTGGCGGCGGTCACGCGGTCAGGTAGGCCTCCACCTCACTGAACTGCCCGGCCGGCCAGCCGTCGTTGGCGCTGACGGTCAGCCGCAGCCAGCGCAGCCCGGTGCCGCCGGGCAGGGCCACGGTGACGGTGTTGCCGGTGGCCGGGTCGAAGCGGTAGCCCGTCGCGCCCACCACGGTCGTGTAGGACGAGCCGTCGGTGCTGCCGAGCACGGTGACGGTCTGGGTGCGCGCGTTCCAGGCGGCCTGCGGGGGGAGTTTCAGAACCAGTCGGCGGACCGCGTAGGAGGAGCCGAGGTCGACGGTCAGTGACTGCGGGAAGGCGTGGTTGGTCGACTCCCAGTAGCTGTTCGCGTCACCGTCGACCGCCTTGCCGGGGGTGTAGACGTCCTGCGAGCCGGTGGCGGTCGCGGGGCGGCCCTTGGCGAGGTTGCGGGCCGGGTCCGGGTCGGGGTTGCCCTGTCCGGGCGCCGGCCAGGAGGAGCAGTCCGACCAGGTACCGGGCCAGCCGGAGTTGCCACCGCCGTCGGTGAGTGCGAAGGACCCGGAACCGGCCGGGTACGGGCAGTTGTAGACACCGGCCGCGCCGACCCCGGTGGCCGTGACGTCGCGGACGGTCGCGGCGCCCTGGGCCTCGGCCTGGACCACCACCGTGCCGGTGTTGCGGACGGTGGCCCCGGCCACGGTGACGTTCCGGACCGGGTACCCCTGCCCGCCGCCGGAGACGAACTCGAAGGCGCTGTACGGGCTGTCGGAGATCGTGGTGTCGGTGATGTTCACGGTCGCGTTGATGGCGCTGTCGTAGGAGTCGACGCGCAGCGCGCCCATCGGGTGGTTCCAGTTGGGGTTCATCGCGCCGGTGCGGACGAGGGTGTTGCCGTCGACCGTGATGGTGCCGGCCAGGGGACTGAACGGGTCGAGGAACTTCTGGTTGGAGATGGCGATGCCGCTGCCCAGGGCGTTGGTGTCGGAGACCAGGTTGTTCTTCACGGAGATGTCGGTGCCGCCGTAGATCGCGATGCCGTTGGCGAGGTTCGGCTGGGAGATCGTGTTGTTCGCGAAGCTCGAATCGGTGTCGGGCGAGTTCAGCGACCACATGGCGAGCGAGTCGTCGCCCTGGTTGCGCAGGAAGTTGTTGCGGACCTGGACGCCGTGGGCGTTGCCGTTGAGGTTGAGGCCGTCGGCGGTGGTGTCGAGGACGCGGTTGTTCTCGACGACCAGGTTGTCGTTGTTGCCGGTCAGCCAGAACCCGCACTTGAGGTGCTGGATCCACATCCCGGAGACCGAACTGTTCGGTCCGAGAGAGCCGTTGACGAAGTTGTCGGGGCTGGAGTCGACGCGTTCGGTGACCTCGCCGGCGACCGCGAAGTTGTTGATGTGGACGTTCCCCGAGGAGCCGGACTGGTCGATGAACCGGGAGGTGTGCACGACCGAGTACCAGCTGCCCGCGCCCAGCAGCGTCACGTTCTGCAGGCCGCTGAGGGAGGACGTCAGCCTGTAGTCGCCCGGCGGGATCCACACCGTCCCGCCCTGGGCGGCGGAGATGGCGTCCCGGAAGGCCTGGGTGGAGTCGCCGTTGCCGCTCGGGTCGGCGCCCTTGGCGGTGACGGAAACCGAACCGGCGGGCTGCGGGGCGGCCGCGGCGACCTGCTCGAAGTCGGCGACGTCGACGGTGACCTGGGTGCCGGTGGACTCGAAGGCGACCTTGTCGCCCGCCTGGATGTTCTGGCCCAGCAGCATCCGGGCGTCGTCGAAGAAATGGTGCTGCTTCGCGCCCGCGATCCAGCCGGTGTCGACGTAGGAGTACTTCGAGGTGACGGCCAGGGTTCTCGCCAGCCTGACCCCGTTGACGTACACGTTGAGGGTGCCGGTCTGGCCGTCGGGAACGCTGTAGGAGACGTTCACGGCGTCGGACGCCCGGGGTGCGGTGAACTCGACCCGCTGTCCGGAGGTGAGCCGCACGGCCTGGCGGCCGGAGGCCTCGGAGGCGAGGGTGCCCTGGGTGTAGTCGGGGCCGATCTTCGTACCGGTGGTGGTCGCCGCCTCCGCCTCCACCGAGGTGAAGGGGAGGCTCGCACCGGCGGCCGCGTGGGCGGCGGGCGCGACGGCGACGAGCGCGCCGGCCGCGAGTGCTACGGCCGCCGCCACGGCTGGCATGCTCCTGACAGTCCGGTCGATGGTGTGCTGCATGTGCTGATCCCTTCGGGGGGTGGGGGACGGGGACAGCGCGAGCGGTACCGGCGGCTCAGGTCGCCAGCCAGACCGCCGTGTCCTGCGGCAGCCGGCCGGCGTCGTCCAGCGGACCGCTGCCGACCAGGAGTTCGGAGTGGGCGGGGAGTTCGGCGGAGGTCGCGGCGAGGTTGACCACGCAGGTCACACCCTCGGCCCGGGCGAAGGCGAGGACGCCCTCGGGGGCGGGCAGCCAGCTCAGCGGGGAGTCGCCGAAGCGGGGCCGCAGGGCGATGGCACGGCGGTAGAGCGCCAGCATGGAGCCAGGGTCGTCCTGCTGGCGGTCGACGGCGTACGACTCCCAGCCGGCCGGCTGCGGCAGCCACGGTTCCTGGCGGGATCCGAAGCCCGCGTACGGCGCCCCGGCCGACCAGGGCAGCGGCACCCGGCAGCCGTCCCGGCCCGGGTCGGTGCCGCCGGACCGGAAGTACATCGGGTCCTGGACGCGGTCGGCCGGGATCTCCGCCTCCGGCAGCCCCAGCTCCTCCCCCTGGTAGACGTAGACCGCGCCGGGCAGGGCCAGCGAGAGCAGTGCGGCGGCGCGGGCCCGGCGGGTGCCCAGGGCGAGGTCCGTCGGGACGCCGAAGGCCTTGGCGGCGAAGTCGAACCCGGTGTCCACGCGGCCGTACCGGGTGACCGTGCGGGTCACGTCGTGGTTGCACAGCACCCAGGTGGCCGGGGCACCGACGGGCGCGTGCTCGGCGAGGGTGGTGTCGATCGACGCGCGCAGCGCGGCCGCGTCCCAGGGGCAGGACAGGAAGGAGAAGTTGAAGGCGGTGTGCAGTTCGTCGGGGCGCAGGTAGCGGGCGAAGCGTTCGGCGTCGGGGAGCCAGACCTCGCCGACGAAGACCCCGTCGTAGGCGTCGGCGACCGTGCGCCAGTTGCGGTACACGTCGTGGAGTTCGTCGCGGTCGACGAAGGGGTGCGGCCGCGGCTGGGTGGCGAGGTCGGGCAGCTCAGGGTCCTTGGCGAGCAAGGCCGCCGAGTCGATGCGGACACCCGCGACACCGCGCTCGAACCAGAAGCGCAGGATGTCCTCGTGCTCCTGGCGGACGACCGGGTGGGCCCAGTTCAGGTCGGGTTGTTCGGGGGTGAAGAGGTGCAGGTACCACTCGCCGTCGGGGAGCCGGGTCCACACCGGTTCGGTGGAGCCGACGAACTGCGACGGCCAGTCGTTGGGCGGGAGTTGGCCGGCCGGGCCGCGGCCGGGCCGGAAGTGGAACAGTTCACGCTCGGGACTCCCCGGGCCTGCGGCCAGCGCGGCCCGGAACCAGGGGTGCTGGTCGGAGACGTGGTTGGGGACGATGTCGACGATCGTGCGGATGCCCGAGTCCCGCGCCTCGGCGATGAGTTTCTCCGCCTCGGCGAGGGTGCCGAAGGCGGGGTCGATGGCCCGGTAGTCGGCGACGTCGTAACCGCCGTCCTTCATCGGGGACGGGTACCAGGGGCTGAACCACAGCGCGTCGACGCCGAGTTCGGCGAGGTAGGGCAGCTTGGCGCGGACGCCCGCGAGGTCGCCGGTGCCGTCGCCGTCGCCGTCCGCGAAGCTGCGGACGTACACCTGGTAGATGACGGCGGAACGCCACCAGTCGCGCTCGTCGCGGTCCTCGTGGTTCTTCGGGGCATGGCTGGGCTGTCCCACGGTGCGTGCCTTTCTGTCGGAGGTAGGGCGTCAGCCCTTGCTGCCGCCCGCGCCGATCCCGGCGATGATGTGCCGCTGGAAGACGAGGAAGAGCGCGACCATCGGGATGCTGGCGATCACCATCGCGGCGATGAGCACGGTGAGCTGGATGTTCTGCGACAGCTGGACCAGGGCCACGCTGATGGGCTGCTTGTCGGTGTCGGAGAAGACCATCAGCGGCCACAGGAAGTCCTGCCAGACCCCGACCAGGGCGAAGATCGAGACGACCCCGAGCACCGGCCGGGACATCGGCAGCACGACCGACCACAGGACCCGCAGCTTTCCGGCGCCGTCGATCTCGGCGGCCTCCAGCACGTCCCGCGGCAGCTGGTCGAAGAACCGCTTCAGCAGGTAGAGGTTGAAGGCGTTGGCGACGGCCGGGAGCCAGATGCCGAGCGGGTCGTTCAGCAGACTGGTGTGGATGAGGGGGAGGTCGGCGACGGTCAGGTACTTGGGTACGACCAGGGCCTGGGCCGGGACCATCAGGGTGGCCAGGATGCCGCCGAGGACCACCTTCCCGAACGCCGGTCTCAGCCTGGACAGGGCGTAGGCGGCGGCCGTGCAGAACACCAGCTGGAAGGCCCAGGCGCCGGCGGCCTGCACCACCGTGTTCCACAGGTGTTCGGGGAGCTGCATCAGGTCCCAGGCGTCGGTGTAGGCGGACAGGTGCCAGTGCCTGGGGACCAGGGTGGGCGGGGTCCGGGCGATCTCGTCCGGGGATTTCGCCGCGCCGGTCACCATCCAGTACACGGGGAACAGGAAGGCGAGCGCGAAGAGCAGGACGACGGCGGTGAAGACGCTCCAGTAGACGGCCTTCCCGCGCGGGCGGGCCAGGGTCGCCGGGGAGATCAGGGTGCGGGTGGTGGGGCTCATCCGTCCTCCCCGGAGCGGGTCAGGCGCAGGTAGCCGGCCGAGAAGACGCCGAGCAGCACCAGGAGCATCACGCTGAGCGCGCAGGCGCCGCCGAAGTCGTCGTAGAGGAAGGCGTACTTGTAGATCAGGTAGAGCACGGTGACGGTGGCGTTCTCCGGGCCGCCCCCGGTGATGACGAACGGTTCGGTGAACACCTGCATCGTCGCGATGATCTGAAGGAGCATCAGCATCAGGATGACGAAGCGGGTCCCCGGAACGGTCACGTGCCGGACGCGCTGGAGGAGGTTCGCGCCGTCGAGTTCGGCGGCCTCGTACAGTTCGCCGGGGATGGACTGGAGTGCGGCGAGGTAGATCAGCACGGTGCCGCCCATGTTGGCCCAGGTGGCCACGATCACCAGGGAGACGAGGGCGGTGCCGGTGCCGTTGGTCCAGTTCGAGGTGGGCAGGTGCAGGAAGCGCAGGGTCTCATTGGCGAGCCCGGCCCCGGGGTCGTAGAACCACTTCCACAGCAGGGCGCTGACCACCGGCGGGATCATCACCGGGAGGTAGACGACGATCCGGAAGAACGCCTTGGCGTGCCGGAGTTCGTTGAGGACCAGGGCGAGGACGAACGGGATCGCGAAGCCGATCAGCAGGGCCAGCAGCGTGAAGGCGAGGGTGTTGCGCCAGGCCGCGGAGAACTCGGGGTCGTGCAGCACCCGGGTGAAGTTGGCGGTGCCGACCCACTCGGGGGACGAGCCGGGCGTGTACTTCTGGAAGGAGATCACGACGGCGCGGATCGCCGGGTACCAGGAGAACAGGGCGAAGCAGATCAGTCCGCCGAGCAGGAAGCCGTAGGCGCGGGCCTGGTCGACGAGGCGGCGCCGCCTCCGGTCCCCTGTCGGGGGCGGCGCCGGGACCCGTGCGGCGGCGACCGCCGCCGGGGCGGGTGGTCGTGCGGCCGTCTTCGTCATCGCGGTCAGCCCCGGGCCAGGATGCCGTCGATCTTGTCGTCTGCGTTCTTGAGGAGCTGGTCGATGTCGGCGTCCTTCTGGGTGAGGACGGCGGAGACGGTGCCGTCGAGGACGGAGTAGATCTGCTGGGCGTCCGGCGGCTCGATCTTCATCCGGAGGGTCCGGTCGCCGTCCAGGAACGCCTGGTAGTTCTCCACCGGGACGTTGGCGTTGGCCTTCTTGACCTGCTGGTCCTTGGCGTCGGCGGCGCCGGTGAACAGGCGCGGCTCGGGCAGGCCGACCGGTGCGTCGTGCTTCCTGGCGCGGGCGTAGTCGCCGAGGAAGCCGTCACCGGGGGTGAGAAACATGGAGTCGAGCCACTTCAGTCCGGCGCGGATCTGGGCCGGACTGTCCTTCTTGTTGAACATGTAGCCGTCGCCGCCGATGAGCGTGCCCTTGCCACCGGGCATCGGGCCGAGCGCCAGGTCCTTGTAGTTGCCGCCCTTCTCCTTGACCAGGATCGGGATGTTGTCCGGGGCGGCGAGGTACATGCCGAGCTTGCCCGAACCCATCATCTGCTGGACGTCGTTGATGACCAGCAGCTGCTTGCTGCCCATCGAGTCGTCGGTCCAGCGCATGTCGTGCAGGTTCTGGAGGACCGCGTGGCCCTCGGGGGTGTCGACGGTCGCCTTCTTGCCGTCGGCGGAGACGACGTCGCCGCCCTGGGAGTACAGCTCGGCGGTGAAGTGCCAGCCGCCCTGGTTCTGCGCGCTGTAGTCGGCGTACCCGACGGTGCCGTTGCCGAGCGCGGCGATCTTCCTGGCGTCGGCGCGGACCTCCTCCCAGGTGGTGGGCGGCTTGTCCGGGTCGAGGCCGGCCTGCCGGAAGAGCTCGCGGTTGTAGATCAGGCCCATCGAGTAGCCGGTGCGCGGGATGCCGTAGACCTTGCCGTCGACGGTGTAGATGTCGCGCAGTTGCTTCTGGATGGTGCCGTAGCTCTTCAGGTCCTCGAGGTACGGCGTGAGGTCGGCCGCCTGGTGGATGTCCACGACGTGCCTGGCGTCGGTGAAGTAGGTGTAGAAGACGTCCTCCATCTGGCCGCCGGCCAGTTTGGCGTCGAAGGTCTTCGGGTCCTGGCAGGGGAACGCGTCGTGCGCGACGACGTCGATGTCCGGGTGCTGCTTCTCGAAGGCGGCGATGTCCTGCTCGAAGAACGACCGGTCGACCTTGGCGCTCTTCGGCGGTTCGCAGTTGACGGTGATGCGCGTCCCGCCGCTCGCCGTGTCGTCACCGCCCGACCCGCAGGCCGCGGCGGTGAGCGCGAGCGAGGAACAGACGCCGATCGCGACGAGCGCACGACGGTACCCGGTGCTGGACATCGGTGGACCCCCAGAGCAGGAGCGGTGGCGCCGCACCGGAACCGGTGGGCGCCGCACACTCAAGCACCGGCGCCATCTCTCCGCAAGATGTCGCGCAGAATATGTAATTATTCGACAGACGGTCGGATCTCAGGGACGGGGCGCTTGCGCGGTGGAACCGCGCACCACCAGCTCCGGCTCGAAGAGCAGCTCGTCGGGTGCTACGACGGTGCCGTTGACCTGGGCGTTCAGCAGTTCCACGGCTGCCCTGCCCATGGCCTCGATCGGCTGCCGGACGGTGGTGAGCGGGGGCTCGGTGCAGTTCATGAACGCCGAGTCGTCGTAACCGACGACCGACACCTGGGACGGGACGCCCAGGCCGCGGCGGCGGGCCGCCCTGATCGCCCCGAGCGCGAGCGGGTCGCTGGCGCAGATGATGCCGGTGACACCCCGGTCGATCAGGCGGGTGGCGGCCGCGTGGCCGCCCTCGATCGAGAACATGGCCCGGGCGACGTGCGCCTCCGGGAGGTCCCCCAGGGCCTGCGCGGCGGCCAGCTTGCGGGCCGAGGGAATGTGGTCGGCGGGCCCGAGGACGAGACCGATGCGCTCGTGGCCGAGCGAGGCGAGGTGGCGCCAGGCCTGTTCGACCGCCACCGCGTCGTCGCAGGACACGGCGGGGAATCCGAGGTGTTCGATGGCCGCGTTGACCAGCACCACCGGGATGTTGCGGTCGGCGAGCTGCCGGTAGTGGTCGTGCGGCGCGTCGGCCTGGGCGTACAGCCCGCCGGCGAACACCACGCCGGACACCTGCTGTTGCAGCAGCAGTTCCACGTAGTCCGCCTCGGACACCCCGCCCTTGGTCTGGGTGCAGAGCACCGGGGTGAGCCCGAGCTGGGCCAGCGCGCCGCCGATGACCTCGGCGAACGCGGGGAAGATGGGGTTCTGGAGCTCGGGCAGGACCAGACCGACGAGGCGGGCGCGTTCACCGCGCAGCTGGGTGGGGCGCTCGTAGCCGAGGACGTCCAGGGCGGAGAGCACCGCCTGGCGGGTGGCCTCCGAGACCCCGGGCTTGCCGTTGAGCACGCGGCTGACCGTGGCCTCGCTGACCCCGACCTTCTTGGCCACTTCCGCAAGTCGTCGCGTCATGTGCGCAAGAGTAGCGCAATTGACGCAAGCCGTTTGCGTGGCTGAGGAACGGTCTGCGGGCGCGCGTCAGACGCGGCTGCCGGTCGCCGTGTCCGCTGACAGTCTCTGGGCGAGGTAGATCGGGACGACGGACAGCAGGACCAGCATCGCGGCCACCACGTTCACCACCGGGGCCTGTTGCGGACGGGTCATGTTGTCGAAGATCCACAGGGGCAGGGTCTGCACGCCGGGACCCGCTGTGAACGTCGTCACCACGATCTCGTCGAAGGAGAGCGCGAAGGCGAGCAGCCCGCCGGCCAGCAGCGCCGAACGCACCAGCGGGAAGGTGACGTCGACGAAGGCACGGAAGGTGTCGGCACCCAGGTCGGCGGCGGCCTCCTCGTAGCCGCCGGAGGTGCGGCGCAGCCGGGCGACCACATTGTTGAAGACGATCACGACGCAGAAGGTGGCGTGTCCGACGACGACGGTGAACAGGCCGAGTCCCACGCCGAGCGGCTCAAGAACCGTGCTGAACGCCGAGTTGAGCGCGATCCCGGTGACGATGCCGGGCAGCGCGATCGGCAGGACGACCACGAAGGAGAGGGCGTCGCGGCCGAAGAAGCGGTACCGGGCCACCGCGAACGCGACGAGTGTGCCGAGCACCAGGGCGATCGCGGTGGCGCCGAGCCCCGCCCTCAACGAGGTCCACAGCGCCTCGCGGGCCCCGGAGCTGTGCCAGGCGGCCGACCACCAGCGGGTGGTCAGACCGGACGGCGGCCAGCTCGCGCTGCGGTCGGGGCTGAGGGAGTTCACCAGGACCAGCAGCAGCGGGACGTAGATCACGGCGAAGCCGAGGGCGGCGGCGACGCGGAGGGCGGCTCGGGCGGACCGGGAGAGTCGCATGGGAGGTGTCCCCCGTCGTCAGAGGCTGCTCAGCGCGCCCGTACGCCGCATCGCCAGCAGGTACAGCACGATGACGACGACCGGGACGGTGGCGAGCGCGGCGGCCATGGGCAGGTTGAGTTCGATGTTGGCGTAGACGAGGTTGCCGATGAGCTGGGTCTTGCCGCCGACGATCCCCACGGTGATGTAGTCGCCGAGGCTGAGCGAGAAGGTGAACACCGACCCGGCGGCGACGGACGGCAGCACCATCGGCAGGACCACCGACCGGAAGGTCCGCCCGGCGCGGGCGCCCAGGTCCGCGGACGCGTCCAGCAGGTTGTCGGGCACCTGCTCCAGGGCGGTGTGGATCGGAAGGATCATGTACGGCAGCCACAGGTACGTCAGGGTGACCACGGTGGCCGGCAGGCCGAAGCCGGGGCCGCTCAGCCCGAACGGCCGCAGCAGCCAGTCGGCGAGCCCGCCCTCGGACAGGATCAGCCGCCAGGCGTACACCTTGACCAGGTAACTCGCCCACAGCGGGGTGAGGATGGCGACCACGAGGAGCGGGCGGCGGCTGGGCCTGGCGACCCGGGCGGTGTAGAAGGCGACGGGGAAGGCGATCACCGCGCACAGCGCGGTCACCGCGAGGGCGACGCCGACGCTGCGCAGGACCACCTGCCGGAACACGGGGGTGGTGACCAGTTCGTGGAAGTTGTCGGCCGACCAGACCTTGACGACCTGCGAGGTGAAGGAGTCCGTCGTCCAGAAGGCGGAGACGAACAGCACGGCCAGCGAGCCGAGGTAGAGCACGGCCAGCCACAGCAGGGGGGCGGTCAGCAGCAGCGCGAGGCGGAGTCGGGGGCGCCGGTGCAGCGCCCCCGCGGTCCGGGTGAGCACGGTCACGGCTCAGCCCTTGATCTCGGTCCAGGCCTGCACCCACTTGGCGTACGGCACGCACCTGACGTCGGTGCGGCCGTCCAGGCACTGCTCGATGGGCGTGTTCCAGAAGGCGATGTTCTTCCAGTAGCGCTCGTCGGCCGCGTGGTAGGTCGTGCAGAAGTTCCTGTCGCTGGTCAGGTCGCAGGCCTTGGCGTTGGCGGGGGCCTCGCCGAAGTACTCGGCGACCTCGGCGTTGACCTTCGGGGAGGCGATCCAGTTCAGCCACCTGTAGGCGCAGTTGGGGTGCTTGGCCTTGGCGGAGACCATCCAGGTGTCGGACCAGCCGGTGGAACCCTCCTTGGGTACGAAGGCCTTGACCTCGGCGCCCTCGCCGGCGGCCAGGTTGGCGATGACCTGCCAGCTGGTGCCGATCACCGAGTCGCCGCTCTTGAAGGCGGAGATCTCCTTGAGGTAGTCGCTCCAGTACTCGCCGATGTCCGCGTTCTGCTTCCTCAGCAGGGCCACGGCCGCGTCGAACTGCTTCTGGTCGAGCGCGTAGGGGTCCTTGATCTTCAACTCGGGCTTGGTGGCCTTGAGATACAGGGCCGCGTCCGCGATGTAGATCGGCGAGTCGTAGGCGGTGACATGGCCCTTGTACGTCCCGGCGTCGTCGAAGACCGCGGCCCAGGACGTGGGCGCGGGGCGGACCTTCTGGGTGTTGTACATCAGCAGGTTGGCGCCGCGGCCGTGCGGGATGCCGTACATCTGGCCCTTGACCGAGTTCCAGGCGCCGTTCTTCAGACCGCTGAAGACGTCCTTGTAGTTCGGTACGAGGCTGGTGTTGACCGGGGCCGCGTCCCCGGAGGCGATCAGGCGCAGCGAGGCGTCGCCGGAGGCGGAGACGGCGTCGTACTCGCCGGTCTTCATCAGCTTGACCATCTCGTCGGAGCTGGCCGCGACCTTGGAGTGGACCTGGCAGCCCGTCCGCTTCTCGAAGTCGGTGACCCAGTCCGCCTTGGGGTCGTCGGAGCCGTCCTCGACGTAGCCGGCCCAGGCGATCAGGTTCACCTCGCCCTCGGACGTGCCGAGCTTGGCGAGCGGCTTGAGGTCGGGCGGGTCGAAACCGTTCGGGGAACCAGAGTTGCCGGAGGACCCGCAGGCTGTGGCCGCAAGCAGCAGCGCGGCGGCCGAGGTGAGGGGACGGATGAGGCGCACGACGTACTCCAGACGTGGGGAACGGCGGATCCGGACGTGAGGGGACGGCGAGTCAGTCGGGGACGCGGACGGTGTGCCGGCGCTGCCAGCGCAGCCGGACGCGGCTGCCGCGGTACGCGGCGGCGTCCTCGGCGGAGGTGTCGAGGTTCTGCTGGAGCGCGGTGAGCCGGCCGCCGCCGTCCAGGTCGACCAGGAAGCGGGTGGCGTCACCGAGGTAGACCACGTCGGCGACGGTGCCCGGCGCGGTGACGTGGCCTTCCCCGTCCGGGTCGGCGGTCTCCTCGAGGACCCGGATCTTCTCGGGCCGGACGCTGTGGGTGCCGCTCTCCCCGAGCACCCGCAGCGCGGCGTCCCCGGTGAGCAGGTTGGAGGTGCCGACGAAGGAGGCGACGAACGCGGTGGCGGGGCGTTCGTAGATCTCGGCCGGCGTACCGACCTGCTCGATGCGGCCCTGGTGGAAGACGGCGACGCGGTCGCTCATCACCAGGGCCTCCTCCTGGTCGTGGGTGACGAAGACGAAGGTGATGCCGACCTCGCGTTGCAGGGCCTTGAGTTCGGTCTGCATCTGCTCCCGGAGCTTGAGGTCCAGGGCGCCGAGCGGCTCGTCCAGGAGGAGCACGCGGGGACGTCCGACGAGAGCGCGGGCGAGGGCGACGCGCTGGCGCTGGCCGCCGGAGAGCTGGGCGGGGCGGCGGCCGCCGTAGCCCTCCAGACGGACCTCGGCGAGAGCCTTGCGGGCGCGGACCAGGCGTTCGGCCTTGGGGACGCCGCGCACCTTGAGGGAGTAGGCGACGTTCTGCTCGACGGTCATGTGCGGGAACAAGGCGTAGTCCTGGAAGACCGTGTGCACGTCCCGTTCGAAGGGTGCGCGGCCGGTGACGTCCTGTCCGGCCAGTTCGATCACTCCGGAGGTGGGGGGCTCGAAGCCGGCGATCATGCGAAGGACGGTCGTCTTGCCGGAGCCGGACGGGCCGAGCATCGAGAAGAACTCGCCGTCGCGGATCTCCAGGTCGACCCCCGCGACGGCGCTCGTGTCGCCGAACGACTTCCGCAGATCCCGCAACCGGATCGCGCTGCCCCCCATGGCGGGAACCTTCCTGCCGTCCTCCTGCGTTGACCCTGGCGAACGGAAAGATATGAAGTCATAGTTCAAATCTCAAGACCCCGCCAAGGTAAAGCTTGGGTCAACGCATAGGGTGGTGGGCCGTGAGACAGCAGCGGACCGGCGGCGCCCGAGAGGCCGTCTTCGCCCCCGTGGACGGTGGAGCCCGGGTGCATGCCGTGGTGCGCCGGATAGGCGACGCCATCGACCTGGGCCTGCTCGCCGACGGGGAGCAGCTGCCCGGCGAGACCGAGCTGGCCGGACAGCTCGGGGTGTCCACGGTGACCCTGCGGGAGGCCCTGATGGCGCTGCGCCAGCAGGGCCTGGTCGTCACCCGGCGGGGGCGCGGCGGCGGGAGCTTCGTGTCCTCCCCCGAGACGCCCGACCAGGAACGCCTCAGGGACCGGCTGCGCGGCTGGAGCACCGAGGAACTGCGCGACCTCGGCGACCACTGGGCGGCCCTCTCGGGCACCGCCGGGTACCTCGCCGCCGAACGCACCGAGGACCACGATCTGGAGCAACTGCGGCGGACCGTAGCGGAGTTGAGCAGGGTGCCGGATGCGCCGACCCGTGGCCGGCTGTACGGCCGCTTCCACGTCGAGCTGGCGGCCGCCGCCCAGTCGGCCCGGCTGACCCGGGAGCAGGTCGCGCTCCAGACGGAGGTCGGGGCGCTGCTGTGCCTTGTGCTCGGCGACGACGAATATCGTGAAGAGGTGGCGGACCGTCACCGGGACGTGATCTCGGCGGTGCAGGATGGGGCGCACACATCGGCCAGGGAGCTGGCCGAGCGGTGCGTACGGGACACGACGGCACGGCTCATCGCGCTGCGTCTGGCCCGGTAGGCGCCGTGCCCGCTCCCCCGTCCGCGGGAGGGCAGCATGCGCCGCAGCACCGCCCCCTGCGGTCCGGCGGCCGGCACGCTCGACGCCGCCGGGAAGGACGCCGCCGGGGAGTGCACGGCCGGGAAGGACGCCGCCGCGGACTGCACGACCGGGGAGTACGCGGCCGAGAGGGACGTGGCCGCGCGGGTCGGCGGCGCCCTGGAAGCGGTGTTCGACGCCGTGGCCCAGACCCGCGCGGACACCGCGGCGCTGCTGGCACGGGTGATCGCGGAGGGCCGCCGGCCCGTGACCGCGGACCTGGCCGCGCTCCGCCCCGGACTCCATCTTCGGCTGGCCCGGCAGGAGTTGGTGTCCGGCGTCGGTTTCGTGGCGGCGCCCGGCGTGCTGGCCGACGTGCCGGCCTGGCTCGAGTGGTGGCAGAGCGACGCCGGCGGGGACGTACGGCCGCTGCTCCTCGACCTCGATCCGCGGACCTCGGCGTACTCGGACTACACGCACTGGGACTGGTTCGCCCTGCCGCGGAACACCGGGCGGCGGGCGGTGGCCGGGCCGTACGTCGACTACCTCTGCTCGGACGAGTACAGCCTGACGCTGTCGGCGCCGGTAGAGGTGTCGGGCCGCTTCCTCGGGGTGGCCGCGGCCGACGTGTACCTGCGGCACTTCGAGGCGGCCGCGCTGCCCCTGCTGCGGGAACTGTCCGGACCGGCCCGGCTGGTCAACGCCCCGGCCGGGTGGCGGCTTCGACGGACCCGGGACAGCTGGCCGGCGCGCTGGCCAAGGGCCCGGACTTCGCGAGCGTCCTGACGACCGGCCGACCGGACGTCGTCGGCCGACTGCGCCTGACACCCTGCCGGGGCGTGCCCCTGGTGCTGGCCGTGGACAGGCGGTGAGGGGCGACGGACGGCTGGTGGGGGGCCGCGGCGGGAAGGGGGGGTGTCCGGCCCGGCGCCGTCGGCGACCTGAACGCCGGCGGTGCCGGGTCAGCCTTCGGGGGCCGGGACGACGGTCAGATGGGGGCCCAGGCCGCCCGCTCGGCGCGAGCGGCGCGGGGCGGTGACAGGGCGGGGGGTGGCGCGCAGCACCAGGGTGTAACGCGCGTAGCCCATGTCGAGAAGGGTCTTGGGGGTCTCGGCGACCACCCGGCACTCGGTGGCGCCCAGCAGCGGGTCCGGGTGCCGCAGCGGACGGACCGCGCCGTCGAGTCGGGCGCCCTCCTCGCCGACCGCGCGCAACCAGTGCGGCAGCCCCTGCCGGAAGGCTGCCTCCATGATCGGGTCCTGGGCGATCTCCCGTCGGAGCGACTGGAGTTCGTGGTCGTGCGCGTACCGCTCGAGAGCGGCCTTGAACTGCGCCAGCATCGGCAGGCACCAGCCCGCCTCGTGGCCGCCGAGCACCGCGCCGGCGTCGGGATGGAACAGCACGAAGCGGAGGAAGTTGTCACCCGGCATGGCCGTCGGATGCGGGGCGACCGCCTGGAAAAGTGTCTCGAACGCGCCGTTGGCGAGCACCACGTCCCAGCGGTGGTCCACCACGAGGGAAGGGAACGGCAGCGCGTCCAGCAGCAGCGCGTAGTCCTGGAGATACGCCTGGCCCTCAGGACTTGCGGGGACGGGCCGCGGCGCCGGTCGCCGCCCACCTGCCTGATATGCCATCGGGAGGTCACCCCTCTTGCCTATGCGGCCTTCTCGCGGCGATGTGATCCTGCTGCCCCACCTGCAGTCATGTCAACTATCGTGGCATTTCATGCCTGTTGACGGCCGAAATTGGCCACAGTTGTGGCGAGACCTGGATGTGAGTTCGAACGAACCGCTAATCTCCGGGAGGTTCCACGCCGGTGCGTCCACGGCGACCGCTTGTGAGAAACCCCTGATTCCCCTGAGAGACACAGGAGTTCTGTCGGTGACGGATGGCTACCAGGATCCGGGCGCCACGGCGACCGCCCAGCTGCCGGCCGTCGTCGCCCGCGTCACCGCGCTGGCCGACCGGCTCGGCGTGGCGCACCCCGAGGTCTTCGACATCGGCCGGCTCTCGTACGCCAGCGGTGTACCCGAGCCCGTGGTGCGGGCGCTGTTGGGCGGCCGGCCCGCGGGCGAGGAGCCGGACGTCCAGGAACGCTTCCTGCAACGCCTCGACCTGCTGCGCCGCACCCGGCTCAAGCCCAACGGGCGCAAACACACCCAGCAGGAGATCGCGGACGGCGCGGGCATGTCCCGGCAGCAGGCCGGCGCCCTGCTCAACGGCGACCGGCGGCCGACCATGGAACACTGCGACGCCCTCCAGCGCTTCTTCCGCGTGCACGCCGGATTCCTCACCGCCGAGGACTCCGAGGCCCTCGCGGGCGCCCTCCAGCGCGTCGAGCAGGAGTTGCTGCAGAAGCTGGCCGACCGGGAGCGGGCCGCGGCCGCCCCCGCCGAGGACCCGCTGGAACGGCTGCTCCAGGACCACGGGGTGCGGGGCATCGCCTGGCGGGCCGCCCAGTTGCCCACCGACCAGCACCGGGACAAGGTCGCGGAGTGGCTGGACATGCTCCTGGAGAGCGTCCAGCGGCCCTAGGGGCTGGCTGGCGGGTCATGCCGCAGACGCGGGGTCCGGCACGCCCTCCCCCACTGCCCCAAAGGCGTGGGACCCCCAGCGGCGTTGTCGTCGGTCCCCGACGTCCCCCAGCCTCCGGCCGGGAGGTGCCCCCACCGCGTCGCCCGCCACGGCAGCGGCTGATCGGCCACGGCTCCTCCGCCGTGCAGCCGGACGCACCAGACCCCGCTCACCTCGGCCGACGAGTCACCGTTGCTTCCCTGCGACTTGATCCGCCGGACAGCCCTAGTCGCGGAACCGGCCCTGCCCGCTCGGCTCCCGCGCGGGCCTGGTCGCGCGTCCGCTGAGCGGGCGAACCGGAGTGTGGTCGGACCCCGTTGTCAGTGGCGGACGGCAAGCTGGGGGGTGCGCACCGCACCGGCGGTACGCCCGCGCCCTCAGGGCGTGCGACCGCGACGACCGACGGGGAGACCGACCGATGCCCACCGCCGTACTGACCGACCGCGAGCGCACCGCCGTCCAGGCCTATCTGCGGCTGCTCCACACCGTCCGGGCGGCCTTCGACGGACCAGACGGCGCCCGCCCCTTCGTGGTCCCGCCCGCCGTGCTCGCCGAGGCCGAGGCGGCCCTGGCGGGCGCCGGACTCAGGGGCAACGAGGAGGAGTTCTTCCGGCTGCTGCACGACTGGTGCCCGCCCACCTGAGCCGACGGGGCACGGGGCCGCTCAGGCGTGCGGTACGACCACGGCCGAGGTCAGCATGGAGTGCGCCACGCTCCAGCGGCCCTCGAAGAACCCCAGCCGCTGTCCGCCCACCTCCGGCCCGGGGACCAGGAGGCGGGCGCGCAGGGTGCCGTGCGCCCGCCCTCCGGGCTCCGGGACGAGTTCGATGTCGGCCTCCATGAAGTCCAGCCACTTGCCGGTGAGGGGGAACCACGCCTTGTAGACGGACTCCTTGGCGCTGAACAGCAGCCGGTCCCAGTGCACGTCGGGCCGCGCGGCGGCGAGCCGGTCGAGGCGCTCCTGCTCGGCGGGCAGCAACACGGCCTCGGCGACCCCTTCGGGCAGCGGGGCGTGCGGTTCGGCGTCGATGCCCAGGGAGACCAGGTCGGTGGCGCGGACCAGGGCGGCGGCGCAGTAGCCCTCGCAGTGGGTCATGCTGCCGATCAGCCCGTCGGGCCAGCGCGGGGCGCCGCGTTCGCCGGTCAGGACGGGCTGCGGCGAGACCCCGAGCTTCTCCATGGCGCGCCGGGCGCAGGCGCGCACGGCGGAGAACTCACGGCGCCGTTTGGGCACGGCACGCGCGACGAGCGCCGCCTCCTCCGGATAGAGGGGGGCTTCGTGGATCGCGTCGTCACCGAGCATCTCCACGGCCACCACCGACTCCGGGAGCAGCTCCTCGATCACCGGTTCCGACCTCCATCGGCAGAATGCGACGCAGCTCGCCCGGGGGCCGGGAGCGCTTGCGCCACTCGCGGGGATATCCCACGGAGACCTCTTCGAAGCGGACCCCGTCCAGCCAGGTGGTCCGGGGGATGTGCAGATGACCGTAGACCATGGTCGCGACGCGGAACCGGCGGTGCCAGTCGGCGGTGCGGGTGGTGCCGCACCACATGGCGAACTCGGGGTGCCAGAGCACGTCCGTGGGGTGCCGGTCCAGCGGGTAGTGGCCGGCCAGCACGGTCGGCAGGTCCTGCGGCAGGTCGGCGAGCCGGCGCTCGGTGGCCTCGACCCGGGCCCGGCACCAGTCCTCGCGGGTCGGGTAGGGGTCGGGGTGCAGCAGGTACTCGTCGTTGCAGACGATGCCGGTGCCGTGCGCGTAGGCGAGGCCTTCCTCCTTGGTGGCGCAGCCCGCCGGCAGGAAGGAGTAGTCGTACAGCAGGAACAGCGGGGCCACGACGGCCGGGCCGCCCTCGCCCTCCCAGACCGGATAGGGATCCTCGGGGGTGACCACGCCCAGTTCCCGGCAGAGCCCGACGAGGTGCTCGTAGCGGGCGACGCCGCGCAGCGTGACCGGATCCTTGGGGTGGGTCCACAGGTCGTGATTGCCGGGGGCCCACAGCACTTTGCGGAAGCGGCTCGCGAGGGTCTCCAGCGTCCAGCGGATGTCGGCGACGGTCTCCGCGACGTCACCGGCGACGATCAGCCAGTCCTGGTCCGTTTCCGGACGCATCCGCCGGACGAGTTCGCGGTTCTCCGGGTACGAGATGTGCAGGTCGCTGATGGCCAGCAACCGCTCGGTACCGGCCGTGGACTCCACCCCGCACCCCTTCCGATCATGTTGTCGCTCCCACCAGAGCACATTACGTCGCCGGAGGACAAGAGGCCCTGTCGGCCTGCCGTCGGAGCGTCAAGGAAACCGGCGGGGACGGCGCAGGAAAACACGGGTGGACAGGTCGGGGAAATCCGTAACACTCGCGTTGCACGCGGGGCCCCTCGGAAGCCGTATGATCCCCCCAACACCACCGCCACGAACTTCCCTTCGTACAGGGCGGTTTGGTGACCCTCCAACCACCCTGCCCGGGCACGGGCCCGCTGAGCCCTGCCCGAAAACCCCGAAAGGCGGCTTTAATGCGCTCTCGCGTACGCGTCTGGCTCAACCGCACGTACGCGGAGAACGTGTTCTTCATGGAGCAGCTGCGGAGAAATCCCAGCGACCGGGCGGTCGAGATCCACGCCACGCACGGCGACGCCGACTCCCCCGTGCTGGCCGCCGCGGACACCGCCGAGCTGGAGCCGGAGGGACTGTCCCCTGCGGGCTACGTCGAGTACGCGCTCGACCAGTGCCGGCGCCGTGGCATCGATGTCTTCGTGCCCCGGCTGCACCAGTCGACGATCGTGGCCCACCGGGCGGACTTCGAGGCGGCCGGTACGGCGCTGCTCGCGCCGACGCCGGAGGGCACCGCCGTCTTCGAGGACAAGGCGACCGCCTACGACGTGGTCAGCTCGGTGGGGGTCCCGGTGCCGCCGTGGTTCCGGGTCCGCACCGCGGACGAACTGGTGGCCGCCGTCGAGGAGTTGGAGGCGGGCGGGCACAAGGCCTGCTTCAAGCCGGCCACCGGTGCGGGTGGGGTGGGATTCCGGGTGATCACCCGCGCCCCCTTCTCGCTCCTCCACCTCAACGGGTTCCCCGGGCCGCACGTCCAGCTCGACCTGGTCGTGGACGCGCTGCGGCGGGCCGAGGACCCGGTGAACTGGCTGGTGATGCCGCGCCTTGAGGAGCCGGAGGTGTCCGTGGACTGCCTGACCGGGCCGGACAACCGGCTCCGGCTGGCCGTGGGCCGGACGAAGAAGGGCCGTCGGCGCGGCTTCACACTGGACGAGCAGTGGCTGGAGCCGGCGCGGATCATCGCCGAGGGCTTCGGACTGCACTACCTCTCCAACATCCAGTTCCGGATGTTCGGTGACGAGCCGGTGCTGCTCGACGTCAACACGCGCCCCGCGGGCGGCCTGCACCAGCTGTCGTTGTGCGGGGTCAACGCCCCTTGGGCGGCTGTGCAGTTGGCGTTGGGCGAGGACCCCGGAGTGATCGAGCCGCCGTTCCTGGGGCAGGACTACGCGGTGGTGTCGGGGCCGAAGCCGGTGCTGCCGTCGGTGCCCGTGCCGCGCGAGGAGGCCGACGTCATGCCGGCGCCGACGCTGCCCGTGGAAGTGGAGCCGGTCGACGCCGCGGCCGCGGTGCTGCCGCTCTAGGTGTATTGACCCGCACTTGGTTCCCCGAGCCCGCCGGGCGTTCAGTGCCTGACGCCCGGCGGTCCCGTGGAGACCTCAGTCCTCGGTCGGCGAGTCCGGCTGGACCGGTGTCGATGTCGTGGCCGGTTGTCGCAGCAGTTGTTCGATGAGGCGTTCCTTGGCCAGCGTGAGGTGGCGCCGGTAGGTGCCGTAGGGCACGCCGAGCCGTCGGGCGGCGGCCCTGTGGGTGCGGGAGGCCGTGAGGTATGTGGCGGTGAGAGCTTCGTGGGCTTTGACGCCCGCGGGGTCGGTCTGTATCGCGTCGAGGGCGGTGACGATGGCGCCGCGCAGGTCGGCGTACGGGTCGGGTGAGCCGTGCGGCACGAGACGGGAGCGCAGCAGGACGCTGGTGGCGAATGCGCGGGGGGTGTGCCAGGTGCGCAGCGCCTCGAGCACGCCTTCCGCGAACACCGCGCGCGGCAACTGGTCGCCCGGGCCACTCCTGGCGCCGGTCGCGGGCCATGTCGTCACGGGTGCGACCGCTGCGCGAGCCCGGTGCTGCACCCACTGTTCCACTGTCTGCCGTCGCCAGTCCCGGCCGAAAATGTGCTGTCGCCGGCCGCCGACGTCCACGGCCGCGAGCTCCGGCATCCCGGCCTCGGCGAGATAGCGCCCCCACCGCTCGGCGTCCTCGAACACGGTGAAGGTCACCGCGCGTCCGTGGGTCCTCATCTCCTCGCCGATGGTGCGCCGGCTGGTGAGCTCCATCAGGGGTGAGGGCCGCTGCTGCCCGCCGGGTTGCACCGCGAAGCGGCGGATGCCCAGATGCTCGCCCGGCCCGAGGGGGGCGGCCGCGGCCACGAGGTCCCAGACCGCCGCGATCACCGGGTCCGCGGCACGGTCCTCGGCCAGTGGTGCGTCCAGCCTCAGGACGGCCATGAAGGACACGGGCGCGGAGGAGCCTGCGTAGCGGTGGACGCGGAAGGCCTCCGGCTGTCGGCGCACCCAGTGCGCGACCGCTGCCGCCGATGCCGGGCCCTCCGCTTCCTCGGCCATGCGCAACACGGCGGGCACGTCCTTGGGCCGGAGCGCGGTGTCTTCGATGTGCGGGTGCGTCCGGTAGTTGTACAGGGTGTCCGTACTTCCCCGATCACGGAAGAGGAACATCCACTCCGCGACCCGCAGCAGCGCGTCGTCCTCGGCGGCGCCGCGTACGGCCCGCAGGCCCGCGAGCGAGATGCGGACACGGACGTCGTCGTAGCGCTCGGGGTCCCGCCAGCGCAGGTCGGCCTCAAGGGTGGCCCGCACCGCGTCGTGCGGGTGCAGCCCTTCGGGCGTGGCTTCGATGTAGGGCAGTTGGCGCAGCCAGGAGAACACCATGTCGGTGTCCTCGTCGCCCAGCACCGCACGCAGCAGGGGCTCGCGGGTGACGTAGGCCTGCGCGACGACCTCGAGGGCGCGCCGGTGGACGGCGCTGGGCAGGTCGCCCACGAGCCGCTCGACCAGGGTCGTCAGCACGTCGCCGGTCGGCTCCCACGGCGCGCCCGGCGCCGCGGCGGGCACGGAGGCGGCCAGCGAGAGGGCGAGCGGGCTGCCTCCCGCGAAGGCGACGAAGGCTCCGCGCTGCTCGGCGGGGACACCTCGGGCGGCGAGCAGGGCGTGGGACTGGGCGGCGTCCAGCGGCCGCACGGCCAGCGCGGTGAACAGCTGCGCCCATCCAGGGTCCAGCGACCATTCGACGTCGGGGGCGACCCTGCCGGCCAGAATCACGATCGCACGGTCGGCGAGCCGTCGCAGGAACGTCTCGCGCAGCCATGCCTCAAGAGGCCGGCACTGCTCGAAGGTGTCGATGAGCAGCACCGCGCCGGGCTCGGCGCACGCCGGGGCCGCGGCCTCCTCCAGCCGGCGCGGATCGGCGTCGAGGAACCGGCCGTCCAGGTGGACCACGCGGCGGCCGCTGAGTTCGGCCCGCCACGCGGCGTAGCGCAGCAGCGAGGTCTTGCCGATGCCACCGGGACCGTGCAGGTAGGCCACGGGCGGGGTGTCCGCCGCGCCCGACAGCGTCCGGTCGAGCACCGCCCGTTCCGGCTCCCTGCCCACCAGCGCGTCGGCTCGTGCCGCGGCCAGCCGGTCCGCCAGTCCCACCGCTCCCAATCCGCGCTCCTCGCAGATAGCAGTAACAGTCCGCCCGACTCTTGGAGGCGGGCCGCCCGGGCCCGTCGTCCCTGACGGCCTAGAGGAACTCGCTCCGGTAGGTCGCGGCCAGCTCGGCCGCACGGCGGCGACGCTCCATGAGCTCGTCCTGCGACAGTTGCGGCGGCGGCGCGTCCTTGCCCGCGACGACATCGCCGATGCGCAGGAAGTACTCGTCCTGGCCGGCGGGGGTGCACATGCACAGCATGCGGGCCGGAGCACCCGAGACGTTGCGGAAGTTGTGCGGCGCGTTGGCCGGCACGTTGATCGTGGACCCGGCCCGCACCGTGCGCTTCTCGCCGCGGAAGGTGAACTCGATCTCGCCCTCGAGGATCGTGAACATCTCCTCGAAGTCGTGCCGGTGCGGGGGCGGGCCGCCACCGTCGGGCACGCGCATGTCGATCAGGCAGTACCGGCCGTCGGTCTGCTCGCCGGTGACCAGCATGGCGTACGTGTTGCCCACCAGCGAGACATACGTCGTGCCGGGGTCATCCGGGTTCGCCACGGTCAGCGAACGGGACGGATCGTCATCGGGAATCATCGCGGTCGTCTCCTCGAAGGTCGGTCAGGCGGGAACCATCCGCCGGCGTGCCGACGACTTCGCCACCGGGCGGCGCGCCCGGTGGCGCCCGCGTGCACGGCGGCAGCGCGTCCCGCGGCACTCGCGGGCGGAAGATCGTCAACGGCTGGGTCGCAGCCAAGAGTAGGAACAGCCGCGCGAAGGAAGCGTGTACGTTTGCGACACCGAACGGGATCCCGGCGACATCTTCATCGGCGCGGAGGACACATGACCAGCACACCGCGTTCCCTCGGGACGAGCGGCAAGGTGGGCGCGTTCACCGCCGATGCCGACGCCACCGGCTCCGGCCGGGAAACGTGGGAGTTGTTCGTCGACACCTGGAACGACCGCATGGGCGACCTGTACCCCCTCCCGGAGTTCAGCGCTTCCACGGTCGACGGTTTTCAGGGAACCATGCACTCGGTGACCCTGCAGGACACGGTCATCAACGAACTCTGGGGCTCCTCATCCGTGCGCACCCAGGCGGTCGGTACGCACGAGCACGACCACATCAGGCTGTACGTCGGGCTGCGCGGTGCGGTGACCCTGTCGGACCCGCACGACCAGGGCGGCGACGCCTGCATCTCGGCCGGCACCTACTTCATGCACCACGTCGTGACGGAGAACCACTTCCACACCACGCCCGAGATCGGCCACCGCATCTTCATCTTCCCCGGTGACGCCTTACGGTCCCTGGTCGGGGGGAAACCCCGCGCAGGCCGGACCACGTCGCCCGCGGCGCAGGTCCTCCTGGCGCACGCCACCATGGTCCAGCGGACCATGAGCGACCTCGGCCCGGCGGCAGCGCACGCGTCCCGCAACGCCCTGCTCGAACTGGCCAAGGGGCTGGTCCTCGACCACTTCGACGACCGCGAGCCGGCCTTCACCCCGGCGCTGGCCCAAGCGGCCAGGGAACTGGCCGACGCCCGCCTCGCCGACGCCGACCTGTCGCCCGCCGCCGTCGCCGCGCACCTGCACGTCTCCGTCCGCACCCTGCAGCGGGCCTTCGCGAGTCTGGACGAGTCGTTCAGCGCCTACGTTCGCCGCCGACGCCTGGAGGAAGCGGCCGCGGCACTCACCGTCCCCGGGTCGGGTCTCACCGTGTCCGAGGCCGCCGCGCGCTGGCACTTCACCGACAGCAGCCATTTCATCCGCGCTTTCAAGATGCAGTACCGGGAAACACCGGCGCAGTTCGCACGCCGACGGATCCGATGACGCGAGTCCTTACGCTCCGCCTCTGCGGCGGCGAGATGCGGCCGAGCGGGGCGGCGTCGATCGCATGTGGTCGCGCACCGGCGCCAGCAGATCGGCGAGGACCTGGACGTCGTCGGGCGAGAGCGGTGCGAACAAGAGGCCGTTGACCACCTCGACGTGCCCCGGCAGCACCTTCGCGAGCCGTTCCCGTCCGGCATCGGTGAGGGTGACGGTGATGCTCCGCTCGTCGTCCAGTGAGGGAGCGCGGACGACCAGGCCCTCCTTCTCGAGCAGAGCCACCTGGTACGTCAGGCCGCTGCGGCTGTAGACGACGCCGTCGGCCAGGTCGGTCATGCGGTGACTGCCCGTCGGCGAGTCTCCGAGGCGGGCCAGCAGTTGGAACTGCACATAGCTGAGATCACCGGTCTCGCGCAGCTGCTGCTCGACCGCATGCCTCAGCAGGCTGGTCACTTCGACGAGGTCGAAGTAGGCACCGAGCTGCACGGGGTCGAGCGACGGCGGGGAGTCAGGCATGACCGGAGTCTACTGCTTCGAATTCGAAGAGTGTGGCGCGCGGTGTGGGCACTGTTGGGCCCGACTGAGCACCGTGGACCATGGAGATCGGGCAGGGATGCGGCGCAGGGTTGCGGATAGGAGGACGGCGCCGCCGCCCAGGGATCCCGAGGACCGGCCATGAGCATTCCCTGCCTCGCACAACACGAGGACCGGCAGCGACTCGGCAACGCCGCCCTCGGATGAGCACCGCCGCGTGGAGTCCGGTGTCCTTGGCCGTCGTGAGCGCCGGCGCCGGCCATGCGCACCCGGCTCGCCTGCTCGCGGACTGGGCCGCGGAGGCCGTGTGCCGGTCACTGGCGGCCGACGGTGCGCGCGCCGAAGTGGAGGTGCTGGAGCTGCACCGGCTGACCGCCGACCTCGCCCAGCACTCCACCCGGGGCCGCGCCAGCCTCGACCTGCGGGAGGCGATCGCGGCGGTCGTGGCGGCCGACGGGCTGGTGGTGGCGACCCCGGTGCTCGCCGCGTCCCCGAGCGAGGTTTTCGACTCGTTCTTCGCCGTCCTCGGGGACCGGATCCTCTCCGGCATGCCGGTGCTGCTCGTGCTCGACAGCGGCTTCCGCCGGCAGCCGCCCGATCTGGCGCAGTTGATACGCAGGCGCCTGACCGACGTGCAGGCCGACCCCGTGCCCACGGTCGTCGTCGCGGACCCCGCCGACTGGCGGGCCACGGCTCACAGCGATGCGGTGCGGCTGCGCGCCTGCATCGACCGGGCCGCCGCCGAACTCGCCGCCGCGATGCGCTCGCACCGGCAGTGATCGACCACACTTGCTTCGAATTCGAAGTAGCTGTACGGTCATCATCAGTTGCTTCGAATTCGAAGCAACACCGACCATGACGAAGGCGAGAACCGACATGAAGGCAGTGCGTTTCCACGAGTACGGCGACCCCGGCGTCCTGCGTCACGAGGACGTGGCGCAGCCCGTCCCCGGTGCCGGCGAGGTCCGCGTCCGGGTCGCCGCGACCTCGTTCAACCCCGTCGACGGCAACATCCGTGGCGGCTTCATGCGCGGCCCCATACCGGTGGAGCTGCCCCACACCCCCGGCATCGACGTCGCCGGCACGGTCGACGCGCTGGGCGAGGGCGTGGACGGCATCGCGGTCGGTGACCACGTCGTCGGCTTCCTGCCGATGGACAAGCCCGGTGCCGCCGCGGAGTACGTCCTCGCACCGGCCGAGGTCCTCACGTCCGCACCCAAGGGCCTCCCCCTGGCGGACGCCGCCGCCCTGCCCCTGGTGGGCCTGACCGCGTACCAGGCGCTGTTCGACCACGGCGGGCTGACGGCCGGGCAGCGTGTGCTGATCAACGGCGCCGGCGGCGCGGTCGGCGGCTACGCCGTACAGCTGGCCAAGAACGCCGGCGCCCACGTCATCGCCACGGCCGGTCCGCGCAGCAGCGACGCGGTCAGGTCCGCCGGCGCCGACGAGGTGATCGACCACACCACCACCCGCGTGCCGGAGGCGGTGTCCGAGCCGGTCGACGTCGCACTCAACCTCGCCCCGGTCGACCCGGCCGAACTCGCCGCACTGGTCCCCCTGGTCCGTTCCGGCGGCGTGCTGGTGAACACCACGGTGTGGATGCCCGCCCCCGGCGACGAGGAGCGCGAGGTGCGGGGCATCGACCTGTTCGTCCGCAGCGACGCCGAGCAGCTGGCGCAGCTGGTGGCGCTGGTCGACCGCGGCGAGCTGCGCGTCGACGTCGCCGAGCGGGTACCGCTGGCCGAGCTGCCGGCCCTGCACGCGCGGGCCGCCCAGGGCGCGGTGCACGGCAAGGTCGTCGTCGTTCCGCCCGCCGCCTGACGCCGCACCGCCGCGGGAGCACAGCCCGCGGAGACGCGAGGAAGCCACCCCACCGGTCTGGACCAATTTCCGCCTGCCTTCTTGACAGGCGGATTGGTCCATACCAACTTGGTTGCGCACATCCTGCACTCGCACCCTCGTGCACTCCCGAACACCCCCATCCCCTCAGGGAGATCGCGTGCGCAACCCACTCGGACGTCCCAGACACCGGATACTCGCCCTGCTCGGATCCGCCGCCCTCGCGCTCGCCGGGGCCATCGCGCTGCCCGGCACCGCGCAGGCGGCCAACGTCCTGTCCAACCCCGGCTTCGAGTCGGGGAGTCTGTCACCCTGGTCCTGCTCGGGGAACCTCGGCTCGGTCGTCTCCTCCCCCGTGCACGGCGGCGCCAAGGCCCTCGCCGGGGCGGCGAGTTCGAGCGACACCGCGCAGTGCGCCCAGACCGTCGCGGTGCAGCCCAACACCACGTACTCGCTCAGCGGCTGGGTGCGCGGCTCGTACGTCTACCTCGGGGTGACCGGCGGCGCCTCCACCTGGACGACCTCGACGTCCCAGTACAGCCGGCTGACCGTCTCCTTCACCACCGGCGCCACGCAGACCAGCGCCGAGATCTACGTCCACGGGTGGTACGCCCAGGGCACCTACTACGCCGACGACATCAGCCTCGACGGCCCCGGCGGCGGCTCCGACACCCAGGCACCGACCGCGCCCGCGAACCTCACCTCCACCGGGAAGACCTCGTCGAGCGTGTCCCTGTCGTGGTCGGCGGCGACGGACAACGTCGGGGTCACGGCGTACGACGTCTACCGCGGGTCGACCCTGGCGACGAGCGTCTCCGGGACCTCCGCCACGGTGAGCGGGCTGGCGGCGAGCACGGCGTACACCTTCACGGTGAAGGCACGGGACGCGGCCGGGAACGTGTCCGCCGCCTCCAACGCGGTGTCCGTGACCACGAGCGCGGGCACCGGCGGCGGAAGCGGCTTCACACAGGCCGCGCCGTACCTCTTCGAGGGCTGGGGCGACCCGCCGAGCCCGTCCACCGTGATGAGCGCGACCGGCATCAAGAACTTCACCATGGCCTTCGTGCTGGACTCGGGCGGCTGCACCCCGGCCTGGGACGGCAGCAGGTCGCTCACCGGGGGCGTCGACCAGACCGCGATCAACCAGATCCGGGCGGCCGGCGGTGACGTCACCCCGTCGTTCGGCGGCTGGCAGGGCAGCAAGCTCGGCGCCAACTGCTCCTCCGCGAGCGCGCTGGCCGGGGCGATCCAGAAGGTGGTCGACGCCTACGGGCTCAAGTCCGTCGACATGGACATCGAGAACACGGACGAGTTCGAGAACGAGGCCGTGCAGGCGAAGATCCTGACCGCCCTGAAGACGGTCAAGGCCAACAACCCGGGCCTGCGGACGATCGTCACCTTCGGGACGTCCACCACCGGTCCGACGTACTACGGCAACCGGCTGATCGAGCAGGCCCAGTCGATCGGCGCCGACATCGACGTCTTCACGATCATGCCGTTCGACTTCGGCGGCGGTTCCGACATGTACGGCAACACGGTGAACGCGGCCGAGGGCCTGAAGGCCAAGCTCAGGTCCACGTTCGGCTGGGACGACGCGACGGCCTACGCGCACATCGGGATCTCCGGGATGAACGGGCTGTCCGACCAGCAGGAGACCACGACCCCGGCGATCTGGACGCAGATCCGTGACTGGGCGAACTCGCACCACATCGCCCGGCTCGCGTTCTGGGCGGTCAACCGGGACCGCGGCTGCGCGGGCGGCGGCGTGGTGAGCAACTGCTCCGGGATCAGCCAGAGCAACTGGCAGTTCACCTCGATCACGGCCGGCTTCACCGGCTGAGCACCGCAGGCCACGGCGACCCGAAAGCCGCCGTGGCCTGCCTGTTTCCGGTCAGAACCGTCCCGACCCCCGGTACAGCTCCAGCTCCCCGTCCAGTTCGACGGCGAGGACGGTGGCGTACGGGTCGAGGTCGGCCGCGGCCGGCGGGTCGATCCACAGCACGCCGACGGCCTCGTGCAGCCCGCCGACCACCCGGTGGCCGAGCTCGGTGCCGCTGCCCACCACGGTGACCTTCCTGACCTTCGTGGCCAGACCGCGGACCCCGATCTCGGCGCGCGGCGCGTCGAACAGGGTGAGGTACAGGGTGCGCCGGTCGGCGGAGAGGGTGCTGGGCCCGTAGTGGTGCCCGGCGGGCAGCCCGCGGCCGGTCCCGTACACCGCCTCCGCGTGCCGCCGGATCCACTCCCCCAGCCCTTCCAGTCGCTCCACCTGCGGCTGCGGGATGGTGCCGTCCTCCATGGGGCCGACGTCGAGCAGCAGATTGCCGCCGCCCCCGATGGTCTCGGTGAAGTAGCGGATCAGCTGGGCGAGCGACTTGTGGTTGTGGTCGTGGTGCTGGTACCCCCACGAGTCGTTGATCGTCAGGCACAGCTCCCAGGGGCCGTCCGGCGGCACGACGGGGGCGCCCTGCTCCGGGGTGGCGTAGTCGCCCTCGCTGAGCATGCGCGCGTTGAAGACGACCTGCGGCACGTACGAGCGGATCAGCGCGGCGAGTTCGGGGATCCGCCACTGCTCCTCGCTGCGGTCCCACTCCCCGTCGAACCACATCAGGTCCGGCCGGTAGCGGGACGCCAGCTCCGTCACCTGGCCGTCCCGGTAGGCGAGGAAGCGGTCCCAGGCGGCCAGGTCCTCGTCCTCCGCCGCGACTTCGGAGTAGCGGTTGTCCTCCTGCTCGGGCGGCCGGCCCGGCTTGCGCGTGGACGCGTAGTCGGGGTGGTTCCAGTCGGAGTGCGAGTAGTACAGGCCGACCTTCAGTCCCTTCTCGCGCAGGGCGTCGGCGTAGGGGCCGATGTAGTCCCGGCCGAGGTTGAGTTCGCCGAACTCCGTGTCCCACAGGGCCACTCCGTCGTGGTGACGGCTGGTCAGCACGGCGTACCGGGCGCCGGCGCGGGCGAACAGGTCCGCCCACGCCTTCGGGTCGTACGCCGCGCCCGTGAACCGGCCCAGCTGGGACATGTACTGGTCGTGCGGCACGATGTCGTCGTAGAAGGACCAGGACTCCTGGACCCCGTCGACGGCGTAGATGCCCCAGTGCACGAAGATCCCCAACTTGGCTTCCGTGAACCACGGTTGCATGGCCATGCGGTCAGCTCCTGCGCAGCCGGAGGGTGAGGATCTGGAAGGGGCGCAGCTCCACCGCGACGGAGTCGCCGTCGGTGGCCGCGTCCTCCAGCGGGCGCTCCAGCAGGTCGGTCACCTGGGCGCCGGCCAGCGCGAAGCCGGTGCGCAGCACCCCCCGGGCGCGGCCGCCACGGGACTCGTAGAGCCGGACCACCACGTCGCCGGAGGCGTCGTCGGCGAGCTTGACCGCCTCGACGGTCACGCCGTCGCCGTCCACCGACACGACCGGCGCCGGCTCGCCCGCCGAATCCGCCACCCGCAGCGGGAGGTTGAGGGCGTAGCCCTCGGTCACCGCGTCCCCGATGGTGGCGCCCGGCAGCAGGGAGTAGGTGATGCGGTGCCTGCCCTGGTCGGCGCCCGGGTCCGGGACGCGCGGGGCGCGCACCAGGGAGAGCCGGACCGTGGTGGTCGTGCCGCCGTCCTCGCGGACCGTGCGGGAGACGTCGTGGCCGTACGTCGAGTCGTTGATGACGGCGACGCCGTAGCCGGGCTCGCCGACGTGCAACCAGCGGTGGCCGGAGACCTCGAAACGGGCCGCCTCCCAGCTGGTGTTGGTGTGCGTGGGCCGCTGCACGTGACCGAACTGGATCTCGGCGGAGGAGTGCGCGGCCCGGATGTCCACCGGGAAGCCCGCCTTGAGGAACTTCTCGGCCTCGTGCCAGTCGATGTCCGTCTCGAAGTCGATCCGGGGGCTGCCGGCGCGCACGGTGACCGTCTGGACGATCGTGGAGCCGTTGCCGAACGGGCGCGTGACGCGGATCGAGCCGAGCAGCGGGTCCGTGTCGACGACCGTGATCTCCGAGGGCTCCAGCAGGTCGGTGTAGCGGTTCTTGTAGTGCTTGTCGACGTCCCAGGCGTCCCAGTAGTTCGGCAGGTCGGTGTGCAGGCGGAGCAGGTTGCCCTGGCCGGCGAGGACCTCGCGGTTCGCACGGAGGTCGAAGACGGACGACAGGGTGCCGTCCTCGGCGATCTCCACCCGGACGAGTCCGTTGTCGATGACCCGGCCGTCGACCGTCACGGCCGCCGGGGCCTCGGCGGCGGCCGTCAGCGGGGCGCTGCCGCTCGCGGGGACCTCGACGTAGACCGGGGTGCCGGCGGTGTCGCGGACGACCTCGGCACGGGCGTACGGGCTGGTGTTGAAGACCCGGACCGTACCGCCGCCCAGCGCCGTGACCGCCTCGGCGGTGAGCGCCTCCAGCTCCTCGGCGACGCGGGCGTACTCGGCCTCGGCCTCGCGGTGCACCCAGGCGATCGAGGAGCCCGGCAGGATGTCGTGGAACTGGTGCAGCAGGACCGTCTTCCAGAGCCGGTCCAGCTTCTCGTACGGGTAGCGGTAGCCGGGCGCGTGCAGCGCGGCCGTCGTCGCCCACAGCTCGGCCTCGCGCAGCTTGTGCTCGCTGCGCCGGTTGCCCTGCTTGGTGCGGGCCTGCGAGGTGTAGGTGGCGCGGTGCAGCTCCAGGTAGAGCTCGCCGACCCAGACCGGGGCGTCCTCGTACTCGGCGCGGGCCTTGGCGAAGAAGGTGTCCGGGTGCTCGACCTCGACGCGCGGGGAGCCCTCCAGGTCCTTCAGGCGGCGGGCCCGCTCCATGATCTCGCGGGTGGGGCCGCCACCGCCGTCGCCCCAGCCGAACGGGGCCAGGGAGCGGGTGGCGGCGCCCTTCTCGGCGTAGTTGCGGACCGCGCGCGACATCTCCTCGCCGCTGAAGCGGGCGTTGTAGGTGTCGACGGGCGGGAAGTGCGTGAAGATGCGGGTGCCGTCGATGCCCTCCCACCAGAAGGTGTGGTGGGGGAACGTGTTGGTCTGGTTCCAGGAGATCTTCTGGGTGAGGAACCACTCGTTGCCGGCCAGCTTGGCGAGCTGCGGATAGGCCGCGTTGTAACCGAAGGAGTCGGGCAGCCAGACGCCCTTGGTCTCGATGCCGAAGTGCTCGATGAAGAACCGCTTGCCGTGCACGAGCTGGCGGGCGATCGCCTCGCCGCCGGGGAGGTTGCCGTCGGACTCGACCCACATGCCGCCGACCGGGGCCCACTGGCCCTTCTTCACGGACTCCTGGATGCGGGCCCAGACCTGCGGGTAGTTGTCGCGGACCCACTCGTACTGCTGGGCCTGCGAGCAGGCGAAGACGAACTCCTCGTACTCGTCCGCCAGCGACGTCACGTTGGAGAAGGTGCGGGAGGTCTTGCGCTTGGTCTCGCGGATCGGCCACAGCCAGGCCGAGTCGATGTGCGCGTGGCCGACGCCGGAGATGATGTGCGCGCTGGCGTGCGCGGGCTTGGACAGGGCCGGCTTCAGGGCCTCGCGGACGGCGGCCGCGGAACCGGAGATGTCGTCCAGGTCGAGCAGGTCCATCGCGTGGTCGAGGGCGTGCGCGATCTCGTGCCGGCGCGGGTCGTGCTCGCCGAGCTCCAGCATCAGCTCGCGCAGCACCTGGATGTCGAGGTCGAGGTGCCAGACGTTCTCGTCCAGGACGGCGATGTCGGCGCGCTTGAAGGTGTAGAGCGGCTTGTCGCCGGCCGTCAGCACATCACCCAGGAGGGTGGGCTCGCGGAAGTCGTTGGCGAGGATGTCCGGGTTGGACGCGGCCTCCACCAGGTAGTCGATCACCTCACCGCCGGCCGCCGGGTTGGCGATCGGCACGTACTGGTTGAGGGGGTTGACCGCCTTGAGCGGGGTCCCGTCGGTGCGGTGGACCAGGGCCTCGGCCTGGTTGCCCGGCCAGTCGCCGACGAACCCGAGGTCGATGACGGCCTCGACCCGGCGGCCCGCGAACTCCGCGGGCACCTGGCCACGCATCCGGAACCAGGTGGTGCCCCAGGGCGGACCCCACGGGGTGTCCATGGCGAACGGTTCGTAGGGGGCTGCCGCGGCCTCCTCGAAGGGGACCGGCTCGCCGGGGGCCTGCCAGGCGGTCACCTCGAAGGGGACGGCGGCCGCGTGGATCGCGGGCCTGATGCGCTGGTTCTGGAGGCGCTCTACGCGCTCCTCGATCCGGCGGCGTTCGTCGTGCATGGAAGTCTCCAGAAGAGGGGGTGGAAAGCGCTTTCCGGGCGGCTGGCTACTTAAGATACGCGAGGCCGGGGTGGGCGTCGGTGTACCCCTCCAGCAGGCGCCGGGCGACGTTCACCGAGTCGACCAGCGGGTGCAGGGCGAACGCCTTGACGGCCGTCGCACGGGAGCCGGACTCGGCGGCGGCGAGCACCTCGCGCTCGACGGCCTTGACCGCGCAGACCAGGCCGGTGGCGTGGTCGGGCAGCGGGGCGACGGCGACCGGGTGGGCGCCGTTGGCGTCGACCAGGCAGGGCACCTCGATGACGGCCTCGCCGTCGAGCACCGAGAGGGTGCCGCGGTTGCGGACGTTCAGGATCAGGGTGGTGCGCTCGTCGCGGGCGATGGCCCGCATCAGGGCCAGGGCGACCTTCTCGTAGCCGCCGGACAGGTCGTCGGCGTCGCGCTCGCCGGCGCCGGCCGTCTCCCGGTTCTCCGCCATGTAGGTGGCCTCCCGCTCGGCGCGGGTGCGGTCCCAGACGTCCAGGGCCTTCGAGCCAGGGTCCGCGACCGTCTCGTAGAAGTGCGCCTGCTGGTCGCGCAGGAAGGCACCGCGGGTCTTCTCGGCCTGCTGGTAGGCGCGGACGGCCTCGCGGTTGAAGTAGTAGTAGTGCAGGTATTCGTTGGGGATCGCGCCGAGGGACTGGAGCCAGTCGACGCCGAAGAGCTTGCCCTCCTCGAAGGAGCCGAGCAGGTCGGGGTCGGCGAGCAGGCGCGGGAGCTCGTCGCGGCCCGCGACGTGCAGGCCGCGCACCCAGCCGAGGTGGTTGAGGCCGACGTAGTCGATCCAGGCCTCGCGGGGGTTCGCGCCGAGCACCCGGGCGATACGGCGGCCGAGGCCGACCGGGGAGTCGCAGATGCCGATGACGCGGTCGCCGAGGTGGCGGGACATGGCCTCGGTGACGAGTCCCGCGGGGTTGGTGAAGTTGATGACCCAGGCGTCGGGGGCGAGCCGGGCCACCCGCCGGGCGATCTCCACGGCGACCGGGACGGTCCGCAGGCCGTAGGCGACGCCGCCGGCGCCGACGGTCTCCTGGCCGAGGACGCCTTCGGCCAGGGCCACCCGCTCGTCGGCCGCACGGCCTTCCAGGCCGCCCACCCGGATCGCGGAGAAGACGAAGTCGGCGCCGCGCAGGGCCTCGTCGAGGTCGGTGGTGGCGGTCACGGCGGGAGCGTCGGGCACGGGGGCCGCCTGCTCCGCCAGGACGCGGGCCACCGCGGACAGCCGTCCGGCGTCGAGGTCGTGCAGGACGACCTCGGTGACCCGCCCCTCACCGCGGTCGGTCAGCAGTGCGCCGTACACGAGCGGCACCCGGAACCCGCCGCCGCCCAGAATCGTCAGTTTCACGCTTGAGCCTTTCCTGCCAGGACCATCTCGACACCGGCCTCCTCCAGGGCGGCACGGGTCGCCGGGTCGACCGGCGCGTTGGTCACCACCACGTCCAGGTCCTCGGGACCGCAGACCTTCGCCATGCCCGTACCCGGGAACTTGGCGGCGTCGGCGAGCAGGACGACCTTGTCGCTCGCCTTGATCATGGCGCGCTTGACCGGCACCTCCACGACCGTCGTGTCCATCACCTGCCCGCCGGGGCGCACCCCGCTGGTGCCGAGGAAGAGCCAGTCGGCGTGCAGCTGGCGCAGGTTGTCCTCGGTGAGGAAACCGACCAGGGAGCGGTACTCGCGGCGGACCATGCCGCCGAGCAGCACCAGCTCTATGCCCTCGTCGTCGGCGAGCTCCTCGTAGACCACCAGGTTGCTGGTGATCACGGTGAGCCGGCGGCCGTGCAGCTGGCGGGCCAGCCGGTAGGCCGTCGTGCCGATGTCCAGGAGCACCGACTGGCCGTCGGCGACGAGAGCCGCCGCGCGCGCCGCGATGGCGTCCTTCTCGGCCACGCGCACCTCGGCGACCTCGGCGAAGGGCTGGTCGCCCTCCTCCGCGACGGCACCGCCGTGCACCCGCGTGAGCAACCCGTCCTCTTCCAGTTTGAGCAGGTCGCGCCGGATCGTGGCGGGGCTCACACCCAGTTGCTCGGAGAGATCGGTCACGGCCGCGGGACCGCCCGAGCGCAGGGCCCGCAGGATGAGTTGATGTCGTCGTTCTGCCAGCACGCGACGAACACTACTCGTCATCTTCAATCAAATCCATGCTCAGTTCTGCTCGGGTATTGACCAATCTCACAGAGCGGCGCACGATTCCGGTCATCGAAATGACGAGTTTTGACGAGAGGCTGCGCGCGTGGACGACGACAGGCCCGATGTGCTGCTGACCGGGCTGCTCTTCTACGACCTCGTCCTGACGGGGCTCGGGAAACCGCCGACGCCGGGCGAGGAGATCTGGACGGCGGGTATGGGCTGCGGCCCCGGCGGCATCGCGAACCTCGCGGTGGCCGCGTCCCGGTTCGGCCTGCGCACCTCGCTGGCCACGGTCTTCGGCGACGACTTCTACGGCGCGTACTGCCGGGACGTCCTGAGCGACCAGGAGAACGTCGACCTCTCGCTCTCCCGCGTCGCGGACCAGTGGCCCACCCCGGTCACCGTCTCCCTCGCGCACGGCGACGACCGCGCCCTGGTCACCCACGGCTCGCAGCCGCCGTACTCGCAGGACGCGCTGATGGGCGACCCGCCCGAGGCGCGTACCGCGCTGGTGCACCTGGAGGCCGAACCGCGCGAGTGGATCGCCAAGGCGGCCGCGAACGGCACCCAGGTCTACGCCGACGTCGGCTGGGACCCCACCCAGCGGTGGTCCCGCGCCCTCCTCGACCAGCTCGCGCTGTGCCACGCCTTCCTGCCGAACGAGGCCGAGGCGATGGCCTACACCCGCACCGACAGCGCCATGGCCGCGCTGGGCACGCTCGCCGAGCTGGTCCCGGTGGCGGTGGTGACGCGCGGCGGCGCCGGCGCGCTGGCCGTCGACCAGCACACCGGCGAGTACGCGGAGGTCCCGGCCCTCGCCGTGGACGTCCTCGACGCGACGGGTGCCGGGGACGTCTTCGGGGCGAGCTTCGTGGCCGCCTCGCTGGGCGGCTGGCCGCTGGAGGAGCGGCTGCGGTTCGCCGTACTGGCCGCCGGGCTCTCCGTCGGCCGGCCAGGCGGGGCACTCGCGGCCCCCGGCTGGTACGGCGTCGACAGCTGGTGGCGGTCGCTGACCGATCCCGACCTCCGGCGCGCCTACGGCTTCCTGGCCGACCGGCTCCCGGCCGACCCCGGCCCGCCGGTGCGGTACGCCCCCGTGACTCCCCCCGCACGGTCGCACTGACCCCACCCCCCCCACCCCCCCCCCCACGCTCATGTGAAGTCCCGAAAAGATCCGAAAGGCGGTGGGAGCTGTGCGGCTCTCACGAAGAGGCCTGCTGCGCGCGGGCCTGGCCGGTACGGCCGCCACGGCGTTCGGCGGCCTGGCGTCCGGCTGTGCCGTTCCGACCGGTTCCACCGGCCGGAACATGGTCCTGTGGTACTGGGACGGCGGCCTGGGTGACACGGTCGTCAAGAACGCGAAGGCCCGCTACGGGGCGAGCGTCGACCTCAGGGCCGTCAAGATCGGCGGCTACTACCGGTCGAAACTGCTCACCACGATGACCGGACGGGCCCGCATTCCCGACATCGCGGGGCTCAAGGGCGAGGACATGGCGTCCTACCTGCCCGACGCCGACCAGTTCGTGGACCTGCGCACGCTGGGCGCGGACACGTACAAGTCCCGTTTCCTGTCCTGGAAGTGGGAGCAGGGCATCGCCGACGACGGCACGATGGTCGGCTTCCCGATCGACTGCGGCCCGGTCGCGCACTACTACCAGTACGACGTCTTCCGCAGGGCCGGGCTGCCGTACGAACCCGCCGACGTCACGGCCGGGCTGGACACCTGGGAGAAGTTCTTCGCGGCGGGCGAGCGGCTGAAGAAGCGGCTCCCGGGCACGTCCCTGGTCACCGACGTCAACTCGATCTTCGAGAACGTGGTGCAGCAGGGCGGCAAGCGGTACGTCGACAAGGACCGCAACTTCATCGGGGACCAGGACCACGTGCGCCGGGCGTGGGCGCTGGCCGTGGAGGCCAAGCGGCGCGGGATCGTCTCCGACCTGGTCAGCGGGACACCGGACCAGCTCTCCGCGCTCCAGGACGGCAAGCTGCCCAGCCAGCTCAACGCCTCCTGGGCCACCAACGACATCAAGTCGGGCGTGCCGAAGACCAAGGGGAAGTGGCGGGTCGCGCAGATGCCGGTGCGGCCCTCCAACAACGGCGGCTCGTTCCTGTCGATCACCAAGGCCTGCCGGGAGCCCGAGCAGGCGTTCCACATCATCGCCTGGATGCTGGACGCCGCCAACCAGGCGCAGGGCTTCGTCGACGCGGGACTCTTCCCCTCCACCCCGGCGTCGTACGCGATGAAGACGCTGCGCGAGCCCGACCCGTTCTTCGGCGGCCAGGTCACCATGGACGTCTTCGGGCCCGCCGCGCAGAAGATCGCGGTCGCCTACAACAGCCCGTTCGACGTGGCGCTCTCCCAGCCCCTGAAGGACGAGATCAAGAACGTCGGTGTCCTCGGCAAGAATCCCGACCAGGCCTGGAAGGACGCCATGAGCAAATGCCGGCGCATAGCCAAGCACCTGGGGGTGACCTACTGATGGCCACCGCACTGGAAAAGCCCGCGCCGAGCGTGGCACGCCCACCGGCGCCCGGTCCCCGCACGGGGCTGCGCAGGTACTGGCACCTCTACGCCGCGATCTCCCCCTTCTACCTGCTCTTCGTCTGTTTCGGCCTGATCCCGGTCGGCTTCTCGCTCTACGTCTCCCTGCACCGCTGGGACGGCCTCGGCTCGATGGAGTGGGCGGGCCTGTCGCAGTACCAGTACCTGCTGAGCGACACCGACTTCTGGACCGCCGTCGGCAACACCCTCCTCATCTGGGCGCTCGCCACCTTCCCCATGATCTTCCTGGCCATGGTGACGGCCGTGATGCTCAACTCGGCGGTCCGCTTCAAGAACGTCTACCGGTTCGCCTACTTCCTGCCGAACGTCACCTCGGTGGTCGCCGTCGCGATCATCTTCGGCTCGGTGTTCTCGACCAACTTCGGCCTCGTGAACGCCTTCCTCAACGCGGTCGGCCTGGACCAGGTGGCCTGGCTGAACACCCCGTGGGGCATCAAGATCGCCATCGCCACCCTGATGACCTGGCAGTGGACCGGCTACAACGCGATCATCTTCCTCGCCGGTCTGCAGACCGTTCCGGGCGAACTGTACGAGGCGGCCCGGATGGACGGCGCCGGTCCCGTGCAGACCTTCTTCCGGATCACGCTGCCGATGATGCGGCCGGTCCTGCTGTTCGTGCTCGTCGTGTCGACCGTCACGGGCCTGCAGAGCTTCTCCGAACCGCAGGTGCTGCTCCAGACCACCTCCAACGACTCGACGTTCGCGGGCGGTCCGGGCCACGCGGGCCAGACGATGGTCCTCTACTTCTTCCAGCAGACCTTCGACAACAACGACTTCGGCTACGGCGCCGCCGTCGCGTGGGGCATCTTCCTCGTCGTGATCATCTTCTCCATCGTCAACTGGCGCCTGGTGCAGCGCCGGGGCGAAGACTAGGGAGGCCGCACACCATGGCATCCATCCAAGGAACCCGTCGGCCCAGGGCCATCAAGGGCACCCGGGGCCGCGGCATCGCCCTGCACGCCGTACTCGTCGTCGGTCTGCTGCTCTCGGCCTTCCCGTTCTACTGGGCCGTGATCATGTCGACGCACACCTCGTCGGAGATCTTCTCCTACCCCCCGAAGCTGCTGCCGGGCGCGCACTTCCTGGAGAACCTGCGCGGTCTGTTCGACAACATCGACTTCTTCGGCTCGATGTGGAACTCGCTGCTGGTCGCGGGCTCGGTGACCTTCCTGGTCCTGTTGTTCGACTCGCTGGCGGCCTTCGTGTTCGCCAAGTTCGACTTCCCCGGCAAGAACGTGCTGTTCGCGCTGCTCATGGTCATCTTCATGGTGCCGGCGCAGCTGTCCGCGATCCCGCAGTTCGTGATCATGGCGAAGCTGGGCTGGATCGGCTCGATGACCTCGCTGATCGTGCCGGCCGCGGCCAACGCGTTCGGGATCTTCTGGATGCGCCAGTACATGAAGGGCGCCATCCACGACGAACTCCTCGACGCCTCCCGCATCGACGGCGCGCACTTCCTGCGCCAGTACTGGCACGTGGCCCTCCCGGTGGTCCGGCCGGGCCTCGCCTTCCTCGGCATCTTCACCTTCATGGGCCAGTGGAACGACTACGCCTGGCCGCTGATCGCCCTCACCAACCCGGACAACGTCACCCTCCAGGTGGCCCTTTCCCAGCTCAACGGCACCCACGGCACCACCGACTACGGAATGGTCATGACCGGCGCACTCCTCGCCCTCGTTCCCCTGCTGATCGTGTTCGCGATCGGCGCCCGGCAGATCATCGGCGACCTGGCCAAGGGAGCCATCAAGTGACGGACCCGCTGGCGGCCGTCCGCCCCTGGGAGGCACCCGAGGTGACCTCCTGGGGGCGTCTGCCCATGAACGCCGTCGACCGGCGCTCCGGAGCGCTCCCCCTGGACGGCGACTGGCGCTTCCAGTTGCTGCCGGCTCCGGACGCGCCGGTCGGCGGTGCGTGGGCGACGGCGCACGTGCCCGGCGCCTGGACCGTGCAGGACACCGACGACCTGCCGCAGTACACGAACGTGCGGATGCCGTTCCCCGAGTTCCCGCCGCACTCCCCCGCCGCGAACCCGACGGGCGTCTACGAGCGTGAGCTGGACGTCCCCGCCGCATGGGCGGGGCGCCGGATCGTGCTCCAGGTGGGCGCCGCGGAGAGCGTGCTGCTCGTGCACGTCGACGGGCGGCCGGTCGGCGTCTCCAAGGACTCGCACCTCGCCGCCGAGTTCGACCTGACGGCGGTCGTCCGGCCCGGCGAGCGGTCGGTGCTGCGGCTGACCGTGGTCAAGTGGTCGGACGCCACGCACATCGAGGACCAGGACCACTGGTGGCACGGCGGGATCACCCGCTCCGTGCTGCTGTACACGACCGACCCGCTGCGGCTCGCGGACGTGACCGTGCGGGCCCGGCGGGACGGCGAGCTGCGGGTGGACTGCCTGGTGCGCGACGACCGCGGGGCGCTGCCGGGCGGCTGGTACGTCACCGCCGACCTGGACGGCCGGCTCCTCGCGCAGGACGCCGGGTTCGACCGGCGCAACGCCGAGGACGACCGGGTCTCCGACTTCCTGGGCGAGGCCCGCATCCACGCGGTCGTGCCCGAGGTGCGCACCTGGAACGCGGAGGAGCCCGAACTGTACGGGCTGACCGTCCGATTGCACCGCGCGGACGGCACGGTCGCCGACACCTCGTACCACCGCGTCGGCTTCCGCGACGTCGAGATCGTCGGCCGGGACCTGCTGATCAACGGCGAACGGGTGTTCGTCCGGGGCGTCAACCGGCACGACTTCCACCCGCTCACCGGGCGGACGGTGTCGTACGACGACATGCGGGCCGACCTGGTGGTGCTCAAGCGGTTCGGGTTCAACGCGATCCGCACCTCGCACTACCCGAACGACCCCGCGCTGTACGACCTCGCCGACGAACTGGGTTTCTACGTCGTGGACGAGGCGGACATCGAGTCCCACGACCACGCGCACGAGATCGCCGACGACCCGCGCTACCTGAACGCCTTCGTGGACCGGGTCTCACGCATGGTGCTGCGCGACAAGAACCACCCGTCGGTCATCATCTGGTCGCTGGGCAACGAGTCCGACTACGGCGCCAACCACGACGCGGCGGCGGGCTGGGTACGACGGCACGACCCGACCCGGCCGGTCCAGTACGAGGGGGCCGCCAAACGCGGCTGGGCCGACCCGGACGTGGCCTCCGACCTCGCCTGCCCGATGTACGCGCCGCTGGAGGAGTGCGTGGCGCACGCGCTGTCCGGGGAGCAGACGAAACCGCTGATCCAGTGCGAGTACTCGCACGCCATGGGCAACAGCAACGGCACGCTCGCCGACCACTGGGCCGCCATCGAGTCCACTCCGGGTCTTCAGGGCGGGTTCATCTGGGAGTTCTGGGACCACGGAATTCTCCAGCGGGTGAGCGACGGAAGACCGGTCGGGCGCACGGGCGCCGGACTGTATGACAACGGTGTCGCCGCGCCCGGCCACCGCTGGGCGTACGGCGGCGACTTCGGCGAGGCCCTGCACGACGGGGCGTTCGTCGCGGACGGCATCGTCTTCCCCGACCGCACCCCCAAGCCCGCGATGTACGAGCACCGGGAGATCGCGGCGCCGGTCCGCATCCGGTGCTTCAGGCACGAGGGCGTGGTCCTCGCCAACCACCAGCACTTCCGGAGCCTCGACTGGCTGACGGGCACCTGGGAGCTGGCGCTGGCCGACGGCCGTACCCTGACCGGTCCGGCGCGGCTGCCGCAGCTGCGGCCCGGCGAGACCGCGGCCGTACCGCTGCCGTTCGCGGTGCCGGCGGACGGCGGGGAGGCCTGGCTGACCCTGCGGGTCACGGTCGCCGAGGACCAGGCGTGGGCGCCGGCCGGAACGGAGGTCTGCGCGCCGCAGATCCGGATCCGGGCGGCACACGCGCCGGGGCGGCCGGTGGCGGCGGGACCCGCGGTCGAGGTGGACGAGGAGGGGCTGTTGCGGCACCCGCTGCTGACGGCCGCGCCGACGCTCTCGCTGTGGCGGGCGCCCACCGACAACGACGAACTCGGCGGGATGGCGCCGCGCTGGCGGGCCTGGGGGCTGGACCGGCTGGTGCGCAAGGTGGTCTCGGTGCGCAGGGACGGCCGCTCGGTGGCCGTGGTCGCCCAGTACGCGGGCACCGTGGGGGTGGTACGGCACCGGCAGGAGTTCACACCGGTCGAGGGCGGTGTCCGGGTCGACGAGTCGGCCGAGCTGCCCGAGGAGTTCTCGGACGTGGCACGGGTCGGCTCGGTCTTCGAGACGGTGGCCGGGCTCGACGTGCTGGACTGGTTCGGTCAGGGTCCCTGGGAGTCGTACCCCGACCGCGCCGCCGGAGCCCCCGTCGGCCACCACCGGCTGCCGGTGGACGAGCTGTTCACCCCCTACCTGCGGCCCCAGGAGAGCGGCGGCCGACACGGTGTACGACGGTTCACCCTGTCGGCGCCGGACGCCCCCGGACTCGCGGTCGAGCTGGACGAACCCCGCCAGGTCTGCGTCAGCCGCTACCGCGCCGAGGACCTCACCGCCGTCACGCACCACGACGAACTCGTGCCGCGGGCCGGCTGCGTGGTCCACATCGACGCCGCGCACCGGGGCCTGGGTACGGCCTCGTGCGGCCCCGACACCTTCCCCTCCTACCTCGTCGCACCGGGTGTCCACCGCTGGAGCTGGACCCTGCGCGTCCGCTGAGATCCCCCCACGCCCTCCGCCGTCACTTCTGCACACTCACGGAGCACTCGTGTGTACTTCGCATGACCCCCTCCAGGGCGAGGCCGCGCAGGCCGGAGCCGGAAGACGTACCTTCCTCAGGGCCACCGCGCTGCTGGGCGCCGCCGCCACGGCCGCCGGCGCCGGGGTCGCCGTGCCGGCCGTCGCCGAGGCGTCCGCCGGCTCCCGCCGACGGCCCGACACCGAGAGCCGCCGCTTCACCCTCGCGGTGATGCCCGACACCCAGTACCTCTTCGACGGACCGAGCATCGACCCGGCGCCCGTCGAGGCCTCGCTGCGGTACCTGCTGGACCAGGCCGAGGAGGACAACATCGTCTTCCTGTCCCACCTGGGCGACCTCACCCAGAACGGGGCCGTCGAGGAGTTCGACGCGATCAGCAGGGCGTTCCGGATCCTCGACCGGCGCGGGGTCGGCTACAGCGTGCTGGCCGGCAACCACGACATCACGTCGTCCACGGACGACCAGCGGGGCGCGTCGCCCTACCTGGACGCGTTCGGCCCGCAGCGGTTCAAGGACGGCCCGACGTTCGGCGGGGCCTCCCCGGACGGCTACAACACCTACCACCTGTTCCGGGCGGCCGGGCGCGAGTGGCTCGTCCTGGCGCTCGACTGGCGGCTGTCGGCGACAGGGTACGCCTGGGCGAAGGACGTCCTCGCCGCGCACCCGAAGACTCCGGTCGTGCTCACCACGCACGAACTGGTCGTGGACGACGACGAGTTGTCGTCGTACGGGCAGCAGCTGTGGGACCAGCTGGTCGACGACCACGACCAGATCTTCCTCACCCTGAACGGCCACTACTGGCCGGCCGGTCGCGCCACCCGCAAGAACGCGGCGGGCAACGAGGTGCACCTGCACCTGACGAACTACCAGAACCGGTACTTCGGCGGCGCGGCGATGATCCGCCTGTACCACTTCGACCTGGACCGGAACGTCATCGACGTGGAGACGGTCTCGCCGTGGATCCTCGGCCGGGCCAAGAAGGGCCTCAACGAGCTGGAGCGTCAGGAGATCGAACTCAGCGGCGACGCCGACCGGTTCTCCGTCGACATCGACTTCGCGGACCGCTTCGCCGGTTTCGACCCGGTGCCCGCCCGCCCAGCCCGGCCCGCCTCGCAGCTGCTGGTCCGGGGCACGGCCGCGTACTGGCGGTTCGACTCGGCGGTCGCCGGCACCGTCCGCGACCTGTCGGGCAACGGCAACGACCTCACCGTGGTCTCGGTGGGCGGCGGCACCCTCGGCTGGTCGGCGGACCACCACCCGGACCAGCCGGCCCACGGCAGCCTGGAGTTCACCGGGTACAAGTCGCCGCTGAAGGGCGCCTACCTCCAGACGATCAGCAGCGCACCGCTCAACAGGGCCACCTTCGAGGACGGTTACACCATCGAGGCGTTCTTCCGGCTGCCCGCCGACTGGGACCCCGGCCACCACGCGTGGGCCGGCGTCGTCAGCCGCCGGGGCACCGGCGGAGCCGCCGGCAAGACCGGCGACGACCCCGACGAGCCGGTGGCCACCCTCTCGCTGTCCAACGACCGCGAGCCGCAGTGGGCGATGCGCCCGCTCAACCAGGAGGGCATCGCCACCAACTGGGGCCAGGAGACACCGCTGGAGACCTGGTGCCACCTCGCCGTCGTCAACGACGGCAGGCGCACCACCCTGTACGTCGACGGCTGCCCGGTGGTCCGCAACCCGAAGGCCGCCGCGGTGGGCATCACCTCGGTCGGCGAGCCCTGGCTGCTCGGCGGTTACACCTACGCCGACAAGATCGACCAGATCCTGTACGGCCGTCTCGGCGACGTGCGGATCGTCTCCCGGGCACTGCCCGTCTCCTCCTTCATGACCCACTGACTTCATGACCCACCGACTTCATGACCCACCGACTCCCGTGACGAGGATCTTCTCCATGACCGAGCAGCAGCTGCCCACCTGGGCCGACCCTGCCGTCTCCGCCGCCGAGCTGGACGCCCAGGGCATGTCGAGGCGCGGACTCCTGCGCCGCGCGGGCCTGTTCGGCGCCGCGTTCGCCCTCGGCTCCGCCGCCACCCCTGCGTTCGCCGCCTCCCCCGCCCGGCCGCGCCTCGGCGGCGCCGACCCGCGCCTCGCCTACCTGGTCGGCGACCACCACGTCCACTCCGTGTACAGCCACGACGCCAAGTACACGTTCACCCAGCAGGCCCGGGCCGCCGCCCGGTACGGCCTGGACTGGATGGTGTTCAACGAGCACTCCAACTTCGGGCACGCCCACTACGGCGCCGAGCTGGAGCACGCGGAGATCCTCAAGGCCCGCGCGGCGAACCCGCGCCAGTTGATCTTCCAGGGCCTGGAGTGGTACATCCCGGCCGCCGAGCACTGCACGGTGTTCGCCGCGCCCGGCCCGCACGAGACCGACCTGCTGACCCGGTTCGAGCTGGCCTACGACGGCAAGCTGCTCAACTACACCGAGGGTTCCGCCGGCGCGGCCGACACCGCCCGCAACGAGGCCCACGCGGTCAAGGCCATCCAGTGGCTGGCCGAACAGCGCCGCACCGGCTACGTCGACGACGTCCTCGTCCTCGCCAACCACCCGCTGCGCCTCGGCATCGACTCACCGCACGAGCTGCGCAACTGGCGGGACGCGGCCGCCGAGATCATGATCGGCATGGAGGGCGCGCCCGGCGCCCAGGGCGCGGCGATCCCGGGCTGGCGCGGTGCGACCTCGATCCGCGGCGAGTACGAGAACAAGCCCTCCGCCCAGTCCTGGGCGGGCTACCCGGCGGACGCGTACCTCACCTACGGCGGCTTCGACTGGGCGACCGCCACGGTCGGCGGCCTCTGGGACGCGATGCTGTCGGAGGGGCGCCTCTTCACGATCACCACGAACTCCGACAACCACCGCACGGTCTTCGACACCTGGAAGAACGGCGACTGGCCGGCCGGGCAGAACTTCGACAACACCGGCAAGCTGCCCGACCCGGTGAACACCGACACCCCGCAGCCCGGCAGCGACTTCTGGCCCGGCGAGTTCAGCCGTACGCACGTCGGCGTCACCCGCTACGGGTACCGCGCGGTGATGGCGGGCCTGCGCGCGGGCCGGGTCTGGCTGGACCACGGGCACCTGCTCGACGGTCTCGAGGTCCGGCTGAAGCGGGACTGCGACCACGGTGACGGTGTCACCCTCGGCGGACGGCTGCGGGTCCGCAAGGGCGAGCGGCTCACCCTGAACGTGACGGTGACGACCGCGTCCCGGGTCAACGCCCAGGGGATCCTGCCCCAGCTGGCGCACGTCGACGTCATCCGGGGCGCGGTGCGCGGCCCGGTCGCGGACCGCGACACCTGGCAGGCGCCGGACACCAGGGTCGTCCAGACGAAGGACGTGTCCGGCCGCAAGGGCACCTACACCCTGCGCATCCCGGTCACCGCGGGCGACGAGTCGTTCTACGTCCGCCTGCGCGGCAGCGACGGCAACCGCAACGGCACGGGTTACCTGGGCGCGGCGATCGACCCGCACGGCCCGATCCCCCACGAGCCGGGCAACGGCGACCCGTGGGCGGACACGTGGTTCTACTCGAACCCGATCTTCGTGGACGTGGTGGACTGAGCTCGACGGAGCCTTACGCGTAGAACCGCGACAGGCTCTGCAGCACCGCGGCTGGCTTGCTGCCGCCCTCGATCTCGATCGTCCCGTCGACCGCGATCTGGACCCCGCCCGGCACGTCCTCGACCTCCGCCAGGCGGGCGGCCAGCCGGATCCGGGAGCCGACCTTCACCGGCGCGGGGAAACGCACCCTGTTCAGGCCGTAGTTGACCTTGGTGGTGACGCCCTGGACGTCGAGCAGCTCGGTGAACAGGGGGATGAACAGCGACAGGGTGAGGTAGCCGTGGGCGATCGGGGCGCCGAAGGGGCCCGCGGCCGCCCGCTCGGGGTCGACGTGGATCCACTGGTGGTCGCCGGTCGCGTCGGCGAAGGTGTCGATGCGTTCCTGGGTGACCTCGATCCAGTCGCTGGTGCCGAGGTCGCTGCCCGCGAGCTTCTTCAGTTCGTCGAGGCCGTTGACGGTGACGCCCATGTCGCTTTCCTTACTCATGAGGTGGTGCCGTAGCGCTTGCGCACCCGGGACTTGAGGAGCTTGCCGGAGGCGGTGCGCGGGAGTTCGTCCGCGAGCACCACCGATTTGGGGAGCTTGTACTTGGCGAGCCGGCCGGACAGCGAGGCCAGCACCTCGTCGGGGTCGAGGTCGGCGCCCTCCCGGGGCACCACCACCGCGCGCGGCACCTCGCCCCACTTGTCGTCCGGCACCCCGATGACCGCGCACTCCACGATGTCGGGGTGGGCGAGGAGCAGGTCCTCGATCTCGGCGGGGTAGATGTTCTCCCCACCCGAGATGATCATGTCTTTCAGGCGGTCGACGATGTAGACGTAACCGTCCTCGTCGACGCGGGCCGCGTCCCCGCTGCGGAACCAGCCGTCGGCGAAGGAGGCCGCCGTCTCCTCCGGCAACCCCCAGTAGCCGGACATGACATGGGGGCCGCGGACCACGACCTCGCCGGGCTCGCCGACGTCGACCGGGGTCAGGTCGGGCCGTACCACCCGGACGTCGCTGAAGAAGTGCGGTACGCCCGCCGAGCCCGCCTTGCCGATGGCGTGCTCGGCGTCGAGGAAGAGGGTGCCGGGCGAGGCCTCCGTCATGCCGTAGCCCTGGAGGAAGGTCAGGCCGCGCTCCTGGTACGCGGCGATCAGCGGGGTGGGCACCGGGGAGCCGCCGCAGGTGAGGATGCGCAGGGAGGAGAGGTCGGCGTCCGGCCAGCGCGGGTGCCGGGCCACCTGGTCGAACATGGTCGGGACCCCGAACATGAAGGTGATCCGGTGCTGTTCGATCAGGTCCAGGGTCGTGGCCGGGTCGAAGGACTCCACCAGGACGCACGCGCCGCCCTTCAGGAGGACCGGCAGGGTGAGCATGTTGAGGCCCGCCGTGTGGAACAACGGGGCGGAGACCAGGGCGCGTTCGTCGGCGATCAGGTCGGTGTCGACCAGCACGTTGAGCGCGTTCCAGGTCAGGTTCCCGTGGGTGAGCATGGCGCCCTTGGGGCGGCCGGTCGTCCCCGAGGTGTACATGATGACGCAGGTGTCGTCGGGGCCGACGGGCTCGTCGATCGGGTCGTCGGCCGCCCCCGCGAGCAACTCCTCGTACTCGGGGCCGACTTCGATGTAGGTGCGGACGTCGCTGGTGCCGGGCAGGCCCGCGACGAGACCGGTGTGCGAGGGGCCGTAGAGCAGGGCCTTGGCTCCGGAGTCGGCGAGCTGGTAGGCGATCTCGGGGGCCGCCAGGCGGGTGTTGAGCGGGACGAAGACCGCGCCGAGGGTGCCGGCCGCGAACAGCGTCTCCAGGTAGGCGGGGTGGTTGGGGCCGAGGTAGGCGATGCGGTCGCCGCGGCGGAGACCCCGGGCGCGCAGGGCATGGGCGAGGCGGGTGGTGCGGTGGTGCAGGGTGCGGTAGTCGGCCGCCCGGCCGTCGTGCACCAGCGCCGTACGGTGCGGGGTCTTGCGGGCCCGGCGTGCGGGCCAGGATCCCAGTCCCTCGTTGCGCATCTGCGACCCCTTACGGCTTGGTCAGCCCGAGCAGACGGGCGGCGTTCTCCTTGAGGATCTTCGGCCGGACCTCGTCCTTGATCGGCAGCTTCGCGAAGTCGGCGAGCCAGCGGTCGGGGGTGAGGACGGGGAAGTCGGAGCCGAACAGGACCTTGTCCTTGAGCAGCGTGTTCGCGTACTGCACGAGCTGCGGCGGGAAGTACTTCGGCGACCAGCCGGACAGGTCGATGTGCACGCCCGGCTTGTGGGTGGCGACGGCGAGGGCCTCGTCCTGCCACGGGAAGGAGGGGTGCGCCAGGATGATCTTCAGGTGGGGGAAGTCGGCGGCGACGTCGTCGACGTGCAGCGGGTTCGAGTACTTCAGGCGGATCCCGCCGCCGCCCGGGACGCCCGCCCCGATACCGGTCTGGCCGGTGTGGAAGAGGGCGATGGTGCCGGTCTCCTCGATCACCTCGTAGAGGCCGTAGGCCACCGCGCGGTCGTTCGGGAAGAAGCCCTGGATGCTGGGGTGGAACTTGAAGCCCTTCACCCCGTACTCCTCGACCAGCCGGCGGGCCTGCCTGATGCCGGCCTTGCCGCGGAAGGGGTCGACGGAGGCGAAGGGGATCAGCACGTCGGAGTTGGCCGCGGCGGCTTCCGCGACCTCCTCGTTGGGGACCGGCGGGGTGCCGGTGGCGGACTCGGCGTCCACCGTGAAGATCACGGCGGCCATGTTCCGTTCCCGGTAGTGGGCGGCGGTCTCCTCGATCGTCGGCTTCCGCTTGCCCTCGACCTTGAAGTAGGCGGCGGAGGCGTCGTGCAGGTCGTCGTCGAGGGAGGCGTGGCCCCGGGAGGAGACCTCGGCGTGCGTGTGGACGTCGATCGCCGTCAGTGCCTCGATGTCCATCACGCCTCCGGCAGCTTGGGCGCGGGGATGCCCACGGACTGGAGTTCGGCGCCGACCGAGGTGGGGAAGGCGTCGGCGAGGGTCTCCGGGGTCCAGCCGCCGTCGGCGTAGGCCGCCCGGATCTCCTGCGGGTGCGACCAGAGTGCCACCTTGTCGCCGCCGATGCCGATGGCCTGGCCGGTGATCCCCCGGGCGGCCGCGGAGGCCAGGAAGGGGACGACGGCCGCGCAGTCCTCGGGGGTGCCGAAACCCTCGCCCTTGCGCAGGAAGTCCGGGAGCGGCTCGCCGCTTCGCATCGCCTCGACGTAGGGGGCGAAGGCGGGGATGGTCTCGGTCATGGCGGTGGCGGCCACCGGGACGATCGCGTTGACCGTGATGTTCGCCCGGCCCAGCTCCATCGACCAGGTGCGGGCCATGGCCGCGATGCCCGCCTTGGCGGCGGCGTAGTTGGTCTGGCCGAAGTTGCCGCGCTGCCCGGCCGGGGAGCCGACCAGGATCAGGGTGCCGCCCTCGCCCTGCTCGCGCATCCGTACGGCGGCGGCGCGGGCGCAGGTGAAGGTGCCCCTGAGGTGGGTGGTGACGACCGCGTCGAAGTCGTCGTCGGTCATCTTCCACAGCACCTTGTCACGCAGGATGCCCGCGTTGGTGACCAGGACGTCCAGGCGGCCGAACTCCTCGACGGCCCGGTTCACGAGCCGGTCGGCGGCCTCGGCGGTGCCGACCGGGACCACCTCGGCGACGGCGGTGCCGCCGGCCTCGGTGATGGACTTCACGGCCTGCTCGGCGACGGCCTCGTCCACGTCGTTGACGACCACGGACGCGCCGTGGGCGGCGAGGGCGTGCGCGTAGGCGAGGCCGAGGCCCCGGCCGCTGCCGGTGACGACGGCGGCCTGGCCGGTGAGATCGATGGTGGGCACGGCTGGTCCCTTCACGTGGGTCGCATGGGTGCGGCTGCGAGATCGAAGCTAAGAGCAATGATTGTTGACGTCAATAGTTGTTGCCGTCCCACGGGTGCGTCATGCTGGAATCCGTGCCACCGACCGCCCCGTCGCCGGGGCCCGTACCAGGGAGCCCGCCATCGCCCGCCAGCACACCGAGAAGACGCCCGCCATCGACGCCGACGAGCCGTGGATGCGCGGGCTGCACGCGGACACGGGCTACCTGCTGTACCGCCTCGGCCTGCGGTCGGGGCAGTTGTTCAACACGTCCCTGCAGGAGTCGGGGCTGCGGCTGCGCCACTACGCGGTGCTACGGTTCCTCGCCACGTCGCAGGGGGTGCTCCAGCGCGAGCTGAGCACCCGGCTCGGCTACGACCCGAGCGCGATCGTCGGCCTGGTCGACGACCTGGAGAAGCAGGGCCTCGCCGAGCGGCGCCCCGCCCCCGACGACCGCCGCAGCCGGATCGTGGTCCTCACGGAGAACGGCCGGGCCTTCCTGCGGGACACCGACGAGGCGGGCCGGCGGGTGACGAACGACCTGCTGGCCCCGCTCGACCCCGCCGAGCGCGAGGCCCTCCACGCGCTCCTGCTGCGCGTCGCCGACCGGCCATGACCACCGTCGCCCGCTCCGCGCCGGACCGGCTGCTGGCGGTCCTGGCCGCGTTCGACCACGGGCACCCGGCGCTGACCCTGACCGAGATCAGCCGCCGGGCCGGGCTGTCGCTGACCACCGCGCACCGGCTGGCCGGCGCGCTCACCGAATGGGGCGCGCTGGAGCGGGACGCGGAGGGTCTCTACCACGTGGGGCTACGGCTCTGGGAGCTGGCGGCGCTCGCTCCCCGAGGTCTCGCGCTGCGCCAGATCGCGCTGCCGTACCTGGAGGACCTGTACGAAGCCACGCACGAGAACGTGCAGTTGGCGGTGCGGGACGGCACCGAGGTCGTCTACATCGAATGGCTTTCGGGGCGTTCCGCGGTGGGGGTGCACATCCGGGTGGGCGCGCGCTGGCCGCTGCACGCGACGGGCGTGGGTCTCGCGCTGCTCGCGCACGAGCCGCCCGCCTTCCAGCAGGACTACTGTGCGGGCCCGTTGGCCGCCTTCACGCCGTACACCATCACGGACCCGGCCCGGCTGCGCCGCTCCCTGGCCGAGGTGCGCCGGACCGGCGCGGCGGTGAGCAGCCGTCAGGTCACCGACGACGCGCTGTCGGTGGCGTCCGCGGTGCGCGGGGCGACGGGGCAGGTGGCCGCGGCCGTCTCGGTGGTGGTGCCCCAGGCCGACGCCCAGGTCCCGGCCCTGGTCCCGGCGGTCCGCCTGGCAGCCCGCGGCATCTCCCGAGCCCTGGGCTGGCACCCGGAACGCTCGGTCGGCGACGGGTAGCCCCGGCCCCGGACGGGACTGAGGCGCCGTCGGGTGGGACCGGGGACCGCGGGGTGTGGCCGGCGGTCAGGAGGGCAGGGTTGCGCGCAGGCGTTGGTCGCGGGGGGCCTGTTTGCGGTTCAGGCGGGTGTCCAGGAGTCGGCGGGCCGCGTCGCAGCGGCCGGCTGCGACCAGCGCGTACAGCAGGGTCTCCTCGACGACCTCGCGCTGGGCCGCGCTGCCGCCGACCCTGGCCAGCACCGGCAGCAGGGCGTCGAGCTCCCGGGCCGCCTCGTGGAACCGCTCCTCGACCAGTGCCGCGAACGCCTCGCACAGCGGAGCGATCACCTCCCGCTGCACCGGATCGGCACCGGCCGCGTGGTCGCGGAGCCGGTGCAGCGCCGGCAGGTCCCCGGCGGCGGTCAGGGCGACGGCCGCGTGCAGCGCGGTGAACGCGGTGGCGGGCCGCTCCAGCACCTCCCGGGCCACCGAGTCGAGCACGTCCGTCGCCGGCAGCTCACCCTCCCAGCTGTCGCTGAGCCGGGCCCGCCACAGCAGCGACCCCGAGTCCACCAGCGCCCGCATGCCACGCACCCGCCCCGGCGCGAGCTGGCCGAACCAGCGGCGGCGCACGGCGCCCGGGTCGTCGAGGGCGAGTTCGTGCAGGGCGATGTGCCAGGAGAAGTGCGCCCGGTGCACGGCGCCCCGGCCCCGCCCGGCCACCCAGCCGTCGAGCCAGTCCCGGCCCGCCTCGTGCGCCCCGGACTCGTAGTGGACGTGGGCGAGGGCGTGCACCGCGTGCCCGGAGGCGGGCTCGGCGGCCAGCGCTCGGTGGGCCAGCTCCGCCGCCTCGTGCAGCCGCCCCTGCTCCTGGCGCAGGAAGGCCAGCAGCGAGGTGTGGAACCAGTGTCCGTCGTACACGGGCGAGGTCAGTTCGAGCAGCCGCAGCGCGTCGGCGTCCTGGAGATCGCTCACCCCGGAGAACGCGATGGTCGGCACGGCCGCCGCGAGCGCCAGCGCGTCTCCGGGGTGCTCCCGCAGATGCCGTACGAGCGCCCCGTCCCCGTCGTCACCGGTCACCCGGCGCGTCACCACGTCCACGAAGGACCGCTCGCGCTCGTCCGCGCGCTCCCGGGCCGCGCGCTGGGCGTCGGCGAGGGCGCGGGGCACGTCGACGGCGGCGGCGCACTCGTGGCCGAGCAGGGCGAGGGCCGCGTGGCCGAGGGCGAAACCGGGGTCCAGGGCGACCGCGCGGGCGAAGGCGTCCTCCGCGCCGGAGCGCACCTTGAGGACCCGGTCGAGCCCGCTGCGGTAGGCGGCGGCCGCGTCGGCGCGGGTGGACAGGGGCTGCCCGTGACCGTCGACGGGACGCCGCCCGGCCCGCCTGCGCTCCGGTGGCGGCAGCAACTGCTGCGCCAGCTCGGCCGCCTGGACCCGGATCTCGGGTATCGCGGTGGTCTCCCACAGTTCGCCCCGGCGCGGCGCCCCGAGCGTGAACAGGGGCAGCCCGGTACGGCCGCGGGCGTCGAGGAGGCGGCCGCCGCGGGTGGCCGCGCCCATGCCGAGGGGTCCGGGGACGGCCGCGCCCGAGGCGAACAGCCGCTGCCACAGCGGGTCGTCGAGGCGGCGGCCGGGACCGGTGCAGTCGACGACCCAACCGACGTGCAGGGTACGGCCGTCGGAGAGTTCGACCGCGAGACCACCGGTCCCGGTGGCCGTCACCCGGGTGACCGTGCCGGTGTGGACCTGGAGGCGGCGGGCGGTGCGGGCGCGGGAGACGTGTTCGGCGGTGGCGGGGGCCATCCGGTGGCGGTGGGTGTTCCACAGGGCACCCTCGCGGGCCAGGAAGTCCTCGCGCTCCTGCGGGGTGAGACTGCGCCACAGCCGTGCGGTGTGCGGACGGAGACTGTCCAGGGCGGGGCGCCAGTCGCCGTGGGTGCGCACGGAGCGGCTGAGATGGCGCCAGACCACGCGGCGCAGCCGGCCCAGCGAGGTGTCGTCGAGGCCGTCCGGTGCCGGCATGGCGCCGGCCGGGCCGAGGGCGTGCGCCTGGGGCAGCAGTCCGCTGCGGGAGAGGGCGTGCAGGGTGCGTCCGGGCCGGTCGAGGCTCAGCGCGAGGTCGACGGCGGTCAGGCCGGTGCCGACCAGCAGGATGTCCTCGGGGCTGTCCCGTACGGGGTCCAGGGCACCCGGTGCCCAGGGGGCACCGACGAACCGGGGCGAGGTGCGCAGCGCGGCCGGCGCCCAGCCGGCGGTGGCACCGGCGGGACCGGTGGCCAGGACCGCGCCGTCCACCGTCAGGGGTCCCCCGGCGGCGAGGTGGAGCTCCACCCGGCCGTCGGGAGTGCCGGTACAGCTCTGCGCGCGGGTGCGCAGCCGGCGTACCGCGACCGTGCCGTGGGCCCGGACGAGGGCCTGGCCGAGGGTGTCGGCGAGGTAGGCGCCGTAGCGGTAGCGGGTGGCGAAGTCGGCGCCGGTGACAGTGGGTTCGCCGTGCCGGCACAGCCAGCGGACGAAGTGTCCGGGGTCGTCCGGGTAGGCGCTCATGCTGCCCGCGGGCACGTTGAGCCGGTGCCGGGGGTCGCGGGTGGCGTAGGCGGTGCCCCGGCCCGCCTCCGGGGCCGGGTCGATCAGGACGAGGTCGAGCGGAGTCCGGCGGCGGTGCGCGCTCTCGCAGAGCTGGACGGCGGTGAGGGTGCCCGCCGCCCCCGCTCCCACGATGGCCACGCGCTGCCGTGTGCGGACGTCGGTCACGGAATACCTCCGGCGGCTGGGCGGGCCCGGTGTTTCCGGTGCGTTCCTCCCGGGCGTTCACACTGTGTTCAGGATCGGGGGCGCGGACAACCCGGGTTCCGGCCGACTCGGCCGCGTGGAACCCGCCGGTCCCGGCGGCGCCCGCTCCTCATCGGAATCTCAGGGACGACCCCCGTGATTCAAAGAAGCCGCCCAGACAGCGAGCGCAGGATGCCCTGACACAGGTGGACAAGTCAGGAAGGCGTGGCGTGGACGTCCAGCACATATCGAACCGGTACGGACGGCAGTCGGGGACGTGGTCCCGGCGCGGGCTCCTCGCCGCTCTGGGCGCGGTGCCCGCGGGCGCGGCACTGGCCGGATGCGGTTCCTCGGCGGACGCCTCGGCCGCGCCGGACGGCAAGGATGCCACGGCCTCGGCGAAGTCGGCGACCAGGAAGGCGACCATTGCCGTCACCCCCGCCGACGGCACCACCAAGGCCGACTTCTCCAGCCCCGTCCAGGTCACCGTCACCGACGGCACGCTGGCCTCCGTGAGGGTGACCGGCAACGACGGCTCCACGCTGGCCGGGACCCTCAACGCGGCGAGAACCAGGTGGACTTCGGCGGGTAACCCGTACTCGGGCACGAAGTACACGGTCACGGCGATCCCGGAAGACGGGACCGCCAGGACCGCGACCTTCACCACCAGGTCCCCCGGCGAGACCTTCGTGGGGTACTTCACCCCCGAGGCGGACTCCACCTCCGGCGTCGGCATGCCGGTGTCGGTCAACTTCACCCACGCCGTGTCCGACCGGGCCGCCGTCCAGAAGGCGATCACCGTGACCGCCGAGCCCGCGGTGGAGATCGTGGGCCACTGGTTCAGCGACACCCGGCTCGATTTCCGCCCCGAGACCTACTGGGCGCCCGGCACGAAGATCACGCTGGGCCTGCGGCTCAAGGACGTACAGGGCGCGGACGGCGTCTACGGCGTCCAGTCCAAGGACGTCACCTTCCACATCGGCCGTGCGCAGATCAGCACGGTCGACCTGGACACCAAGGAGATGACGGTCAGGCGCGACGGCTCGGTGATCGCCACCTACCCGGTCTCGGGCGGCGACTCCGACCACACGACCTGGTCCGGGATCATGGTGATCAGCGAGCGGTTCAAGCAGACCCGCATGGAGTCCTCGACGGTCGGCCTCGGCGACGAGTACGACATCTCCGACGTCCCGCACGCCCAGCGCCTGACCACCTCCGGGACCTTCGTGCACGGCAACTACTGGGCGCCCGCTTCGGTGTTCGGGCACAAGAACACCAGCCACGGCTGCGTGGGCCTGCACGACGCGAAGGGCGCGAACGACACGTCCGTGGACGGCTACACGTTCTACGACAGCTCGATGCTCGGCGACGTCGTGATCGTGAAGAACTCCGGCGAGAAGACCGTGGAGGCGTCGAACGGCCTCAACGGCTGGAACCTGTCGTGGGCGGACTGGAAGGCGGGCAGCGCCCTCCGGTGAACGACCGGCCGGCTTCGGAGCGTGAACTCGGTTGGTCAGCAAGGTGATTCTTTGTTTTAACTCTTGACGGCCGCAGGCACGGGGAGCACATTGGGCCCACTTTGAGAGCGCTCTCAAGAGCTCTCGAAGACACCCGCGCTCACTCCCCCCGTACCCGAGAGGCACCCCCATGAGCGAAACCTCCGGTATACCCAGACGGCGGCGGGCCCTCGTCGCCGTGCTCAGCACCCTCGGTCTGGCCGCGGCCCTCGCGACCGCCGCCACCCTCCCCGCCAGCGCCTCCGCGCCCGGGGTGCCGTCCGGCTGGAGCCAGGTCTTCCTCGACGACTTCAACGGCACCGCGGGCACCGGCGTCAACACCGCCAACTGGCAGTACGACACCGGGACCTCGTATCCCGGAGGCGCGGCCAACTGGGGCACCGGCGAGGTCGAGCGGATGACCTCGTCCACCAGCAACGTCGCCCTCGACGGCAGCGGCAACCTGAAGATCACGCCGGTCCGCGACTCGGCCGGCAACTGGACGTCGGGCCGGATCGAGACCACCCGTACCGACTTCCAGCCCCCGGCCGGCGGCAAGCTGCGCGTCGAGGCGCGCATCCAGATGCCCGACGTCACGGGCAACGCGGCCCTCGGCTACTGGCCGGCCTTCTGGATGCTGGGCGCCCCGTACCGGGGCAACTACCAGAACTGGCCGGGCGTCGGCGAGCTGGACATCATGGAGAACGTCAACGGCATCAACAAGACGTGGGCGACCATGCACTGCGGCACCAACCCGGGCGGCCCCTGCAACGAGACGACGGGGCTGGGCAATTCGACCGCCTGCCCCAACACCACCTGCCAGTCCGGCTTCCACACCTACACGATGGAGTGGGACCGCTCGGTGAGCCCGGAAGCGATCCGCTTCTACGTCGACGGCGTCAACTACCAGACCGTGACGGCCAGTCAGGTCGACGCCACCACCTGGGCGAACGCCACCAACCACGGGTTCTTCGTCATCCTGAACGTGGCGATGGGCGGCGGCTTCCCGGGCGCCTTCGGCGGCGGCCCCACCAGCGCCACCGAGTCCGGCCACCCGATGGTCGTGGACTACGTGCAGGTCCTGCAGTCCAGTGGGAGCGGTACCACCACCCCGCCCACCGGCAACCGGGACGCGTACAGCCCCATCCAGGCCGAGTCGTACGACAGCCAGTCCGGGGTGACCGCCGAGACCACCACCGACACCGGCGGCGGCCAGGACATCGGGTACGTGGCCAACGGCGACTGGGCGCTCTACAAGGGTGTCAACTTCGGCTCCACGGCGGCCACCCAGTTCTACGCGAGGGTGGCGAGCGGCGCGGCCTCCGGGGTGAGCGGCCTGGTCCAGGTCCGGCTCGACAGCCCGTCCAACGCCCCCGTCGGAAGCTTCGCGGTGGCCAACACCGGCGGCTGGCAGACCTGGACGACGATCCCGGCGAACATCGGCTCGGTGACGGGCACCCACGACGTCTACCTGACCTTCAGCAGCGGCCAGCCGGCCGACTTCGTCAATGTGAACTGGTTCGACTTCGGGCACTGACCCGCGAGGCGGGCACGCGGCGGCGCCGGGGAACTCCCCGGCGCCGTCGGCGTGTCAGCGCAGCTCCGCCCGGAACGCCACCGGGGTCTGCCCGGTGTGCAGCTGGAAGAACTTGGAGAAGTTCGCCGCGTCGGGGAAGCCGACGGCCGCGCCGACGCGGCCGATGGGCAGGTCCGTGTGGGCCAGGAGGCGCTTGGCCTCCAGCACGACCCGCTTGTCGATGAAGCCCTTCGGGGTCTCCCCTGTCGCGGCGCGGACCGCGCGGACCAGGGTGCGCCGGGAGTAGCCGAGGGTGTCGGCGTAGGCGCTGACGCTGTGGTTCGTGGCGAAGTCCTTCTCCACCGCGTCCCTGAAAAGGGTGAATGTCGTATCGGCCTGACGGCGTGCCGCCTCCGCCGAACTGGCCGCGAGGTGGGCGAGGCGCAGCAGCAGCGCGGTGAGGGAGTGCCGCAGCACCGAGGCATGGAGGGCCGGAGGGAGGGTATCGGCGTCCTCGTACTCGCGTTGCAGGTTCGCCAACGCCGCCTGCAACGCGCTGAGCTGCGGTCGGTCGGGGTGGAGCAGAGGTGGCAGGTCGTAGCGGTACAGACCGGTCGCCTCCACGATCGCGCGCGGCAGGAATCCGGGCTGCATGGTCAGGACGGTTCCGCGGTACTCGCAGGTCGGCGAGAAGCGGTGCACCTGACCGGGCCGGATCCAGAGCAGATCGCCGGCCCCTGCCTCGTACTCGGCGAAGTCGATCATGTGGCGGACGGGGCCCGCGGTGAAGAGCATGACCACGTGGAAGTCGATGCGGTGCACCCGCTCCAGGGGGGCGTCGGCGTGCCACCGGCGCCCGGCCCCCATGGGGCCGACCTGCATGCCGACACCGCCCACGCTCAGATCCACCGGGAAGGGGAAGGTTCTGATTTCGTCACCGTCACCCGCCGCGCCGGGCGTTCTGTCCGCCATGTCCTTCTCGTGCCGTCCCTGTCGAAGATCCGTGTCCCACTTTCACCACAGACTGACACACCACGACCTTCCCTCCATTAAGTCAGACTTTTACTTTTGAACGCGTCAGGCCAGCCAGAACGCTTCGAACGAGGACTTCTTGAAGATGAGCACGCAGACAGCAGCCGGCTTCGACGACGACTTCGAGTGGACCGACCTCGACCGGCGCGCCGTGGACACGGCCCGGCTGCTCGCGGCCGACGCCGTGCAGAAGGTCGGCAACGGGCATCCCGGCACCGCGATGAGCCTGGCCCCGGCCGCGTACACGATCTTTCAGAAGGTGATGCGTCATGACCCGGCCGACCCGGAGTGGACCGGCCGCGACCGGTTCGTCCTCTCCCCCGGTCACACCTCGCTGACGCTCTACACCCAGCTGTTCCTCGCCGGGTACGAGCTGGAGCTCGACGACCTCAAGGCCTTCCGCACGCACGGCTCGAAGACCCCGGGCCACCCCGAGTACGGGCACACCGCCGGTGTCGAGACCACCACGGGACCGCTCGGCCAGGGCGTCGCCAACGCCGTGGGCATGGCCATGGCCGCCCGCTACGAGCGCGGCCTGTTCGATCCGGAGGCCCCCGAGGGCACCTCCCCCTTCGACCACATGATCTGGGCGATCGTCTCCGACGGCGACCTGGAGGAGGGCGTCTCCGCGGAGGCCTCCTCGATGGCCGGCCACCAGAAGCTCGGCAATCTCGTCTTCGTCTACGACGACAACCACATCTCCATCGAGGGCGACACCGCGACCGCCTTCTCCGAGGACGTCCTGAAGCGGTACGAGGCCTACGGCTGGCACACCCAGCGCGTCGAGCCCACCGCCGAGGGCGACGTCGACCCACGGGCCCTGTACACGGCGCTGAAGGCGGCGCAGGCCGAGACCGGACGCCCCTCGATCATCGCGATGCGCACGATCATCGCCTGGCCCGCCCCGAACGCGCGGAACACCGAGGCCGCCCACGGCTCCGCGCTCGGTGCCGACGAGATCGCCGCCACCAAGCGCCTCCTCGGCTTCGACCCGGAGCAGTCCTTCCAGGTCGACGCCGAGGTGCTGGCCCACGCCCGCCGCGCCCTGGACCGGGGCGCCGAGGCGCACGCGGCCTGGGACAAGCGCATCGCCGAGTGGCGCACCGCGCGGCCCGCGCAGGCCGCGCTCTTCGACCGGGTCGTGGCCGGCCAGCTCCCCGAGGGCTGGGAGTCCGCGGTCCCCGTCTTCGAGGAGGGCAAGGCGGTCGCCACCCGCGCCGCCTCCGGCAAGGTCCTCCAGGCGCTCGGCCCGGTGCTGCCCGAGCTGTGGGGCGGCTCCGCCGACCTCGCGGGCTCCAACAACACCACCATCGACAAGACGTCCTCCTTCCTGCCCGCGGGCAACCCGCTGCCGGAGGCGGACCCGTACGGCCGTACCGTCCACTTCGGCATCCGCGAGTTCTCGATGGCCGCCGAGATGAACGGCATCGCCCTGCACGGCAACACCCGGATCTACGGCGGCACCTTCCTGGTGTTCTCCGACTACATGCGCAACGCCGTGCGGATGTCGGCGCTCATGCAGCTCCCCGTGACCTACGTCTGGACGCACGACTCCATCGGCCTCGGCGAGGACGGGCCCACCCACCAGCCCGTCGAGCACCTGGCCGCGCTGCGCGCCATCCCGGGCCTGAACGTCGTCCGCCCGGCCGACGCCAACGAGACCGCGACGGCCTGGGCCGAGATCCTGAAGAGGCACGCCACGCACCCGGCCCCGCACGGGCTCGCGCTGACCCGCCAGGGCGTGCCGACGTACGCGCCGAACCCGGACGCGGCCAGGGGCGGCTACGTGCTGCGCGAGTCGTCGACCGAGACCCCGGAGGTGGTCCTGATCGCCACCGGTTCCGAGGTGCACCTCGCCGTCGCGGCCCGCGACCTCCTGGAGGCCGAGGGAACCGGCACCCGGGTGGTGTCGATGCCGTCCGTGGAGTGGTTCGAGGAGCAGCCGCGCGAGTACCGCGAGAGCGTCCTGCCGCCGGCCGTACGGGCCCGGGTCGCCGTGGAGGCCGGGATCGGCCTGACCTGGTACCGGTTCGTCGGCGACGCCGGCCGGATCGTCTCCCTGGAGCACTTCGGTGCCTCCGCGGACGCCGGCACCCTGTTCGCCGAGTTCGGCTTCACCCCCGAGAACGTGGCGGCCGCGGCCCGCGAGTCCCTGGCCGCCGCCCGCACCGCCTGATCGACCAGCCAGAAACAGTTCAGTAGAGGAAGATGATCACTGTGACCGAAGCAACCGCCACCGCGGGAGCACTCAAGCGCCTCTCCGACGAGGGTGTCTCTATCTGGCTGGACGACCTGTCGCGCAAGCGGATCAGCACCGGCAACCTCGCGGAGCTGGTCGCCACGAAGAACGTCGTGGGCGTCACCACCAACCCGTCGATCTTCCAGGCCGCCATCGGCTCGGGCGAGGGCTACGAGGAGCAGCTCGCCGACCTCGCCGTGCGGGGTGTCACGGTCGACGAGGCCGTGCGGATGATGACCACCCAGGACGTGCGGGCCGCCGCGGACGTGCTGCGCCCGGTGTACGACGCGACGGGCGGCCGGGACGGCCGGGTCTCCATCGAGGTCGACCCCCGCCTCGCCCACGACACGGCGGCCACGGTCGCCGAGGCCCGCCAGCTGGCCTGGCTGGTCGACCGCCCCAACGTGATGATCAAGATCCCGGCGACGAAGGCGGGGCTGCCCGCGATCACCGCGGTCATCGCCCAGGGCATCAGCGTCAACGTCACGCTGATCTTCTCCCTGGACCGCTACCGCGAGGTCATGGCCGCCTACCTGGCGGGCCTGGAGCAGGCCGCCGCCAAGGGCCTGGACCTCGCCGCGATCCACTCCGTGGCCTCCTTCTTCGTCTCCCGCGTCGACGCGGAGATCGACAAGCGGCTGACCGTGCTCGGCACGGACGAGGCCCTGGCCCTGAAGGGGAAGGCCGCGCTGGCGAACGCCCGGCTGGCCTACGAGGCGTACGAGGAGGTCTTCGCCGGCGCCCGCTGGACCGCACTCGCCGGCGCGAAGGCCAACAAGCAGCGTCCGCTGTGGGCCTCCACCGGGGTGAAGGACCCCGCGTACAAGGACACCCTGTACGTCGACGAGCTGGTGGCACCGGGCACCGTCAACACCATGCCCGAGGGCACGCTGAACGCGACCGCCGACCACGGTGACATCCACGGCGACACGGTGACCGGCGGCTACGCGCAGGCCCGCGCGGATCTCGCGGCCGTCGAGAAGCTGGGCATCTCCTACGACGAGGTCGTGGGCAAGCTGGAGGACGAGGGCGTCGCCAAGTTCGAGGTGGCCTGGCAGGAGTTGCTGGACGCCGTCACGAAGTCCTTGAACAGCAAGGGAGTCGATGCGTAATGAGCGAGACAGCCAAGGACGTGCGGGTGCCGGTGGCGCCCGCCGCGGACTGGGACAACCCGTTGCGCGACGCGCGCGACCGACGGCTGCCGCGGGTCGCGGGACCGTCCGGTCTGGTCATCTTCGGCGTGACCGGCGACCTGTCCCGCAAGAAGCTGATGCCGGCCGTCTACGACCTGGCCAACCGCGGACTGCTGCCGCCGGGCTTCTCGCTCGTCGGCTTCGCCCGCCGGGACTGGGAGGACCAGGACTTCGCCCAGGTCGTCCACGACGCGGTGCGCGAGCACTCCCGGACCCCGTTCCGCGAGGAGGTCTGGCAGCAGCTCGCCGAGGGCATGCGGTTCATCCCCGGCGACTTCGACGACGACACCGCGTTCAAGCAGCTCAAGGCGGCCGTCGACGAGCTGGACAGCTCCCGGGGCACCGGCGGCAACTTCGCCTTCTACCTCTCGGTGCCGCCGAAGTTCTTCCCGAAGGTCGTCCAGCAGCTGAAGAAGGTCGGTCTCGCCACCCCGCCGAAGGGGGCCTGGCGGCGGGCGGTCATCGAGAAGCCGTTCGGCCACGACCTGGCGTCGGCGCAGGAACTGAACGCGGTCGTGCACGACGTGTTCGATCCCGACCAGGTGTTCCGCATCGACCACTACCTGGGCAAGGAGACCGTCCAGAACATCCTGGCGCTGCGCTTCGCCAACCAGATGTACGAGCCGATCTGGAACCGGTCGTACGTCGACCACGTCCAGATCACCATGGCCGAGGACATCGGCATCGGCGGCCGCGCCGGCTACTACGACGGCATCGGCTCGGCCCGTGACGTCATCCAGAACCACCTGCTCCAGCTGATGGCGCTGACCGCCATGGAGGAGCCGATCGCGTTCGACGCGGACGCGCTGCTCACCGAGAAGCTGAAGGTGCTGAAGTCGGTGCGGCTGCCCGACGACCTGGGCCGGCACACCGTGCGCGGCCAGTACGCCGCGGGCTGGCAGGGCGGCGAGAAGGTCATCGGCTACCTCGACGAGGACGGCATCGACCCGAAGTCGAAGACCGACACCTACGCGGCCGTCAAGCTGGGCATCGAGAACCGCCGCTGGGCGGGCGTCCCCTTCTACCTGCGCACCGGCAAGCGGCTGGGCCGCCGGGTCACCGAGATCGCGGTGGTCTTCAAGCGGGCCCCGCACTCCCCCTTCGACTCCACGGCCACCGAGGAGCTCGGCGCGAACGCGATCGTCATCCGGGTCCAGCCCGACGAGGGCATGACCGTCCGGTTCGGCTCCAAGGTGCCGGGCACCTCGATGGAGATCCGGGACGTGACGATGGACTTCGCGTACGGCGAGTCGTTCACCGAGTCCAGCCCGGAGGCGTACGAGCGGCTCATCCTGGACGTGCTGCTCGGCGACGCCAATTTGTTCCCCCGTCACCAGGAAGTGGAAGAGTCCTGGAAGATCCTCGACCCGATCGAGACGTACTGGGCGAAACACGGCAGGCCCGCGCAGTACGAGTCGGGCAGCTGGGGACCCAAGGAAGCGGACGAGATGCTCGCACGAGACGGACGGAGCTGGCGCAGGCCATGAAGATCGACCTGACCGACACCACGGCAAGCAAGATCAACAAGGCGTTGGTGCAGGGCCGCCGCGCCATCGGAACCCCTGCGGTGGGCATGGTCCTGACGATGGTGATCGTCACGGACGAGGAGAACGCCTACGACTCGATCAAGGCGGCCGAGGAGGCCTCGCACGAGCACCCCTCGCGCACCCTCGTCGTCATCAAGCGGCACGCCCGCACCCTGCGCGACCGGACCACCTCCCGGCTGGACGCCGAGGTCCGGGTCGGCTCCGAGGCCGGCACCGGCGAGACGGTCGTGCTGCGCACCTACGGCGAGGTCTCCGACCACGCCGCCTCGGTGGTGCTGCCGCTGCTGCTGCCGGACGCCCCGGTGGTGGTGTGGTGGCCGGTGGAGGCCCCGGACACCCCGTCCAAGGACCCGCTCGGCGCGCTCGCGCAGCGCCGGATCACCGATCTGTACGCGGTCGAGCGGCCGATGCAGGTCCTGGAGACCCGCGCCCGCAACTACGCGCCCGGCGACACCGACCTCGCCTGGACCCGGCTCACCCTGTGGCGGTCCATGCTGGCCGCCGCCCTGGACCAGGCCCGGGTCACGGTGACCTCGGCGGCCGTCGAGGCCGAGGCCGACAATCCCAGCGCCGAACTCCTCGCCCGCTGGCTGGAGGCGCGCCTCAAGGTCACGGTGGACCGCGTGGTCTCCGAGGGACCGGTCGTCACGGCGGTGCGCCTCGGCACCGCGAACGGCGACATCGTCATCGACCGCCCCGAGGGCCCGCTCGCCAGCCTGACCCTGCCGGGTCAGCCGCCGCGCACCCTGGCCCTCAAGGTCCGCCCCACCTCCGAACTGATCGCCGAGGAACTGCGCCGCCTCGACGCCGACGAGATGTACGCCATCGCCCTGCGCGCCGAGGGCACCAAGGAGACCGTCTCCCATGCCTGACACCCCCGAGCTCACCCACCGGCCCGAGTGGGCCGCCCTGGAGGACCACCGCGGCCAGGGGCAGCCGGTCCTGCGTGAACTGTTCGCGGCCGACCCGGCGCGCGCCGAGCGCTACGTCGTGCGGGTCGGCGACCTGTACATCGACTACAGCAAGCACCTGGTCACGGACGAGACCCTGGCCCTGCTCCAGGAACTGGCCACCGCCACCGACGTGTTCGGACTGCGGGACGCCATGTTCCGCGGCGAGAAGATCAACATCACCGAGAACCGCGCGGTGCTGCACACGGCCTTGCGTGCCCCGCGCGACGCGGTGGTCGAGGTCGACGGCGAGAACGTCGTACCGCGGGTGCACGCGGTCCTGGACAAGATGAGTGCCTTCGCCGAGCGGGTCCGCTCGGGCGAGTGGACCGGCCACACCGGCAAGCGCATCCGCAACGTCGTCAACATCGGCATCGGCGGCTCCGACCTGGGGCCCGCGATGGCCTACGAGGCCCTGCGCGCCTTCACGGCACGGGAGTTGACGTTCCGCTTCGTGTCCAACGTGGACGGCGCCGACCTGCACGAGGCGACCCGTGACCTGGACCCGGCGGAGACCCTGTTCATCGTCGCCTCCAAGACGTTCACCACGATCGAGACGATCACCAACGCGACCTCGGCCCGCACCTGGCTGCTGAACGGCCTGGGTGATGGGGGCCCCTCCCATTCGAGCGAATTCGAGAATGGGGGAGAGAAGGCGGTGGCCAGGCACTTCGTGGCCCTCTCCACGAACGCCGAGAAGGTGACCGACTTCGGCATCGACCCGGACAACATGTTCGAGTTCTGGGACTGGGTCGGCGGCCGCTACTCGTACGACTCCGCCATCGGCCTCTCCCTGATGATCGCCATCGGCCCGGACCGCTTCCGCGAGATGCTGGACGGCTTCCACCTGGTCGACGAGCACTTCCGCACCGCGCCCGCCGAGGCCAACGCGCCGCTGCTGCTGGGCCTGCTGGGCATCTGGTACGGCAACTTCTTCGATGCCCAGTCGCACGCGGTGCTGCCGTACTCGCACTACCTGTCCAAGTTCACCGCCTACCTCCAGCAGCTGGACATGGAGTCCAACGGCAAGTCGGTGGACCGGGAAGGCCGTCCGGTTCAGTGGCAGACGGGTCCCGTGGTGTGGGGCACGCCCGGCACCAACGGCCAGCACGCCTACTACCAGTTGATCCACCAGGGCACCAAGCTGATCCCGGCGGACTTCATCGGCTTCGCCGAGCCGGTCGCCGAGCTGAGCGGTGAACTCAGGGCGCAGCACGACCTGCTGATGGCGAACTTCTTCGCGCAGACGCAGGCGCTGGCCTTCGGCAAGACCGCCGACGAGGTCCGCGCGGAGGGCGTGGCCGAGGAACAGGTCGCGCACCGCACCTTCCGCGGCAACCACCCGACCACGACGATCCTGGCCCGCGAGCTGACCCCGTCGGTCCTCGGCCAGCTGATCGCCCTCTACGAGCACAAGGTGTTCGTCCAGGGCGCCGTCTGGAACATCGACTCCTTCGACCAGTGGGGCGTGGAGCTGGGCAAGGTCCTCGCCAAGCGCATCGAGCCCGCCCTGACCGAGGGCGCCGCCGTACCCGGCCTCGACCCGTCCACCACCGCCCTCGTCTCGACGTACCGCACCCTCAGGAAGTGAACTGACATGCAGCTCGGACTCATCGGCCTCGGCAAGATGGGCGGCAACATGCGCGAGCGCATCCGCCGCGCGGGCCACACCGTCATCGGCTACGACCGCAACCCCGACGTCTCCGACGTGAAGTCCCTCGAAGAACTGGTCGAGAAGCTCGACGCGCCGCGCACGGTGTGGGTGATGGTCCCGGCGGGTCACGCCACCCAGTCCGTCGTGGACGAGCTCAAGGACCTGCTGTCCGAGGGCGACACGGTGGTCGACGGCGGGAACTCCCGCTGGACGGACGACGAGAAGCACGCCGCCGAACTCGGCGTCAAGGGCATCGGCTTCGTGGACGCGGGTGTCTCCGGCGGTGTGTGGGGCCTGCAGAACGGCTACGCCCTGATGGTCGGCGGCCACAAGGAGCACGTCGAGCGGCTCCACCCGATCTTCGAGGCGCTCAAGCCGGAGGGCCCCTACGGTTACGTCCACGCCGGCAAGGTGGGCGCCGGGCACTTCTCCAAGATGGTCCACAACGGCATCGAGTACGCCATGATGCAGGCGTACGCCGAGGGCTGGGAGCTCCTGGAGAAGGTCAAGTCGGTGGACAACGTCCGCGAGGTCTTCCGCTCCTGGCAGGAGGGCACGGTCATCCGCTCCTGGCTGCTCGACCTCGCGGTCAACGCGCTGGACGACGACGAGCACCTGGACAAGCTGAAGGGCTTCGCGCAGGACTCCGGCGAGGGCCGCTGGACCGTCGAGGCCGCCATCGACAACGCGGTGCCGCTCCCGGCGATCACCGCCTCCCTGTTCGCCCGGTTCGCCTCGCGACAGGACGACTCCCCGCAGATGAAGATGGTCGCGGCGCTGCGCAACCAGTTCGGCGGCCACGCCGTCGAGTCGAAGGAGTAGGCCGCCGTGGGGGACCTTCTTCTGGTCCGCCACGGTGAGACCGAGTGGAGCGTGTCGGGCCAGCACACCAGCTGGACCGACCTGCCCCTCACCCAGCACGGTGAGGAACAGGCCAAGTCGCTCGCCCCGCTGCTCGCCGACCGGACCTACGCACGGGTACTGGCCAGCCCGCTGGACCGCGCGATCCGCACGGCCGAACTGGCCGGCCTCACCGGGATCGTGCCCGACCCCGACCTGCACGAGTGGGACTACGGCGGCTACGAGGGGATCACCACGGCGGAGATCCACCGCTCCCGCCCCGACTGGTACCTGTGGACCGACGGCGTACCGCCGGGCCCGCAGGGGCACCCCGGCGAGTCGCCCGAGCAGATCGGCGCCCGCGCCGACCGGGTGCTCGCCAAGCTGGACACGGCGCTCGCCGGGGACGGCGGCGATGTGGTGCTGGTGGCCCACGCCCACTTCCTGCGCGTGCTGACGGCCCGCCGACTGGGGCTGCCGCCCGCCGAGGGCCGGTTGTTCCAGCTGGCGACCGGGACGGTCAGCCGGCTCTCCACGGAGCACGGGTGGCCCGTGATCACCGAGTGGAACCGGATGCCCTGATCGACGCCTGAGCGGCCCGCCAGTGACAACTGGCGGGCCGTTTCCATGTCTTGAACGCCGACCGGTACGGCGGGCCGGCCCGGCAAGTTTCTACGGCCCCTTTCCTAACCCCTTGTCGAAAGTCCTGCCGAGCCATAGCCTTGCGCCGCGCCGGTGCCGTCGTCCGACCCGGCCGGGTCGTGACGGGATGGGAGGGGCAGCCGCGTGAAGCGCACATCGCGTGACATCCGCACCGCGAACCGCTACGAGGTGCTGCGCCAGATCATCGCCCAGTCCCCCACCTCCCGGCAGACGCTGGCCGCCGCCACCGGACTGAGCGTGGCCACGGTCGCCACGCTCGTCGGGGAGCTGCTCGACCTGCGGATGATCACGGAGGTCGGCTTCGAGGACTCCGCGGGCGGCCGCCCCCGCGGGCTGGTGGCCGTCAACACGGCGGGCGGCGCGCTGATCGGCGTCGACATGGCGGAGACCTACGTCCGGGTGGAGCTGTTCGACCTGGGGCTGAACGTGCTGGTCCGGGCCGAGGAGGACATGCGCTCCGGCGAGCACCGGCCCGAGCAGGCGGTCGGCCAGGTCGCCACGGCCGTCGGCTCGGTGGTGGCCCAGGCCGGGGTCGAGGGCGCACGCGTGCTCGGTGTCGGGGTGAGCGTGCCGGGCCAGGTGGACCGGGACACCGGGGTCGCCGAGTACGCGCCCAACTGGGACTGGCACGACGTCCCGTTGCTCGACCTGCTCGCCGAGCACATCGCCTACCCCCTGTACCTGGACAACCCGTTGCGGGCGAGCGCGGTGGCCGAGCTGTGGTTCGGGGCCGCGCGCGGACGCGAGGACGCCGTGGTGGTGAACCTCGGGACCGGGGTGGGGGCCGGGCTCGTCCTGGCCGGCGGGCTGTACCGGGGGGTGAGCAACAGCGCCGGGGAGTGGGGGCACACGACCCTCGTCCTGGACGGGCGGCTGTGCCACTGCGGCAACCACGGCTGCGTCGAGACCTACGTCGGCGCTCCCGGCATCATGCTCAACCTGCGCGAACTCAGCCCCCGCAGCACGCTGTTGCACCCCGAGGACCAGACGGCGACCATCGACGCCCTGTCCCACGGGGTCGCCGCGGGCGATCCGGTGGCCGTCAAGGTGGTCCGGGACACCGCCCGCTATCTGGGCGCCGGCGTCGCGGACCTGGTGAACCTGTACAACCCCGAAGTGGTCGTGCTCAGCAGCTGGGTCGCCAGGAAGCTGGGCGCACCCCTGCTGGACGAGGTCCGCGAGGCCGTCCGGCGGCACGCGCTCAGAAGGCCGTTCGCGGCCACCGAGGTCCTCCTCTCCCCCATACCCACCGATCCGGTGTGCCTGGGCGCGGCCACGTTCGCGCTGGAGGGCGCCCTGCAGTCGGTGGGACAGCGAACCCCCAGACGCACCACCCCCGTGAGGAGCCGTACCGCACGACCCGCATGACGACGGAAGGGATGCCGTTTTGACCCGCACCAACAGACCGGTCCTCGCCACGGCCGCGGCCGCACTGGCCGTGACCGGCGCCCTGATCAGCTCCCCGGCGGCGAACGCGGCCGGCGGCGCCCCCGCTGCCGCCGAGGTCTCGCCGCACGCGGCCCAGACCATCGACGACATCGGCGCCTCGGGCGCCTGGTGGGTGAACGACCTGCGGCACTTCGACCCAAAGGTGCAGGCCAGGGTGGCGAGGCTGCTGTTCTCGAAGCAGGGCCTGGCGATGTCCTCGTACCGCTACAACATCGGCGGGGGCGGAGCCGCGGTCACCACCCCCGCCCGGGCCGCCGAGGACTTCCTCGACCCCGACGGCTCCTACGACTGGAGCAAGGACAAGGGCGGCCGGACGTTCCTGCGGTACGCCGCGAAGTACGGCGTCAAGGACCTGATCGGCTTCGTCAACAGCGCGCCCGCCCGGTGGACCACCAACGGGCAGAGCTGCGGCGGCCAGTTGAAGGCGGAGCACGTGGGCGACTACGCGAAGTACGTCGCCGACGTCACCGACCACTTCGCCCGCCAGGGCGTGCGGCTGGACTACATCAGCCCCTTCAACGAGCCCGACAACGACTTCGGCTCGTGCGGCCAGGAGGGCATGCAGGTCACCGTCGACCAGCGCGACGACATCGTGCGGGCGCTCGGCGCCGAGCAGCGGGCCCGGCACCAGAAGACGTCCATCATCGCGGACGAGTCCAGTCAGACCACCCAGTTCGTCTCCGAGCTCCCGCAGTGGATCTCGCAGCCCGGCACCGCGCAGTACGTGTCGGCGCTGGCCCACCACACGTACAACAACCCGAACGACGGCCAGCTCGGCAACGTCTACGAGACCTCGCGGTCGGTCGGCAAGAAGTCCTGGGCCTCGGAGATCTGCTGCTTCGGCAAGGGCTCGACGGGCTGGAACCAGGAGTACGACCCGACCATCGACAACGCCCTGCTGATGTCCCGCATCATCTACAAGGACTTCGCGAGCGCCCACGACTCCGCCTTCCAGTGGTGGGTGGCCCTGGCCAGCGGGTACGGCACCTCCCCCACCGAGAAGAACGACGTCGGCTGGAACGACGGCCTGATCTACTACGACCCCGACTACGCCACGAACGGCAACCAGACGCTGTACTTCACCAAGCGGTACTACGCGCTCGGCCAGTACAGCAAGTTCGTCCGGCCGGGCTCGGTGGCACACAACGTGACCGGGGCGCCGGACGGGGTCGAGGTGTCCTCCTACGACCGGAACGGCACGTGGGTGGTCGTGGTCAACAACCACAACGCCACGGACACACCGCTGAGTCTGCACTTCAACAGCAAGGCGCCGGTACGGGCCAGGCAGGCGGTGCGGACCTCGGCCACCGAGGACTGGGCCGACGTGGCGAAGCCGACGGTAAGTTCGGGCACGGTCTCCGCGACCCTGGCCGCCCGCTCGATCACGACGTACGTCTTCGACCAGAAGGGCCACGGCGGTTCCGCCGTCACCGGCGTGCTGGTCGGCAAGCAGTCCGGCAAGTGCCTCACCGCTGACGCGTCGGGGGCCGCGCTGGCCACCTGCACGGGCGCGGGCGGCCCGTCCTGGTCGTACGACGCGGACGGCACCCTGAAGGGCGCGAACGGCTATCTGACGGCCTCCGGTTCGGCCCTGGCCGCCACCGCCGAACCCACCGGCGACGCGAGCCAGCGCTGGCTCCTGAACGCCAACGGGCAGATCCTGAGCGAGGCGTCGGGCAAGTGCCTGGACGTGAGCGGGCAGGCCACCGCCGACGGCAGCAGGGTGATCCTCTACAGCTGCAACGGCGGCACCAACGAGGCCTGGATCAGGCAGTAGCGAGCACCGCTCCCACCAACCGAGGGCCGCCGGCCCCTCCCTGACCGGCGGTCCTCAACTGTCCCTGCCTTCCCCTCTGTTCGTCATTCCGAACCGGGTACAACGTTTCGCGCAGACTTCGTCCAACCTCTTGCCGAAGCATTAGCCGAAGGTTAACGTCCCGCTCCGCACCGCAATTTCGGCCATCTGGCTCGCGAGGTGTTCCAGGCCCCGCACAGCCGTAGCACCACGGCCGCTCTCGACAGACAAGGACGTCAGCATGTCGGCACTGAGCAACAACAACTGGTCCCGCCGGTCTCTGTTCCGGGCGGCCGCGGGCATGGCCGCCGCCGGCACCCTGGCCGCGTGCGGCAGCAACAACGGCCGAGGCGGCGGCAGCGGCTCGGGCACCCAGCTCACGCAGTACTTCCACGCCTACGGCGAGGCGGGCACCGAGCAGGCCCTCAAGCGGTACGCGGCGGCCTACAAGAAGGCCGACGTGAGCACCAGCTGGATCACGGGCAACAACTTCGAGTCCGCGCTCTTCGCGGCCCTGCTCACCAAGAAGGCCCCCGACGTCTTCGAGTTCCACCCGCAGCTGCAGCTTGTCAAGAGCGGTCAGGTGGCGGACCTCAGCGACCTCATCGACCCGGTCAAGGACGACTTCAACCCGGCCGACATCAAGTCCCACACGGTCGACGGGAAGATCTACGGGATCCGGATGATCGACGACCCGCAGTTCTTCTACTACCGCAAGTCGATGCTGGAGAAGGCGAAGGTCGACGTCCCGACCACGCTGGACGAGCTGATCGAGGCCGCAGCCAAGCTGACCACCAGCAAGGTCAAGGGCGTCTTCCTCGGCAACGACTTCACCGCGATCCAGAACACCCTCATCTGGTCGGCCGGCGCCGACACCCTCGACGCGAAGAACCAGATCGCCTACCACACCCCGGGCGTCATCGAGGGCCTGAAGAAGCTCAGGACCCTGTTCACCAGCGGCAACGTGCTCCTCGACGCCCCGACCGACTTCTGGGACCCCTCCTCGCTCAACCAGGGCCTGTGCGCCATCCAGTGGGGCGGCATGTGGTCCATGCCGGCGATGCAGAAGGCCCTCGGCGACGACCTCGGCATCTTCCCGTTCCCGAAGATCGGCAGCGCAGGCAAGCAGTCCGTCTACAACGGCGGCTGGTCGATCTTCGTCAACGCCAAGGGCAAGAACGTCGACGCGGCCAAGGAGTACGTCAAGTGGCTGTGGATCGACCAGAAGCAGTACCAGGAGGACTGGGCCACCTCGTACGGCTTCCACATCCCGCCGCGCACCTCGATAGCCCAGTCGGCCACCAAGCTGAAGTCGGGCCTGCCCGCTGAGGGCGTCAAGCTCTTCACCGACTACGGCCACTTCGACAACATCGGCTTCGACCAGACCATGATCACCGCCTTCAACGACGTGATCGCCTCCTCCGTGCGCAAGAACGGAGACCCCGAGGCCGCGCTCGACGCCTGCGACAAGAAGGTCAGCGTCGAGCTCAAGAAGCTGTTCGGATAGGCCCCCGGGAAGACCAGGACATGTCGACCACCACCACACGCGGGGTCGCCCAGCCCGCCCCGGCCAAGGCCTCCCCGGCCCGGCCGCGGCGGGGCCTGCGCGGCAACCCGACGTTCAACTTCTGGCTCTTCACCGGTCCGTTCCTCATCGGCCTGGTGATCTTCGTCTTCGTGCCGATCGTCTGGAGCTTCTGGCTCAGCTTCTTCGACGCCCGGTACACCGTCACGCCCAGCCATTTCATCGGCTTCGACAACTACAAGCAGATCCTGACCAACAGCAACTTCCCCGCCTCGCTGGTGACGTTCACCGTGTTCGCCGCGTTCATCGTGCCGACCACCTGGGCACTGTCGCTGGGTCTCGCGCTGCTGGTGAACCAGCTGCGCTTCATGCGGGCGTTCTTCCGGTCGGTGTTCTTCCTGCCCACCGCCGTCTCCTACGTGGCCGCGGCGCTGATCTGGAAGATGTCCATCTTCAACGGTGTCCGGTTCGGCCTGGCGAACACCGTCATGAGCTGGTTCGGCGTGGACAGCATGTCCTGGATATCCAACCCGAGCCCGCCCTGGTACTGGCTGGTCATCGTGACGCTGCGGCTGTGGATCCAGGCCGGCTTCTACATGATCCTGTTCCTGGCGGCACTGCAGAACATCCCGCCGGAGCTGTACGAGGCCGCCTCCATCGACGGCGCCAAGCGGGGCTGGCAGACCTTCCGGTACATCACGCTGCCCCAACTGCGCGCCACCTCCACCGCGGTGATCCTGTTGCTGCTCATCGCCGCGTACCAGGCGTTCGACGAGTTCTTCAACATCATCGGGACCAAGGCGACCTGGGCGCAGACACCGCTCATGGAGCTGTACAAGACGGCCCTGGGCACCGACCAGGACTACGGCGCCGGGAGCGCCGGCGCGGTCATCCTGTCCGTGCTGATCTGCATCGTCACCCTGGCCCAGGGCAAGATCATGGGCTTCGGCGGAGGGGAGGAGAAGTGACCGTCACCGCACCGCAGGTCCGCAAGGGCCGCAAGAAGCGCTCAGGCCCCCTCGGCAACACGGGTCTGTACATCGCCGTCAGTGTCGCCGCGTTCCTCTTCCTCATCCCCTTCTACCTGATCTTCCGCAACGCTCTCTCCACCGACCCGGAGATCACGGGCGAGAACTGGAAGCTGCTGCCCTCCTTCCAGTGGGGCAACATCTCCGAGCTGTTCGACGACCCCACCGTCGAGTTCGCCCACTCCATGTGGAACTCCACGGTGATCGCCGTCCTGAGCACCGTCGGCACGCTGTTGTTCTGCTCCCTGGCGGGATACGGTCTCGCCCGCATCCCCTACCGGCACGCCAACAAGGTCTTCTACGCCGTTCTGGCGACCCTGATGGTCCCCACGGCTGTCACCTTCGTGCCCAGCTTCGTGCTGGTCTCGTCCCTCGGCTGGATCGACACCTACCGCGGCATGATCGTCCCGGGTCTGTTCAGTGGTTTCACCTGCTTCCTCTTCCGGCAGTACTTCCTGGGATTCCCCAAGGAACTGGAGGAGGCGGCACGCGTGGACGGGCTCGGCTACTGGGGCGCGTACTGGCGGATCGTCGTCCCCAACTCGCTGAACTTCTTCGCGGCGATAGCCACGATCACGTTCATCAGCGGCTGGAACGCCTTCCTGTGGCCGCTGGTCATCGGCCAGGACCCGAACGCCTGGACCGTGCAGGTCGCGCTCTCCTCGTTCATGACCAACCAGACCGTGAACTTCCACCTGATCTTCATGGCCGCCGCCATCTCCATCCTGCCCCTGGTGTTCGTCTTCCTCTTCCTCCAGCGCTGGCTGGTGCAGGGGATCGCGCAGACCGGCATCAAGGGCTGACACCGCACTCTCACGACCTGGAGACCGATGTCATCGCGCACCTCCGCCACCGACTACGTCGAGGACGTCTCCCCGGGCTCGGGGGCCCTGCCGCCCCGTGCCTGGTACCCACGCTCGGACGCCGCGTCGCTCTCCCTGAACGGCGGGTGGCGTTTCCGGCTGTCGCCGGCCGCCGACGCCGAGGACGACGCGTTCGCCGAGCCGGGGTACGACGCCGGCGGCTGGGCGGAGGTCTCGGTCCCGGGGCACTGGGTGCTCCAGGGCCACGGCTCGCCGATCTACACGAACCACCTCTACCCGTTCCCGGTCGACCCGCCCCACGTGCCGACCGAGAACCCCACCGCTGACCACCTGCGGTTCTTCGACCTGCCGGAGGGCTGGGACGTCACCGACGGCGGCGCGGTCCTCCGCTTCGACGGGGTCGAGTCCTGCGCCCGGGTCTGGCTGAACGGCACGGACATCGGCGAGTTCAAGGGCTCCCGGTTGCCGCACGAGTTCGCGGTCGGCCATCTGCTGAAACCGGCCGGCAACGTCCTCGCCGTCCGGGTCCACCAGTGGTCGGCCGGCTCCTACCTGGAGGACCAGGACCAGTGGTGGCTGCCCGGAATCTTCCGGGACGTGACGCTGCTGCACCGCCCGGCGGGCGGCGTCCTCGACTTCTTCGTGCACGCCTCCTACGACCACGCCGCCGGCACCGGCACCCTGCGGGTCGACTCCGACGTGGCCGGCCGGGTCACCGTGCCCGGCCTCGGCATCGACATCGCAACCGGCGAGTCGGCGACCGTCCCGGTCGAGCCGTGGACGGCCGAGACCCCGACTCTGTACGACGGGCTGCTGGCCACTGAGGGCGAGCGGGTGCCGTTGCGGATCGGCTTCCGGACGGTGGAGTCGGCCGGGGGACTGATCAAGGTCAACGGGAAGGCGGTCCTCTTCAAGGGCGTCAACCGGCACGAGTGGCACCCGGAGCACGGGCGCGCCCTCGACCTGGAGACCATGCGGGCGGACGTGCTGCTGATGAAGCGGCACAACGTCAACGCCGTCCGCACCTCCCACTACCCGCCCCACCCGGCCTTCCTCGACCTGTGCGACGAGTACGGCCTGTGGGTGATCGACGAATGCGACCTGGAAACCCACGGCTTCACCGAGCAGGCCTGGCGGGACAACCCGGTCGACGACGACCGCTGGACCCCAGCCCTGCTGGACCGGGCCGCCCGGATGGTCGAACGCGACAAGAACCACCCGTCGGTGGTGATCTGGTCGCTGGGCAACGAGGCGGGCACCGGGCGCGGGCTGACCGCGATGGCCGAGTGGATCCACGGCCGGGACGCCTCGCGCCTCGTGCACTACGAGGGTGACATCGACTGCCGGGACACGGACGTGTACTCACGGATGTACCCCGAGCACGCCGAGGTCGAGCGGATCGGCCGGGGCCTCGACGGCGGCACCCGCAAACGCCGTGCGCTCCCCCTCATCCTCTGCGAGTACGCCCACGCCATGGGCAACGGGCCCGGTGGCCTCGCCGACTACCAGCGGATCTTCGAGTCGCACGACCGGCTCCAGGGCGGTTTCGTCTGGGAGTGGATCGACCACGGCATCGAGGACGAGCGGTTCGGCTACGCGTACGGCGGCGACTTCGGCGAGGAGCTGCACGACGGGAACTTCGTCTGCGACGGCCTGGTCTTCCCCGACCGGCGGCCCTCCCCCGGCCTGCTGGAGTACAAGAAGGTGATCGAGCCGGTCGGCATCGACGGCGACGGCGACGGCGACGGCACCACCGTTCGCGTCACCAACAAGCAGGACTTCGCCGATCTGTCGGCGCTGGCCTTCGCGTGGTCGTACCAGGTCGACGGCGAGACCGTGGAGTCGGGCAGCCTGGCCGTACCGGCGCTGGCGGCGGGTGAGTCGGCGGAGCTGAAGCTGCCCGAGCCGCCCGCGACGGACGGCGGCGAGACGCAGTGGACGGTACGGGCCCTGCTGGCCGCCGACACCGCCTGGGCGCCGAAGGGCCATGTCGTGGCCTGGGGGCAGTCCGCTCCGCGTGCGCGGCGGGCACCGGCACTGGTCGCGTCCGGTGGGCCGGTGGCGTCGGGCGAGGGGCTGATCGCCCTCGGTCCGGCGGTTTTCGACGCCCGCACCGGCACGCCGCGGAGCATCGGCTCGGTCGAGGTGACCGGGCTGCGCCTGGACGTGTGGCGGGCGACGACCGACAACGACGACGGTGCCGCCTGGCAGAGCGATCCGCGCTACGCCGAGCTGTGGCGCGGATTCGGGTTGCACCGCATGCGGCACCGCCTGGACGCGGTGGAGCAGGCGGGCGACGCGCTGACCGTGCGGACCCGGGTGGCGCCGGCCGGCCGGGAGTTCGGTCTCGCGACCGTCTACCGCTGGACCTCGGACGGCGACCGCCTCAGGCTGACCGTCTCCGTCACCCCGGACGGTGACTGGACGGTGCCGCTGCCCCGGCTCGGCATCCGCTTCGGACTGCCGGCCGCCGACCGGGTGCGGTGGTTCGGCGGCGGCCCCGAGGAGGCCTACCCTGACACCAAGTCGGCTTCAATGGTGAGCCGTTGGGAGTCGACGGTCGACGAGCTCCAGACTCCGTACGTCCGTCCGCAGGAGAACGGCGCCCGCGCCGACGTCCGCTGGGCGGAGCTGGGCGGCCTGCGGATCGACGGCGACCCGGAGTTCTGGCTGACCGCCCGCCGCTGGACCACCGAGCAGCTGGACGCGGCCGCCCACCGCACCGACCTGACGCCGTCCGGCACGGTGTGGGTCAACCTCGACCACGCCCAGCACGGCATCGGTTCCGCGTCCTGCGGCCCCGGCGTGCTGCCGCGGTACCGACTTCACGCCGAACCGGCGGAGTTCTCCTTCGTGTTCACGGACGTCGGCTGACCGGTGCCGCCGTGCCCGGCGGCCCCGCACCGGTACAGGACGTAGCGCGGGACACGGACGGGTGAGCAGTGATCGACGGCCCAGCGGACCAGGGCCCGGCCGGGGGTCTTCGCGCCCAGCGCGCGGGGGGTGACGTCCGCCTTGGTGAGCAGGACGTAGCGGAGCCGGCCGGTGTCGATCAGGTGGTGGAAGGCGGCGGCCGTGGGGTACGGCACCCGGGCGGTGAAGCCGCCGAGCGGGAGGACGGAGGCGTTGTCCGAGAGGATGTACGGCGCCGCCATCTGCCAGCGGGGCACCGCGGCGAGGTAGCGGGCGCCGTCGCGGTGGGCGGTGAGGTAGGCGTAGACGCGCTGCTGGGCCGGGTCCAGGGCGAGGGCGCCGTTGCGGGTCGCGATGGATCCGGGGCCGATCCGGCCGAAGCCGCCGGGCTGGTTGTAGCGCAGGGAGGTCGCGGACGCGGACCACACGGTGGGCACGACCAGGACCGCGGCCAGAGCAACGGCCAGGGCGGCCCGGCGCGGACGCGACCCGCCGACGGTGAACAGGGCGAGCGCGGGCAGGGCCAGGACCACGGCAACGGCGACCGACCAGGCGAAGAACCGCGGGTAGTACAGGGTGAGGGCCGCGCACCAGCCGACGTTCACCGCCAGGACCGCGCCCAGCACGCTCCGGCGCCGCACCCGGGTCACGGCCACCGCGGCCATGGCCGACAGGGCGACCGCCACCACGCCCATGTAGTAGGTGTGTCCGGTCACGCTGCCGAGACTGAAGACCAGGAAGAACGTCACCAGCCAGACGCCCCACAGCAGGTAGCCGGCCAGGAACGGGTCGGTGCGCCCGGGCCTGCGGCGCCACACCGCGTAGGCACCGGCGGCCAGCCCCAGCGCCGCCAGCGGGTACAGCCAGCCCGTTTGGCTGGCGAGCCCGGGGCTGAACATCTTCCAGACGCTGTTCCCCATCCCCACCGGTGCCCTGCTGTGCGCCTGGTCGGCGACGATGCTGCCGGTGCCGGCCGCGTCGACGCCCAGCGCGTGGAAGCGCGTCAGGAAGTTGTAGCCGACGACCAGGGCGACCGGCGAGTTGTCGGTCGTGCCGTCCAGGTAGGGGCGGGCGGCGGCGGGGGTGAGACCGGCGGCCAGCATCCAGGACAGGGACACCGCCAGCATGACCGTGCCGGCCACGGCGAGGTCCCGGATCCGGCGGCGCAGCGTGGTGGGCGCGGCCACCAGATAGGTCACGGCCAGCGCGGGCAGCACCGCCCAGGCCTCCAGCATCTTGCACTGGAAGGCCACCCCGACCCAGACGCCGGCCAGCACGAGGGTGCGCAGCCGGGCGTGGGCGGTGGCCCGCTGGGTGGCCTCGGCGGCCAGCAGCAACAGCAGGACGAACGGCGCGTCCTCGGTGACCGACCGGCCCAGGCCCACGGTCACCGGGGTGAGCGTGAGAAAGGCGGCGGCCAGCAGCCCGGCCGGTACGCCGGCCCAGCGTCGTACCACCACGTGCAGCAGGACCACCGAGGCCACGCCCTCCAGGGCCTGCGGGACCACCAGGGACCACGGGTGGAAGCCGAGGACCATGGCCGACAGGGCCTGCGGCCACAGGAAGCCGGGCAGTTTGTCCAGGGTGATGGAGCCCGCCGGGTCGAAGGAGCCGTAGAGGAAGGCGACCGGGTTGTCGGTCATGCTGCGTACGGCGCTCGCGTAGAAGGAGTGGTAGGCGCTGTGCCAGATGCCCCAGAAGAAGAGCAGTGCGGCGACGGTGGCGATGCCCGCGAGGATCGGGCGCTCGTAGCGCTGGGTGCGGCTGCGCGCCGGGGCCGACCGCGGTGGCGGTCCCTCGACAGGGACCAGCGGCTCGGCGCTGACAGGGCTCGGCATCGCGGACGGCCTCCAGGACTCCCGTATCCAGGGCTCCCGGAACGCCCTGGACTGCTACGGCCTGTAGGACGACTGGATCCCGGCCGACGTCACGTCCGGAATGTCAAGGAACATGCAGGATGTTCGTGAGGATCGGTCATGGAAGCCGTAAGAATCCCACGCCCCGCCCGCGCCCGGCTTCAGCGGGCCGATCGCCCGGCGTGCTGGGCCGCGAGCCGCACCGGCGCGTTCTGCGCGCCGTACCCACGGTAGCCGGGATCGCGCTGGACCAGTTCGAAGAACACCCGTCCCACGGTGTGGGTGTAGCAGTGCCGAAAGGCCCCGCCGGCGTCCCGGTCGTAGAGGATGCCGAGGTCCCGGTACGTCTCCACCTCGCCTTCGGGGAACTCGAACCGGGCGGCGAGGTCGTCGTGGTAGTTGCCGGGGACGGGCAGCAGGCCCCCGCCGGCCGCCCGGAAGGCGCGGGCCGCGGCCACCACGTCGTCGGTGGCCAGGGCGATGTGCTGGGCGTGGAGGGTGTCGTCGGCGGGGGCCGCACCCACTCCGAGGGCGATCCGGACGCCGCCGTCGGCGCTGGTGACGGCCCGGGAGCGCAGCAGCCCGTAGGGGTCCGCGACATCGATGCTCTCCTGGGCGTGCAGGCCGAGGACGGCGCGGTGGAAGAGCGCCGCCTCGTCGTACTGGTGCCAGGGCTGGACCAGGGCCACGTGGTCGACCCGGGCCGCGGCCCGAGCGGGCTCGTGCGCCACGGCCACGAAGTCGTCCCGCCAATCCCGGAGTTCAGGTCCGCGACCGGTGGCGCAGAAGAACAGTTCCGTGCCGTCGGGCGCCGCGACCGCGTCGAGCGGGGCGTCCTCGGGGGCGCGGCGGCGGGGCAGCACGGGGGCGAGCAGTGCCTCGGCGCGCCGGGCGGCGGCCCGCGGGTCCGGTGACTCCAGGCCGATCGCGGCGAGCCCGGTGCCGTCGCGGCGGGCGGCGGGACCGGTGTTGACCAGGATCCGCGCGTCGCCCAGCTCCCACAGGTCGACGGGCTTGCTGCGGTGCCGGGCGGTGCGGGCGAAGCCGAGGGCGCCGAGCAGTGCCGCGACGGGTTCCGCGTCCGGGGTGACCAGTTCGGCGAACGCGATCCCGGTCGGCACGACCGGCGCGGGCAGCTTCCCCACGCCGACCTCCTCCTCGAGCGCCAGCAGGGAACGGCGCGCGTCCACGGCGGTCGGCCCGGCCTCGGCCTGCCGGAAGACGTCGTTGAACACTTCGAGGGAGAGCGGTCCGTCGTACCCGGTCCGCAGCACATGGCGGACGAGCCCGGCCACGTCGAACCCGCCCTGGCCCGGGAAGCAGCGGTGGTGACGGCTCCACTGGAGCACGTCCATGCCGAGCAGCGGGGCGTCGGCCAACTGCAGGAAGAAGATCTTCTCGCCGGGGATGTCCTCGATGCCCTTCGGGTCGGACCCACGGGAGAGGATGTGGAAGCTGTCGAGACAGGTCCCGAGAGCGGGATGCCCGGCCGCCTCGACGATCCGCCAGGCGTGGTCGTACGTACTGACGTTCCGGCCCCAGGCGAGCGCCTCGTAGGCGACGCGGACACCGGAGTCAGCCGCGAGGTCGGCGAGCCGGGCCAGCTGTGCGGCGGCGAGATCGTCGTCGTCGATGGCGAGCGGGGAGACGGAGGAACAGACGAGCACGGTGTCGGCTCCCAGTTCCCGCATGAGGTCGAACTTGTGCCGGGCGCGGCGGAGGTTGCGCGCGAACTCGTCGGCGGGGACGGCTTCGATGTCCCGCATGGGTTGGTAGAGGTCGATCGTGAGCCCGAGATCGGCGCAGCGGGCCCGTATCTCACGAGGAGACAGCGGACTGGCCAGCAGGTCGTTCTCGAAGATCTCCACCCCGTCGAACCCGGCCCGGGAGGCAGCGGTGAGCTTCTCGGTGAGCGACCCGCTGAGCGAAACGGTGGCAATGGACGTACGCATGGCCTTCTTCCTCACACGACCTGTCCCGCCGACCGCTCGGCCAGCTCCCCGATGTCCGCCAGCATCCGCGAGGCATCCGCCTCCCTGCCCGTGAACAGCCGAAACGCGTCGGCGGCCTGGAACACGGCCATCCCACCCCCGTCCAGCACGGCACACCCCAACTCCCGAGCGGTCCGCACAAGTTCCGTCTCCAGCGGCCGGTACACCACCTCGGCCACCCACAGCTCGGGCCGCAGCAACTCCGCGGGCAGCGGCAGCCCCGGATGCGCGGCCATCCCCGTCGGCGTCGCATGCACCAGCCCGTCGGCCCCCGCGAGCACCTCCGGCAACCGCTCCGGTACCGCGGCCACCGCACGCCCCGCGCCGAAGTGCCGGTTCAGGGCCGCCGCGAGATCGACGGCCCGGTCGGCGAGCGCGTCCACGACGGTGACCCGTTCCGCCCCCAGGGTGAGCGTCGCGTGCGCCACCGCGGCCCCCGCGCCCCCGGCGCCGATCTGCACCACCCGTTCCAGCGGAGCGTCCCGCAGCCCCCGCGCGAACGACGCCGCGAACCCGGTCACGTCGGTGTTGTGACCGACCGCCCTGCCGTCGGCCTCGAAGACCACCGTGTTGACCGCGCCGAGCGCCTCGGCCCCCGGGGAGAGCGCGTCCAGGTGCTCGATGACCAGCTGCTTGCACGGATGCGTGATGTTCAGCCCGTCGAAGCCGAGGTCGCGTGCCGCCCGCACCAGGTCGCCCACGGCCTCGGGGGCCACGCCGAGCACGTCGACGTCGATCAGCCGGTACAGGTACCGCAGCCCCTGGCGGTCTGCTTCGCGCTCGTGCAGGGCAGGGCTGAGCGAAGGGCCGACACCGGCGCCGATCAGCCCGACGAGATAAGAGTCCTTGGCCACGCGGCCCTCCCGAGCGGAATCACACTGCACGAATCACACATGCACGAATCACTAATGTACGAACTAGTACGTTAGCTATAGCACCGGAGACCACGACAGGGGAAGACCTCTCCGGGAACGCCGGCGGCACGGGCTTCTAGAATCTCCGCACCGGCCACCCCTCCGAAGGCACCCGATAGGAACCCCGATGACCAGCGTCGACGAACCGGCACAGACCAACGGGCGGATCCGTGACGCCGCCCGCACCCGGGCCGAGATCCTCGACGTGGCCACCCAGGAGTTCGCCCGGGCGGGCTACGACGGTGCCCGGGTGGACGAGATCGCGGCCCGCACCCGTACCACGAAGCGGATGATCTACTACTACTTCGGCGGCAAGGAGCAGCTGTTCACGGCGGTCCTGGAACGGGCGTACGGCGTGATCCGCGAGGCCGAGCAGCAGCTGGACGTGGAGCATCTGGACCCGGTCGCGGCGATCCGCCGGCTCGCGGAGCTGACCTTCGACCACCACGAGCAGCATCCCGACTTCATCCGCCTGGTCAGCATCGAGAACATCCACGGCGCCGAGCACATCGCGGCCTCCGAGGAACTGGGCAGGATCGGCTCCCCCGCCCTGGAGGTGATCCGCCGGATCCTCGCCGCGGGACAGGAGTCCGGCCTGTTCACCGCGGACGTCGACGCCGTCGACCTGCACGCGATGATCAGCTCGTTCTGCTTCTTCCGGGTGGCGAACCGGGCCACCTTCGGCGCCCTGTTCGGCCGCGACCTGGTGGACCCCGCGCAGCGCGAGCACTACCGGGCCATGCTCGGCGACATGGTGATCGCCTACCTCACGGCGGAGCGTGCGGCGGACTGACCGTCGCGGCCGGGGGTTCCGGCGCAGCCTCTTGACAGCGGGGAAACGCGGGCGCAACATCCGTACCCATCGCGACTAACTACCCAGTGGGTTAATTATCACCGGCCCCCTGGTCCGCCGACCCGTCATCCCTGGGCACCGGCCTTCTCCCCCGCCGCTCACTCCGCCTACGTTGGAGTTCCCCGAAGGAGCACCGTCGTGTCCGTCCCCGCCCCGCCCGCCGCCACCGCCGTGCCGCCCGGCGGCCAGCCGAAGAAGGCCGCGCTGGCCGCCTGGATCGGCAGCGCCCTTGAGTACTACGACTTCTTCCTCTACGGCAGCGCGGCCGCGCTGATCTTCCCGAAGGTCTTCTTCGACGAGTCGGACCCGGCCGACGCGACCCTGCTCTCGCTGGCCACGTTCGGGGTCGCGTACGCGGCCCGGCCGGTCGGCGCGCTGTTCCTCGGGCACTTCGGGGACCGTATCGGCCGTAAGAAGATCATGGTCTTCACGCTGGTCCTGATGGGCCTGTCGACGTTCCTGATCGGCTGTCTGCCGAGCCGCGCCCAGGTGGGGTCCCTCGCCCCGGTGCTGCTGGTGCTGTGCCGGGTGCTCCAGGGCATCTCGGCCGCCGGTGAGCAGGCCAGCGCCGGTTCGATGAGCCTGGAGCACGCGCCACCGGACCGGCGCGGCTTCTTCACCAGTTTCACCCTCAGCGGCACCCAGGGCGGTCAGCTGATCGCCACCCTCGTCTTCATCCCGGTCTCCCAGCTGCCCGACGACCAGTTGCTGTCCTGGGGCTGGCGGGTGCCGTTCTGGGCGAGTGTGGTGGTCGCCGGGGTCGGCTGGGCGATCCGGCGCAGGCTCCAGGAGACCCCGGCCTTCGCGCAGCAGGCGACCGGCGAGGGTGTCGAACGGCTGCCGCTCGTGACGCTGCTGCGGCACCACTGGGCGGACGTGCTGCGGGTGATCGGCGGTGCGCTGATCGCGTCGGTGAGCACGATCTTCACGGTGTGGGCGCTGGCGTACGCGACCAGCGACTCGGTCGGCATGTCCAAGACGTCCATGCTCTGGGTGGGCGCGCTGGCGAACCTGGTGGCGCTGGGCGCGATACCGGCGTGGGCCACGCTGTCGGACCGGATCGGCCGGCGGCCGGTGTACCTGATCGGCGCGGTGGGCAGCGCGGTGGCGATGGCCGGCTACCTGTGGGCGATCTCCACCGGCTCGTACCCGCTGGTCATGCTTCTCGGGGTCGTCGCCTTCGGTGTCGTCTACAGCGCCGCCAACGGCATCTGGCCGTCCTTCTACGGCGAGATGTTCTCCACCCGGGTGCGGCTGTCCGGCATGGCGATCGGCACCCAGATCGGGTTCGCGGTGGCCGGGTTCGCGGTGACCTTCGCGGCGCGGATCGCGGGTCCCGGCGGTGACGACTGGTCGGCGGTGGCCCTGTTCACGGGCGCGTTGTGCGTGCCGCCGGTGATCGCCGCGCTGACCGCCCGGGAGACCCACAGGGTGCCGACCGAACTGCTCGGCGAGCGGCCGGAGACCGCGGCGGCGCGACCGGCGACGGTCTCGGCCTGAGCACGCCGCCGGCGGGGACGACTACGCGCGGGGGGCACGGTCGGCAGCCTTGCTCCACATGGGGGAACCGGCACATTGCTCCATGCGGGTGCGGCACGGCCAAGTCCGCTCCCCCCACGCCGCTCCGGACGTCGCGAACAGGTGGTCGGTTTCGCCTGGTTCGAGGCAGGCTCGGGCGGAAGCTCTCGACGTATTGCTTTACAGTCGGAAACGGCGGCACGGACGGGGAACGTCCGGGCGCATCGGATCCGTACGACGCTTGCCGTCGAGGGCGGAGAGAATCCCTATGCAGGTCGAAAAGGCCGTACCGCTCGGGGGCTTGAGCGCATCGATCGGGGACGGGGAGCGGACCGACGGCTTCGAACTCGCCGTCATCGGGCTCGGCCGTGTCGGGCTGCCGCTCGCGCGGGAGGCGTCGGCGGTCGGGCTGCGCGTGGCGGGTCTCGACGTCGACTCAGGGATCGTGGCGGGCCTCGACGCCGGCCGTTCCCATGTCGAGGACGTCTCGGACGACGACGTCGCCCGGATGCGGTGGGCCGGGTTCACCCCGTTCACCGACGACGCGTGTCTGGCCCGTGCGCAGACGATCGTGATCTGTGTGCCGACCCCGCCGGACGGGGACGGCGGACCCGACCTGGGCGCGGTGACCTCCGCCGCCCGGTCCGTGGCGGGCAGGCTGCGCCGCGGACGGCTCGTGATCCTGGAGTCCGCGACCTGCCCGGGCACCACCGAGGAGGTCGTGAAGCCGCTCCTGGAGGAGTCGGGGCTGCGGGCCGGCGACGACTTCGCGCTGGCCTGCTCCCCCGCGCGCACCGACCCGGGCAGCACCACGCACGGGCTGCGCGAGACACCGAAGGTGGTCGGCGGCTGGACCCCGGCGTGCGCGGCGCGGGCGGCGGCCTTCTACGGCAGGATCGTCGACACCGTCGTGCAGGCGAAGGGCATCCGCGAGGCCGAGACGGCCAAGCTGCTCGAGAACACCTACCGGCACGTCAACATCGCCCTGGTCAACGAAATGGCCATCCTCTGCCGTGAGTTGGGGATCGACGTGTGGGACGCGATCCGGTGGGCCGGCACCAAGCCGTTCGGCTTCCAGGCCTTCAGGCCGAGTGCCGGGGCGGGCGGCCACTGCCTTCCGATCGACCCCGACCACCTGTCGTCCCAGGCGGGTTCGTCGGGCCACGAGTTCCGGTTGGTGAAACTCGCCCGGGAGATCAACGCCCACATGCCCCAGTACGTGGTCCGGCGCGCCCAGGACCTGCTCAACCACGAGGGACGGGCCCTGCGCGGCTCGCGGGTGCTGCTCCTGGGCGTCACCTACAAACCGGACGTCGCCGACCAGCGGGAGGCACCGGCGCCGCCGGTGGCCCGGCTGCTGCGGGAGCGGGAGGCCGAGCTCGCCTTCCACGACCCGTTCGTACCGGCCTGGTTCGTGGACGGCGAGGCCGTGCCGCGCGTCACCGACGTGCTGGCCGCGGCGCGCTCGTACGACCTGACCGTCCTGCTCCAGGACCACTCCGCGTACGACCTCGGTGCCCTCGGCGACGCGGCCCGGCTGCTCTTCGACACCCGGGGACGGATCTTCCGCCCCGGTGTCGAGGTCCTGTAGCCCGCTCCACCTCCGCCACCCGCCGCTGCCGCGCCCCCTACGCGCGCGGGATGCCGTACGCCCGTTCCACGCGGAGTCGGAGTACCAGGCGGCGGTCGCGGACCATCGCGGCGCGGTAGTCGTCCCAGTCGGGGTGTTCGCCCTGGACGTCGCGGTAGAGGCGGATGAGCTCCTCCACCGTCTCGTCGTGGGGGTCCTGGGCGACCGGTGACAGGTCGGCGGTGCCCTCGGCGACCGTGTAGGCCCAGCGGTCGGGGCTGGTGACGTGGTAGGAGGCGCGGGGGTCGCGGCGCAGGTTGCGGGTCTTCGCGCGGTCGTCCGTGATCGACACGCGCACGGTCCGTTCGTCGGGGTAGTAGGCGTGGCTGACGTTGGACAGCTGGGGGCGGCCGTCGCGCTTGAGGGTGACCAGCACCCCGGCGTGGCCTTCGGCGAGCAGCTTCAGAAGTGTGTCCTGGGTCATGACAGGGGCAACCGCGGCGCTCCGGCCCGGCATTCCCGCCGTCACCCGGGGCACACGCGTTCGGGGCGCCCGCACGTCGGGTGCCCGGTGTCCCTTCTATAGCGTCCGTCACACCGCACGCGGATGAGCGCGACCATTCCCCTCTTCCTGCGCGACGATGAGGTCCAGGTCGGACCGCACCGCGGACGACACGACCGGAGGAGAGCGATGGCACAGCTGCGACAGGAAGTCGACCCCGGTGAGGTCGGGCTGGACGCGAAGGCGCTGGACCGCCTCGACCAGCACTTCGCCCACTACGTCGACGAAGGGCGCCTGCCCGGCTACCTGGTGGCCGTGGCGCGCGGCGGCCGGGTCGCCCACCTCACCACGCACGGCCTCCGGGACCGCGCCGCGGGGCTGCCGGTCGAGCCGGACACCATCTGGCGGGTCTACTCCATGACCAAGCCGGTCACGGCGGTCGCGGTCCTGCTGCTGGTCGAGGACGGGCAGCTGTCGCTGGACGACCCGGTCGACCGCTACCTGCCGGAGTTCGCCAACCCCCTTGTGTACGTGAGCGGTTCGGGTGCGGACATGGTGACCAGGCCCGCCGACGGGCCGATCCGGATCCGCCATCTGCTCACCCACACCGCCGGGTTCACCTTCGCCTTCTACCACGCGCACCCGGTGGACGCCCGCTACCGGGAGGCGGGCCTGGAGTTCTCGGTGCCGGCGGGCGCGGACCTCGCCGAGACGACCGCCGTGTACGCGCGCATGCCCCTGCAGTTCGAGCCGGGCACGCAGTGGAACTACTCGGTCGGCTTCAACGTGCTCAGCCGGGTCGTCGAGGTGGTCTCCGGGCAGCGGCTCGACGAGTTCTTCGCGGACCGGATCTTCCGCCCGCTCGGCATGCCGGACGCGGGCCTGCACATCGTCCCCGAACAGGCCGACCGGCTTGCGGAGTTGTACGGGGAGACGGGCGACGGCGGCATCGAGCCGGTCCCCGGGCTGCCGTTGCGCGGCCGCCCCCGCATGCTGTCCGGCAGCGGCGGCCTCGCGGCGACGGCGTACGACTACCACCGTTTCATGGAGATGCTGCGCCGGGGCGGCGAGCTGGACGGCGCCCGGCTGCTCTCCCCCGCCTCGGTCGGGCTGCTCTCCCGCAACCACCTGCCCGGCGGCACCGACCTGCGTGCCTTCGGCGCCCCCGCGCACCAGGAGCCCGGCAACGACGGCCTGGGCTTCGGCCTCGGCGTCTCGGTCGTGATCGACCCCGCCCGCACCCTCTCGCCGAGCAGCCCCGGCGCCTACGGCTGGACGGGGGCCGCCACCACCGCCTTCTGGGTCGACCCGGCGCACGACCTGACCGTGCAGTTCCACACCCAGCTGCGGCCGAAGACGCTGAAGGTCTTCCCGGAACTGCGAAGGCTGGCCCACGAGGCGATCCTCGACTGACCCCTACCCCTCACACGAGGTGGGTCTCCGGGCGCGGGGCGTCCGCCGCGAACCGGTCGGCGCTCAGGGGCCGGACGTCCAGGAAGGGTGCCCTGCCCAGGTACAGGTCGCGGATCACCTCGCCGATCAGGGCGTTGTGGTCGGGCGTGTTCTCGTACAGGCCCGACCGGCCTCCGGTGCGGCGCGCGTCGAGCAGGGCCGGGGCGCGTCGCCGCTTCGCCTCGTACAGGCGGGGGATCCAGCGGTCGCGGGCGTCGACGGCGAAGCCCGGCCGTTCGTCGGGGTCGGACATGCCGAACGGCAGGCCGGGGCCCTCGGCGTGGAAGTACAGTCGACGCCGGCCGTCGCGCCGACCGCCCGCGACCAGGGGCCGGCCGCACAGATCACCGTGCCGGTGCCGATCCGGCCGAGGCCGGTGTGCACGGCGGTGACGTAGGGGCCGTCCCGTTCGATGCCGGGGACCTCGGTGTGGCGCAGTATCCGGGCGCAGTGGCCGTCCGTCGGGGAGCAGGCGGCGGCCAGCAGCCCTTCGGTGTTGATCAGCGGGGCAAGCCGGGCCGCCTCCTTCGGGGTGAGCATCCGGCTGGGGACGCCCAGGTGATTCCGGAGCCGGACGCTCGCCTCGAAGGAGGCGACCCTTGAGTTCGTCGGAGAACTGGGCACGCACTCCGCCCGCGGCCTTCGCGGTGGATCCGGCGTCCAGTTCGTCGCGTTCGACGAGGACGACGTCGCGGACGCCGGCGCTCGCACGCCACCCGGTACCTCAGGACCAGTGGGCCACCGCGTCGAGGTGGGGCAGCACGTGGTCCAGCCGCTCCCGCTTGGTGCGCAGGTACGTGATGTTGTTCTCGCACGGCTCGATCAGCAGCGGGACCGTCTCGGCGACCTCTATGCCGTGCCGTACCAAGGACTCCCGCTTGCGCGGGTTGTTGGACATCAGGCGTACCGAACGCACCCCGAGGTCACGGAGCATGCCGGCGGCGACGCCGTAGTCCCGGGCGTCGACCGGCAGGCCGAGCGCGAGGTTCGCCTCGACGGTGTCCAGGCCCTCCGCCTGCAGGGCCATCGCGCGCAGCTTGGCGAGCAGTCCGATGCCGCGGCCCTCGTGCCCGCGCAGGTAGACGACGATCCCGCTGCCCTCGGAGACGACCGCGCGCAGCGCGGCCGCCAACTGGTCGCCGCACTCGCAGTGCTGGGAGCCGAACGCGTCCCCGGTGAGGCATTCCGAGTGCAGCCGGGTCAGCACCCGCTCGCTGCCGATGTCGCCGTAGACCAGGGCCACTTGCTCGTCACCGCGGTCGTGGTCCAGGTAGCCGATCGCCTGGAATTTCCCGTACACGGTGGGCAGCGGTGCATTGACGACGCGTTCCACGCCCGAACGCCGTGGGGACTTCGTGCCGAGTACGCCGATGTTTTCTGTCATGATCTGATTCCTAAGCAGAGACGAAAGGCCGTGAAAAGATGAGTGGTTCGGGCGCGCGTACGGCGGCGAACGGTCTGTTGCCGGCGGACACTACGGAGGAGGTACGGACCAGGGGGGCGGGCGTTTCAACACAGGTCGCCGTCCTTCCCGTGGGGAGCTTCGAACAGCACGGCCCCTACCTCCCGCTCGCCACGGACACGCTGGTCGCCTGTGCCGTGGCCCGGGAGATCGCCGCCGCGTACCCGGTGCACCTCCTTCCTCCGGTGACCATCTCCTGCTCGCACGAGCACGCGGCCTGGCCCGGGACCGTCAGCATCTCCTCGGTCACCCTGCACGCGGTGGTGAACGACATCGCCGCCTCGCTGCGCCGCTCCGGTGTCGAGGCGCTGGTCGTGGTCAACGGCCACGGCGGCAACTACGTGCTGGGCAACGTCGTGCAGGAGGCGTCCGCGCGCGGCGAACGGCTGGCGCTGTACCCGGCCGCGGAGGACTGGGAGACAGCGCTCAGCCGGGCCGGAGTGGAGACCTCGGCGCTCACCGACATGCATGCCGGGGAAATCGAGACGTCCATTCTGCTGCACGCTCATCCCGAATTGGTCCGCCCTGGTCACGAGTCCGCCGATTTCACCGCTGACGACCGTCGTCATCTCCTCACCCTGGGAATGTCCGCCTATACCGAGTCGGGCGTCATCGGCCGCCCTTCCCTGGGATCGGCGGAAAAGGGGAAGGAACTCCTGGCGGGACTCGTCGATTCGTTCGGGGCGGTTTTCGAACTGCTCGCCCCGGGACGGGAATAGCGCAGCCCGGTGTACCAGCGGACGACCAGGACCACGAGGCCCGGCAGGGCGGCCACGAAGCTGAGGACGCCGTAGACGACGGCGGTGGCGAGCCCGCTGTCCGCGCCGAGGCCGGCCGCCGCGAACGCCCAGGCGGTGACGCCCTCCCGGGGGCCCCAGCCGCCGACGTTCAGCGGCAGCCCCATGGCGACCAGGGCGAGTACGCAGATCGGGACCAGCGCCGCGACGGAGGCGTGGGAGCCGGCCACCCGCGCGGAGACCACGAACATCCCGACGTGCCCGGCGAGGATGACCGCCGAGGACAGGGCGACGCCCGGCCCGTTCTGCGGGGACAGCAGGGCGCGGCGGGCTTCCGCGAGGGTCGAGCGCAGGGCGCCGACGCGCTTGCCCGGGGCCCGGTTCATCCACAGGGCGACGACGATCGCGCACGCGCCGGCCACGCCGGCCGCCGCCAGCGGGGCGAAGCTGCGGACGTCGTCGCGGACCGGTGAGGGCAGGATCAGCAGGGCGCCCGCGCCGAAGACGGCCAACGCGAGCTGTCCCGCGGCCCGTTCCAGGACGACCGCGCGGACGCCGCGTCCGATGTCGCCCTCGCTCTGTCCGTGCCGCACCGCCCGGTGCACGTCACCGAGCACCCCGCCGGGCAGGGCCGCGTTGAGGAACAGCGCCCGGTAGTAGTCGCCGACGGCGGGTCCGAGCGGCAGCCGCAGACCGAGGCTGCGGGCCACCAACTGCCAGCGCCAGGCGCTCAGCACGGTCGTGACCGCGCCGATCGCCAGGCCCATGAGCAGGGTCGGCGTATCGATGCGGCGCAGTCCGTCGACGAAGACCCCGGTGCCGAGCCGCCACAGCAGCACCGCGAGGATGGCGACCCCGCCGAGGGTGCCCAGGTGGGTGCGCACGGCACGCAGGTCCGGACGCCGGAGCACGGTCACCGGGGCGACCGGTGCGCTCTCGCGGACCAGGGCGGGGGTGGTCATGCGGTGCCTCCGGTCGGGCGGGCGAGGGCGAGCAGGTCGCTGTGGTGCAGGAGGACCCGCAGTTCCCCGGCCGCGTTCGCGGCGAGCCGGTCGGCCAGGTAGGCGTCGGCGCGCTCGGCGAGTTCGGGGCGCTCCTCGACGGCGGCGCCGACCCAGCCGCGCAGCCACTGCTCGGTCAGCGCCTTCTCGGCGGCACCGAGCCGCCAGGGGCTGGGGTGCACCTTCACGGTGGCGCCGCGGTCGGCGAACGCCTCGCAGGCGGCGGTGACCGCGTCCGGTCCGAGCATTCCGCCGCGCCGTTGGTGGGCGTTGAACGCCTCCGCGATCTCCTTGTCCAGCGGGTGGGACGGGGTCAGGTCGACGCGTCCGGCGACGGACAGGGTCAGCAGCGCGGGGCAGCCGGCCCCGGTGCAGGCCTCGGCGAGGATGTCGACCTCCTCGCGGGTGAGCACGTCGAGCAGGGCGGAGGCGGTCACCAGCGAGGCGCCCTTGAGCGCGTCGGGGGTGAGCCGGGCGACGTCGCCGCGCCGGGTCTCCACGGTGACCCGGCTGCCGTCGGCGGCGGCCCGGGGCGAGGCGACGGCGGCGAAGTGCAGCAGGTAGGGGTCGCGGTCGTGCAGGATCCAGTGCTGGGCGCCGTCCAGGCGGGGCGCCAGCCAGCGGCCCATCGAGCCGGTGCCGCAGCCCAGGTCGTGCACGACGATCCCGCCCGCCTTGCCGGGCAGGTTGGCCAGCCGGATCCGCAGCGGGTCCAGCAGATCGTGCGCCCGGGCCGCCGCGTCGGCGCCCTCCCGCAGTTGCAGCCACTCGGGCGCGTACCGCGGCGGCTCCTCGGGGTCGGTCTCGCGCAGTCGCAGGGTGGCCCGCTCGCCCGGTCGGGTGACGGGGCCGGCGCCCGGGATCACCTCGGCACGCGCGGGGTCCTTGGAGGCAGCCGCGTCCATTCGCTCTCGTCCCACCCCTGCATCCGTAGCATCCGCGGGTCCCGGCTGCGCGGGGATCGCGCCGACCGGAGTAGTGGTCGTGGTCTCGCCGGTGGTCATGCCGCCCTCCGGGGTTCGTCGGGGAGCCGCAGCAGGACTCCGGCCAGGCTGCGGGCGGTGGTCGCCCAGCCGTCGAGGGCCGCCCGCCGGCCGCGCGCGGCGGCCTTCAGGCGGCGGCGCACGTCCGCCTCGCCGAACCAGCCGCGCAGTTCGGCGGCGAGCGCGGCGGGGTCCTCCGGCGGCACCAGGATGCCGGGCACGCCGCCGTCGGGGGCCCGGCCGACCGCCTCGGGCAGGCCGCCGACGTCGGTGGCGAGCACCGGGATGCCCCGGGCGAGGGCCTCGGTGACCGCCATGCCGTAGGTCTCGGCGTACGAGGTGAGGACCATCAGGTCCGCGGCCGCGTAGCTGGCGTCCAGGTCGGCGCCGGAGCGCGGGCCCGCCAGGTGCAGCCGGTCCGTCAGCCCGTGCCGCGCGATGAGGGACCGCAGGTGGGCGACGTACTCGGGGTCCTGGTTGAGACCGCCGACGCAGGTGCAGGTCCACGGCAGGTCCCGGACCGCGGCGAGGGCCTCCACCAGCCGGTGCTGGCCCTTGCGGGGGGTGACGGCGGCGACGCACACCAGGTGCGAGACGCCGTCGGTGCCGCCGGCGAGGGGGGCGATGTCGGCGCCCGGCGCGGCGACGTGGACGCGGTCGGGGGCCAGCCCGTGGTGCGAGACCAGTCGTCGTACCGCCCAGTCGCTGGTCGCGATCACCGCGGGTACGGCGCGCAGCACCGCGCGTTCCCGGGCGTCCAGGTCGGCGGCCACGGCGCGGTCGAGGCCGGTCTCGTCACCGAGCGGCAGGTGCACCAGGACGGCGAGCCGCAGCCGTTCCGCCTCGGGGACGACGATCTCGGGTACGCCGCAGGCGACCAGGCCGTCCAGCAGGACGACCGCGCCGTCGGGCAGTTCCCGCAGGGTGCGGGCGAGGCCGTCGCGGGCGGCCTGCTCGGGGCGCGGCCAGGAGCCGGCCACCGCGTGCCGGGTGACCTGCCAGCCGAAGCCGGGCAGGTCCAGGCAGACCCGCCGGTCGTAGGCGTTGCCGCCGCTCGGCTGGGCCGGGTCGTCGACACCGCCCGGCATGAGGAAGTGCACGGTGCGCAGGGACATGGGGAGGATCCCGATGTTCGCGGGGGCGTTGTGGCCCGGGAGGTCGGCGGTGGCCGCGCGCTGCGCGGGCACGTAGGTGAGGGCCGGCGGGCGGCCGATGGCCATGTCGGTCACAGGGCACGCTCGTAACTCGCCCAGGCGACGTGGGACTCGTGGAGGGTGACGGTCAGTCCGGCGAGGCCCTTCGCGCCCTCGCCGAGGGCGCCCTTCTCGATGCGTTCGGCGAGCCGGTCCGCGATGACCTTGGCGAGGAACTCCGTCGAGGTGTTGATCCCGGCGAAGTCCGGCTCGTTGTCGAGGTTTCTGTAGTTCAGCTCACTGACCACGGCGCCCAGTTCCTGGGTGGCGAGGCCGATGTCGACGACGATGTTGTCGTCGTCCAGCTGTTCACGGCGGAAGGTGGCGTCCACGAGGAACGTGGCACCGTGCAGTCGCTGCGCGGGCCCGAACACCTCGCCGTGGAAACTGTGAGCGATCATGATGTGATCGCGGACGGTGATGCTGAACAACGGACGACCCTCCAGGTGCGGCGCGTCTGGTCCCCCGGCGGAACCCTGCCGGGGGACCCACTAATACGGCTCTCGACTTCCCCGTGTTCAGTCCACTCTCACTCTTTTCTCAGGTCAGGACCTCTTGGGGGGCCGCGTTTTACACCGCGTCAGCCTGCCTCGGCGTAGCTGACCCGGTGACAGAGGGCCGGGATCTCGCCGGAGGCGAGCCTCGGGAGCACCTCGGGCAGCTCCTCGAACGCGCTTTCGCCCGTGATCAGGGCGTCCAGGGCCGGGTCGGCCAGCAGGTCCAGGGCGACGGCGAGGCGGTCGGTGTAGCTGCGGCCGGCCCGCGCGGCCGGGGAGACGGTGCCGACCTGGCTGCTGCGCACGGTGAGGCGGCGGGAGTGGAAGGCCTCGCCGAGCGGCAGGGCGACGCGCCGGTCGCCGTACCAGCTCAGTTCGACGACCGTGCCCTCCGGGGCGAGGAGTTCCAGGGCGCGGGTGAGGCCCCCTTCGGTGGCGCTGGCGTGCACGACCAGGTCGCAGTCGCCGAGGGCGTCCTCGGGGGCCGCGAAGGCGACGCCGAGCGCCTCGGCGGTCCTGGCGCGGGCCGGATCGGCGTCGACAAGCTGGAGCCGTACGCCGGGGAAGCGGGCGAGCAGCGCGGCGACCGAGCAGCCGATCATGCCGCCGCCGACGACCGCGATCCGGTCGCCGACCAGGGGCGCGGCGTCCCAGAGGGCGTTCACGGCGGTCTCGATCGTGCCCGCGAGCACCGCACGCGCCGGTGGTACGTGCTCCGGTACCACCGTCACCGCGCTCACCGGTACGACGTAACGCGTCTGATGCGGGTACAGGCAGAACACCGTACGCCCGATCAGCGGAGCGGGGCCCTCCTCCACGACGCCGACGCTGAGGTAGCCGTACTTCACCGGCCCCGGGAACTCGCCCTCCTGGAAGGGCGCCCGCATCACCGCGCGTTGGCTCTCCGGGACACCCCCGCGGAACACCAGGGTCTCGGTGCCCCTGCTGACCGCCGAGTACAGCGCGCGGACCAGCACCTCGCCCTCGGAGGGCGCCGCGAGGGTGACGTCACGCAGCTCTCCGTGGCCCGGAGAGCGGAGCCAGAACGCGCGGGCCGAGCGGTTCATCGGCATCCTCCTGAACGATCGGGAAGTTGTTCACGTACCGAGGTGTGCACAGCGAACACGTGCACAGGCCGCGCACAGTACGCGGCGTTGATCGACTCTGTCACTCGGCCGGAGGACGTGCGGTGGCCCTGAACAACACTTACGAAGCCAGGCTGGTCCAGCAGGAGACCGCGGTGGGAGCGGGCGTGCAGATCCTGTTGCTGGCGCTGCTGGGCTCCGCGATCGGCATGGGGCCGGCGGGCTGGCTGACGGGCCTCGCGTTCGCGACGGCCACCTGGGCGGTCCTCTCCAGGGCCCTGCACCGCACCCGGCCGCGTTCCTTCGGCCCCGCCAACCGGGTCACCCTCGGCCGCGCGATCCTCGTGGGCGGGGTGACGGCCCTGGTCGCCGACTCCTTCGAGAGCTCCCCGCCGGTCACCCTCCTGGTCGGCCTGACCGCCGTGGCGTTGATCCTCGACGGCGTCGACGGCAAGGTGGCCCGCCGCACCGGTACGTCGACCGCGCTGGGCGCCCGCTTCGACATGGAGGTCGACGCGTTCCTGATCCTGGTGCTGAGCGTGTACGTCTCCACGCAGCTCGGTCCCTGGGTGCTGCTGATCGGCGCCATGCGCTACGTGTTCGTCGCGGCGGCGAAACTCGCCCCCTGGCTGAACGCGCCGCTGCCGCCGTCGATGGCCCGCAAGACGGTCGCCGCGATGCAGGGCATATGCCTGCTGCTGGCGGGCGCGGACCTGCTGCCGTTCGCGGGCAACCTGGCCGTGGTGCTGCTGGCGCTGGGCTCCCTGGTGTGGTCCTTCGGCCGGGACGTGGCCTGGCTGTGGCGCAACGAGCGGGGTACGGCGGCCGCGGCGGCGGCCGGGGCCGAGGAGACCGGCGCGACGGTGGCGGCGCTGGAGCGGGAGCTGCTGGAGCTGGCGGTGCGGTAGCCGGCGGAGCACGACGGAGGGGCCCGGACCGGGGGATGGTCCGGGCCCCTTCTCACGCCCGTGGGTTACGAGCGTGCGCCGCGCGTCCGGACGAACGTGAACGCCGCGGCCGCCAGGCCCAGGGCGCCGACGACCAGGCCCGCGATGCCGAGGCCGCGGGCGGTGGAGTCACTGGCGTCGGCGGACGCGGTGGTCGTCTTGGCGCTGCCGCTCTTCGCCGCGGGGGCCGCCGAGGCCGCGTCGTCGGCGGCCGTCAGCTTGAGGGCGGGCGCGGGGTTCTCCGGCTCGTCGTCGCCGCTCTGGGGCACCTCGATCCAGCGGACGACCTTGCCGTCGGAGTAGGTCTGCAGGGTCTTGAAGGTCAGTTGGTCGGTGTCCTCGGGCAGTTGGCCGAAGGCGACGTCGAAGTCCTGGTACTGGCCGGGTCCGATTTTGCCGCCGGTCCAGGTGATCTCGGAGGCGGCCTCGGTGATGGTGCCGTCGTCGGTCTTGACGGGCTTCTTGAGCTTGGTGGTGGTGACCTTGGCGGTCCAGCCGGCCTGCGGGGTGACGAGGACGCCGAGCACCGGATGGTCGGTGGGCAGGACGACCTCGACCTTGGTGGTGGAGGCGGTGTCCTCCTCGTTGGGCACCCGGAAGGTCAGGACGCCGTCGGTGGCGCCCTTGGCGTAGCTCTCGGGGTGGACGGTGACGTGCGCGGCGGCGGCACCGGCGGCGGCGAGGACCGAGGCGGCCGTGAGTGCGGTGACGGTGGCGGCACGGCGCAGGGCGGGGCGGGGTGTGGACATGAGTGAGTGGATCTCCGTACGAAGGAGGGAAAAGAAAGGGAAGGGGAGGCTGGTGCGGTGTCAGACCGCGTACGGGATCGCGCTCGGCGGCCCACGCCGGCTCACCGCGTGCCGCAGGGTGAGCAGCCGGGGGCGGACGGGACGGGCGGGAGCGGGCAGGGGGTTGTCGGCCGGCGCGGGCAGCGGGGCGTCGTGCCACCAGGCCGCGAGGCCGGGGACGAGGGCGGCCGTACGGCGCAGCAGCGACCACAGGGCGGCCTCGCCCCGCCGCAGCCACCAGGAGGCGACCAGCGCGGCGAGGACGTGGGCGAGGGTGGCGTGCGCGGTCAGGAGGTGCGCGTGCTGCGCCGTCCCGGCGACCATGGCGTGACCGTCCGGCGGCATGCTCATAGGCATGCCGGCCATGGGGGCGGGGCGCCCCGGGGTGATCCCGCGCGCCGCGTCGAAGCCGACGTGCAGACCGCCCTGGGTCAGGAGCATGCCGGCGCCGATCTCGGGCAGTCCCCGCTCGCGTCCGGCGAGGGCGCGGCCGACGGCGAAGACCGCGCCGAACGCGGCGAGGTCGGCCCAGAGCGGCGGCATGTCGCCCATGGCGAGGCCGTGCCCGGCGGCGGCCAGGAGTACGCACACCGCGGCGAACACCGCGGCACGCAGGCTCCGTACCGCCGGTGACGCACTCATGGTGAGCGATCCTCCCACGCCAGGGTGATACGCACGGCGCACACACCCCGTTCAGCCACAAGGCAACCCGGGAGACGGCACCCCTCAGGCGCGCAGGCGCGGCACCCCTCAGGCGCGCAGGGACGACGCCCTTCAGACGCGCGGGGGTGACGGCGGCCCCTCCGGCGCGCGGACACGGCGCCCCTCAGGCGCGCGGACACGGCGCCCCTCAGGCGCGCGGACACGGGGACTCCTCAGGCGCGCGGGCGCGGCACCCCTCAGGCGCGCAGGCGCGGCACCCCTCAGGCGCGCAGGCGCGGCACCCCTCAGGCGCGCAGGGACGGCGCCCCTCAGGCGCGCGGGGGTGACGGCGGCCCCTCCGGCGCGCGGACACGGCGCCCCTCAGGCGCGCGGACACGGGGACTCCTCAGGCGCGCAGGCGCGGCACCCCTCAGGCGCGCAGGGACGACGCCCCTCAGGCGCGCGGGCGCGGCACCCCTCAGGCGCGCGGGCGCGGCACCCCTCAGGCGCGCGGGGACGGCGGCGGCCCTCAAGGGCGCGGGGACGGCGCCCCTTAGGGGCGCGGGGAACTGCGCGACCAGCCCCCGCGCACCCGCACCCGGGACCGGGCCGTCGCCACCCCTCCCGCCCTCGGCGACAGCACCACCGCCACAGCGGTCACCCCGGCCGGCGGCAGCCACGCCGTGTCCAGCGGCGTGCCGGTCCCCGCGTTGCCGAGCCGGACGATCAGCCCCGAGACCGAGGAGAGCGCACCGGTGTAGAGGCCGAGGCGGCCGTCCTCGGCGAGGTCGGGCACCCGGGCACGGGCGACGGGGGCGACGAGCATCCGGCCGAGGGTGAGCAGGACGACCAACAGGGCGGCGGGGCAGCGGGCTCATGCGGACTTCCGTGACGCCCGGGCGCCTTCGGCGGACGCGGCCGCGGTCACGGCCAGCGCGCCCAGCAGGGCGAGTACGGCGGCGGGGGCGAGGACCGCCCAGGGGGCGCGCTCGGCGTACGGCTGGTTCTCGGCGAGGAGCCGACCCCACTCCGGGGACGGCGGCTGGGCGCCGAGCCCGAGGAAGCCGAGCGAGGCGAGGGCGAGCGCGACGCCGGGGAGCCGGAGCAGGGCGTGCCGGACGACGGGCGGCAGGACGGCGGGCAGCAGGTCACGGCGGAGCAGGTACCGGCGCCCGGCGCCCAGGGCGGCGGTGGCGGTGACGTGCAGGGTGGCGCGTTCCTGCCGGAGCAGCGCGGCGGTGTGGGCGGCGAGCGGCGCCCAGGCGACGGCCGCGACGGCGCCGGCGGCGGTGCCGGGTCCGCCGCCGGCGACCGCCGTGACCAACAGCGCGGCCAGGACGGGCGGGACGGCGTTGACGGTGTCGACGAGCGGTCCCGAGAACCTGGGCAGCAGCCCGAGGAGCACTCCGGTGAGCAGGGCGGCGGCGCTGATCGCCAGGGCGAGCAGCAGGGTGCCGAGGGCGCCGTGCGCCACCCGGGCCAGCAGGTCGCGACCCAGCGCGTCGGTCCCGAACGGGTGCCCGGGGGAAGGGGGTCGGAGCCGTTCGGCCGTGTCGAGGGCCAGGGGGTCGCGGGGCAGTCCGGTGACGACGACCGCGAGGAGTACCGCGGCCAGGGCGACGGGGGCGGCCCGGCGGGCGGGTGCGGCGGGCCGCTGCAGGGCGGGCAGCGCCCCGTCGCGCAGGGCGGGCCCGACGAGCAGGTGTACCAGGGGACGGATGGCGAGCGCGGTGGCCGTGGCGAGCAACAGGAGGGCCAGGGTGCCGGCCTGGAGGACGGGCAGGTCCTGGGCGAGGGCCGCCTGGAGGGTGGTGCGGCCGAGTCCCGGGATGTCGAAGACCTGCTCCACGGCGACGGCTCCGCCGGTGAGGCCGACGACGAACAGGCCGAGGTTGGGCAGGAGTCCGGGCAGGGAGCGCCGCAGTGCCTGGCGTGCGACGCGGTGCCGGGGCATGCCGCGGGCGGCCGCGGCCCTGGCCCAGGGTTCGGCGAAGGCGCCGGGCAGCAGGTCGTCGAGGAGCCGGCCGAGGACGGCGCCCGCGGGCAGGCCGAGGGCCAGGGCGGGCAGCAGCGTCCACCGGGGGCCGTACCAGCCGAGGGCGGGCAGCCAGCCGAGCTGGACGCCGACGACGGTGGCGAGGACGGAGGCGGTGAGGAACTCGGGCAGCGTGGCGAGCACGGCGGAGCCGGTGCCGCCGGAGCGCCGGGTGCCGCCGGTCCGCAGCGTGCGGGCGCACACCAGGGAGGCTGTGCAGACGGCGATCGCGAGGGCGACCGTCATCAGCAGCAGGGAGGCGCCGAGCGCCGGGAGGACGGCCGGCGTCACGTCCCCGCCGGAGATCCACGACCGTCCGGCGTCACCGTGCGCCAGCCCGCCCGCCCAGTCGGCGAGGAGGTGGAACGGGCCCTTGTCCAGGCCGAGTCGGGTACGGATGTCGGCGAGCACCTCGGGCGTGGGGTCGCGGTCCTGGGAGCGCGCCTTGAGGACGGTGAGCGCCGGGTCGGTGCCCGCGAGCCAGGGCAGCACCCCGATCCCGCACACCAGGACGATCGCGAGCACGGCCCGCCACAGCAGGGTCGGCATGGGTCAGCGCCGCGTCCCGGTCCCGACGAGGACCCGCTCGTACGGGTCGAGGCGCACGCCCTTCACCCCGGCGCCGACGCCGGTGATCACGCGCTGGTGGACCAGCGGGACGACGGCGTCGGTCCGGAGGATCCGCGCCTCGGCGGCCAGCGCCGCGTGCTGCCGCTTCCCGGTGTCGGCGGTGGCCTCCGCCTCGGCCACGGCCCGGTCGACCCCGGTGTCGCACAGCCGGGCGAGGTTGTAGCCGCCGTCGCAGGTGTGGTCGGAGGCGAGGACGGCGACCGGGTCGCCGGTGTCCACGAGGGTGTTGCGGGCGAGCACGAACGCGTCGAACTTCCCGGCGAGGGCGTCGCTCTCCAGCCGTGAGTAGTCGCGTACGACGAGCCTGACGGCGAACCCCGCCTTCTCCAGCTGCTGCTTCAGCACCTGGGCCACCTCGGGGAGTTCGGGCCGGTTGTCGTAGGTGGCGAGGGTGACGGCGGTGCCGTCGGGCCGCGTCGCCCTCGCGCGCCCCACGGGCCGGCCGCGCCCCGCCGCGGCCCAGGTCACGGCGGGCCCGTAGATCCCGGCTCCGGCGTCGGCGTGCCCCTCGTACACGCCCTTGGCGAGTGCGGAGGTGTCGACGGCGGCGCGGGCGGCGGCACGCAGTCCGGCGCTCGTGAAGGGACCGGACCCGGAGTTGAGGAGGAGGCTGGTGGTGCGGGTGGTGGCGGTCTCGCGCCGCATGTCCGCGTCCAGGGTGGCGGCCTGGGCCACCGGGATCGCCTCGGCGATGTCGACGTCGCCGGTGCGCAGGGCGTTGGCGCGGGCGGTGCCGTCGGCGACGAAGCGGACGTCGAGGCCGGCGGTCTGGGCGCGGCCGCCCCAGTAGTCGTCGTACCGGTCGAGGGTGGCGGCGGTGGAGCCGGTGACCTCGGTGAGTTCGAAGGGACCGGTGCCGGCGCCGACCGGGTCGACGCCGCCCTTCGCCCCGTAGGCCTTCGGGGCGAGGACGGCGAGGCCGGGGCTGGACAGCCGCAGCGGGAGTACGGGGTCGGGCGCGCCGGTGGTGACGCGCACCGCGTGGTCGCCCCCGGCCTCGGCGGTGAGGGTGACGCCGGCCAGGGCGGCCGGGGCGGGCTTCGCCCGGGTGGCGTGGGTGAGGGCGGCGGCGACGGCGGCCGGGGTGACGTCGGTGCCGTCCTGGAACTCGGCCTCGCGCAGGGTGAACACCCACCTGCGCGGCCCTTCCCTGCGCCAGGACTCGGCGAGGGCGGGTGCGGCGGTGCCGTTGGCGTCGAGCGAGGTCAGCCCTTCGGTGACGCCGAGGCGGGTGAGGATCGTAGCGTCGTCGCCGTACGGCGAGAGGCGTTCGGCGGGCGGGAAGGCGAGGGCGACCCGGAGCCGGGTGCCGTCGCCGCCCGCCTTGCCTTCGGCGGCCGGACCGGCGCCCGACTCGGCGAAGCAGCCGGTGAGCAGCGGGGTGAGCAACAGGGCGGTGAGTAGCCGGGGACGGCGCGTGGGGCGCGGGAGCGACATGTTCCTCGGTTCGGTGCGACGGGGGTGCGGACGAAGACGATCACCACCCTACATGACAATCATTTTCATCAAGCCGTCGCACCGCCCCCGGCATCGGCACCTCGAAGTGCACGATCCCCTGCCCTCCGCCCGGCTCCTCGCGCTCGTCGAGCACGACCTTCCCGAGGGACCGCCAGAACGCCTCGGCGCCGGGCACGGCGGGGTCGGTGTGCAGGTACACGGCCCGGTACCCGCCGTCGGCGACGGCGAAGTCGACGAGTTCGGCGACCAGTCGCCGGGCGATTCCGTGCCGCCGGAACTCGGGCCGCACGTACAGCCGCCGCAACTGAGCGGTCTCCCCCGACGGGTACCGGTCGGCCAACTCCCGCGGGTTGGGCGGATGGGCGGGGCCCCGCGAGTCGAGCGCCCCGCTACCGACCACCCGCCCGCCCCCGTCGACCGCTACCAGCAGCGTGTGCCGAGGGGAGGCGAGGTAGGCCGCGGCGGGATCGACGATGTCCCCGTGCCACCGGGGCACGTACCCGGTCCCGAAGTCCCGGTAGACGGTGTCGAGCATGACGGCCCGCGCGCCGTCGAGGTCGTCGGGGGTCGCCGCCCTGATGCTGATGCCATGCACTTGCGCATCATATGCATTAACGCCTGGCGGACCACCCCACGAACTCCGCCCAACCGTCCCGGCCCACGGCGAAGTGCGGGCGGGACACATCCTTGGAGTCCCTTATGCAGACGGCCTGTTCGGTGACAGCGACCTCGATGCAGCTGTCTCCCTGGCTGCCGCTGTGGCTGGACTTGAACCAGGCGAGTTCCGTGGTGCTCATAGTTCTCCTCGCAGTCGCTTCAACAAGCCCTGCGATTCTGTGGGATTGAGGGCCTGCGAGCGCAGTGTGTCATAGCGCTGCTGGAGCAGGCTCACCTCTTTCACGTCACCGATCAGCCGCCCGTTCTGCTGCCCTTCGGAGTACGCGAAGCGCCGCCCTTCCGGCGTTTCCAAGAGTTGCAACGGCCCGTCGAGACACGCATGCAACCCCGCCCCCAACGGCACGATCTGAAGCGTCACGTTACGCAGTGCGGCCCGCTCCAGCACGTGGTCGTACAGGGCGCGCATCTGCTCGGCGCCCCCGAACCGCCGCAGGAACACGTGCTCTTCGACGATGAAGCTGAACGGCACCGTCGGCCGCTCGTACAGCATGCGCTGCCGCTTCATCCGCACGTCGAGCAGGTTCTCCAGCCCCTCGTCCGTGACCACCGGAATGGTGCCGTCGAACACGGCCCGCGCGTATCCGTCCGACTGGAGCAGCCCCGGCACCAGCCTGCACTCGTAGGTACACAGGCTGACCGCGATCCGCTCCAGCCGGGCCCATCGCCGGAACCACGCCGCCAGCCCGGTGTCGCCGCGCGTCAGGAACTGGGCCGCCTTCCGTAACGCCCCGGTGTCCCCGAGCACTTCCTCGGCCCGCTCCACCAGCGCCCGGTCCGGCATCCGCCTTCCCAGCTCCACGGACGCGACCGTGTGCTTGGAGTACCGCACCAGCTCGGCGAACTCGGCCCTGCTGTACCCGGCGTGCTCCCGCAGGGCGTGGACGACGGCCCCGAAGGTGCGCAGGCTGTCGGAGGGATCGGGTTCGCGCTCCACCTCGCAGCCCGTCACGTCGTCGCCGTCACTCTCGTCCACTTCGTCGGTCATCCGCGGCCACCTCCAGGTACGTTCCCGCGATCAACTCACCCAGAGTGACGGAGAGCTCGGCGTACTGTCCACGGAATGTGCTCGTACGCTGACGCAGCGTACGCGGGACGTGGTCGGCGTCAGGCCGCCTTTCTGGTCCGGGTTCGGTGGGCGCGGATGATGTCCGCGTACCGGTGGCCGCTGCCCTTGATGGTGCGGACCTGGGTGTCGTAGTCGACGTGGACCAGGCCGAAGCGCTTGGCGTAGCCGTACGCCCACTCGAAGTTGTCCAGCAGCGACCAGGCGAAGTAACCCGCCAGCGGAGCCCCCTTGCGGGCCGCCGAGGCGCACGCCGCGAGGTGGCCGACCAGGTACTCCTGGCGCTCGGGGTCGTCGATCGTGCCGTCGGGGCGGACCACGTCCGGGTAGGCCGAGCCGTTCTCGGTCACGTAGATCTTGCGGGCGCCGTACTCCTCGGTGAGGCGCAGCAGCAGCGTCTCGATGCCGCTCGCGTCGATCTCCCAGTCCATGCCGGTGCGCGGCACGCCGGGGCGGTGGACCGAACGGGCGTAGGGCGCGGGGCCGTCCGGGTCGTTCTCGACGTACGCCGGGAAGTAGTAGTTCAGGCCCAGCCAGTCGAGCGGGGTGGCGATGGCCTCCAGGTCGCCGGCGCGCTCGGGGAGTTCGACGCCGTAGGTCTCGACCATGTCGGCCGGGAAGCCGCGGCCGTGCACCGGGTCCAGCCACCAGCGGTTGACGTGCCCGTCGTGGCGGCGGACGGCCTCCGCGTCCTCGGGACGGTCCGTGGCGGCGAACACGGTGGAGAGGTTGTTGACGATGCCGACCTCGGCGCCGGGGGCGGCGGCCCGGATCGCCTGGGCGGCCAGGCCGTGGCCGAGGAGCAGGTGGTAGGAGGCCCGGACGGCGGCCGTGAGGTCGGTCCAGCCGGGGGCCATCGTGCCCTCCAGGTGGCCGATCCAGGCGGAGCAGGACGGCTCGTTGAGCGTGGTCCAGAGCTTGACCCGGTCACCGAGGCGCTCCGCGACCACGGAGGCGTACGCGGCGAAGTGCTCGGCGGTCGCACGCTCGGGCCAGCCGCCCCGGTCCTGGAGGGCCTGCGGCAGGTCCCAGTGGTAGAGGGTGACCGACGGGGTGATGCCGGCCGCCAGCAGGGCGTCGATCAGCTCGTCGTAGAAGTCGAGCCCCTTGGCGTTGACCGGGCCGTCCCCGCCGGGCCGCACGCGCGGCCAGGCGACCGACAGCCGGTAGGCGTTGGCGCCCAGTTGCCGCATCAGGCCGATGTCCCCGCGCCAGCGGTGGTAGTGGTCGCAGGCGACGTCGCCGTTGTCGTCGCCTGCGATCTTCCCCGGGGTGTGCGAGAAGGTGTCCCAGATGGAGGGTGCACGGCCGTCCTCGGCGACGGCTCCCTCGATCTGGTACGCCGCGGTTGCCGTGCCCCACAGGAAGTCGTGCGGGAGTGCGGCGAGGTCGATGGTCACGTGGGTCCTCTCGGAACTGGGCGGGGTCACTTGACGGCGCCGGCGGTCAGCCCGGCGACGAGGTAGCGCTGGAGGAGCAGGAAGCCGGCCACGACGGGAACGCTGACCACCAGCGAGGCGGCCATGATCTGGTTCCAGTACACGTTGTTGAGCGTGGAGTAGCCCTGGAGGCCGACGGCCAGGGTGCGGGTGGTGTCGTTGGTCATCACCGACGCGAACAGCACTTCGCCCCAGGCGGTCATGAAGGCGTAGACGGCGACCGCGACGATGCCGGGGATCGCGGCGGGCACGACGATCCGCAGCAGCGCGCCGAGCGGCCCGCAGCCGTCCACCAGCGCCGCCTCGTCCAGATCCCGCGGGACCGAGTCGAAGTACCCGATCAGCATCCAGATCGAGAACGGCAGCGAGAACGTCAGGTAGGTGAGGATCAGGCCGCCGCGGGAGCCGAACAGGGCGATGCCGGTGGCGTTGCCGATGTTGACGTACAGGAGGAACAGGGGCAGTAGGAAGAGGATGCCCGGGAACATCTGCGTGGACAGCACGGTGACCGTGAAGACGCGTTTGCCGCGGAACTCGTAGCGGCTCACCGCGTAGGCGGCGAACACCGCGACGACGACCGAGCAGACGGTGGCCGCGACCGACACGATCAGCGAGTTCACGAAGTACCGGGCGAGCGGGATCGTCGACCAGATGTCGATGTACGGGCGGATCGTCAGGCCGCTCGGCAGCCAGCGGAACTTGCCGGTGACGTCCGAGAGCGGCTTCAGCGAGCTGGAGATCATCACGTACACGGGGACCAGCACGAACCCGGTGAGCAGCGTGAGGAAGATCCGCCGGGACCAGAGAAAGGACCGTGGCGGGGCCATGGGCGAGCTAGACATCCGAGGTCCTCCGTCCGCGCGAGGTGAACACCAGGTACCCGCCGGTCACCACCAGCAGGAAGAGCAGCAGGAGCACGGACATGGCCGAGCCGGTGCCGAAGTTCCAGGTGACGAAGGAGGCCTGGTAGATGTGGACCGAGATGAGGTCGGCGGCCTCCGGCGCGGACTTCCCGAACAGCACGTACGGCGTGTTGAAGTCGTTGAACGTCCACAGGAACAGGACCAGGACGAGCACCTGGTTGACCGGGCGCAGCGACGGCAGGGTGATCCGGCGGATCTGCTGCCACAGGCCCGCGCCGTCCAGGGCGGCCGCCTCGTACAGCTCCCGGGGGATGTTCTGGAGGCCCGCCATCACGATCAGGAAGGCGAACGGCCAGCCCTTCCACACCGACACGATGAGCAGGGCCCAGAAGCTGTTGTCGCCGATCAGCCAGAAGGAGGGCTTGTCGGTGAGGTGCAGCTGGTCGTGCAGGACGTGGTTCACCAGGCCGTTGTCGTGCTGGAACATGAACACCCAGGTGATGACGGCCGCGTAGACGGGAAGTGCGTACGGCACCAGGAACAGGGCGCGCAGCAGGCCGCGGCCCCTGAAGGTGTCCTGCATGAACACCGCGGCCGCGGTGCCGATCAGCCAGCACAGGCCCACGGAGAGCAGGGTGAAGGCGACGGTGACGACGAACGAGTGCAGCAGGGCCTTGCCGATGGGGGCGTTGAACTCGACCGAGAGCTTGTAGTTGTCGAACCCGGCCCAGGGAGCGGTGGTCCAGTCGCGGATGTAGAACTGGGTGAGCTCCTTGAAGCTCATCACGACGCCGATGACCATCGGGACGAGATGGACGAGGAGTTCGAGGAGCAGGGCGGGCAGGAGCAGCAGGTAGGGCAGTCCGATGCGGCGGATCCGCCCGGGGCGGCGGCCCGAGCCGCCCGCCGCCCCGGGGGAGTTCACCCGCGCCGGTTCGTGCACAGCGGTGGTGGTGGTCGTCATGGTGCTCAGGCCGCCGGCATCTGCTGCTGGGCCTTCTCCAGCTCGGCCTTGACGGAGTCGGTGGTGATGGCGCGGCCGGCGGCGGCGTCGGCGAACAGGTTCTTCACGGCCGTACCGACGGTGGTCTCGAACTGCGACTCCGCCGCCACCTGGGGCAGCGCCGCGGCGCTGGTGGCGAGGGTGTTCTTCAGGACGGAGTTGGCGGGGGTGCTGAAGGCCGCGGCCCCTTGGGCGGTCTTGACCGGCGGGATGGAGCTGTAGGCGGTGTTGAGAATCTTCTGCTCGTCGTCGCTGGTCATGAACTTCACGAACTCGGTCGCGCCGTCGAGGTTCTTGGTGTTCTTGAAGACCGCCAGGTTGATGCCGGCGACCATCGAGTTGACCTGGGTGCCGGTGCCGGGGGTGCCGGACTGCACGGGCACCGGGGCGATGCCGTAGTCGCTGTCGCTCATGCCCTGCGACGTGAGGTTGGAGGAGGCCGACTGCCACAGCAGCATGGCCTGCTTGCCCTTGGCGAAGTCGCTCACCGACTGGTTCTGCGCGTACTCGGCGTCACCGGTCGGGATGACCTTGTCCTTGGCCATCAGGTCGACGTACTGCTTGACCGCGGCGACGATCTTGTCGTTGGTGAAGTCCGGCTTGCCGTCGGAGGTGAAGAAGTCGGCGCCGTGCTGCTTGGCGAAGACGAAGACGTGGTGGATGTTCTCCGAGACGTTGCCGCCCTCGGCGCCGAGCACCGACTTGCCCTTCGCCGATATCTTCTTCCCGTCGGCGATCAACTCGTCCCAGGTGGCCGGGGGCTTGGCGATGCCGGCGTCGGCGAAGATCTTCTTGTTGTAGTAGAGCGCGTACGCCATCGAGTACAGCGGTACCGCGGCCGGGTCCTTGCCCTCGGCGCCGGTGGAGCCGAGGGCGGAGTCGACGAAGCGGTCCTTGCCGCCGATCTTCGCGAAGTTCTTCGCGTCCCAGGGCAGCAGCGCACCCGTCGCCTGCAGCGAGGCGCTCCAGGTGTTGCCGATGTTCAGCACGTCGGGGCCCTGGCCCGAGGTGGTCGCGGTCAGGATCCGGTTGAGCAGGTCCGACCAGGGCACGACCTCCAGCTTGACCTTGATGCCGGTCTGCTTCTGGAACTTGTCGAGCTCCGGCTGGAGCACCTTCTTGTCGACCTCGATGCTGGCGCCCTGGTTGGAGGCCCAGTAGGTGAGCGTCTTCGGGGAGTCGTTCGACCCGCCCCCCGTGGACGAACCGCCACCGCAGGCCGTGGCCGCGAGGGCGAGAGACAGGGTGACGGCGCCTACGGCCGCGGCTCGGATGCTGCGCATGGCTCCAGCTGTGCCTTTCCGGGAGTGGAGAACCCCGAGAGGGCTTCACGCGGGTCGGCTCCCGAAGCCCCTCACGGCTTAATTTAGGACGTGAGTTAATACTCCGATCAGGGGCGCGTCAAGAGATCCGGCACGGCCGCCGACGCAGGCGGCCGGGGGAACAGCCGGTTCCGGGGCGGAGGGCGGCGGCGCCCGGGGGTGTGACCTGGGCCGAAGCGGCCCGATGGGGGCGCGGCGGCGGCCGGACGCCGTTCCGCAACGGTTGTGTCTCGACGTGACACCGGCAGACAGGTCACGGTTCGCGCCCGGCGGGCGCCGGAGCCGTCCGGGCCGTCCGGGCCGTCCACAGCGACCAGGAGCGGGTCCCGGACCCCCTCCCGCGGACCGAGCCCTTTCACGGCACTTCGCTTTCGAGCCGGGACACCGGTTTCGCTCCTTTTCTCCACCCTCGGGGAATTGCACGCCTCATTGCCCCGGCATTTTCCGGACATTCACCCGGCCGACGCCGACAACTCCGCGTGAACAGACGGCGCTTTCCGCTTCGGCGGCCAAGGCCGCCGCAACTCCAGCGATTGGCCGAAAACCAGGCTTTACAGCTCTCCGTGGGACATCGGGACGACCCGTCCAGGCCCGGCACCTGCGGGAGTTGGTGTGGAACATGTGTGGACCTTCCGTGAAGTGCCGTTCTGAGCTGAGAAATTAGGACCCCGCCACGGTCACGGCGGGCACGCAATGGCCGGGAAGTGGCCCGTGCCGGTGGCCGGTGGACGCTCTCCCGGCGGGAGAGCGGGCCTAATCTGATGCGGGAGCGGGATGAATAGGACCGGCAGGCGCACGGATTGGACTGGATTGGACACGGAAAAGACGCGGAGAGCGCCGTTCGCCGCGCTGCGCCCGGGTGCCGGGATGCCGGTCGCCGCACAGGTGCTCATCGCGGGAACACTGTTCTCCCGTCTGGGTGACACGCTCGCCTCACTGGGTCTGGTGCTGCACGCGGCGGACCGGGACATCCGGTTCGGCGTGACCGAGGTGATGCTCGCCGAGCTCATTCCCACGGTGCTCGCGGCGCCGTTGATCGGTTCCGTGGTGGACCGGTTCAGTGCGCGAGCGGTGTGCCTGTGGGCGTTGCTGGTCCAGGCCCTCGCCCTCGGTGCGGCCACCGGGATCGGCGGGTTCCACGTGAAGGTGGCGCTGATCGCGCTGTCGTGCCTGGCCGGAGTGGCCTCGGTGGCCGCCGGGTTCAAGATGCTGCCCGCCGTGGCCGGCGAGAAGCACACGGGCCGGGCGAACAGCCTGCTGACTGCGGGCCTGTCCGTCGCCGGGCTGGCGGGTCCTCCCCTGGCCGGCTTTCTGAACTCCCAGTGGGGCACGCCCGTGCTGCTCGCGGTGGACGCGGCGTCCTTCCTCGTCCTGGCGGGCTGCACCATGCTGGCCGTTCCGGGCACCGTGGACGTGGCGATCGGCCGCCGTCCCGCCACCAGGCTCGCGGACGGCTACCGGGCGCTGCGCGACGCGCCGGTGGTGGGCACGCTGATGCCGGCCCTGGCCGCGGCGATCCTGGCCACCAGCATCGAGAACGTCGCGGGCGTCTACTACCTGCGGGACGTCGTCCATGGCAACGACACCGTCTTCGGCCTCTTCCTGGCCACCTGGGCCCTTGGCTCCGTGCCGGGCGCGCTGCTGGCGGGCCGCGCGGGCTGGTCGGACCGGCACACCCTGTTGATCGTCGGCGGCATCATGGGCATGGGGCTCGGCCTGCTCTTCGCCGGCCTCCTCCCGGTCGCCGCGGTGATCTTCCCGCTGTTCCTGCTGGCGGGCTTCGGCAACGGCGCCTGCAACGTCGGCCTGCGCAACGCGGTGCACTCACGGGTACCGGCCGAGGTGCACGGCAGCGCCTGGGCCTGCTTCCAGGCGCTGTCCCGCAGCTGCATCGGCCTCGGCTATCTGCTGGGCACGCCGAACTCCCTGGTCTCCAGCCGGGGTCAGGTGATCGTCTCGGGTGTCATCCCGCTGGCCGCCATGGCCTGGGCGGCCCTGGTGATGTTCCGCCGGGGCGAGACGGCCGTGCCGGAGCGGTCCGCCTGAGAGACGGAGCGGCCGATCGGCGGGCGGAGCCGGGCGACCGATCGGCGGGCAGAGCCGGACTCTCGTTGGTCTAGTCCTCTTGACGGAGGGGACTTCCGGCGCTTTGGTATGTACCAAACCGCTCCGGCCCACCCCCACCCCTCCGCCCCGATGGGCGTCCCGAAAGGGGCGAATGTCATGTCCTTGGCAAGAATGGCAGCCTCCGCGTGTGCGCTCGCACTCGCGGCCACCGGCGTCACCGTGGCGCTGGCCCCCGCCGGCAGCGCCGCGGCGAACAGCGTCTACTCCGTGGCTCCCTACGTCGACATGTCGAACGGTCAGGAAGGACTGCTCGACACGGCCGTCACCGGCCACGGGCTCAAGGCCTACACGGCGGCCTTCGTGCTCGGCGAGGGCTGCACCCAGATATGGGGAGACACGCTCCCCGTCGGCAACGACCCCTACACCGACCCCGAGATCGCCAGGGCGCGGTCCGAGGGGGCGTCCGTCATCGTCTCCTCCGGCGGGGCGAGCGGCGAACCGCTCGCCTGGACCTGCGCCACCCAGAGCAGCATCGACGCCGGATACCAGGCGATCATCGACGACTACGGCGTCACCCAGCTCGACTTCGACGTCGAGGGCGCGGCGATCGCCGACACCGCCGCCGCGGCCCGTCAGATGCAGGCGATGAAGGACCTGAAGGCGGCCAACCCGAACCTGCGGTTCTCCATGACCCTGCCGGTGCTGACCAGCGGGCTGACCGCGGACGGCGTCAACATCCTCAAGGCCGCGAAGAACGCGGGCCTCAGGATCGACGTGGTCAATCTCATGACCATGGACTACTACGCGGGCACCGGCACCGAGATGGGCCAGGCCGCCGTCTCCGCGGCCCGGGCCACCCTGGCGCAGATGCAGTCCGTCGACCCGGGCTACACCTACGCCGACCTCGGCATCACGCCGATGATCGGCAAGAACGACGACGGGTCCACCTTCACGCTCGCAGACGCCCGGACGGTGGAGAGCTTCGCCGCGCAGAACGGTGTCGGACGGCTGTCGTTCTGGTCGGCCAACCGGGACCAGCCCTGCGGCGGCACCGCCAACTCGCTGCCCACGTGCAGTGAGATCAGCCAGAACAGTCTCGCGTTCACCGACGCGTTCGTGCCCTACCAGGGCGGCTCGGGCGGCGGAGGCACCACCACCGACTTCTCGCTCGCCGTGTCCCCGGCCAGTGCCTCGGTGGTACGGGGCGGTTCGGCGACCGCGAGCGTCACCACCGCCGTCACCTCCGGCAGCGCCGAGTCCGTCGCCCTCTCGGCCTCCGGCGCGCCCTCCGGTGTCAGCGTGTCCTTCAGCCCCGCGTCCGTGACGTCCGGCGGCGGTTCGACGCTGACCGCGGCCGTCGGCTCGTCCGTGGCCGCGGGCAGCTATCCGATCACCGTCACCGGCACCGCCGCGAGCGGCAGCCACAGCGCGACCTACACGCTCACGGTCACCACCGGCGGCGGTGGCGGCGGCGGCTCGCTCACCAACGCGGGCTTCGAGACCGGCTCCCTCTCCCCCTGGACCTGCACGGGCGGCAGCTCGGTGGTGTCCGCTCCGGTCCGCAGCGGGAGCCACGCTCTGCAGGTCACCCCCAGCTCCAGCGGCACCGGCGAGTGCGACCAGACGATCACCCTGTCCCCCAACACCGCGTACAAGCTGACCGGTTGGGTGCAGGGGCCGTACGCGTACATCGGTGTCAGCGGTGGTGCCACCGCGAGCACCTGGTCGAACGGCACGAGCTGGAACCAGCTGTCGGTGAGCTTCACGACCGGCAGCAGCGGCACGGTCACCGTCTTCGTCCACGGCTGGTACGGCCAGTCCGCCGTCGACGCCGACGACTTCACCCTCTCCTGACAGCACCGCCGCCACGGCGCGGGGCCGGTTCCCGGACGCGCTCCCGGGAACCGGCCCCGCCGCTCGGCCCGTTACCGCCCGAAGCCGTAGGCGAACAGGTGGCCGCTGCCCGTCGCGCCGGTCACCGGCAGGGTGACCGAGGCCACCTGCTTGGCCGCGTCCAGGGGGACCTTCGTGGCGAAGACATAGGTCTTCACTCCGTCACGGCCCCCGCTGCCCGTGTTCCGGTAGGCCGTCGCGACGGCCGTCGTGTCACCGGCGAGCGGCTTGCTGGAGCCGCCGTTGAGGGTCCAGTCGGAGAAGCCGACCGTCGCCTTCGAGGTGGTGCCGTCGGTGTAGGTGACGGTGACGGTGCCGGACACCCCGCTGCCGTCGGTCGGCGCGTTGGCCGCGGAGCCCAGCAGGCCCAGCGAGGCACCCGAGGTACCGGCCGGCATCGGGATGGTCTGGCCGGCCATCTCCAGGTTGTCCGGCTGACCGGAGGTGATCGTCGGCCAGCTGTAGGAGACGCCGTCCACCGTGAGGGTGGAGCCGCTGCTGACGCCCGCCGCCGACAGCGCGTTCTGCGAGTAGGCCCAGCCACCGCTGTCGAACCCGCCGGAGAACGTGGCACCGTCGGGGTAGACGCCCTCGTTGGTGTCATAGGGCCACAGCTCCCCGGCCCTGGCCACGGCCACCCGCAGGGTCGCCCCCGGCAGTGCCGCGCCGGTGCCGTGGTCGGTCAGCGCGAAGGTGACCGGGTACGCGCCCTCGTCGGCGCCCGCCGTCACGCGCACCTTCGCCTCGGCGCTGCCCGAGGCGGGCACGGTCAGCGAGCCGGACGCCGTGTCGAGTACGACGCCGGAGGGTGCCGTCGCCCTCCAGTCGACCGTGACGGCCCGGCTGCCCAGGTTCGTCAGGTGGAGGGTGCCGTCACCGGCCGAACCCGGCTGGAGGACCAGTCCGTTGCTGGGGCCGGTCGCCGCCAGCACCCGTCCGCCGCCGGTGGTGTCCGAGGGCGGTACCGCCGCCGGACCGGACGCCCAGGAGGTGTCGGGTGCGGTGCCCAGGGTGAAGTCGAGCGTGCCGGCCTTCTCGAACTGCCCGTACGTCAGCCAGGAGGTGTCCCAGGCCTTGCCCTTCACGTGCAGCGCCTGCACGTACGGCGCGTCGGGCGCGGCCCGCGGCGCGCTGATCCCGACCGTCTTGCCGCCGGCGACGTGCACCCGGGCCACCGGGAACACCGGGCTGCCGAGCACCAGGGTGTCCGTGCCGGGGGTCTCCGGGTACATGCCGAGCGCGGACCAGACGTACCAGGAGCTCATGGCGCCGAGGTCGTCGTTGCCGAACGAGCCGACCGGGGCGTTGAAGTACAGGTTCTGCTGGGCCTCGCGGACGGCCTCCTGGGTCTTCCACGGCTCGCCGGTGTAGTCGTACTCCCAGGGGATCTCCACGCTGGGCTCGTTGCTCAGGTCGGCGTCGGTGTTGCCGGGGTGGGTGATGTCGTCGAGCAGGCTGTCCAGGTAGGACGAGTACGCCCCGGCGCCGCCGCGTGCCTGGATGAGCTGCTTCAGGTTGAACGGGACCATCGGCGTGTACTGGGCCGACGTGCCCTCCACGAAGCCGTTGGAGGTGCCCGGGGTGAAGCCGCCCGCGAACTGGCCGTCCTTGTTCTTGCCCCGCATGTAGCCGGTCTGTGGGTCGAAGACGTTCATCCAGTCCTGGGCGCGGGTGGCGAACTTCTCGTACACCGCGGTCTTCCCCAGTGACTTGGCGAAGGCGGCGAGGGCGTAGTCGGCGGAGTCGTACTCCAGTTGGGTGGAGACCGGGCCGTAGAAGTTGCAGCAGTTGTAGTCGTTCTCGTCCAGCGGGAGGTAGCCCTTGGCGTCGCGTACCGGCTCGCCGGGGCGGTCGTTGTTCGGGACGGTGGCCTCGTGCTGGAGTGCGGCGAGGGCCTTGCCGGTGTCGAAGTCCCGCGCGCCGAAGGCGTACGCGTCCGCGATGATGCCGGCGGCCGGGTCGCCGACCATCACATAGCTCTCGCCGTTGTTCGAGGCCCACTTGGGCAGCAGACCCGTCTGGTCGTAGCCGTTGAGCATCGAGGTGACGACGTCACTCGCGACCTTCGGCTCGACCAGGGCCATCAGCTGGGTCTGGGAGCGGTAGGTGTCCCAGCCGGAGTAGTTGGCGTACTGGGCCCGCTGGCCCTTGGCCAGTGTGTGGACCTGGTCGTCCATGCCCATGTACTGGCCGTTGGCGTCGGAGAAGACGTTCGGGTGCAGCAGCGCGTGGTAGAGCGCGGTGTAGAACTGCGTCCGCTGGTCGGCTGAGCCACCGCCCACCTGGATCTTCTTCAGTACGGTGTTCCAGGCGTCGTGGTTGGCCTTCTCGACGGCGCCGACGTCCCAGTTCCTGATCTCCCTGCCGAGGTTGTCCGCCGCGTTGGCGTCACTCGTGTACGAGATGCCGACCTTCGCCGTGACCGTGCGGTTCGCGGTGGTGTCGAAGGTGAGGTACATGCCGTTGGCGCCGGTCGTGGGCGGCTGGGCCGTCGCGGACGACCGGGACGCGGCGCCCCCGTGGACCGTCGGGGCCGGTTTCGCCGGGACGGTGAAGTGCTTCTCCTTCAGCGGCTTCGACGTGGACTGCGGCGGGGCCTGCCGGACCTTGCCCGCCGTCAGCGACCTGGCGTCGGGAGTGACGGTGCCGCCGACCCAGGTGCCGCTCGCCGTGAACGCCCGGTCGAACTTGACGTCGAAGTGCAGCGTGTACCGGTTGCCCGCGCCGCAGAAGTGACCGCTGTCGATCGCGCCGCTGATCTCCTTGCCGTTGACCACCCGGACGCGCGTTCCGTCCACCTGGGTGGCGGCTCCGCTCAGCTTGAACAGCAGGTTCGCCTGCTGTCCCGCGGGGAAGGTGAAGGTGCCGAGGCCGGCGCGGGTGGTGTCGGTGAGTTCGGTGGTGACCCCGTCGGCGTCGGTGACCTTGTAGGACCCGATGCCGGCCCGCTCGTCGTCGTGGCTGAAGCCGACGGACGTGCTGCCGAGGTTGCCCGACAGCGCGCCGGTCACCGGCAGCACGGGCAGGTCGCCCGCGACGGGGCAACCGGGTCCCGACACGTGGGTGAGGCTGTAGCCGGAGATCTTCTTGTCGGCGTACTCGTAGCCGCCGCCGTCGGGGCGGTGCGGTGTCGTGTCGGGGCCCCACTGCACCATGCCGGCCGGCATGTCGGGGCCGGGGAAGGTGTCCACCGCACCGGAGGTGCCGATGAGGGGGTTGACGAGGGACGCAGGGTCCTTGACGAGGGCCGGGGCGGCGGCGCTCGCGGCGTCGGCGCTTCCGATCGCCGGAAGCGGGAGGACTGCCAGGCCCAGGACGCAGACCACGGCGAGGCGTTGCCGGAATCTCGGGCGGGCGGGTGGTGCGGCTGAACGTCGGGGTCTCACCATCGGTTGCCTCCGCAGCAGTTCGTGCTTCGCATATCAGGCGTCGAGTTTGACAACGTTGCCAGGCACGAGAGTTGAGTGAAACGCGTGCGCTCGGGGCGTGTCAACGAAGCCAGCGAAACTTTCTGCGCGCGAAGTTCACGGGGCGCCAGGCGCCAGCCACGAGCGGAACGGACCGAACCACCCTGACCCTGACGGAAGTTCACGGCCGACGGTACCAGCGTGGAGTTCCGCACGCGGACAGCGCGGATCGCGAACGGCCGCTATTCACGGGCGGGGATAACCACTCGGCTGTCACGGCAATCAATTGACTGTCGATTACCGGATTTTGACCGAGCATTGTCTGGAACTTTTTCGAATTCAGAGGCGCGTTGTGTAGGGCGAAAACAGTCGCGACGCGCACCCCGTCGCGAGTCGCCGCTAGCGTGACTACACAACTCACGTGCTGCACAGTGCACTTGACTGCTCACCAGCGACGACGTCGGGTGCGCGCCGACCGCGCGAAGCGGCCCCGAAGGGGATCGATCAGCTTCCCTGTGAGAAAGCTATTCGCTTCCATTGACCTGAACCCGTCAACTCTGCTTTGCTTCTCGGCGTCTGACCACGCATCACCATTCCGACGGCAAGAAGCCGTAGTGCGAACGCTTCTCGCCGCCTTTCCACCAGTCGGTTCCAGGACGAGAGTTCCCCGCGGATCGCAACGCCGTGCGTGAGTTCCCCAACTGCCCAGGTCTTCGCCCGTGCAGTCACCCGGTGCCGCTCGGGCCTCTCCTCCTGCTCTGCGACGAGACGGGCGTCAACGCCGACGACCGGAGCCGGCCGCCGGTGATGCGCCTCGTCGACGTTCCATGCAACTCACCTCCGCCGAACCGACGGCGGAGGCCCATGCGAAGAAAGGGCCCCATCACCCATGGGCACTCCCCACCTGCGCGGCGCAGCCCGAGCGACCCTGACCGGTCTCGCGTCGTTGTCCCTCGTCACCGCTGCGGCACTCGCCTCCGTACCCCAGGCGGCAGCGGCCCCCCAGGCCACGGGCCACACGGCGAGATCCAACCCCTACAGCCCCGCCTACCAGCACCCCTACCGGCACGGTGTCATACCGACCATCCAGGGGAACGCCAAGATGAAGTCCTGGGCGGCCGGCCACCCGGCCGCCGCCGCGGCGACCGGGCCGCAGACGCTGTCCTACGGCGGCGGCATCGACGGCATCGGAGTCCAGAGCGGCCACTCCAAGGTCTACCTGGTCTTCTACGGCTCGCAGTGGGGCACCCAGAGCACCAACGGCAGCGGCGACGCCACGTTCTCCGGCGACCCGGACGGCGCGGCCCCGGTCACCCAGGAGATGTTCAAGGGCATCGGCACCGGAAACGAGCGGTGGTCCGCGGACCTCACCCAGTGGTGTGACGGGCCCAACGTGTCGTCGGGCGCCACCAGTTGCCCGTCCAACGCGAACTTCATCCCGTACCAGAGCGGCGGCGTGCTGTCCGGCGTGTGGTACGACAACTCGGCGGCCTCGCCGAGCGCCGCGACCGGGCACCAACTCGGCGCCGAAGCCGTCAAGGCTGCCGGGCACTTCGGCAACACCACCGCCGCGTCCAACCGTGACGCCTACTACATCATCCTCTCGCCGCACAACACCAACCCGGACAGCTACCAGGGCCAGTACTGCGCCTGGCACGACTACAACGGCGACAGCACGCTCACCGGCGGTCCGGTCTCCTCCTCCTACGGGGACATCGCGTTCAGCAATCAGCCGTACAACATGGACTCCGGCTCCGGCTGCGGCGTCGGATTCGTCAACTCGCCCGGCACGCTCGACGGCTGGACCATGACGCTCGGCCACGAGTGGCACGAGATGATGTCCGACCAGAACCCGGCCGGCGGCTGGACCAACCACACCGGCAGCTCGTACGACGGCCAGGAGAACTCGGACGAATGTGCCTGGCTCTCGCCCGGCAGCGCGGGCGGGGCGGCCAACGTCGCCATGGGCACCGGCACCTTCGCCGAGCAGGCCAGCTGGTCCAACGACACCAACAACTGCGCCATCTCCCACGCGATCGTCGGCGGTGGCAGCAGCGGCGGTGGCGGTGGCGGCACCCTCACCAACGGCACCTTCGAGACCGGCAGCCTGTCGAGCTGGACCACCAGCGGCAGCACCTCCGCCACCGCCTCGGCGGCACACAGCGGCGGCTACGGCGCGATGGTCGGCTCGACCAGCCCGACGAACGCCTCCTCGGTCTCCCAGTCCTTCACCGCGCCGTCCGGCACCAGCAAGGTCTCCTTCTGGTACGACGTCACCTGCCCGGACACGGTGTCCTACGACTGGGCGACGGCCACCCTCCAGGACACCACGGCCGGTACCACCACGACGCTGCTCGCCAAGACCTGCACCCAGGGCGCAGGCTGGAAGCAGGTCTCCGGCACCGTGACCGCGGGCCACGCGTACACGCTCACCCTCACCAACAACGACGACGACTACGCGGGTGACGCGACCTACACCTACTACGACGACGTGACCGTCTCCTGACCCCTCGACCCGTAGGTGGGGGCGGCCGTCGGCCCGCCCCCACCCCCGTCCGACCGCCCCACCGGGCGGCATCCACCGGAGGGCCCGTGTTCCGTTCGCCGGTCCGCACGTTCCCCGCCCGGCGCGCACTGCGCGCCGGGCTCGCCGTCCTGGCCGCGGCGGCCACGACGGCCGCCCTGGGCGGCTGTTCGCCCGGCCGCACCGGATCGGCGGTCTCCTCCCCGCCGTCGCGTGCTCCCGCCTCGTCCGGGTCCTCCACCCGGTCGGTCGTCCTCGACGAACGGGCCCGCGGGACCACGGTCCGGGTGACCACCGGCACGCTCGTCGTGGTGCGCCTGCACAGCGCCCACTGGTCGACCCCGGCCGGCTCGGACCCGCGGGTGCTCACCCCCCTCGGCGGCGGAACCACCGCCACCGCGACCTGCCCGCCCGGCCGCGACTGCGGCGTCTCCTCCGCGCGGTTCACCGCCCTGCGGCCCGGCACAGCTCGAGTCACCGCCGGACGTGACTCGTGCGGGGAGGCCATGCGCTGCCCACCGGGCCAGGGGCGCTACGACGTCACCGTGACAGTCACCCGGTAGCGCTGCGGGACTGGCCGAAAGGGTTATTGGCAGCCGCTGACAATAAGGTGCTACGGTCGAAATGCCGGAAGATCGCGTTCCGAGGTCCAGGAGGAGGACCATGAACGTCACCGCCGAGCGTTCCCGCCTACCCTTCGCACGACCGAACGTGCTCGAACTCGCACCGCTGTACGAGGTGCTGCGCCGAGAGGCGCCCATCACCGCGGTCACCACCCCGGCCGGGGATCCGGCCTGGCTCGTCACCCGCTTCGACGACGTACGCGACCTCCTGAGCGACAAGCGGCTCGGCCGCTCCCATCCCGAGCCGGAACGGGCGTCCCGCATCACCACGGCCGCGGTGCAGGAGGGCCCCTCGGGCAACTACGCCACCGAGGAGGCCGACCACACCCGGATGCGCCGGCTGCTCACCCCGGCCTTCTCCGCCCGCCGGATGGTGACGCTCTCCGATCACGTACGGCACCTCGTGGACGGCTGCGTCGACCGGCTGCTCGCCGAGCGGTCCGCCGCCCCGGACGGGGTGGTCGACCTGCATGCCGGGCTGGCCTTCCCGGTGCCGGTCGCGGTCATCTGCCGGCTGCTCGGCGTGCCCGAGAGCGACCGCGACCACTTCGCCTCGCTGTCGGAGCGCATGGCCGACCACTCCATCGGCGACGCGGCCCCGCGGGCGCGGGACGAGTTCAACGAGTACATGATCACGCTCGCCGAGGCCAAACGCGCCCGGCCGGGCGAGGACGTCATCTCCGATCTCGTCCGCGCCCAGAGCACCGACGAGGCCTACGACTACGACGAGATGATCCGGCTCTGCGTCGGGCTGCTGTTCGCCGGGCACGAGACCACCGTCAACCGCATCGGCCTGGGCACGCTCTTCCTGCTCACCCACCCCGAGCAGTGGCGGGCGCTGACCGCGGACCCCGCGGGCCGGGTGAACGCCACCGTCGAGGAGATCATGCGCCTGGGCGCCCCCGGTGACCTGGGCCTGCTGCGCTACGCCCACACCGACGTCGACGTCGACGGGGTCACGATCCGACGCGGCGACGCCGTGATCCTGTCGATCAACTCGGCCAACCGGGACGCGTCCGTCTACCGCGACGCCGAGACCTTCGACCCCGACCGTCCGGAACGCAACCATCTCGGATTCGGCCACGGTCCGCACTTCTGCATCGGGGCGAGCCTGGCCCGCACGGAACTGCGCGTCGTCTTCGCGGCGATGGCCGAGCGCCTGCCCGGCCTGCGCCTCGCCAAGGACGTCGACGACCTGGAGGTGCGCCCCACCCTCACCGGTGGCGTCAGGGAGCTTCCCGTGACCTGGTGAGGTCGGTGTCCTCGCCGACGTGGGCGGTGAGCCGGTAGGCCTGCCCGTAGTACGGCTGGAGCGGGAGCTGGGCGTCACTTCCCGAGCGACAGCCGCTCCGGTCACGCGGAAGCAGCGAGCTGGGCGCGCACCCATCCGGGATCGGGGTTGGTGTGCGGCCGGCCGGCCACCACGACGGTCGGCACCGTCTCGTCGCCGTCGTTGGCCGCTCGCACCGCCGCGGCGCCTTCCGGGTCGCGCCAGATGTTCACCCAGTGCAGCCGCCGGGCGTCGCGGCCCAGGCGGAAGCGCAGGCGCATGCAGTAGGTGCAGCCCGGACGCCAGAAGACGACCGGCCGGCCGTCGGCCGCGCTGCGCCGCCGTGCCTCCGCCGCACTGGTCGACCTAGGGAAGACCAAAGGCGAGTTGACCCCGGCGAGCACCAGGAACACCAGCAGGATCGCCGCGGCTGTGCCGGTGTCCCCCTTGAGGACCGGCCCCGTCGCGAGGGCCGAGCCGCAGACCACGAACAGCGTCGGCAGGATCCACAGGCGCATCATGGTGACGCAGGCTACCGATGAGCCGCACCCCTCGGAAACTCCGGTGCGCCCGCTCGGGCGCCTCTGCGATCATCCCCGGATGGCGCACAGTCTCGAATCGCTGGTCATCCGGCACACCCACCGTCTTCCCTCCCCCGGCGGCTCCGCCGGTCAAGGAGCCGCCGCGGCCCGGCAGTTCGACGCGGCGCTGACGTCCGTGGGCTTCAAGCTCTCGGCGGAGCTGCTGGAGCGGCTGTCGGGGCTGTCCGAGGACGCGGTCGTGAACACCGCCAAGCGGACGCTGCGCACCGTGAGCGAGATGGTGGGCGACCACGTCCGGCACAACGCGTACTTCATCGACTTCCCGGCGAACGTGCCGGACACCGAGGAGTTCTGGACGCGGTGCGTGGCGCGGGCGCTCGGCGACGAGAAGTCGCGCGACAACGTGCTGACCCAGCTGCGGGACGGGGTGCTGAACCTGCTCAGCCTCCCCACCTACGGCCGCTACCAGCACACGTACGAGGAGATGCTCGCGGCCCAGGACGAACTGATCGCCTCGGCGGGCGACCGGGTCACCGTCCTGCACCTGGGCCGGGACCTGGATGACGAACTCACCGAGCTGTACCTGGCCCTGGCCGGCAGCACGACCCCGCTGAACGAGGACGACCTGCGCGACCTCAGGACCCTCGCCGAGCGGTGCGCGCTCGGGCCCCAGCCGGAGGCGATCCCGGTCCGGGAGAACCGGGCCGTCGTCAACGCGGGCCGGCTCGGCGCCGGCGCGGACCTCCTCCTCGACACCGTCACCGACGTGCTGCGGCTGGCCTGCGCTCTGTCGGGCGGCGACGTGACGCTGCGGGAGCCGACGCGGTTCCGGGCGCTGTCGCGGCCGGTGCGCCGGGCACTGCTCGCGGGGCTGGACGCCGTGGTCGCGGCGAACCCCGCGAAGCTCGCCGACGTGGCCACGCACCGGGAGCCGTTCAAGCGGCTCGGCGAGCGTCTCCACCCGCACGAGTACCCGCGCCGGCCGCACGCCGCCGAGGTGTTCGCGGTCGCGCGCGGCGAGAAGGCGGCGCCCTCCTTCGACAGCCGCTTCGAGAAGCTGCTCGACGCGTACGACGTCCGTGGCGCGGTGGATCTGCTGACGTCCGCTCCCGGCAGGCTGTTCCGCTCCCTGGACCTGCTGCTGCGCATCGCCGCCGACCAGGAGGAACGGGACGCGGTGGTGGCCGCCGCCGTTCGGGTCGCGCCCGATGTCTCCGGCCGGGTGGTGCTCTCGGTGCGCGAGCACCTGCACAACCGGGAACGGGAGAGCGAGCGGCCCAGGGTCTTCGTCAACCGCCGGGGCCGCGCCTGGGTGACCCACGACTACCGGCCGCCCGTGCCGGACGCCGACCGCGACCGGCTGATCGCCGCCCTCGACGCCGAGCTACGCCGTCGGCTCCCGGCGCCGGACCGGCTGCTGGTCGACCCCGACGTCCTCGACGTGGCGCTGCCGCTCAGCGGCCGGGCGACCGCGGCCGGGCTCGGCGTGCTGCCGCGCGGGTCGCTCTCCACGGTCGACGGCGATCAGCTGCGCTTCTTCGTGTACTGGAAGCAGGCCAGGGCCCGGACCGACTTCGACCTGTCGGCGCTGCTGCTGCACGCGGACTACAGCACCGATTCCTGGCTCTCCTACACCTCGCTCAGGGCCGTGGGGGGCGAGCATTCGGGCGACGTCACCGAGGCTCCGGACGGGGCCTCGGAGTTCATCAACCTGTCCCTGGACCGGGTGCGCAGCGCCTTCGTCGTCCCGCAGGTCAACATCTTCGCCGGCGAGAACTTCGAAGAGGTCGAGGAGTCGTTCTTCGGCTTCATGCTGCGCGACGGCGAGCAGAAGGGCAGGCCGTTCGAGCCACGCACCGTGCGGATGAAGTCGGAGCTGCGCGGGGTGGGCCGGGTGGCGCTGCCGCTGGTGTTCCGGCGCGGGGACGACGGCCGGTGGCGCGCGAAGTGGCTGCACCTGTACCTGAAGGGCCTCTCGACGGAGAACAGGGTCGAGGAGAACCGTGCGTCCGTGTCGACCCTGGTGCGGGCCGTCGTGGAGCGCGAGCAGTTGACGGTGGGATACCTGATCGGCCTGATGTCCGGCGACACCACCACCGTGGACCTGTGGGACGGCGAGCGGGTCCCGGACGCGCCCGTGACGTACATCGGTCTCGAACGTCCCGAGGGACTGCATCCCGACTCGCGGACCATCACCGTCGAAAACCTGCGCGACCTGATCCCGGACTGAGTGCTAGCGTTGACCGCGGCGAGGCCATGAAGGGGCTTCCTTCTCAAACTCCTTTACAGATACCAGTTCCTTCGCTTTCCTCGCCGTCGACCTCGACCGGGAGGCGCCCTGTGGGCGCCTCCCGGTTTCTTCGTTCCGGGAAGCCTGCGGAAGCGGCAGCGGCGACGCCCGAAGCCGAGGTCAGCGGAGTGGAAGTGGTGACAGCCCCCCGGACACCCGGAGGCGTTCCCCCTGCGGATCCGGTGGCTGGCCCCGTGTCGGCGCAGTGCCGCCGTAACCAGACTCGGCGGCATGACGTTCTCCACCGACGCTCCCCTCGCGTCCGCGACGCCCGCCGCCCCCGCGCGGCCCTCCGGTCCCGGCAGTGATTTCGCCGGGCTCTCCCGACGCATCGGCGAGGCCGGCCTGCTGGACCGGCGCCCGGGCTACTACACCGTGCGGCTCGGCCTGGTGATCGCGGCCCTGCTGGGCGGCTGGGCGGCCTTCCTCGCGCTCGGCGACACCTGGTGGCAGCTGGCCGTCGCCGCCGCGCTGGCCCTCGTCTTCGGTCAAGTGGCTCTCGTGGCCCACGACCTGGCGCACCGGCAGGTCTTCCGGCGACGCCGCCCGAGCGAGACGTGGGGCCGCCTCTTCGGCAACCTCGGCATCGGAATGAGCTACGGATGGTGGATGAACAAACACACCAGGCACCACGCCAACCCCAACCACGAGGAGCTCGATCCCGACGTCGCTCCCGACATCCTGGTGTGGTCCACCGACCAGGCCCGCGAGAGCAGCGGCCCGGCCCGGCTCATCGGCGCCCACCAGGCGTTCCTGTTCTTCCCGCTGCTGACCCTGGAGGGCTTCAACCTGCACGTGTCGAGCATGCGGGCGCTGCGCTCGCCGTCCATGAAGAACCGGGCCCTGGAGGGCACGCTGCTCCTGCTGCACCTGGCGGCCTACCTGTCCGCTCTGTTCCTGGTGCTCTCCCCCGGGAAGGCAGTGGCGTTCCTCGCCGTACACCAGGGCCTCTTCGGGGTCTACCTCGGCTGCACGTTCGCCCCGAACCACAAGGGCATGCCCACCTTCACCGGCGACGAGCGACCCGACTTCCTGCGGCGCCAGGTGCTCACCTCCCGCAACGTGCGGGGCGGCCGGTTCACGGACATGATGCTCGGCGGCCTCAACCACCAGATCGAACACCACCTGTTCCCGAGCATGCCCACCCCGCATCTGCGCCGGGCGCGGGTGATCGTGCGGGAGTACTGCGCGGAGATCGGTGTGCCGTACCACGAGACCGGCCTGCTCCAGTCCTACCGCGAGGCCCTCGGGCACCTGCACCGGGTGGGCGCGCCCCTCCGGCGGGGGCGCGGGGCGGTTTCGCCGGGTGATCACTGACGCATGCGCCCGCCGGCACGGCGAGATTCGTCACTACGTGGCATTCGCCATAATTCGCCCCCTTCAGGACGGACAGATGTAAATGTAGTTCTTCGAAACAACGACCAGAGGCATGGGAGATACGTTTGTTCACGGTACGTAAGCGAAGCACGGGGCTGATGGCTGCGGCCGGCGTACTCGGCGGCGTACTCGCACTCGCCCTCGGCGGTACCAGCAACGCCGCCACCGGCGGCAACGACGCCGGGAGTGGGCAGAGGACGTCCGCCTCGGCACAGCCGGCGGGCGCCCAGGACACGTCCGACGCCCGAATAAGGATCACGCCCGGCCAAGGTGCCCACGGCGTCGGGATCAACAGTCCTGTGGAGGCCACCGTCAGCGACGGCACCCTCACCAAGGTGACCATGACCGACGTCGCGGCCGGTACCGAGATCCCGGGCACCGTGTCCGCGGACGGCACGTCGTGGAAGCCGGACGGCCCGCTCCAGCTGGCCACCAGGTACCAGATCGCCGCGGAGGCCGCGGACGCCCAGGGCCGTCCCGTCACCGGGTACGCCACGATCACCACCGTCTCCCCCGCCAACGACTTCGTCGGGCACGTCTCCCCCGAGGACGGCTCGACCGTCGGGGTGGGCATGCCGGTGACGGTCACCTTCGACAAGGCGATCCGCGACAAGGCCGCCGTGGCGTCGGAGATCCAGGTCAGCACCAGCAGCGGTCAGCGCGTCGTCGGCCACTGGCTCAACGACGGCCGCCTGGACTACCGCCCCGAGAGCTACTGGACGCCCGGCTCCACCGTCACCGTCAGGCTCACCCACCAGGGTGTCCACAAGACGGTCACGTTCAAGATCGGCCGGAGTCAGGTCAGCACCGTCGACGCCGCCACGAAGCAGATGACCGTCGTGCGGGACGGCAGGACGATCAGGACCGTCCCGATCTCGTCCGGCAGCCCGGAGCACCCGACGTACAGCGGTCAGATGGTCATCTCCGAGAAGTTCCGGCAGACCCACATGAACGGCGCGAGCGTCGGCCTCATGAAGAACGGCAAGCCCGCGTACGACATCGACGACGTAGCGCACGCCATGCGCCTGACCGACTCGGGCACGTTCATCCACGGCAACTACTGGGCGGCCGACTCGGTCTTCGGCAAGGCCAACACCAGCCACGGCTGCATAGGCCTGAACGACGTCAAGGGCGGCGGCGACGGCAGGCAGCCCGCCGCGTGGTTCTTCGACAACTCCATCCCCGGTGACATCGTGATCGTCAAGAACTCCGCCGACAAGACCGCGCCGGCCCCGGACAACGGCCTCAGCGACTGGAACATGCCCTGGTCCCAGTGGGTCTCGGGCGGCACCACCGGCTGACAGCGCGGCGCTGCGCGCGGTGCACCCGACAGGCGCACCCGAACCCCTCCCGCCAGGCGGCGGCCGACCGTGTCGGCCGCCGCCTCGTCACTCACCCGTACGGAGCAAATACGTACCGTGATTCCCTTGTCCCCGTTGGCCCGTCCCCCGTTCGGAGTTGCGTCCGCACGGGGGACATGAGGCCGTGGGAGTCGTGTCCTGCTGGATCCCACCCACAGGAGGAGACATGGGCACGAGGAACACGAACAGCACGAACAACACGCAGAACACGAGGACCGACGGCCGGTCGGCCGACAAGCTGAGCGTCGTCTTCACCGTCCGCGTCATCGAGGGCGGCGAGCAGGGCTTCCTGGAGGCGTACGACCAGCTCCGCGAGTCCGTCGCCCGGACCCCCGGCCACATCGTCGAGCGGCTGGGAGCACCCGTGGACGACTCCCGTCAGTGGGTCATCACCAGCGAGTGGCAGACGGCCGCGCACTTCTTCGCGTGGCAGCAGAGCGCGGAGCACCGCGCACTGGTGGCTCCACTGCGCCAGTGGGTCGACTCGACGCAGTCGCTGCGGTTCCGAGTCGTCAAGGAGACCGAGGGGGTGGCGGCATGACGCGCACCGCCAACGGCCCCGTCGCCGTACTCGGGCTCGGCACGATGGGCACCGGCCTGGCCACCCGCCTCCTCGACCGGGGACTGCGGGTGCGGGTCTGGAACCGTACTCCGGAGCGGGCCGCACCGCTTGCCGAGGCAGGCGCCTTCGTCGCCCCGCACCCCGCCGAAGCCGTCGCGGGCACGAGCGCCGCGATCTGCGTCGTCGCCGACGGCGAGGCCCTCGGCTCCGTGCTGCACGGACCCGACGGCGTCCTGTCCAGGGGCCCCTACCCCGGGGTCCTCGTCTGCGCCAGCACCGTCTCCCCCGACGAGGTGCTCCAGATCGCCGGTGACATCCCCTCGGTCGTGGACGTCGGCATGCTCGGCAACCGCGACCACGCCCGTGACGGCGAGCTCCGGCTCTTCGTCGGCGGCGAGGAAGAGGCGTTCAGCGCCTGCCGCCCGCTGCTGGAGGCGCTGGGCAAGGAGGTCGTCCATCTGGGCGCGCTCGGCTGCGGCATGCGGATGAAACTGTGCCTCAACCTCCTGATGGGCATAGAGGTGCAGGCCCTGGCCGAGGTCACCGAACTGGCGACCGCCTGCGGCCTGGACCGGCAGGCGGTCCTGAGGACCGTCGCGGGCAGCGGCTTCGCCTCTCCGGTCATGGCGTTCAAGGCGAGGCGCCTGGGTTCCGGCCGCTTCGAGGAGCCGGACTTCCGGCTGCGGCTGATGGCGAAAGACCTCATGCTCGCTACCAAGCAGGCGGCGGCGGTCGGCCTGAGCCTGCCGCTCACGACCGCCGCGGCCGAGACCCACGTCCGTGCCACCGAGCAGGGACTGGGCGACCAGGACTGTGCCGCGGTCACCCGCGCACTCACACCGAAACCGGGCAGCGACACGTGATCATCGACATCCACGGGCATCTCTCCCCGCCGGAGGCGGCCGAACGATTCCCCATGCCCCCGAGCCTGACCGACGTCGACGGCATGCTCGCCGCCCGCGCCGAGGCCGGCATCGACCTCACCATCATCGGCAGCCCCGTGGGCGCCGGAGCGATGGCACGGGTACCGGGCGTGGACAACTACGCGCAGCCACGAGACCGGCTGCGGAGTTTCCACGCCTGGATGTCGGGGCTGATCGCCAGGTTCCCCGACCGGTTGCGCGGCTACGTGTACGCCAACCCGTTCGGGGACGACGATCACCTCGACGGGGTGCGGGAGACCCTCGCGGACCCGGCCTTCGTCGGCCTGATCACCACGTCCAGCGTCCACGGGGAGCTGCTCGGCTCCCCGCGCGCCGACTCGTTCTTCGCGCTGGCCGCGGAGGCGGGGGTGCCGGTCCTGGTGCACGCCCCGGCCGAACCGGTCGGCACGGAACGGGTCGACGAGATCGGCTTCGTCGAGCAGATCGGCCGGTTCGGCGACGTCACCATGGGCATGGCCATGATCGCCTTCGCGGGGTGGCTGGACAAGTACCCCGAGCTGCGGTTGATCGGCGCGACCGGCGGCGGCGCGATGGCGCTGCTGCCGGAGCGGCTCCAGACGGCGGCGCGCCCCCGGCACTGGGCCGGGGGCGCCCCGCCCGCCGGCCGGCCCGGGGCGGCCGGCGTTCCCTCCGCCCCCTCGGCGGCCCGGGGGCCGGCGGCCGACCCGGCCGCTGCGCTGCGGCGCATGTACGTCGACACGAGCCCGTTCAGTTCGGCGCACCTGAGCCTGAACGCGGAGGTGCTGGGGCCCGAGCGGATGCTCTTCGGCACCGACTCACCGCCGCTGGCCGTGCCGCTGGAGGAGCAGCTCCGCATGATCGAGAAGCTGCCGGTCGACAGGGCGGCGCAGCAGCTCATCCTCGGCGGCAACGCCGAGACCCTCTTCGACCTCAGGAGTCGTCCGTGACCACCACGCAAGAGGCCGTCACCGCGGCCGAACGCTGCACCCCGGAGTTCCGGCGGGACCCCCACGGCGTCTACGCCCACCTCCGCGACGCGGCCCCGGTCTGCCCCATGAGACCGCCGCACGGCAACGAGACGTACCTGATCACCCGGTACGAGGACGCGCGGGCCGCGCTGGCGGATCCGCGGTTGAGCAAGGACATGTACGGGGCCATGGACGCCTACCGGAGGATCTTCGGTGACTCGTCCGTCGCGCTGGACGACAACATGCTCAACTCCGACGCGCCCAAGCACACGCGGCTGCGCAGGCTGGTCAGTTCCGCGTTCACCGCTCGGCGGGTGGCGGCACTGCGGCCGAAGATCCAGGACATCGTCTCTGGCCTGCTCGACGCGTGCCCGGCCGGGGAGCCCTTCGACCTGTTGCCGGCCTTCGCGTTCCCGCTGCCGATCATCGTGATCTGCGACCTGCTCGGCGTACCACCCGAGGAACGGTCACGGCTGCAGAACCTGTCCTCCACGGTGGCGCAGAGCGGCTTCAATGAGGAGGCCAAGCGGGCGCAGCAGAAGGCGGAGGAGGACCTGCACGCGTACTTCTCGGATCTCATCGCGGCCAAGCGGAGGGATCCGGGTGACGATCTCCTGAGCGCGCTCACCGCGGTCCGGGACGAGGACGGCGGGCTGACCGGGAACGAGCTGGTCTCCACGGCGTTCCTGCTGATGTTCGCGGGGCACAAGACGACCGCGTACCTGATCGGCAACGCCGTGCACCACCTCCTGTCCCACCCCGAACAGCTGCGCGCCGTGCGGGAGGACCCGGAACTGATGCGTGCCGCCGTCGAGGAACTGGTGCGCTACGACGGCTCCGTGGAGACCGCGACGTTCCGTTACGCGACCGAGGACGTGGAGTACGGCGGGACCCGGATCCCGAAGGGCGCCCTGGTCCAGATCGCGCTCAGCGCGGCCAACCGCGATCCGCTGAAGTTCGACGCCCCCGACGAGTTGAACGTGACGCGTCCGGGCAACGCGCAGGACGCGCACCTGGGGTTCGGGCACGGCAGCCACTACTGCCTGGGAGCCCCGCTGGCCCGGCTGGAGACCCAGCTGGCGCTCACCGCCCTGTTCGACCGGTTCCCGAGCACGACCCTGGCCGACCCGACCGCCGCACCACGCTGGCTGGAGGTACCCTTCCCGGCCTTCCGCGGCCTCGCGGAACTCCGGGTCATGCTCGACCCTGCGTAGGCATGACCTGGTGGCGCCGCCTGGCCGAGTGGACCGAGGGTGAGGCGGCGCCGCGGAGGCCGCCCTGGTCAGGCGAGATCGGTCAGTTCCTCCGCGAACACCTGCGACAGAGGCTGCGGTCCCACGTACTGCTGGCAGTTGCACTGACCAGCTTCGTAACGCAGCGGCTTCTTGTTCTCGTCCCAGGCCACCGGCACCTCGACGCGCTCGTGGCACTGGCCCTGCTTGTCGTGTTTGGCGAGATGGTGCGTGCATCCGCACACTGGCTCCGGGGACTTGTTCGCTGCTTCGACGGCCAGACGTTCCTGTCGCGCCGCCTCCAGCAACTGCAACTTGCGCTCATGCCGATGACGCAGTGCGGTGCGGACGTTGTCGGCCACCCAGGCGAAGCCACCCGTCCAAAAGACGATGAGAACCCACCAGAACCAGTCCATCCGCTTTCCCCTCCCCCTGTGATGCCCGAACCAGCATAGATGGCTCACCGGAACCACAGCGCTTGGCTGCCTGGGTCGGTCACGACCTGATCACCACCGTGCTGCACAACCTGGCAGCCTTCCAGATCGTCTTCCAGACGGCACCGCCATCAGCTACTTCACGATCTTCAACACAGTGGCCCTGGGGGCATGCACTTGGGCGACGATTACAGGTCCGGCCGAACGGGGCAGTCGGCGGCCGACCTCCTGTTCACCTTCCTTACCACCGAGCGTGCACACCGGGAGTCTCTCGCCCCGCGTGTGGTCGCCGCCGTGGGACGTGAGCGGCTCGACCAGATCATGGACGGCACCCGCGAACGCGTCGGTGAGATCACCTGCGTACGGGACAATCCCGACGGGCTGGTGATCGAAGGCACCAAGGGGCGCGCCCTTGCCTTCGCCACCACAAGCGACGGCCATGTGCTCGACGGGCTGTTGATCTCCCCGGTCTCGTATCGCGTGCCGCGCCTGCGCATCGCGCACGGGGCGCGAGCCGCCCTCGTGTGGACCGTGTGGGTGCTGCTCCTCACCGAGCGAATCGACGCGTGCTGGCAAGCCCCGTCCCGCATCGCCTGGTGCGGCCGCCTGCTCATCGTCGCGGCCGGCTACCTGCTCATGGAGGGCTGGCACGCCCCGGCCCGGCTGCCGTGGTGGATACGCCGGGCCGTGGAGGCCGGCGCGCTCGTGGCCCTTGCCTCCGCGTGCCGACTGCCGGGGCTGCCCACGTCGGGCGGCGGTGGGGCCGAACTGGTCGTAGGCGCAGCCCTGACCGCCGTCTTCGGATGGTTCCTGGTCCGGGCGCGGCACCATCGCTGGGGGACCGCCGTGTCTCGGCCTCTCACCTTCCCCCTGCGAGACGGGCATTGGTACATCGCACAAGGCGGCGGGGCCCGCCTGAACCATCACACGCCCTTCCCCGAGCAGCGCGGCGCCCTGGACGTGATCCAGATCGGCCCGGGCGGTGCGCGAGCACGCGGCGCAGGTATGCGCGGAGGAAACGAGAGCCATCTGGTGTACGGGCGGACACTGCGCGCCCCGTGTGACGGCACGGTCGTCTCCGCCGCCGGTCACATCGACGACCAGGAACCCGGCAGCGTCCGGTACCAGCCCCCCTACGGCAACCACGTATTCATCGACACCGGCACGGAGATCGTCAAGCTCGCTCACCTGCGCCGCGGCACCGTGACGGTGAAGACGGGCGATCCCGTGCGCGTCGGGCAGATACTCGGCGAGGTGGGCAACTCCGGCAACAGCACGGAGCCCCACCTGCACATCCACGCCGAACGCGACGGCCTCGGGCTCGATCTGGAGTTCAAGGGCATCACGGGCCCACTGTTCCGGGGCCGGACCATCCGCATGTAGGCCTCGGCCTCCTTCATCACAACAGTTACCGAGGTGGATGCCGTCGACGAGGGCGGGTTGGCGCATGACGGCGAAGCTGTGGGTCATGAACCCGGAACCGATGACCAGGATGCCCTCCGCGTGTGGACACAGTCCCGCTGCGGGTACGGCTTACCGGTGTACTGCCTGCTGAGCCGGTCGATGCCGGTGAGGTCCTTGTCCTCTCGGATCTCGGCGATTCGGCCGATGACGCTGACGTGGTTGTACCAGTCGGCCTCGTCCAGCACCGTGAGGGTGAGAAACCGGCTGACCGTCCGATCGGAGCGTGGCGATGACCGCCGGGCCAAGCGCGCTCGCAGGGGCGCCGTGCAGATCGCGATTCCCGGCGACCACGCACCGGGCAGGACGCCGATGCAGGGCGTCCGGGCCGGCCGGCTCAGCCCGGCGGCTGAGCCGCGTCCTCAGCCTCTCGGGTCAGTACCACTGCCCCCGTCGCCTCGTGTCCTCCAGGTAGTGCAGGACCGCCGCCACCCGGCGGTCCACCTGGTCCGCCGGGGAGAGGTCGAGCTTGGCGAAGATGCTGCGGATGTGCTTGTGGACCGCGCCGTCCGTGACCACCAGGCGCTCCGCGATCGCGCTGTTGCCGAGGCCCTCGGCCATCAGCGCGAGGACATCCCGTTCACGCGGGCTGAGCCGTTCCAGCCGGGTGTCCTGGCGGGAGCGGGTGAACAGCTGGGCGACCACTTCAGGGTCGATGGCGGTCCCGCCGGACGCCACCCGGTGCAACGCGTCGAGGAACTCCTCGACCCGGCCGACCCGTTCCTTGAGCAGGTAGCCGACTCCGCCCACCCCGCCCGTGAGCAGCTCGGTGGCAAAGCTCTGCTCGACGTACGCGGACAGGACGAGAACGGCGAGGTCGGGGCGGCGGCGCCGGGCCTCCACCGCCGCGCGGATGCCCTCGTCGGTGTGCGTGGGCGGCATCCGTACGTCGAGGATCGCGACGTCCGGCTTGTGCTCCTCGATGGCGTCCAGGACCTCCTCGGCCGTTCCGGTCCTCGCCACCACGTCGAGGCCCTCGGCACCCAGCAGCAGGGCGAGCCCCTCGCGCAGCAACGGGTCGTCCTCGGCCATCACGATTCGCATGTCGGCAACCAACTCATCTGTAGGACAGGGCACTTCGGTGGACCGGCCCGCGGGCTTCCAGAACGTCACGTACCGCAGGGCAGGTCCACGTCGAGCACCGTCGGCCCGCCCGCCGGGCTGGTCACGCGGAGCGTACCGTCATGGGCCGCCACCCTCCGACGCATGCCGGTCAGCCCGGAGCCGCCCGCTTCGTCGGCGCCGCCCCGCCCGTCGTCCTCGATCCGCAGACGCAGCCGGCCGCCCCGCGCCCGCACGGTGACCGCCGCCCCGCTCGCCCCGCTGTGCTTGGCGATGTTCGTCAGCGCCTCCGCGACCACGAAGTACGCCGTGGCCTCCACGGACGCCGGGCACCGATCCGACGCCTCCACATCCGTCCGGCACGGCACCGCGCACTCGGCGGCGAGACCCGACAGCGCCCCGGCCAGCCCCCGGTCGGACAGCACCGGCGGGAGGATCGAGCGGGAGACCGCGCGCAGTTCGGCCAGTGCCTGCTCGGCGGCGCTCTGGGCACGTTCGAGGAGTTCGTCGGCGCGCTCCGGATCCCGGGCGGCCATCCGCCGGGCGGCGCCGAGCAGCACCGTCACCGTGACCATCCGATTCTGCGTCCCGTCGTGCAACGACCGCTCGATGCGCCGCAGTTCGGTGGCGTGGGCGTCGAGCGCGGCGGCCCGGGTCGCGGTCAGCTCGGCCACCCGCAGGGACAGGTCGGTGTCCGGCCCGGCGGCAAGCAGCGTCCGCCCGGCACGGGCCTGAAGACGCGCCATGCCGGGCGTCAGGCCCAGGACGACGGCGATCCAGCCGACGCCGACCAGGCTCACCGACAGCGCCTCCGGCCAGGTGCGCGCCGCCCCGAACCCGAAGGACGTGCTACTCGTGTCCGCCGGCGCGAACGGCCACACCAGCGGAAAGAGGGTGTCCCGGAACGCGGCCAACGGCAGCCACACCCCGAGCAGCCCCAACAGGAACCCGAGGCTGCCGTGACGCAGCGCCCACCGCAGCTCGCGCCGGGTGGTGGGGTCGGTGAGGGCGGCCCGCAGCGTCGGCGGCGGGTCGGGAGCGACGATCTCGGGTCCCCAGCGGGCCAGCCGCCTCCGCTCCCGCTCGGCCAGCGCGTGCAGGGTACGGACGGCGACCGACGCGAGCAGCAGGCCCACGCCGGCCGGCGTGGTCACCGCGGCGACGGCCGCCAGCACCAGCACGCCCAGCGCCATCACCGCCGTGCCGAGCCCGCCGACGAGCTGCCCGAGCGCGGCACCGGAGGCCCGCAGGGCCCGGACGGCGATCTCCCGCGGACGCTCGGCGCCGGGGTCGACGTCCGCGGTGTCCGCGGTGCCGGTGGGCTCGGTGGTCGTCATGCTCACTCCGCTTCTGACGTACGCCATCGACCTTAGGGCAGGCCCACTTCGCCGTAAGTACAGCAGGCTGTACTTACGATCCGGCTGTTGGCGGGATCGGCCGAGGGGGGCGCGGTCCGTAGCGTCGGAGACCTCAGCCGGGACGCCGGCCGAGACATCAGCCGAATCCCCGCCGAAGGAGCCCGCGATGGCGACCATCGACCCCCACCGACCGAGCGCCCACGACGCCCCCGCCCCGTCCGTCACCCGCGGCGATGTCACCCGTGTCTTCCTCTGGCTGGTCCTGGTGATCAGCGCAGTCGCCAACATGGTCGCCTCCTACGCCGCCGCCGGTGTCGCCGTGAACCTCGCCTGCGGCACGGTCACCGGACTCGCGGCCATCACCCTCGTCCTGCGCCGTCTGAAGGGCGGCCGCCGGTGAACCTCGCGTCGACCGCCGTACGGGTCACCGCGCCCGCCATCGCGCTGGAGCGCGTCACCAAGATCTACCCGGGCGATGTGAAGGCCCTCGACGAGGTGTCCCTGACCGTCCGGCCCGGCACCTTCCTCGCCGTGATGGGCCCCTCGGGCTCCGGCAAGAGCACCCTGATGCACTGCGCGGCGGGGCTGGACTCGCCGACCTCGGGCAGCGTCCGCATCGACGGACACGAGATCGTCGGCCTGAACGAGACCCGCCGTACCGAACTGCGGCGCGAGCGCGTCGGGTTCGTGTTCCAGGCCTACAACCTGATCCCGTCCCTCACCCTCGAGGACAACATCACGCTGCCGCTGCGACTCGCCGGCCGGGCCCCGGACCGGGAGTGGATCGCGGCGCTGGTGGAGCGCGTCGGCCTGGCCGGCCGGCTCGGCCGACGCCCCGCCGAACTCTCCGGCGGCCAGCAGCAACGCGCCGCCGTGGTAAGGGCGTTGGCGGCCAGGCCAGCCGTCGTGTTCGCCGACGAGCCGACCGGCGCACTGGATCTGCGCAGCGCGCACGAGGTGCTGGAGCTGCTGCGCGCCCTGGTCGACGAACTGGGCCAGACGGTGATGATGGTGACCCACGACCCGGCCGCCGCGTCCCGCGCCCACCAGGCTCTGGTGATGGCCGACGGCCGGGTCGTCGAGGCCCTCGATCACCCCACCGCGCCCCAACTGGCCGAGCGACTTGTCGCGTTGGGAGACCGCTGACCGATGTCCCAGCACTTCCGCACCCCTTCCCGCCTCCCCCTCCTCCCCATCGCCCTGCGTATGGCAGCGCACCGGCTCACCGCGCTGCTCGCCGTGGTGTGCGCGGTACTCGGCGGGGCCGCCCTGATCACCGGCACCGGTGTGCTGGCCGAGTCCGGGCTGCGCTCGCGGCTGCCGCCGGGACGGCTCGGCGGCGCGGACATCGTCGTCGCGGCCGACCAGGAGTATCACCCGGACGGCGATCTGCCGCTCGCCCTCCCGGAGCGCGCCCGGGTCCCGTCGTCGCTGGTCGACCGGCTCTCGGGCCTGCCCGGGGTGACTGCCGTGGTGGGCGACCTCGGCTTCCCTGCCGCGCTGGTCGACGCCCGTGGAGGGGTCGTACCGGCCGCCGACGACCCAGCGGCGGCCGGACACGGCTGGTCCTCCACCAAGCTGCTGGCCCACCCACGCGTCAGCGGCCGCGCGCCGGCCGGGGTGGACGAGGTCGCCGTCCCGGCGGCAGCCGGGCTGCACACCGGGGACCGCGTCCAGGTCGTGGTGGGCGGTCGCCCCGCCGTGCGCTGTCGCGTCGCCGCGGTGGTCGACGCACCGGGCGCGGGCGTCTATTTCGCCGACGCCACGGCCGCACGGCTCGCGGGCCGCGACGCCGCGCGCCGATACGACGTGATCGGCATGCGCACCGCACCCGGAACCGGCGAGCGGGTCGCCGACGCGGTGCGCGGCCGGGTGGCCGGCACAGGGCTGACCGTCCGCACCGGTGCGGACATCGGCGAGACCGTGGCGCCGGGCGTCGGCACGGCCCGCTCGCTGCTGGTCCTGCTGGCCGGTTCGCTGGGCGGAATCGTGCTGCTGATCACCGGGTTCGTCACGGCGGGCGCGCTGGGTGTGTCGATCGCCGGGCAGCGCCGTGACCTGGCGCTGATGCGGGCGGTCGGGGCGACCCCGCGACAGATCCGCCGACTGGCCGCCGCGCAGTCCTCCGTCGTGGCCGCCGTGGCCCTGGCCCCCGGAGTGGCCCTCGGCTACCTCCTCGCGGGCCGCTTCCACGACATGCTCGCCGACCGAGGCGTCCTGCCCCCCGAACTCCCCCTGACCGTCGGGCCCTTGCCTGCCCTCGCCACCCTCCTTCTGCTCGCGCTCACCGTGCAGGTCTCCGCCCGGTGCGCGGCCTGGCGAACATCCCGGATGCCGGCGACGGAGGCCGTCGCCGAGTCCCGCAGCGAACCGCGCAAGCCGTCGAAGGCCCGTACCCTCACCGGAGTTCTGCTGATCGCCGCCGCGTGCGCGCTGTCCGTCACCCCGCTGCTGACCCGTACGGTGATCGGCGCGTCGGCCACGTCCATCGCCGGGATCGTCGCCGCGATCGGCCTGGCCCTGTGCGGCCCGGCCCTGGTCCGGTCGCTCGGCGAGCGGGCCGTACGACGGCTGCGGCCTGGGACGCCCGCTCCCACCTGGCTCGCCCTGGCCAACGTACGGGCGTACGCACTGCGGATCGCCGGAGTGGTCAGCCCGCTGGCGATGGCGGTCGTGTTCGTCCTGACCTACACCCTCGCGCAGACCACCGTCCTCGCGGCGACCGCACAGGACACCCGCACCGGCACACTCGCCGAGTACCGGCTGAGCGCACCGGCCCTCGGTGGCCTGTGGGCCGGCGCGCGGGACGCCGTACAGAAGCTGCCCGGAGTGCGGTCCGCCGCACCCGTCGGCTCGACGACTGTCATCTGGCCGTACGAGATGTTCGGCGAACCCGATGTGGAGTCGGTGCCGGCACTGATCGCCACGCCGGACGCGGCCGGGGTCCTCGACCCCGGGGTGCGGGAGGGCGGCCTGGCCGGCCTGACCGGCGCCACGGTCGCGGTGAGCAGCGAGGTCGCCGGTGCGCGGGACGCCGGACTCGGCCGGCGGATCCGGCTGGTCCTCGGCGACGGGACGCGGACCGAGGCGCGGGTGGCGGCCGTGTACGACCGGGGCCTCGGCTTCGGCTCGCTGATCGTCTCCGGGGACCTCGCGGCCGGCCACACCACCTCCGGCCTCGCCCAGAGCCTCCTCGTCCGCACGGACGGCACCGCGACGGCGAGGCGCGCACTGGCCGGTCTGACGGCGTCCCGCCCAGGCCTCGTCCTGGAGCACACGTCCGGATCGTCCGGAACGGCCTTCGGCGGCAAGCAGGACACCCCGCCCGAGGTGTGGATCAACCTCGCGACGATCGTCGTACTCCTCGGCTACCTCCTCCTCAGCATCGCCAACAAGCTGGTCGCCGCCACGGCGCAGCGCCGCACAGAGATCGCCGCGCTGCGGCTGGTCGGCACGACGCCGCGGCAGATCCGGGCGATGATGCGCCGCGAGGCGACCGTGATCGCCGCGGCCGCGCTCGTCTCCGGCCTGCTCCTCTCCACCCTCCCCCTCGCCCTCCTCGGCCAGGGCTTCCTCGACCGCCCCTGGCCGGCGGGCCCGGCCTGGCTGCTCCCCGCCATCGCGGCGACGATCGCGACGACGGCCTTCCTCACGATCGAACTCCCCACCCGCCAGGCCCTGCGCACGCCCCCGGCGGACGCGATCCGGGCGGTGTGAGGATCCGAGGGCCGCCCGGACCCCGCCCATCACGAAGACCCGGCGCGTGGGAGCCCTGGGAGATGCCGACGAGTGAGACTCCGGTGCCGGCGATCAGGAGGGTGCCGTAGATCACCCAGCCGGTGTCCATGACGGCGCCGAGGGGGAGTTGGCGACGCGGGTCCTGCCATACGGCGGAGGTGCCGAACTCGGCGCCCCGGACACGAGCGGCCCGAGAAGGACGAGGGGCGTTCCGGAGCGGACGACGGGGTTCATGCGAGAGCCATTCCGGGCACGCGTCGGCGGATGGCCTCCAGCTCGGCTTCGTCCGAGACGCCCTGCCAGTCGTGGCGGGGGGTGTAGGGGGCTTCCAGGGCACGCACGTCGTCGTCGGTGAGCTCGATGTCGAGGGAGGCCACGGCCTCGTCGATCTGCCGGACCGAACCGGCGCCGACCAGCGGAGCGGTGACGACCGGCTGGCGTCGCAGCCAGGCGAGCGCGACCTGTGCGCGGGTGATGCCGTGTGCGGCGGCGACCTTCCCGACGGCGTCGATGATCGCGTGGTTGGACGCCTCTTCGGCCGGCGAGTAGAGCAGGTCCGCGTAGGCGCCGTCCGTCCCGGAGCGCACCGTCGAGCGGGCGTCGTCCCAGGCGCGGGCGAGGCGGCCGCGGGCCAGCGGCGACCAGACGATCGTGCCGACGCCCTCGTCCAGGCACAGCGGGATCATCTCCCGCTCCTCCTCACGGGCGAGCAGGTTGTAGTGGTCCTGCATCGACACGAACCGTGCCCACCCGTGCTCCTTCTGCAGGTGCAGCGCCTTCGCGAACTCCCAGGTGTGCATGGACGAGGCGCCCAGGTAGCGGACCTTGCCGGCCTTCACGAGGTCGCTGAGCGCTTCGAGGGTCTCCTCCCAGGGGGTGGCGTGGTCGTTGCGGTGGATCTGGTAGAGGTCGATGTAGTCGGTTCCCAGACGTCGCAGCGAGTGGTCGACCTCGGTCATGATCGCCTTGCGTGACAGACCGCGGCCGTTGGGTCCCAGCCGCATCGGATGGCGCAGCTTGGTCGCGATCACCACGTCGTCGCGGTCGGCGAAGTCCTTCAGGGCGCGGCCCAGGATCTCCTCGCTGGAACCGTTGGAGTACATGTTCGCGGTGTCGAAGAAGTTGATCCCCGCTTCCAGCGCGTGCTGGATGAGCGGGCGTGCGTCCTGTTCGCCCTTCGACCAGACGGGGTGCCCGCGGTCGGGTTCTCCGTAGGTCATCGCGCCGATCGCGATCGGGGACACGTCAAGGCCGGTCGTGCCGAGCTTGATGTATTGCATGACGCTCCTTAAAGTATGTGGAGAGCTCTCCGGATAACGTAGTGGAGAGCTCTCCACTTAGCAAGGTGAGGTCCCGTGGTCCGTTCGGACGCCCGTGAGAACAGGGCGCGCATCCTCGCCGCCGCACGCGAAGCACTCACGGCGGACGGCAGCACGTCGATGAACCAGATCGCCCAGCGCGCGGGAGTGGGCGCGGGCACCCTGTACCGCAACTTCCCCACCCGCGAGTCGCTGGTCCTGGCCGTCTACCAGGACGAAGTGGCACGCATCACCGGCACCGTGCAGGACCTGCTGGCCCAGATGCCGCCACTGGAAGCGCTCCGCCACTGGACGACCGACCTCGTCGAGGCCATGCGCAGAAAACACGGCCTCGGCGACGCACTCGGACCAGGCGCGCACCAGGCGATCAGCGAACAGAGCTACGGCCCGGTCATCGCCGCGATCACCCGCCTCCTCGACGCCGGCAAGAAGGACGGAAGCATCCGCCCCGACGCCGACCCGGGAGACTTCCTCCAGCTCACCGGTGCCTTGTGGCGCGCCGCGTCCAGCCCCGAGGACCGGGCGCCCCACATGCTCGCGCTCATCCTCGACGGACTCCGCACGCACCGGTGAACGACGCACACACGACAGGGGCGTCAGGTGATCGGCCCTTCCGTGGAAACGGATTGGTCAAGCCGGGTGCTCTGATCCGCTCATGCCCGCGAGAGCGGCGAGGGCGGCCCGGCGGTGTTGCCGTGGTCGCCGTTGCTGGGCCACCACCGGTGGATGTCGAGTACGGCCTGGATCAGTGGTGCCGCGGTGTCCTGCCGATGGTGCAGGGGCAGGTCGGCGACGAGGGAGAACAGGCCGGGCCTGCCGGTGGCGGCGGCGTCGGCGAGGGCGGTGCGCCAGTAGGCGGGCCAGGGGTCGGGGTGCAGGGCGTCGGCCGCGCGGGCGAGTGCTCGACTGGCTTTGGCGCGTTCGGGCGCGCTGGCGTGCTGTCGTACCGCGTTCGCGGCCTGGTCGAGGAGCGCGGGCGTCAGATGCGGTGCGATGCGGGAGATCGTTTCCGGGAAGACGCCGTGGTGCCAGCCGCGATCGCCGTGGACGAGGTGCAGGAGCCGGTCCAGGAGTTCGGCGGCCCGGGTCGGGTCCAGGTGGGGGGCGAGTGTGGCAAGGGGCCCGTCCAGTTCGTACGCACTGGTGAGGGTGCGCAGGTAGGAGACCGTCTCGTCCAGAAGTCCGGGGCGGGTGGCGGGGTCGGCGTACGCGGCCAGGTCGGCGAGGACGTCCGCGGTCTGATAGCGGGCGCCGAGGGTGCGAGCGAGCCGGGCCGCGTACTGCCGTGCGTCGGGGTTCAGGTAGGGGGCGACGGTGCTGAGGCCGGCGTGGCCGTGGCGGGACGCCCAGTCCATGTCCCAACGGAAACTGAGCGCGGTCAGGCAGTCCAGCGCTGCTTCGAGGACGGGGCCGCGTCGGCGGGCCGGCAGGTAGGCCAGCAGGCAGGAAAGCCGTCGCAGGCGCTCGACGTGGTCGCCCTCGTCGCCTTGGTCGCCTTGGTCGTCCACGGCTGGCAGCGGGGTCGGATGGCCGGGGAGCAGAGGCAGTCTGTCCTCGTCGGGCACGCCGGCGGCCGCCCGCTCCAGCGCGTGGAGTCCGTCGCAGGGCACGTCGTCTTCGTGGTCGTGCGGAATGAGTGCGGCCATGGCCGCTTCCCGCAGCAGGACGGCGCGTCGTACCGGTGCGGCGTAGGGGATGAGGTCGGCGAGTGAGGAGGCCTGCCGGCAGGGGCCGTGTGCGGTCCGGGCGAGCCGACTGGCCTGGTCGATCAGTGTGTCGGGCAGGGGCTGCGGGTCCTGCGGAGGGGGGTGGTGGAACGCGGGCCGGTCCAGAACGCATGCGAGGTGGAGCGCCGCGCCGAGCTGCTGCAGGTCGGTGGCGGACTCTACCAGCGACCGGTAGCGGTGGTGCGGGTGGTTTTCCGAGGTGGCGAGGTCGCGGGCTCGCCGCAGCAGTTCCTCACGGTCGGGTGGTGCCGCCCTGGCCGCCAGCAGTACCAGGAGCCGGGCATGCGGCTCGGGGCCGACGTCGGCGGGGATGACCCGTACCGCGTCGGCGATCAGGGCGTCGGGCAGGTGGGGAGCCAGCTCGGTGAGCAGGCTGACCCGCTGCTCCCCGTGGTCTTCGGTGGAGACGAAGCCGAGGATGCGGCTGAGGGTCGCGGACGGCTGGCCGGGGGCCAGGTGTACGAGAGCTCGCGTCGACGGCCCCTGCTTGTCGAGCATTCGGGTGCCGAGGAAGTGGCGCAGCAGCCCGGGCGTCAGGTGCGGGGCGAGCTGATTCAGGGCGTCTTCGGGTGGGTTCGCCTCGCCGACGTGGTCGATGACGCGGCGCAGTAGATGTTCGGGCAGGAACCTCGCGATCTCGCACGCCGTCCAGACAGCGGAGGCCCGATGCGCGCGGAACAGGGCGTCGAAGGTGTCTTCCAGCAGCCGCGTCCTCCTGGGCTCGGGCATCAGCGGCAACAGGGCTGCGATGCCCCCACGTCTGAGATCCACCTTTTCGGTTCGCAGGATCTGCAGGGCTTTGTCCAGCAGCTCGGGCCGTTCCTCAGCGGGAAGGTGAGGAATCGCGGCGGCGAGTAGGCGGGCAGCCGTGACCGGGCTCGCTCCGTCGAGCGTCTGATCCAGCAGGCCGCGGAGCTCGTCACCGGGCAGATAGGGGGCCAGTTCTTCCACGATGAGGCGGTTGAACCGCTTCTCCTGCGCGGGGTCGTAGGCGGCGAGTCGTTCGGCGACCAGCCGGGCGCGTTCGTCCGGTTCGGAGGCCGGCAACACCGCGCGGAGGGCTTTGCTCTCTTCCGTGGAGTACCGGTCGGTCCGGGCGAAGGCCAGCACGTCCTCATAGAGGGCCGGCAGCTCCGGCAGGGCCGCGGTCATGGCCTCCAGGTAGTGATGCGCGGACCCGTCTCGTCTACGGGCTCCGGCGCGCAGCTCCTGCAGCGACCGTTCGGGGAACCACCTGGCCACGTGTCCGAACAGCCAGGCACGGATCTCCTGAGATCGCTGACGGTCGGTGTCGGCCGCCTCCAACGCCCGCTCCAGATAGAACTCCCGCCGCTCGGGCAGGGCAAGGCCGACCAGCCAGACCAGCGAGAACGCCCGGCGCATCGCGTAGTCGATGCCTTCGGCGGCCTCCCCGGCCAGTTCGACCAGGTGTGTCTTCCGGTGTTCCGGCAGTCCACGGAAGCGGGCGAGGCGACGCAGCGCATCTGACCGTTGCTCCGCGTCAGGGATCATCTCGGCGTACGCCTGTGCCCTGTCGAAGGTCCAGATTCGACGCCGGGCCAAGGCGGCCAGAATGCCGGCCGGGACAGTCCCGGCGAGGCTGACGATCGAACTCCTGATCAGGGCGTACCGGAATTCCAGCGCTATGCCCTCGGCCTGATCGGCGGGCGATGCGGCCCGGTCGGTGATCTGCTGCGCTCGTCCGCGCGCGAGATCCAGGTCCAGGAGGTACTCGGCCGTGCGTTCGGACCGCTCGTGCAGCGCGAACCAGGTGTTGGTCCGACCGCCGGGACCGGACTCGGCGGCCAGCAGCCGATACAGGAGATCGTCGCGCCCAGCCTGCACGAGATGGTCGGTCACATGCAGTAACCCGTAGAGGTCGTCGTCGGACGGCCGGGCCGGTGGACCGAAGTGGGAGATCGCCTCGGCGAGCCCCCCGTCCAGGCCGCCCCACCTCCGTAGGAAGGCGGCAGCGAGGCGGCCGTGCAGGTCGGGCAGCCGCCGGGCGGCCCGGAACCGCGTGTAGTCGTAGAGAAGATCATGCAGGGCAAACGTGCCGTCGGCGGGTCGGTAGGTCAGCAGTGACCGCTTGGCCAGGCGCGCGATCGCCAGCCGTGATTCGTCCGGGTCCAGGCCTTGCTGTCCCCAAAGACGTGCTGCGACCGAGACCGGCACCGGGCCCCGGCCGGCGAACACGGCCAAGTCCTCGTACAGCTCCCGGGTCGCCGACGGCAGGCCACCGGTGCTCGCCTCGACGGCGGCCAGCAACGAGGTGTGCCGATAGTCCCGGAACGTCACCGCCAGCGCGTCGGGCCGGGGCTTGCGGAGCAGGGTCACCAGACTGGTCCACGGCTGGCCGTCGCCGACCATACCGCCGCAGATCGCCACGGCCAGCGGCAACCCACCGCACCGGGCGAGGACTTCGTCCGCCTGTCCAGGCAGCTCCGCTTCCGCGATGCCCGCATAGGCGGCCAGCATCGACCGAGCCTGCGCCGGGTCGAGCGGCGCGACGAGGAGTTTTCGCTGCCCGTGCGGCACGGTCTCGTGGTCTCGCGTCGTCACCAGCAAGGCGCTGCCCGGCCCGAACACATCCAGCGCCACACGCTGGTCATTACCGGTCACGTCGTCGATGACCACCAGGCACCGGGCCGACGCCAGCCGACGCCGCAACGCGTTCACACCGGCCTCGACGTCGTCGCCCGCGATGGACACACCGAGCACGGCCAGCAGTTCCGCCTGGCACCCGGCCGCCGACCGGCCACCCGCCGACAGCCACACGACACCGTCCGGGAACGCAGAGGCGACACGCCGGTCCCGCGCAGCGGCCTGAGCCAGGAAGGTCTTGCCCGACCCGCCCATGCCGACCAACGCCACGATCGGCGCGTGTCCTGCGGTGCAGGCGTCTTCCAGCAGCGCATCCACGATCTGGTCGTGCGGGACCTGCCGGGCCAGGAACGTCCCGGGCAACGGAGGGGGCTCCGCGAGCCCCGCCAAAGTGCCGCAGGGAGCTGGGGCGTGCCACGAGACGGGCCGCCCACCCCCTCGGCTGCCCTGCCGGCGCTCATCCCGGGCCCGCTGCCACGTCTGCATCCACCGACCGTCGCTCGGGGCCCTGAACCCAGGAGTCTCCGTACGGGCTTTGGCCCGCAGGAAGACCAACAGCCAACGCGCCGTTTCAGCGCCGGACGGGACGTTCTCGCCCTTGAGCCAGGCGGACCACGCCGACGGCCCCACCCTCACCGGCGGCCTCTGCGCGGCCGCCTGCCGCACGACCACCTTCCCCGTCGGCCGACCGGCGGCATGCCACAGCTCCTGCAGCCCCTGTACCCACTGCGCGGTCGCGTCCAGCGGCTCACTCACACCCATGTACCCCGCCATCCGGTTCCGATCCGGAATCGATCCGGAAAACCCGACCACGTCCGAACTCCAGGGTCACGACGCCCACTCCGAGCAGCGGCGAGCTCCGGGCATCGCCGGAAAACCCTCCGGACGGGCCTCATCGACGGTGACCGGCCGATCGTCCGGCCAAGGCCGCCAACCCCCAGGGGGCACCGTGTTCCAGCGTCCATCACTCAAGCACCCGTACCTGCGCGGCCTCGTCCGCACCGCGACGCAGGCCGCCGTCCGCAGCGCCGCCACAGCGGCCGGCTCCGCGCCCGTCGCACTGGCCATCTGGTGGATCACTCACCGGTAACGCCGGACCGCACGTCGGTGCCGGTGACGCGCACCACGGCGTGCGTTCCTTTCGAGGGATCTCGGCCACCGGGGATCGCCTCCTGGACGGCTGTGGGTCACAGGTTCCGACACCGCTCGGCGGTGCGGTCACGCACATCGTCCCCGGTGCCCGCGGCTTCGGGAACCCTCCCGACGCGGGCGAGCTGTGCCGGGGACTCCCGTCAACCGGGCCGGGTCCGCGTGATGACCCACGCCAAGGCAGCACAGCAAGACAAAGCGGCGGCGCGGCTCGTGGCACCCGGTACCTCCCCGAGATCGAAGCCGGCTCATTGTCCGGAGCTTGTTGCCCGGCATCCGACCCCCGATCCCGGACAACGAGATGGCAGTACAAACAAGGCACCGGCTGATGCGGACTTCGCTGCGCCGGCTCACCATCACCGTTCGGACGACCGGACGGCAACAGGATCGGGAACCGACTCTCGCGACGCCGATCTGATGACCCGAAACCACCGAGAGGATGTCTCGTGCTCAGCACACGAACGGCGAGTACCACACGCAGCAAGCTCGCTGTCGGTTCCGCCTTGGGCGCCGCAGCACTTGTCCTGACCACCATGGCGATGGCAGACACTGCCGAGGCCGCGGACTGCTCCTCCGGGGCGCTGTGCGCCTACACCTCGACGTACGAATCCGGATCACGTGGGGCGGTCTACGAGGACAACACGGATCTCACCGGGTATTCCCAGTTCCGCGGGGCCGAGTCGCTGTGGAATGCCGGCACCTCCTGCAATGTACGGGTCTACAGCGAGCGCAACTACACAGGCCACTACTGGACACTGGCCCGTGGCACGGGGATGTACTCGCTCAACGACGTGGCTGACAACCCGGAATGGGGCACGGCTCTGTACCACCACGTCTACTCGAACAACTGGTGCGTGTGAGCCGAGCCTGCGCACGGCTCGCGGAGGTCGTCGCCACCGCCGCCGTGTTCACGGCCGGCTGTTCGTTCTCGGACGGCGGCGATCGAGGACAAGTGCCGCTCGACCCGCGACCGCTGTCCGCCGTCCTGGTCACTTCCGTGGCGGACACCGCTCGTCTGCGAGAGCAGGAGGAGTCCGCCGTCGCTCACTGCATGGCACGTCGCGGCTTCAGGTACGTGCCGGAGCGAACGACGGTGAGCGAGCGTACGGTGACCACCAATCCGTACGGCCTGCTGCGTGAGAAGCAGGCGCACCAGGACGGTTACGGCGTGGTGGGCGAGATCCTCAGCGGGACGGGCAACCGTCCTCCGCCGGCCGTTCACCACTCCGCTGGCTGGACAAAGGCGCTGGAGGGCACGCACGTGGAGAAGTTCACCCTTTCGACCGGAGTGGTTCTGACCTACCGGCCCGACGGGTGCGCCTACCGGGGCCGGAATCCCAGACGATCCCTTCGGAGCACTCGGCGTGGCGCGCTTCCGCCGGTCGCTGGCCTGGCACATTGCGCGCAGACCGGGCGGATTGGTGGCCCTGGCCATCCAGTACGGGCACATGCGCACCACAATGAGTGCCGGCTACGCCGCCCGCGGCCGCGGCGGCATCCACGAGCTGCTCGACATCGAAACCGCCCGGGCTACCGCCGACACTCTCACCACCCTCCACGACGATCTCGCCACCGGAACCGGGATCTCAGGGCCGGCCGCCCGGCGAGCGATCCACGCCGCGACCCAGGCCCCCACCTTCGCCGGGTCCATCCGCACGCACCGCCAGGCCCGGGACATCCTGGGCAACCCGGCCCTGACCGTCTACGACAACCCGCACTCCTTGCTGATGTGCGTCTACAACCGAGACCGCGCCTTGTGCCACCGCCTCGATGTCACCGACGCCCCGAGCCTCGACCGCTGCCAGCCGTCGTGTTCGAACATCGCTCGCACCGACCGCCACGCCGACGAACTCTTGCAGCGCGCACAGACGTTGGAGAAGCAGGCCGCCTCGGAGGCGGTACCTGGCCCGCTCGCCGACCGGCTCACCCGCCGCGCCAACCATCTCCGGTCCCTGGCCGACCGCCACAACCACGACCGCATCAACTCCCAGGAGCCGACCGCATGAACCCCGTCGCAGACGAGCGCGACCGCATCCGTGCCGCGATGGACCGCATCATGCGCGGCACACCCGAGCTCTCCAACGGAGCCCTGACGATCGTCGCCCTCGCCCTCGAAGCCGGCGTCCCGCGCAACGCACTCACCCAGCGGCACACCGACCTGAAGAACGAGTTCTACGACAAGGTCCGCGCCCGCGGCGGCACCCCGGACAGCGAACAGCGCCTGCGCAAGCGGATCCGCCGCCTCAAGGAACTGCGGGCTGCCGACGCGGAGGAGATCGCCCAGCTCAAGGCCGACGTCGAGGCCCTCATAGGCGCCCTGCACCAAGCGACTGTCGAGAACCGTCTCCTACGCGAACAGATCGCAGAGCAGCATCCAGCAGTCCGCGCCCTGCCCTACCAACTACGGCCAGGGACCCCCCACCCGTAAGGTCACCACAGCGGCCGGTTGTCCACCATCTCAGCGCTGGTCAGCGCTCCACGCTGACAAGCCAGAACTGGCGTGTTGGTTCGTCGGCTGGGAGGCAGGAGTAGCAAGCGCCGTGCGGCACTCAAGCCAGGCGTCAGCACTCAGCAAATCCTGGAGTCTGGTGAACAGGGCGAGCAGCTGAGGGCCCCACTTGTCGCGGAAGGCGGAATCGACGATCGCGAGATCGAGTTCGTTGGCCGCCGACAGTTCGGTGAAGTCCCGGCGCAGCTGTGGCCCTGGAACGCGGGAGCGGCCGGTGAACCTGTCGTGGAAGGCAGCATCGGCCTGGTTGAGAGCCGGGTACGTTGCCTTCCGGTCGCATGAGGCGTACAGGTACACGATGGCCTCGGCCTCGGCGCCAATCACCGCCGCAAGGTCATTGCGACGGTCCAGTGGCAGCAGTGCTGTGGGGAAGCCGTCCGTGCCGTAGAACGCGTGACACAGACCGGCGAGTTGGAGGGCCGGACGGGCCTTCCACGTCGCCAGCCGCGCCTGTACACGCTGGAGGTGGGTAAGGAGAGTGCCGCCGGGGTGGGCGATGCTTTCTGCGCCGAACTCACGCAGCAGGGTGACAGCCCGGTCAGTCGTGGCAGGGAGAGCAGGCACAGTGTCCGTGTCCCTTCGGTAATGGGGTTGGTCGGCACCCGTACAGCGCCTTCGCCGGTCCGGATCCGTACGAAGGCACCGGACGGGTTGCCGCCTGGGCCCTGCAATGATCTTCTGACACTCCAACACCCCAGTCAATCCTGGGAATTACTCCACTTACCCAAGGTATAGCTTGGGTGCTATGACTCTGGATGACCTGCGCGTGTTCGTAGCCGTGTGTCGGGCAGGAAGCCTCAGCGCCGTGGCCCGTGACCTGTCGTGTACCCAGTCCGCAGTGAGCCAGCACGTCAAGCGCCTGGAGCGGGAAACGGGCATGAGCCTGTTGGAACGCCAGCCACGCGGGGTTGTTCCCACAACGGCGGGGCGCATCCTGTGCGATGCCGCCGCCGACGGGATCGCCGGGCTCGATCTTGCGCTGCGCCGCCTGGGCGACCTCGTGAACGGCGAAAGCGGTTCCGTGCGGATCACGACCGGCGGAACGACCGTCCGGCACTTCATGGCCGAAGCGATCGTCTCCTTCCGCCGGCGCTACCCGAAGGTGAGCCTGGAGTTCCAGACCGAGACCTCCAGCCGCGGATGCTTCGACGCCCTCCTGGCCAGCAACCTCGACCTTGCCTGGATCACCGTCGGCGCCCCGGTGCGCGGCATCGAGCAACGCCCCGTCGCCGACCTGCCCTGGGTGCTCGCCATGCGGTCCGACGATCCGCTCGCGGCCCGGCCGCACATCGACGCCCCTGACCTCACGGGCATCCGCCTCATCCGACTGCCGTCGAACTCCACCTCCGGCGCCCATTTGGACACCGTCTTCGCCGAACTGGGGATCCGGACCGGGTCGGACACAAGCGTCGCCGACTGGGACACAGCTCTGCTCCTTGCCGAACTCGGCCTGGGCCACGCCGTCGTCCCCGCCGTACCGGGTCTCCCGACACCTGGTGACGCCAGCCCCCTGCGTCTCATCCCCATTCCGGCGCTGCCGCCACTGTCGGTCGGCTGGGCCGTACGCCGCTGGGACGCCCTCTCCCCGCTCGCTCGGAGCTTCGCCGACACGGTCGCTGCAAGTTGCACAAAGACGCACATCACGGCGTGAGCACGAAGACCGAGCTCGGACTGTCTCAAGGTTCACCACCCAGCAGTCGCTCCTGAGGCCTTCGCCAGTAGGCGCGGGGTCGGAGGGGCAGCGCCGGGGTGTTTCACCGCCGACTCCTGGATCACATAAGGTTCACATTCACGGAAGGGGATTCGTGGCCCGAATGCGAGTTCTGCTGCTGGACGCGGCTCCTGGGAACCTGCTCGATCGTGAGCTGGAGTGCCTGCTTGGGCACGGGCTGGCCGTCACGCTGAACCTCCGGCGCATAGCCGATGCTGCGAGCGCGCGGGCTGCGTGGACGGGCCGGGTGGACTTCACCGACTTCGATGCTTTCGAGGAGTCGGCACTGATAGCCGAGATCATCCGCGGTGGAATCGGTTATCACGCGGTGAAGTCCCGGGCCGGCGTCCCGTTGCGCGCTACGTTCCTGGCAGCAGCGACCGATCCAGCACTGACCAACCGGCTCCGGGTGATCGGCCGGGCCGGGGCGGGCACCGACCACGTCGACCTGGCCGCTGCCGCCCGCCACGGCGTCACCATCACCCACACTCCGGGCTCCAATGCGACCGCGGTCGCGGAGTTCGCCTTGGCCCAGCTGCTTGCCCTGACCCGGAACCTGTCAGAGCACAACGAGGCCGCGCACCGCGGGCGCTGGAACGGACCGGCTGCCCCCGCGGTCGAGCTGTCGGAGCTGACCCTGGGCGTTCTCGGGCTCGGGCGGATCGGCCAGGCGCTGGCCGAGCGGGCGGCTGCCCTCGGCATGACCGTCCAGAGCCTCTCCCGTCACCCGGCGGGGGCGGCGGCGCTCCGTGCCGAGTCCCTCGGCACCCTTCCCAGACGTCGCTGAACCCGTGATCGAGCAGATAACTCGTCAGGTTCCGGTGCTCCGGCATGATGAAGATGTCACTTGCGGAAGTCAAGCCGTGCACCAGCAGCACCGGATCGGCGCACTGGGCACGGCGGAAACGGGTGAGGCTCAGACTCAAGCCATCCTCGGTGGTGAACGGATGATGGGATATCTCCGCATCCGACACGCCCTCGAGGGAAAAACGCGGGATGCTCTGCTGCGCCATGCGCCCCCCCTACTGTGCCTTCCGCTCCGACAAGCGGTGAGCGGGTTCGTCGGTCCAGGAACAGCCTGGCAGGGAACACCCGCCGGGTATGCGGCGTCCCGAGAGGTCGGCAAACCCTCGGCAGGACACCATCCGTCGGTCCGGCCGGACGGTGGGTCAGACCCCTCGGACGGTGCCGCCGTCCTCCTCACCGTCAGACGTACTCGCAGTACACCGGGCTGCCGTTCGTCTCCACCGGCACGCCAGGGACCGGCCCGTCGTTGGAACCGCCGCTGACGTACACGGCACTCACCCAGCCGAGCCACCCCTGCGGGGAGACGATCTCCACCCAGTAGTGGTTGTGGTAGGGCCCGTCGGAGACGTTGTCGCCCCAGCGCTGGCAGTAGGCCTGCACGTTGACGTTGGTCAGCAGCTCCGAGGTGGCCAGGTCGCACGTCGTGCTCGCACACTGGCGCACGTGCACCTGGGCGGCCCAGATGTGGACCGTTGACGTGGTCGCAGCGGCCTGGGCAGGGGCGGCCGTCAGGCCGAACAGGGCGGTGATCCCGAGCAGGGTGGCGAGCAGGACCCGTACGGAGAACAAGCGATTCAAGATCTGCGAAGACACAGGTGGTGTCCCTTCCTTCTGAGGGTCTTCCGGCTGTGGTCCGGAACACCGGCAAGGCGGAGCCGTCGGCGGGAGAGCGGTCGGCGCCGACCGCGTCACTCATGGGACGGGCTCTCCCGGACCGTCGTATGAGCGTCCGAGCCGTTGCGGCCGTCGTCGTCCGTCGCGCAGACCCGTCGACAGGGCAACGCCCGCGTGTGGCGGGGGCAGTTGGGCCGCCCCGTCATACGGGAACGGGCCGCGTCCCGTCCGGCAGGGCCACCGCCGGACCACCTGCCGGGAGCCGCACGCCCGGGGGTTGAGGTCCGAGTCGACGTCCGCCATCAGTGCTCACCGCGATCGTCTTCTGGCCTGCATGTGCGAGAACGGCGGAAGGGGAACCAGGCTCGGGATTTGCACATCTAGTGGGGTGGCTCATCCCGGTGTGAGTGTTTGTCGTATCTGGGGCGGTGCCGGACGCCATCGAGGAGTGGCCGTGCGTTCGCTCACCCATATGGACAGGCGGCAACTGCTCAAGGCGGCCGGTGCGGGTGCCGTCGTCATGGGAGCAGGTGCCGGACTGTACACCTGGCCGACAACGGACGGTGGCGCGTCGAATACGTCGGCTGCTCCGGTGTTGGTGAAGCAGGCCGCCGCGGCCGGGGCGAAGGGGGCGTTCCTTCACATCATGGCGCACCCCGACGACAACCTGTACTTCATGAATCCGGACCTGGAACAGTCCATACGCAGCGGGGCGCCCTCGGTCACCGTCTGCCTGACCGGCGGCGAGTCCGACGGCCACAACGTCCTTTTGCATGACCCCATCGCCGGCAAGGTCCCCTACGACCGCGAGAAGTACGTGCGGGCCCGGATGAACGGCGTGCGTCGGGCCCATGCCCTCATGGCCACGGGCGACACCGAAAGCCCCTGGGACGTGGACGCGGTATCGCTCATTCCCGGCTTCCAGGTGGAGGTGCAGACGCTGCGCGCGGCCCCGGAAAACCAGCTGGTGTTTCTGGAACTGGTCGAGGCCCGCTCCCTGTTCGCGCCCAAGAAGAACAGTCTGCGGGGTCTGTGGCTGGGCGCGGCTGACACCCTCACCACGCTCCCGCCGACCCGTACTCCCGTGCGAGAGCGCTACGAGTACACCCGGGGCCAGCTCATCGACTCGCTGACAGCGATCATGGAACGGGTCCGGCCCACAGTCGTACGCACCCTGGACCCCAACGCCGTCCACAGGGCTGACAAGCCGCCGCTGTACTCCCGCGACCTGCGGCTGCGCGGCTTTCACTACCACGACCACCAGGACCACACTGCCTCCGCCCACTTTGCCCAGGCGGCGCTGGCCCAGTACTGGGGGCGCCAACACAGCCGTCCGGTGGCCGTCGAAAGCTACCTCGGCTACGAGAATGCTGCCCTGCCCCACAACATCGACCTCAAGACCACCAAGCGCAAAGGCGATCTGCTGTCGGTCTACGGTTGGGCGGACCGCAAGGACTGCGGCGACAAGGCCGGCTGCGGTGACCGCAAACTCGGCGGCACAGCCCTCACCGGCCTCTCCAAGAACTGGACCCGCTCCACCTACCAGCGCACCCCCGGCTCCAACTCCTGGCTGCTCCCGCTCAAGGACAACCGGTTGGCGGCCTTCGCGGTCCTGGACGGCACGGCGCGCTGCTGGGTGGAGACTGATCCGGGCGGCGGCACATTCGGCGGCCCCCACGACCTGGGCGGGAAAATGTTCGAAGCGCAGCTCTTCGCCTTGCGCCACGACGATGGAAGGATTCAGCTCTTCGCAGTCCATACGGTCCTGCCGAGCGGCAAGCGTGCCCACCGTCGCGAGCTGATGACTGCGATCCAGTCCGGTACCGGCGACGAGGGTGTGCCCGTCTTCGGGCCGTGGGAGTCGCTGGGCGCGCCGGACCCCGCCCCGGTCAAGTCACTGGAGATGGGCTACCCGGCCGCGGTCGCCGACAAGGACGGAGTGGTGCACGTCTTCGCACGCAACTGGGACGGCGGTGTGAGCCACCGCAGCAGCGTCCGCGGCGGGAAGTGGACGGACTGGCGGCGGGTGGAGTGCCTGCCCAGGAAGTACCCGCAGGTGGTGGACGGACTGGACGCCTGCATCGACTCCGCCGGACTGATCCACCTCGTCGCTCCCAACGCCAAGTCCGTACTGCACTGGGTGTCCACGAAGCCCGGGGAACTCCCACGGCCGGTCCCGGCGGTCGGTCTGCCGCAGCCCGCCGGGCCTGTCAGCGTGGTGCCGCTGGCGGACGGGGGCATACGGATCGCCTACCGGTTGCCGATCACCGCGCAAGTGCTGCTCGCCGACTGGGAGCGGCACAGTGGCGGTTGGCAGGTCATCGGGAAGGCCGAGCCGATCGGCGGCTATGGTCGGGTCAGCGTCGCGGCCGTCGGTCCCCAGGGGCGGCGGACGGTGCTCGCCGGGCGCGACGACGAAGGCATGGTGCGTGTCGCCACGGCCGACAGGGAGCCGGGGCGCTGGCAGACGGGGAAGGTGCTGCACACGGCGGCACCAGCGGTGGCCCGGGACGCGAACGGGCGTGCCGTGGTCGCGGCCCTCGGTACCGATGCGCGCCTCTACATCGCCCGACAGGCCTCAGGCACCGATTCGAGGGGACCCGACTCAGCCTTTGATCCCTGGTCGGCCGCGGCCGGACGGTAGGCCGCACACGCGGTCCGGGCAGACGTGTCCGGCCACACAGCCGCGCATCGGTCGCAGACGGTCAGGCGCCGCCAGACTGCAGCACGAGGCGGTTGCGGAACAGCCGAACCGGCCGGCGGCCCGAAGTGTTACGCCGCCTCCCCTGAGCGGGTGGGGACCGGGGTGTTCCGCGCCAGCGGACAGATTTCCAGGGCGAAGCGCGCCAGCGCTCGCACCTCCACGCCCGCCGGGTCACGGTTCGGCTCCCTGCCGATCGCCGCGGTCAGCGCAGAACCCGGCCAAGGCCGCGGCAGGACAGCGGATCCACCGCCTGGAACCCGACCCTGCCGCAGCCCCCATCGTGGCCCGGATCTTCCAGATGTACATCAACGGCATAAGCGACAAGGCCATCGTCACCACCCAGCTCTTCGACATCGCCAAGAAGATCCGCCAGCAGCGCTCCCGCATGCCGCAGCGCCTCGAACGCCTCGGACGACAACAACAGGGCAGCGAGCGTACGCACTGCGCGGGCGGGTGCGATGTGAGACGTGCAGGCGCAAGAGACGTGGTGTGCCAGGCTCTGGACCGATGGATCGCGAAAGTCTTCGTCCCCGACCGGCTCGCCGCCACTTTCACCGCCCTCGCCCAAGCCAGCGTGGCTGCACATGCGGCCGAGACGCTCACGCCGGAGCAGCCCCAGGAGGAAACTCCCCTCAGCGCCGACCAGATCCGGGAGATCACTGAGAAACTCGGACACATCCCATAACGCGTGCAGGCCGTCGGCGCAGAGCAGACGAACCCGCTCCAGGAAGCGCTCGGGATCACGATCAGTGGGCCCGTCGAGTCCTTGAGGGCCTTGTTCAGTGCCTCGACTTCTCCGCGGTCCTCGAAGGAGGTACGGGGAAGGTGGTCGGAGGCGAGGGGGCCGATGCCGCACAAGATGTCGTCGTTCGCCGACGCCACAGCGGCTCCTATCAGCAACCGTGGCCTCGTCGAGGGTCACGTGCCCGGTCGGCCACCGGTACTCACCCTGAGCTTCGGAGGCCGCCGCCGCTGCCTGACCATGTGTCACCCGAACCACATCTCTTGACATTTGCTCAGTCCGCCGTCCTTCACCCTGTTCACCCCGGGGCCGGCTCCAAACCGCCGAAGCCGATGTGGGCGGATCTTGAGCAGCTGCCGACCTGCTCGAAGTGCAGTCCGAAGAGCTCGGTGATCGCAAGTGCGACCTCGGATAAGGAGTTGGGGACGGCCCACGGCAGCCGTCCTAGGGAGCGGGCCGATGGGAGGTGATCGGCGCGATCGGCGCTCCACCATGATCAGAAGCCTCTATGCCACCGGATGACCTGCTGGTAGCCTGCCAAAAAATCTTGTTCCTACGAGATCATAGGCAGGCGGCCGGTCCATGGCCTGCCTGCGGGAGGTGCCTACGTGGCAGCCAACCATCTGTTAAAGGAGGAGCTGCACGCCAGCGTCTCCGATCCGGTTCTCGACACGATGAACTTCCTCAACGGGATCACGCACCGCTACCCGGAGGCGGTCTCCTTCGCCCCCGGCCGCCCCTACGACGGATTCTTCGACACGGAAGAGATCTTCGAGCACATCCGCCGCTACCTGGACCACCTGGCGAAGACCGGGTACTCGCCGGCCGAGATCCGTGACGCGGTCTTCCAGTACGGACCGACCAACGGGCAGATCCGGGAGCTGATCGCCGACTCGCTCCGCAAGGACGAGGACATCGACGTGCCGCCCGAGGCCATCGTCGTCACCGTCGGGTGTCAGGAAGCCATGCTCCTGACACTGCGCGCCCTCATGGCGAGCCGGGACGACGTGCTCCTGGTGGCGAGCCCCTGCTACGTGGGCATCACCGGCGCGGCAAGGCTTCTCGACATCGACGTCACTCCCGTGGAGGAGCGGGCCGACGGGCTGCACTGCGATGACGTGGAGGCCTCCATCCGGGCCATGCGGGCCCAGGGACGTCGACCGCGGGCGCTCTACCTGGTCCCCGACCATTCGAATCCGTCCGGTGTCACCCTCTCCGTGGAAGCGCGCAGAGGGCTGCTCGACCTCGCCGCCCGAGAGGACTTCCTCCTGCTGGAGGACAGCCCGTACCGGATGGTCAGCCCCGGCCGCCAGGTTCCCACGCTCAAGTCCCTCGACCGTGACCGCCGCGTCGTCCACCTCGGCTCCTACTCCAAGACGCTCTTTCCAGGCGCGCGGGTGGGCTTCGCCATCGCGGACCAGGTCGTCGTCGACCGGGACGGCAGCACGGGTCTGCTGGTGGACGAGATCACCAAGATCAAGAGCATGGTAACGGTGAACACGTCCGCGCTCGGCCAGGCCGCCGTGGGCGGGATGCTGCTGGCGGCCGACGGCCGCACCGCCGACATCAACGTGGAGACCTCCCGCTACTACGGCGACGCGATGCAGGCCGTCCTGCGGGAACTGGACGAGGCCTTTCCGGAGAACGAGCGCACGGCACTCGGCGTGCGCTGGAACCGGCCCACCGGTGGTTTCTTCCTGACTGTGGACGTCCCGTTCCGCGCGGACAACGTCGCACTGGAACGTTCGGCGGAGGAGTTCGGCGTCATCTGGACGCCCATGTCCTACTTCTATCCCCAGGGCGGCGGAGCCAACAGCATCCGTCTGTCCATCAGCTACCTGACCGAATCCGAGATATCCGACGGGATCGGGCGCCTGGCACGTTTCATCAGGGATGAGACCGCCGCCCATGACCCGTCGCAGCCCACAAGGAACCCGACACGTTGTTGAACGCCCAGTCACTGATCCGCAGCAAGCCGCGTATGTGGGGGTGGACCTTCCGATGACCGCCACGTTGAACCCCCGGTATGCCGAACTCCTCGAGCCGTCGATACCCTTCCCCGGCCCGGCACTGACCGCCCCGCGCATCGCGGGCGTCGCGACGGCCGTGACGGGGACGTCGTACACCCAGCAGGAAATCCTCGACCTGTTCGAGATATCGGACCCCAAGGTCCGGTCCGTCTTCCTCAACAGCGCCATCGAAAGACGCTTCCTCTCCCTGCCTCCGCGCGACCTGCACGGCGCCCTCCGTTCCGAGGCCCAGGGCGAACTCCTCGACAAGCACAAGAAGCTCGCCCTCGACATGGGGTCCAGGGCGATCCGCAAGTGCCTGGCCGACACGGGCATCGACCTCGACGATGTCGACTACTTGTGCGTGACGACCACGACCGGCTTCCTGACTCCCGGTCTGAGCGCCCTGCTGATCCGCTCCCTGGGGCTGCAACCACAGACGAGCCGGGTGGACGTCGTGGGCATGGGCTGCAACGCCGGCCTCAACGCCCTCCAGGCAACGGCAGCTTGGGCCACCGCACATCCGGGCCGGGTGGCCGTCATGCTGTGCGTGGAGGCCTGTTCCGCCGCCTACGTCATCGACGACACGATGCGGACCGCCGTCGTCAACAGCCTCTTCGGGGACGGCGCCGCCGCCGTCGCCCTGGTCGCCGATCCGTCGCAGCCCCCGCCGCCCGTCGGCGCGCGCCGCGGGTTCCACGGTCCGCGGATCCTGGGCTTCTCCAGCCACCTCATCACCGAAGCGATCGACGCCATGCGGTACGACTGGAATGACGCGCAAGGCAAGTTCAGCTTCTACCTGGACCCGCAGGTGCCATACGTCGTGGGTGCGCACGCGGAGCAGGTCGTCGACCGTCTGCTGGCCCCGGCCGGCCTGCGCCGCTCCGACATCGGCCACTGGCTGGTGCACTCCGGCGGCAAGAAGGTCATCGACGCGGTACGGATCAACCTGGGTCTCACACGCCACGACCTGCGGCACACGACCGGGGTACTGCGCGACTACGGCAATCTCTCCAGCGGCTCGTTCCTGTTCTCCTACGAGCGGCTGCTCGGCGAAGACGCGACCACACCCGGCGAGTACGGCGTCCTAATGACGATGGGGCCGGGCTCCACCATCGAGACGGCGCTCGTCCAATGGTGAATGAGGAGCAGGTGAAGGAAACCATGACCGATTCAGGCACGACCTCCGCGGCTTACGACGCCGCCACCGCGACGCTGACCGTCGACGGCCGCCTGCCCTTGTCCTCCGCCGCCGTCGCCGCCGTCAACACGGCCTGTGACGCTGCCGAGGACGGGCGCACCGCCGCCCACCTGACGCTGCGGCTCTCGGGCGCCCCCGCGGCTTCACCGGTCGAGGAAGTGACGCTCTCCCTGGTGAGCAAGTGGGAGCGGGCGCTGCGCCGGCTCGAACGCCTGCCGGTGGCAACCTTCGCGACGGCCGAGGGGCCGTGCGGCGGTCTCGCACTCGACCTCCTCCTGTGCGCGGACCGCCGCATCGCCGACGGCGCCGTGAGCCTGGTGATGCCCCTCAGGAACGGGGCGACCTGGCCGGGCATGACGCTGTACCGGCTCGGCAGGTCCCACGTCGGTGCCGCCGCGGTCCGCCGCGCCGTCCTCTTCGGCACCGCCATCGGTGCGCAGGAGGCCGTGGCCCTCCAGTTGGTCGACGTCCTGGCGGAAGACGTCGAGGCCGTACTGGCGGCGACCGTCGCAACGACCGCCTCCGTGCGGGGATCCGAGCTGGCCATCCGGCGTCAGCTGCTCTTCGACGCCTCGACAACCAGCTTCGAAGAGGCACTCGGCGCCCATCTCGCGGCATGCGACCGGGCGTTGCTGCAGGCGGCCGCGTCCGAGGCGGCGGCGTGAACGTCGACCACGTCTCGGCCCGACCACACGTCAAAAGCTCGGCCGTGCCGGCCGACCCGGACTCGGCCCGGCTCGCGCTGGCACGCGCGGCCGAGACCGCCTCGGCCCTGCTCGCCGACCTCGGCGAGCCGGCGGACCGGTCCCCGGAACAGTGCGCCGAGGCCGCCGCGGCGGTCGACGCCGCCAGGGCACTGCGTGCGGCGTTCATGGACGCACACGCGGAGGCGGTCTACGACGAGCTCACGGACCACCGGTCCCGCCACCTGCGGCTCGCCGAGCTGGTCCGGGAGGCAGCGGTGCGCTTTCCTGGACTCGTGCCGACCGCGGAGCAGCTGGCCGCCGAGCGCACCAGGGCCCAGGCGCACAAAGAGGGCCACGAGATCGACCAGGGCATCTTCTTCAGCCGAGTGCTGCGCTCCCCCACGGCGGGGGCGCACCTGCTCGACGCGATGTTGAAGCCCACTCCCGCCGCCCTCGCGCTGCTGCCGGAGTTCACCCGCACCGGCACGGTCCGGTTGCGGTCCGTGACGGTGGAACGCCGCGGCGCGGTCACCCATCTGACCATGTGTCGCGAGGACTCCCTGAACGCGGAGGACGACCAGCAGGTCGACGACATGGAGACGGCTGTCGATCTGGTCCTCCTGGACCCGGGCACCGAGGTCGGCGTGCTGCGGGGCGGCGTCATGTCGCATCCCCGCTACCGTGGCCGGCGGGTCTTCAGCGCCGGCATCAACCTCAAGGCGCTGCACGGCGGGGGCATCTCGCTCGTGGACTTCCTGCTGCGGCGGGAACTGGGCTACCTGCACAAGCTGATCCGGGGTGTGAGGCCGGAAGGGGCGGCGGACTGGCGCCGGTCCACCGTCGACAAGCCGTGGGTCGCCGTCGTGGACGGTTTCGCCATCGGCGGCGGTGCCCAGTTGCTCCTGCTCTTCGACCACGTCATCGCCGCTTCGGACGCCTATGTGAGTCTGCCCGCAGCGCAGGAGGGCATCATCCCGGGCGTGGCCAATTTCCGGCTGACGCGTTCGGTCGGGCCCCGGCTGGCCCGGCAGATCATCCTGGAGGGACGGCGCGTGCACGCGAGCGAGCCGGCGGCCCGGCTCATCGTCGACGAGGTGCTGGAGTCGGCCGCGCTGGACGCGGCTGTGGCCGAAAGCGCAGAGCGGCTTCGCGGCACCGCCGTCCTCGCGAACCGGCGCATGCTCAACCTGGCCGAGGAGCCGGTCGACCAGTTCCGTTCCTACATGGCCGAGTTCGCGCTCCAGCAGGCGCTGCGACTGTACGACGCGGACGTGCTCGACAAGGTCAGCCGCTTCTCGGGCGCTTCGGTCGGGAAGGCGGCCCCGGCCCGGAGCTGACGCATCCGCCCGCGCGCGGGCGGCTCACCCGTTCGGGGAGCCGCCCGCGCCGGCGGGTACCGGACCGCCGCCGCACGCCGGGCCGTGGCTCGGCTCCCGCCGTCACCGGCCCTCGCAGTCGGGCCCCACGTGCAAGGAAATTCGAGAAACATGGTTGCCGCAAGCTCACGGGGTCGCAGGATCGTGCTGTGGCGTCACGGTCAGACCGTCTGGAACCGGGAACAGCGTTTTCAGGGGACCACCGACATCGAACTGAACGCGGAGGGCATGGCGCAGGCACGGCGCGCCGCACGCGTGCTGGCGGCCCTCTCCCCCGATGCCGTCATCACCTCCGATCTGAAGCGGGCCGTCACCACCGCGCGCCCGCTGGCCGCGCTGACCCGCCTGGCGGTCACCCCCGAGGCGGGGCTCCGCGAGGCGTACACCGGCCGGTGGCAGGGACTCACCCACGACGAGATCGTGGCCGCGTACGGCGAGGAGTACGCGGCCTGGAGGAAGGGTGAGCCCGTGCGTCGCGGCGGAGGCGAGCTGGACACCGAGGTGGCCGAGCGGGCGACCGCCGTCGTGGAGCGCCATGCCGAGCGGCTCCCGGACGGCGGGATGCTGGTCGTCGTGAGCCACGGCGGCACCATACGGGCAACCGCCGGCCGTGTTCTCGGCATGGATCCGACAGATTGGATGTCGCTGGCAGGTCTGTCGAACTGCCACTGGCACGTGCTGAGCGAGGAGCCGTCCGGGTGGCGGCTGTCGGTGCGCAACGCGGGCGCTCCGCAGGAGACGGAGTTCGGCGAGGGCTGACGTCCGTGCGTTCGGTCTATCGGGTCCGGTCGGGGAACAGACCGGCGATCCGTGCCACGAGGTCTTCCGCCGTGTCGTTCTGCAGGTCGGCCACCAGGGTCGGCTCCGCTTCGTACAGGGAGTGGTCCCGTGCGAGGCGCGCCCGGCCCCCACCCGTGATGTTCAGCAGGATGTGCTCCCGTTCGGGAACCCGGCCGTCGAGGACCGCCTTGCGGAGCCCGGCGAGCGCCACCGCAGAGGCCGGCTCGATGTCGATGGACTCGGCTTTCCCGAAGACGTCCCTTTCGTACTCCGCCGCGTCCTGCTCGACGGTCAGCACGTCGCCGGAGCTCTCGGTGAGCACGTCGTAGACGCCGCAGCGGACGGCGTACGGGGGGAAGCGGTTGGTCAACTCGTCCGCGAAGACGGTTCTCGTCGCGGCCCGCGCGTCGTCGGCGCCGCACGGTGTGAGCTGTCGCGTCCCGGACTTCCAGGAGTCGGCGAGTGGAGCAAACGACGCGTTCTGGCAGAGCAGGAGCCGCGGCAGCTCCGTACCGTGGCGCCCTGTGCCGAGGAGTCTGGTCGCCGCCTCGTGGACGGCGATGGCGCCGGCTCCGCTGCCGACGGCCTGGACGTAGACCCCGGGCAGCCGGCCCATGGCTTCCACAGCCGCGTACAGGACCGTCGCGAGTCCGTCGCGTCGGCCGATGTTGCGCACTCCGCCTTCGGCCTGGAAGCCGGGGAGCGCGGCCACCGACTCGGCGAGGGCTATCGCGTCGGAGTAGTCGGCGCCGTCCAGCACCACGAGCCTCACCGCCGGGTCCAGCGGTGCCCGGAACCTCATCCTGTCCAGACCGCGGCGGGGCACGATCAGGAGGCACGGTCGCCGGTGGCGCGAGCAGATCGAGGCGAAGGCCGCAGCGGTGTTGCCGGCCGAAGCCACGACGAGCACCGGCGGATCCGACGGCAGACGCCCCAGGACCGCCCACGCCTCCAGCTCCTTGAACGTCGCCGTCTCGAGGAACGCGCCGCGCTCCGGCCAGTACCCGTTGAAGGCGATCCAGAGGTTCGGCAGGCCGAGCTGGACGGAGAGTTCCTCGCTCTGGAACACGGCCGTTCGGGCCGTCGTCGGGAACATCCTGGTGACCGGGAGCCAGTCCCGGTAGCGGAACAACCCCTCGGTATCGGGCCGCGGCGTGAACTCCTTCACCTCGTAGTCGGACCGGAGCAGCGCCGGCCCGTGATCGCGGCTGCACGACAGTGTCATGCCGTCGTCCTGACCGCGCTGTCCGCACAACGGACAGAACACCGTGTAGTGGCGGCTCACCCGTTTCTCCATTCCGCGTTTCCTTTCTGAGGGCCGGCACCGGCACGTCCTCCGCAGACGCATCGGTCCGGTGATCCGTCGTCCCGGCCGCCACGGGTCGCACGTGCCGACCGCCGTCACCCGTCCGCCGGAGCACTCTGGCTAGCCGGCCCGCAGTACGGTCCGGATCTCCCTGGCGGCCTTCACTCCGTCGCATCCCGCGAGGCCGAGGGCGTCACGCAGTTCCTCCGCCAGCAGGTCCAGGACGCGGCCGACGCCCCGCTCCCCCGCCGCGGCGAGCCCCCACAGCACCGGGCGCCCCACGAGGACGCCGTCGGCTCCCAGCGCGAGGGCGCGCAGTACGTCGGTGCCGCTGCGGATGCCGCTGTCCAGCAGCACATGGCAACCACCGCCGACTTCCGTGGCGATCTCCGCGAGGACGTCGACGCCGGTGACCGCGCCGTCCAGCTGCCGGCCACCGTGGTTGGACACGACGATGCCTTCCGCGCCGACATCGACGGCGCGTCTCGCATCCTCCGGTGCGAGCACCCCTTTGAGAACGATCGGCAACCTCGTGCGGCGCCGCAGTTCCTCAATGTCCGCCCAGGTCAGGGAGGAGCTGAAAGCCGATCCGGTGTGGGAGGCCAGCGCGGATCCGGACGCCGGCGCCCGATGAGCCTCGGAGCCCGATCCCCACGCCAGGTTGGCAGCCTGCACCCCCGGGGGCAGGGTGAACCGGTTGCGGATGTCCCGCAGCCGACGTCCCATCCAGGGCACGTCGACGGTCGGCATCAGCGCCGCGCACCCCGCGGCCTCCGCGCGTTCGACCAGCTCGAAGGTCCTCTTCCGGTCGCGCAACCAGTACAACTGGAACCAGACGGTGCCGCCGATCCCGGTGATCTCCTCGATCGAGCAGCTGCTCAGGGTGCTGGCGGTGAAGGGCACTCCGGCCGCCTTGGCCGCCCGCGCGGCCGCCAGTTCGCCTTCCGGGTGAACCAACTTGTGGTACGCGATCGGGGCGACGGCCACCGGCATGGCGTGCGGCACCCCGAACAGCGATGTCCGCGGGTCGCAGTGCGCCACGTCGCGAAGGACGCGCGGTACGAGGGCGATCCGCCGCAGTGCCGCACGGTTGGCGGCCAGTGTGACCTCGCCGCCACTGCCACCGGAGACGAAGTCCCACACGTCCGCGGGCAGGACTTCCCGTGCTGCCTGTGCCATGTCCTCCCAGCAGTGCACGCGGTCGACGTCCCACGGCCCGGTGGCCCGCACGGCGCGCGTCACAGGGACTTGTTCTGGTTCGCGAGGCGCTCCATCTCCACCGCCTCGTACAGGGCCTTGATGTTGGCGCTGCCGAAGGTCTCGGCGCCGCACCTCTCGATCACCTCGAAGAAGAGGGTGCTCCGCGGGTGGGTTGAGCGCGCGAATATCTGGAACAACTGCCCGGCGTGGTCCTCATCGACGAGGACGTTCAGCTCGTGCAGGCTCTCCAGGGAGTGCTTGGTCAGGGAGATGCGCTGCTCGAGGAGGCTGTAGTACGCGTCGGGCGTGGTCAGGAACTCCACACCGCGGCCGGCCAGAGCCCCGACGGACCGCACCACGTCGTCCGCGGCGAAGGCAACATGCTGCACGCCCGACCCGACGTGGTTCTTGAGGAACTCGTCTATCTGACCGGGGTCCGCCTCGGGGTCGGGCTGGAGGATCGTGAAGGTCACCTCACCCGACTTGCTCTGCACCACCTTGGACAGCATCGCTTGAGCGCCGACGACGATCCGTTCCGCGAAGATCTCGTCGAACCCGAACGACTTCTCGTACAGCTCCACTATCGCGTCCAGCTCGCCGACGTTCGCACACACGGCGAAGTGGTCGATCTCCAGGAGGCGCAGCCCGTCTGCGGCCGCGGTGTGACTCGGCTCCCCGACGCCGGGGAGCCGGCGGAATCCGGCGGGCAGTCCGGCCTTCTGGCCCGAACGCCGCTGCACCAGGGTGTGCACGACGTCGCCGAACCCGGAGACGGTCGCGCTGATCGCGACGTCGTCCCCCGCGTGCTCCACGGGTTCGGCCAGGGCCTGAGCGCCGTTGTCGATGGCCTGGCGGAACGCCCCGCGCACATCGCCCGTGCGAAGAGCGATGTCGGCGATACCGTCACCGTGGGCGAACACGTAGTCGAAGGCGGGATGCTGTTCCGTCGTCGCCTCCGTCAGGACGAGCCTCATCGCGCCCTGGCTCATCACCGTGGCCCGGAAGCCCTGCTCCGGGGAGCCTCCGGCCGCGACCTCCACGAACCCGTAGGAGTCACGCCACAGAGCGACCTGCTCGTCCAAATCGCGGACGTACATCTCGACGTAGTCCAGCTCGAAGTCGTCGACAATTGTGTTGACCTGGGGAGACGTCATGGAAACTCCAGTTCTCTTGAATGACGAGACAGCATTTGCGAGAAGAAGAAGGGACAAAAGCACTCCCGATGTCAGGACTGCGCCCAACATGCGTGCGGCAGTGGCAAGGGGGGTGGCGCCGGGTGTGGACGCGCCCGGCAGGAAGGCCAGGCCGTACGGGGGCAGGGCGCACACGCGGCGCACGCGTCCACGCCCTGTCCCTTGCGGCAGGTCAGTATTCGTCGACCGGCCTGCTTCCGGGCCTCAACCGGTCCCGGAGTACCCGGCCGATGTGCTCGAGCGGCTCGGGTTGCATCATGCCGACGTGATCACATTCAATCACGTGTTCGTCAACTCCGCCTGTGACATGGGGAGTCCACACCTCATGACCGGTCATCGGCATGGGGTTGTCGACACCCGCGCGGAAGAAGAGGAGGTCTCCTTCCACGACACCCGGTGCAAGGGACCGGGCGAGCCTGCGGTTGTTCTCGATCACGTCGATCAGGCCCGCTGCCCGGTCGACGTCGATGTCGAGGCTCCGTGCCACCTCACCCATCTGGTCGGCTGCGTAGGCTTCGAGCAGGTGCGAGACCCCATCGGGGTCGTCGCCCATGGCCTCGTCGTCCGGGAGGGGGAGACCGGCGGCCTCGGCTAGGGCTCTGATGAGACTCTGCCGGTCGTCCTCCACGTCGGACGCCTGCGAAGACGGCGGATAGGCGTCGACGACCGCGAGGAGACCAACCTCCTGCTGCTGCCTCTGGAGCTCCTCGGCCACCGCATGAGCGACGAGCCCTCCGAAGGACCACCCCAGGAGGCGGTACGGCCCGGCCGGCTGGACGGAGCGGATGACCTGCGCGTACCCGGCGGCCATCTCCTCGACCGTGGCGGCGGGTTCCCCAGCGCCCACGCCTCGGGACTGCAGGCCGTAGATCGGCAGGTCCGCCGGCAGCTCCTTGAGCAGGCCGGCATAGCACCAGCTCAAGCCCGCCACGGGGTGCACGCAGAAGAGGGGGCTGTCCGAGCCCTGTCGACGCAGGGGGAAAAGTGTGTCGAACGGGTCCGAGACATCACCTTCGTCGAGCCGGTCCACCAGCCCCGCCACCGTCGGGGCCTCGAACAACGACCGGATGCTCACCTCCACCCCGAGGACCGTCCGGATCCGGCTCACCAGCCGCGTCGCCAACAGCGAATGCCCGCCCAACTCGAAGAAACCGTCGTCGACCGACACCGACTCCACGCCCAGGACCT
>NZ_JBVHFU010000011.1:0-306783 GCF_055562175.1 Streptomyces sp. NPDC020958 | reverse complement strand
CTCACAGCGGCCTTCCCGGCCTCGGTGTCACTCGTCACGTCAGTCATCAACTGTCGCTTCCAGCTCGGGAGTTACACCACTCACCGTACAGACCCCCTGGTAAGGCGCTGCAGCCTGGAAGCCGTTGCCCGGGCTCATGCGATCCATCTGTTGTGGCATCGCCAATTGGGCCTGCAGATTTCTGGCCCTCTGACCGACGCGAGCACGATCCGCCTGTCCCTCTCTCGCCGCCCGGCGAGTGGGAGTTGGTGACAGTGACCGCTGCAGTTGCCTGGGACCTCTCGCCGGGAAACGAGTTCGTCGTGAACGGCGTGCCGTGGACAGTGGAGGCATTTCAACCCCAAGTCGGAAAGGTGGTGCTGGTCCGGCCCGAGCATGAGGCTTGGAAGACGTCGGTGCGGCAGTTGATGCACCATCCGAACATCAGGCCGTCGACACGAACGAGGAAGGACCTTCCGGCCGCCAGCCGCGGGCGGCAGCCAAAGGGCGTTCTCGATCTGCCGCCGAGCAAGCGGCCACTCGTGATGTTGCGGGTGGACCATTTGCGGGAGGTGGAGACCGGGTTTCGCAGCGGTGATCCGCTGAACGCGCTCCCCGGAGAGCCGAAGCCGCAATACGATCCGAACTCCACCACGTTGACCGAGCGCCGTCATGCCAAGGTGCGGGAGCTGCGGCAGGACACGATACGCAACCCGGATCTGGCCGCCGCCCACTGCTTGGACAAGGTCAGCTACCGCACTCTGATCCGCTGGGATCTGGACCGCCGCCGCTTCGGGCCGGTGGGATGTGCGGACGACCGGTGGCTGCGGGAGGCGACCGGCCGTCAGATCTCAGCCGCGGTACGTGAGGCGATCTTTGCGGTACGCCACGAGACCCTGCACCGCTCCAAGCTGACAGCAAAAGACCGTGAACGGCTGATCCATCAGTACGTACGCGAGGAGTTCGGGAAGGACGAGCCGGTACCCAGTTACGAAACCCTCCGGGTCGTGTGGAAGGAGTGGTTCGGATCAACCGGAGCCCGTCAGCGCTATGCCGTTTCAGCTGCACGGGCTCAAGCGGTGGCGACAGGTAGGCACGTGGTGGTCAGTCGGCCCGGGCAAGTAGTGGCGCTCGACACGACGGTACTCCCGGTCAAAGTCCGTGAGCAGGTCTTTGGCGACCCGGTGTCAGTGCATCTGACGCTGGCTCTGGACGTATACACGCATTCGATCGTGGCTTTCCGACTCACGTTGGTCTCGGACACCTCAGTAGACGTCGCCATGATCTTGCGGGACGTCATGATGCCGCTGCCCATGCGCCCGGACTGGGGCGAGGAGATGGAGTGGGCCTATCCCGGGGTCCCCGGCAGCGTGATCGCGGAATTCACTGATGGCAAGGTCGCTGGGCTACCGTTCTTCGCCCCGGAGACCGTGACCACCGACCACGGCTCGGTGTACAAGAATCACCACCTGATCGAGGTTCAGCGGGTGATCGGCGCGACGATCCGGCCGAGTCGGGTGCTGCGGCCGACCGACAAGCAGGCGGTGGAGCGAGCCTTCGGCGCGATCCAGTCCCTGCTGTTCCGGATTCTTCCGGGCTACCAGGGCGTCGACAGCTCAGATCGCGGCATCGATCCGGAAAGTGACGCATGCATCACCGTGGCGGAGATGGAGCACTTGATTGCCACCTGGGTCGTCAGGATCTGGCAGAACCGCAGGTTCGGTTCCTACGCACCCAGTTGGGATCCTGCTGGTGATCACAGTCCGAATACCCTGTTCGCGGTGTCCATGGCCCAGGGCGGCTTTGCACTGCAGATCCCGCCGGCGGAGTTGTACTACCAACTGCTTCCTACTCATCGGGTGATGATTCACGGCCGACGCGGCGTAAAAATCAGAAATCTCTGGTACGACGGGGAGGCACTGAACGAGTGGCGTTTCCGTCCGTCTGGCCGGGGCGGGGCGGCGAAGAACAAGTACGTGTTCCACCGGGATCCACGTGATCCATGTTTCGTTTTCTTCCAAGATCCGCTCACTCATGAATGGCATCAGTTGCGTTGGGTGGGCCTTCCGGACGAGGGCCGAATGCCCGCGTTCAGTGACGCCCGTGTACGGCAGGTAATGCGCGAGCTGCGCAATCAGGGGCTGAAGCCGAAGTCCGACAAAGATCTGCTGCCCCTGTTGCTGGACTTGATCGGGAGCAATGTCCCCGTGGACCAATGGCCCACCCGTATGACCAAGGCCCAGCGAACCGAGCACGCCCGCGAAGAGGCCCAGGCCACAGCGGCGGCAGCCGACCGACCGAAGCCCTCCCCTGCCCCTGCCTGCGCCGACGAGGTGGCACCGTTTGTGCCACGCCAAGGCGGTGAGGTCGACAATGTCGTCACGTTGCGATGGCGTGAGCGGGCCGAGCAGGGCCGGGCTGCGATCGACGGCGAGCGCCGACGCCGACGGGAGGCAGTGTCCGAGGAACCGGCTGCGACGTCCACCCTTGGCCAGCGGTTGCGGGGGCGCAGCCTGATGGACCTGCTCGACGATGAGGACGAATCCGCCGCTGAGCCTGGAGGCCAGCCGTGAGCGAGCCCACCAAGCCGCCCGCCCGGGCCGTCACTTCGTTCCTGCCTGGGCCGCCGATCGACCGGACTCGGGTGGAGGGCTGGCACCGGTGGGTCCGTACCCGCGAGCTTTTCGTGCCGGCGCCCATACTGAGCACGGAGCAATATCTGCAGTTGACGCCCCGCCGACGGCGAATTCACGACCTGCACCGTCTGGCCACCCACAGCAGCCTGCCAGTGCAGTCCACCCCAATGGGCGATGCCGTGGCGTGGCTGGTGAAAGCACGGATCGAGGACGGTGCCTACAGCCACAAGGCCGGAATCCGGACCGGGGTCATGGTCAACGGGGGTGGCGCCCAGGGAAAGACCGAAACGGTCTGCGCGGCGATCGCGGCCTTCGAGGAAGAATGGCTGGAGGTGAACGAGTACATGAATCCGGAGGCCATGGCCGGCACCAGGGATCTCCTCGCTCCTGTTGCGTATGTGCGCTGCCCGGTCAAGGCAACCCCCGTCTCCACCTGCCAGCGCATCCTCGACTTCTACGGCGAGGATTACAAGAACATGCGCCAGGAAGACTTGATCCGGACGGTGAACGCCGCCATCGCCGCGCACGCCACCAAGGCACTCGTGATCGACGACATCACGCGACTCAAACTGCATCGCGAGAGCGACCAGGACGTCTTGGACCTTCTCTTGGAGGTGATGAGCATGTCCGTCACCCTCATTCTGGTGGGTGTCGGTATCCCCACTTCCGGACTATTGCGCCGCGGCAGCTTCGATCCGGTTGCCAAGCAGTGGGTCATTCCTCCAGTGAAAGACCGCGGGCGCAGCCCAAATCCGGACGCTGCGACCCAGCATGAGCGGCGCTTCGAAATGGTCAATTTGCAGCCGTTCGACTACGACACTCCCGGGCAAATCAAGGCCTGGGTCGACCACCTGGCGGCGCTCGAGAAGAGCTTGCGGCTCCTGCGCGACACCGAGGGCATGCTCACATCCGGATCCATGCCTGAGTATCTGTTCCAGCGAACGAATGGGGTCGTCGGGCTCCTGGAGAAGCTGGTGCAGCGAGGCTGCCGAGTCGCGATCGAGGACGGCAGCGAGCGGCTGAGCAAAGAGCTACTCAACCGCTGTGCCGTCCTCCCGACCGATTTGCCCGACCTGGACGCCGATTCCGGTGAACAGCCACTGATCCCGCCGGTCGAGTCTCGGCCCCGGAAGAAGCCGAAGGGCAGGAACACCGTGTTCGACGACTCGGGACCGGCAGCGGAGTCCGCCGGATGATCCAACCGACTCTTCGTCCGCTTGCACGCAGCCTCGATCCGCTGCCCGGTGAATCTTTGGCCGGTTTCGTCCTGCGCCTGTCCTATCGAATGGGATGCACCCCTCACCGCGTGGCAACCCTGTGTGGCCTGACCTGCCGAAGCGACAGCATCCCCCAGGACCAACTTCGCGGACTGAACCCGGAAACCGCCGAACAACTGGCCCGGGCCGCGCACCTGACCATGTCCGAGGTTCAGGCCCTGACCTTGCAGGATCTCGCCACAACCTACACACCGCTTGCCAAGCTTCGTGCCGGCAAGGCAGACGTCGGATCCAAGTCCCACATCAACTGGGCCACGAATCCCGACAGCCGTTACTGCCCCCACTGCCTGCGAGGGGACGGCAGTCCCGTGCAGCAGGCCTTCGGCGGTGCCTGGCAACTGCGCTGGCATCTGCCCGTCACGTTCGCCTGCACGCAGCACTTGTGCCTCCTCGAAAACACCTGTCCCCGATGCACTCAGCCGCTCAGCGGACGCGTTATCCGGCGATACAGCCTTGTCCAGATTCCCCACGTCTCCGGACTACACCCGAGCCAGTGCCGCAACCGGGCTCCCAGACCACTGCCCAAACCGCGGGCCCGCGCCGTGCCGTGCGGCGCACGGCTGGACGCCCCGCGAGACGTTGCCGCCGTGCTGTCGCCACTGGACATGCAGCGCATCCTTGACCTCCAGCACAACCTGAACCTGCGGCTGGATCCAGGTCAACTGGTGCGTACTGCCGACAGAAGGACACCGCACACCTACTTTCCCGACCTGATCACGACCGCGCGCCTGATCACGCTGAGCTGGCCGAAGGGCGCCTCGTTCCTCCCCTCCACAGCACTGGCGGACCTCGTGGACGAGTACGCCACGCCCTATCTGCACAATCCGTCTCAACGCGGACTTCAGATCCGGCGTAGCGCACCCCGCGGAACGGCCGAAACCTCGGCCCTTCTGCTCGCAGCCGCGACTGCGCTCGGCGATCGGGCTCTTGTCCCTCTGCGTGAGCGTATCGAGCCCCTCGCTCGCGAGGCGTACCGCCGGTCGGCCTCCATCGGCGACAAGCTCTTCAAGGACAGCAACGTCTCGGCTATCTTGCTGCGCGCCACCGCACAGCGCGTCTACGGATTCCAGAAGCGCTCCATATTGCGTGTCGCCTCGAATTTCTACCGTTTCAGCACTGCCGAAATCCCTCCTCTCCTCCCAAGGGAATGGTTCGACGCGTACTTCCAGCCTCTCGTGCATCGCCTGCCGAAGATGACCACGCTCTTGGAGCGCCATCTGCGTTGGGCTGCCTCATTGAGGCTCGCCGAGTTGGTCTGTGATCAGACATGGCCAGCGTGCGCGGAGGCTCTGGGGATCCCTCAGAATAGCGCTCGCCGGACGATGAATGTGCTGGGTAAGCAGCTGACAACTCCTGGCCTCTGGCCTGTATTTGAGGACGCGGTCGACCTGGTTGCACATCAACTGCATGAACAGGACCGCCGAGTCAACTACGCCCACCGCCGCCGTTCCACAGCCGACTGGTGTCTTTCGCTCGCAGATTGGAAAGCATTGTGCGAGGGAATACCCGGTCTTGAGCAGCGCCAGGCAACGGGGGACCCCCGAGTCGGCGAGGCCGTCGTTTGGTGCATGGTCAACCAGGCCAGCTACCTTCACAGCCCGACGGTGACCCATCGCCGCTCCGCTTCGTACTCTCCTCGCCGACTGACCGAAGAGGCAGCGCTATTCGCAAGCAGGACTCAGCGCAGGCCGTCCTACACGACGCTGAGTCGGCGGCTGGCATCCTACGCTGCCCAGCTCGCCCGAGCCTGCGACGAAGGAACTGACCTGCGAATCGAAGTGCCGAACCCCACCACCCCCACTGGCGCACGACAGCAGGGTCCGGTCCATTGACGACCCGTCCACTGGCACGAAGTCTCGCTCCGCTGCCGGAAGAGTCCCTGCCAGGCCTGCTCCTGCGTCTTGCCTACCGACTGGATCGCTCGCCGGCCAGGATCGCCGCGCTGTGCGGACTGAGCCGTCACCAACACCGATTGCCAGCCGAGTACTTGATCACCTTGTCCGCAGAAGCCACCGAGTCTCTCGAGGCAGCTGCATCCCTCCGCGAAGGCGAAGCCGACGCGCTCACCCTGTCAGCCATGGCCGCGGCCTATCCGCCACTGGCCAACATGCGTCTGGGCGGCAGTCGCAATATGGCCTCCGCCCGACGCACCTGGGCCTTCAGCTTGTCCAGCCGTTACTGCCCCGACTGCCTGGCTGGAGACGGAAGCGCGATTCAGAGCGCGTACGGAGGCCCGTGGAGACTGCGCTGGCATGTCCCGGTCTCCTTCGCGTGCACTGCCCACAGCCGCGTCCTGGAGAGCGGATGTCCACAGTGCGGAGGTCATCCGAACCGGTCCTCGAACACCGAACGGCAAGGGCTCATCACACAGCGCACGATCGGTGGACTACACCCCGCGCAGTGCCGCCATCGCCTCGCGCCCGGCCCTGTCGGTACCAGCGTCCGGATACCGCCGTGTGCAGCACGACTCGACCAGACGGCCCGGGTAGCCGAGCAACCGGACAGTGACCTGGTCATGATGCTCGCCCTACAGCGACGTATCGACCGGCATTTGACGCCCGCTGAACATCCGCCCGCGATCAGCAGCAACTACTCGAATCCAGAGCAGCACTTCTTTTCCGACCTGATAGCCGCCGCTCAACTCATCCGGCTCAGCTGGCCCGACAGTGCACGCTTTGCCCCCTCCAGCGCCGTCGCCGACCTGATTGCCCGCCACGTTGCCGCCTGGACCGCCCTCCGGGAAAACCGCAGCCCGGGCAGGCGCGTCCGTGATGCATGGGCGGCGCCCAAAGACCCGGCCGAGTGCGGAGCACTGCTGCTGGCCGCGGACACCCTGCTCGGCGGCCGGGGCCAGGACGACCTGGCCCTTCGCGAGCGGATCCAGCCGCTCGCGACCGCAGCGTTCACGCGAAACGAAGCGAACACCGGTGCCGCCTTCCGACGCATGGACGTCTCCCCAGACCTGTCAAGAGCCCTGGCCCAGCGGTCCCTTGGCTTCAACCGTGCGGGTGGCCATCACCACGCCAGACAGCACGTTCCCTCACGTCAGGTCCATTTCGGGATCGAGCATGTCCCCGCTCTCTTGCCCGAGGCATGGATCGGTGCGCACTTCGGTGATCTGACGTCCCTGTGGGACTCCGGTGATGTCTGGAAGCCACGGCATCTACGCCGAGTAGCCTCCCTCAAGCTCGTCGAAATGGCTGGCGGCGGAACCTGGCCACAATGCGCCGTCATCCTGGGAGTACCGTGGATCGCCGCCCAACGTAGCCTTGCCGTCCTCAAGCGAAGCCTGCTGCCCGGCGGTCTCTGGCCACTGCTCGACACTGCAGTCGAGACCCTCGCGCAGGAATTGGACGCTGATCCACTGCACGTGAATTTCGCTGCGCGTCGTCGAGCGCTGCGTACCTGGCAGATCCCTGTCAAGGACCTTGCTGCGCTCACGGAAGGCCTGGTCCGCCTTGCCAACGTGGAGTCCCCCTTGACCCGGGCTGCGGTAACCGCGCTCGTGTGGGCTCGAGTCACCCAGGGCGACCATCTGCACAGCCCATCGATCGAAGCACTTCGCAGAGCGAGGCAAAGTACCAAGCCCTTGGTCTCCGCCATCGGACAGTTGCAGACCCCCAGCAACCGCAGAGGCGCCAGACTCCGCATCCTTCAGCGCATCAGCGAATACGCCGATGACTTCGCCCAAGCGCTGAACGAGGGAGCCGATGGAGCTGAGGGACCAGCTACTCGCAAGCGTCCCTGACAACCGACCACCAAGCCTACCTTCAGCCCGGCTGTGCCTCTGCGCCCAGTGTGCGACATCCCGTGAGCTCCCCTATGCCTCGATGAGACCCTGCCCCCGGCCAGCAGACTCCTACAGCGTCGCCGTCACTGACTGCACGGACCCCACCGAAATACGCCCCTAAGGTCACGCGACCGAAGCGTATCTCGTCAAATATCGTCCAGTCGTACGACGCTGGGAAGCTGATCGTCCGGGACGCTTCCGGTTGTCGACGAAATCCGCTCCGCCACCACCGCACTGTTCAGCACCGGCAGTGCAAGGTCAAGGTCACCAGCCCTACGCACAGCCGACCGCTGGCGCAGTCGGCACGGGGCGCGTCGCCAGCCGCTGCAGGCTACTCAGAGGTGCTGCTCACCTTCTTGAAGCTCCTCAACAGACCGAGCAGGGGCCAATGCTGCCGTACGCCATTCGTCGCCCCTGGCGGGGAGGCCGCAGTCAAGGGTCACCGCGGCAACCGACGTGCACGCCGTTGTAGACGACGTCCCCCCTCGACGGGGACGAACGCGTGCCCCTCCAGACTCAGTCTGCCGACCGGCGCACTTTTCGTGGAGCCCGGTCGCCCAACCCTCCGAGCCCACCACACAAACCGCTCGGCGAACGTGGTGACGAACCTGCCAGGAACGAGCACCTCGATCACGGTCAGGGACTCGGGTGTTGCCCCATGCTCGACCCAATTGACGCATGGCCTACGAACACGGCGCCCCCTGCCCACCACAACGAGTCCGCCGGATGGCATACGGCCCGGCAAGCCGACTTCACCATAACCGGGGCATAGCGCTATACTTCGGGGCGATCCCCTAGAGCTTAAGCCCGTTTCCCACCGTTCTGCTCCCGGACGGTGTCGAACAGGGACGTCAGAGTGGGACTTGCCGCGAGACTGCCCAGCAGGACGTGAAGCGACTGCCGTTCCGTGGCACCCAGGTCTGCGAGGATTTCGCCGTCGAGACCGACGAGTGTGTGGTTGAGGTGGGCCAGGACCTTGCGCCCTTCGGCGGTGATGTCCACGGCGTAGCGGCGACGATCCTGCGGATCTCGTGTCCGCTCCGCGTATCCGGCGCGCTCCAGGTCGTCGAGACTCGTCACCATCGTCGCGGGGTCGATGCGCAGGAACGAGCCAAGTGCCAGTTGCGGCATGGCACCGTTGTCCGCCAAAGCCTGCAGGACGCTGTAATGCCGCACCCGCAGGCCGGTCCCGCCGATGCCGTCCTCGGCGATCCTGAACGCCACCTGCCCGAGTTTGACCAGCAGGCAGATGGTGTGTTCGGCCACGGTCCCAGGTACCAGCGGAGCCTCGGACATCGTTTATCCCGCCCATGGTTAGTCGTACGTATGGTCCTGTCCATCGTACGAGAAGGCCCGAGGCACCAGGACCGCTGCAGGCCGGCGGGATTCCCCACCTTCCGCCGGCTTACGGCCGGTGCGTCCTGGATGGTCAGCCGACGATGGCCCGACCGAATATCTGCCGGGCTATGACCCACTTCTGGATCTCGTTGGTGCCCTCATAGATTTCGCCGATCTTGCTGTCCCGGTAGATCGCCTCGACGGGTCCGGGGCTGCCGTCGGCACCCAGTTCGCGCGCGAAGCCGAGGCCTCCGAAGGCCTGGACGGCGTCGCGCGCCATGTCCACCGACAGCTTGGTGGCGTAGTACTTCGCCATCGCGGCCTCGGGCTCCGGGGACGGGTTGCCCGCGTCCAGGCGCAGGGCGGCCTTGGTGTAGAGGGTGCGGGCGTTCTCGATCTCGGTGGCCCGTTCGGCGAGCAGGAACTGCCAGTGCTGGTTGGCGGCCACCGGCTTGCCGAAGGCGTGTCGCGTCGACAGGTGGGCCACGGTGTGGTCGAAGGCGGCCTGCGCCATTCCGACCCCGGCAGCCGCGATACCGATCCGGCCGTAGGTCAGAGTGGACAGCGCATGGCGTAGTCCGTGTCCCTCGGCGCCACCGAGAAGGTCGTCGTCGGTCAGGTGCACATCCGTGAAGCGGATGTCCGCGGTGAGCTGGCCGCGGTTGCCCATCTTGCGGTCTGGAAGGCCGACTTCCACTCCGGGAAGTGCCGTGTCGACGATGAACATGCTCAGCCGGGTGCCGGTGCGGGCGAGAACCACCACGAACCCGGCGACGGGCGAGTTGGAGATCCACCGCTTGTGGCCGTTCAGCACCCAGCCGGCCTCGGTGCGTATCGCCTCGGTCTGAACCGCCTGCGGGGACAGGTCACTTGAGGCGTTCGGCTCGGTGGTGGCGAACGCGCCGACCACTGAGCCCTCCGCGACCTTTCGCAGCCATCGCTGCTGCTGCTCCTCGGTGCCCTGCCGCAGGGCGTTGCCCGCCAGGATGCAGTGCACGTCGAAGACGGCCGCGACGCTGCTGGAGTAGTAGGCCAGTTCCTCGATGGCCGCGGCGGTGGCGCTCGCCGGGTGGGTCAGACCGTCGCCGCCGACCTCGCTGGGGAAGGGGATCCGGAAGACGCCCGCCGACGCAAGCGCGTCAAACACCTGCCGGGGGAAGCCGTCCGTGCGCTCGTCGCCGCCCGCGATCGCCACGGCGTGGGGAGCCACTTCGTGCTCTGCGATCCGGCGCACGGCAGCGCGAACGGACTGTGTCTCTTTGGGGGCCAGGAGCTCGTGGTAGAGCCGGTCGATCTGGCGTGCGGGAGTGGAAGTCATACGCGGAAGATACCATTAGCATCGCGTACGATTAGCTCGGCAATCTATTTTGGAGGTTCGACCATGACACAGACGCTGGCCGACAAGACCATCCTGATGTCGGGAGGCAGCCGCGGCATCGGACTCGCCATCGCTCTGCGCGCGGCCCGCGACGGTGCGAACGTGGTGATGCTCGCCAAGACCGGCGTGCCGCATCCGAAGCTCGAAGGCACGGTCCACACCGCCGTTGACGAGATTGAGCGCGCGGGCGGCAAGGGGCTGGCCGTCGTCGGTGACGTCCGCGACGAGGACGATGTGCGCACTGCTGTCGACGCGGCGGTCAGCGCCTTCGGTGGCATCGACATCGTGGTGAACAACGCCAGCGCGATCGACCTGTCGTCGTCGGAGCAGCTGGAGATGAAGCGGTACGACCTGATGCAGGACATCAACACGCGTGGCACGTTCCTGCTGAGCAAGGCCGCTATCCCGCACCTGCGCAAGGCGGGCAACCCGCACATCCTCACGCTCTCCCCGCCGTTGAACCTCGCGCCGCACTGGGTGGGGAAGCACCTCGGTTACACGCTGTCGAAGTACGGCATGAGTCTGTGCACCATCGGGCTCGCCGAGGAGCTCGCCGCCGACGGCATCGCCGCCAACTCGTTGTGGCCGAGGACCCTGATCGACACAGCCGCCGTGCGCAACGTGGTCGGCGGCGCCGGACAAGCCCGTAGTCCGCGGATCATGGCTGACGCCGCGTACGCCATCCTCACGCGTGACGCGCGGAAGTGCACCGCCAACCTGTTCATCGACGACGAGGTCCTGTCGGACGAGGGCGTCACCGACCTGTCCGTCTACAGCCCTGCCGACTTCGAAGGCGATCTCGCGCTCGACATATTCGTCGATCCGGCCTGATCCCACACTGCTCAGTCGATGAACGCGAGAGCGTTCTCGATGCCCTTCTCAATGCCCTTCTCGAGGACCTCATCGGCGAGCTTCGAGTCGAAGGCGGCGCGGGACAGCTCCAGCGACCCAGGCCTTCGCAGCGGTCGAACTAGTCGATCAGGGCGCGGAGGGACATCCGACGCCGCACTGGTCCCGGTGCTCGGGCGACAGATAGCCGAGAACGAGATCCTCGAAGCTGGGCAGCCGGGCCGCCGGGCTGCAGAGTGCCGTACCGCGCCGCCTGCATGCGTAGCTCCTCCACGACGACGTTGGCGACGAGGTCGTCCCTTGATGCCACAGGATCCTCCGTTCATTCCGCAGGGCCATTGCCTTGCACGTCATCCCGAGCCTATGGTCTGTCGAATGTAATGCTATGACTCACATTTGATGGCGCCGTCAGAGTCAGAGATGAGGCATGCCGTGAGTGACGTCCCCTTCCAGCCCGCAGTGGAGCAGTCACGCGCGCTGGCCGCGGGTGAGATCTCGAGCCGGGAACTCGTCGAGCTCTATCTTGAGCGGATCGCCACCCATAACACCGTGTTGAACGCGGTGGTGACCCTTGACCCCGAGCGGGCCCGTCGCGAGGCCGGGGAAGCGGACGCCGCGCGGGCGGCCGGGCAAGACCTCGGTCCTCTGCACGGTGTGCCGATCACGGTCAAGGACAGCTTCGAGACAGCCGGGATGCGCACTGTCTGCGGGCGAACAGACCTCAAGGACTACGTGCCCGACCACGACGCCGAGGCGGTCAAACGGCTGCGTTCGGCCGGTGCCGTGATCATGGGGAAGAGCAACATGCCTCCGGGCAACCAGGACGTCCAGGCCGACAACCCGGTGTTCGGTCCTTCATCGAACCCGTGGGACACGACCCGTACCTCGGGCGGATCCGCCGGGGGCGGCGCCGTCGCCACCGCCGCGGGCCTAACGGCGTTCGACTTCGGCTCGGAAATCGGCGGATCGACCAGGATCCCGTCCCACTTCAACGGCCTGTACGGGCACAAGTCGACCTGGCGGTCCATACCCCTCATCGGGCATGTGCCCTACGGCCCGGGCCCGGGACGATGGACCGAGGCCGACATGGGCTGCGGCGGCGCGCAGGTCCGCGACGCCCGTGACCTCGTCCCGATCTTGCGGGCAACGGTCGGGCCCGCCGACTACGACGGCGGTTTCAGCTACACACTCGCACCGCCGCGCGCGACCAAGCTCGCCGACTTCCGGGTCGCCGTCTGGAGTGAGGATCCCGCGTGTCCCGTCGACAGCGACGTCGCGGCAGCCGTGGACGATGCAGTCACTGTGCTGCGGGCGGCCGGCGCGAAGATCACGGTCCAGCCCGCCGGCCTCCCTGTCGACATCGCGACGAATCACGAGAAGGCCTTCCAGCCCCTGCTCTTCGGCGCGGGCGACCGCACCGGCCTCGCTCCTGCCTCCAGCGCCGCGGTGCTGGCCCGGTTCGTCCAGCACCCGCGGGGTGACGCCGGTCCCGCCCTGCTCGGAACCTTCCAGTCCCACTATCACTGGCTGCAGGCCCACATGGTGCGCAATGAGATCCGGCAGCGATGGTTCGAGTTCTTCCAGGACTTCGACATCGTGCTCATGCCGGTCACCCCGACGGCCGCCCCCGCCCACCACAACAAGCTGATCGACTGGTTCGGGCGGCCATTCGAAGTCGAAGGTGTGCGACGCCCTTACTGGGACCAGGTCAAGTGGAGCGCCGTCGCCAACGTCTCCGGGGGGCCGGCGACGACCATCCCGGTGCGCCGAGGCAGGAGCGGACTGCCCATCGGTCTGCAGGCCATGGGCCCGAGCGGGGGCGATCTCACCACCATCGAGTTCGCCGCCCTGCTGGGCCGGGAAGTAGACGGCTTCGTGCCGCCTCCGGCCTTCGTCCAGACCCCCACCACTGGACCCTGACCACCCGCCCGAAGACCCCGAAGAACGACGATGCACGGCTTGAGCCGCAACGCGTCACGACTGCTGACGGATTCGCGTCCCGCTACCCGGAACGCACCGCGATCGTCTTCGTCGACGACCGCATCACGTACGAGGCCCTCGACGCCGCGGCCAACCGGGTGGCGAACCTGCTCGTCTCGCGCGGGATCCAGCCCGGGGACAAGGTCGCGCTGTCCTGCCCCGATTCTCCAGCATCTACTTCGGCATCCTCAAGGCCGGCGCCGCGGTCGTGCCGCTGAACGTGCTGTTGCAGGGCCGCGAGGTCGCCTACCACCTCACCGACTCCGACGCGAAGGGCATATTTCGCCTTCGAGGGCACCCCGGAGCTGCCGATCGGAAAGGCCGCCTGGAAGGGATTCCGCGAGAGGGCGGACTGCACCGAGTTCTTCCTGATCGAGAGCGGCGGCGCGCCGTAGTCCGGGAACGAGACGCCGGAGTCCTACACCTCGGTCGTAGCCGAGCAGCCCGTGACGTTCCGGACGGTCGAACGCGACGAAGACGACACAGCGGTGGTCCCCTACACGTCCGGCACCACCGGCCACCCCAAGCGCAGAGCTGCGTCACCGCAACGTGTATGACAACGCGCTCGCCGGCATCTACCTGTTCGTTTCGAGGGGGCAGCGCCCTGCTACATGTTGATCATGTGGCCCGCGAGGCCGTGGACGGCTTCCTTGACCGCCTCGCCCAGGGTGGGGTGGGCGTGGACGTTGCGGGCGACCTCATGGACGGTGAGGTCCCACTGCTGGGCCAGGGTCAGCTCGGGAAGGAGTTCGGTGACGTCGGGGCCGATGAGGTGGCCGCCGAGGAGTTCGCCGTACTTGCCGTCGCTGATCAGCTTCACGAAGCCGCCCGCGTCGCCCAGGCCGTGGGCCTTGGCGTTCGCGGTGAACGGGAACTTGGCGACCTGGACGTCGTACCCCTTCTCCCTCGCCTGCGCCTCGGTGTAGCCGAAGCTGGCGATCTGCGGCTGGCAGAAGGTGGATCGCGGGATCATCACGTAGTCCAGCTCCATGGTCTCCGCGTCCGCGATCGTCTCGGCGGCGACCACGCCCATCGCCTCGGCGGCGTGCGCGAGCATCAGCTTCGCGGTGACGTCGCCGATGGCGTAGATGTGCGGTACGGAGGTGCGGCAGCGGCCGTCCACGTCGATCGCGCCGCGCTCGGTGACGCGGACGCCGGTGTTCTCCAGGCCGTATCCGGTGACGTTCGGGGCGAAGCCGATGGCCTGCAGGACCTTGTCGGCCTCCAGCACCTGCTGGGTGCCGTCCTTGCCGGTGACGGTGACCCGGACCTGCGGGCCGGACTCGTCAATCGACTCGACGCGGGTCGAGGTGAGCACGTCGATGCCCAACTTCCGGTACTGCTTGGCCAGTTCGGCGGAGACCTCGGCGTCCTCCAGCGGGGCGATACGGTCCAGGAACTCGACGACGGTGACCTTGACGCCGTAGTTGTGCAGCACATAGGCGAACTCGACGCCGATGGCCCCGGCGCCAGCGATCACGATCGACTGCGGCAGGTCCTCGGCGAGGATCTGCTCCTCGTACGTCACCACGCGCGCGCTGCGCTTGGTGCCGGGCAGCAGTTTGGGGGTCGCCCCGGCGGCGATGATGCAGTTCTCGAAGCCGATGGTGCGGGTGTTGCCGTCGTAGTCGGCCACCTGGAGTGTGTGCGGGTCGAGGAACGAGCCGCGTCCGCTGATTTCGGTGATCTTGTTCTTCTTCATCAGGTAGTGGACGCCCTTGACCCGGCCGTCCGCGACCTTCCGACTACGGCGGAATGCCTCCCCGTAGTCGAAGGAGACCTCACCATCGACCTTGATGCCAAAGGTCTTCGCCTCGCGCGTGAAGACGTGCGCCAGTTCGGCGTTGCGCAGCAGGGCCTTGGTGGGGATGCAGCCCACGTTCAGGCAGACGCCGCCCCAGTACCTCTCCTCGACGACTGCTACGCGCTTGCCCAGTTGGGCGGCCCTGATGGCGGCTACGTACCCGCCCGGGCCCGCGCCGAGTACGACGACGTCGAAGTGCTCACCCTGCTCGTCCATGGACCATTCCTTTCCACTGGGACGGTCGACTCCACGTCGGTGGCCGACTCGCTCCCGATCGCACAACCTGTTCGTCAACTCAGTCGCTGTGGTTCAACGACCCGATGCCGTGATCCATGCCCGCGCAGCGATCACCGACGTGCCGAGGCCCCGTCGACTTCGTGTACTCCCGCCTCGGCGGCGCCGAGCCTGAGGGTGTCGAGCCCGAAGGCCGCGACCGGACCGTGCACACCGGGCTTCAGGACGGCATCCGGCGCCGCCGCATGGACTGCACCCCACGCCAGGAGGGAGCCCGTCATCTCGTAGGGATCGGGTCCGGTGAGGGCCGTCGTGGCCAGGGGACGACCGTGGCCGTCGCGGGCGACCGCGATCACCAGGGAACGGCCGTCGGTGTCCGGCTCACGATGTGCTCCCGGGAGCCTCCCGGACCACCGCGTCAGAGCAGCCCGCACCTTCGCCGACCTCAGCAAGGGCGCCTGGAGCATGGCGGCGATCTGTACCGGACGCGTCCACCGCCCGAGCCAGCCCATCCCCACCTCGACGCTCTCCAACCGAGGGAAGACCTCAGGCAGGCCGAGATGCTCCGTGCCCGGGACGGTCATGGCCGGGCGTCGCACACCGGCGTAGCGGAAGGTGAGGACACGCTTGGCGGCCCGCTCGTCGACCAGTCGGGAAGAGGCTCCAGGACGTGGGGAGCGGTAGGCGAACCCGTCCTCGGCCGCCGCGGCGACCAGCGTCTGGCGCGTGCCACCCGTGGTCAGGTCCCAGGAGTCGCGCAGGGTGCTCCGGTAATGCAGCTCACTCCCGCGCCCCGAACGGGTGATGAAGTAGCCGATCTCGACATTGCATGCGCGCTCGCCCGCCTGTTCCAGGGCCAGGGCGCCGGCGAGATTGCCGGGCACGTAGTCGTAGCCGAACGCGGGCACGAGAGTCGCTCCCCGGGCGGCCGCGACGGAGTCCAGCTCAAGGAGGACCCGGCGGGCGAAGGGGCCCTCCCCCGTAGAGTCGAAGTAGCGCGCTCCCGACCGCGCGGCAGCTGTGACCGTGGCCATGCCCAGCTGCATGAACGGCCCGACCGTGGAGACGACCACATCGCCGGGGCCCAGAAGCCGCGTGAGGTGGGCGGAAGAGGTGAGGTCCACTTCCGCCACCGGTAGTTCCGCCTCGAAGCGGTCGGCCAGGGTCAGCATCTTCGTTCGGCTTCGCCCGACCAAGGTCGGCTTCTCACCTCGTGCGAGCAGTTCCCTGAGAACCCGCCGCCCCGTGTACCCCGTCGCACCCAGCAACAAGATTCTGCGCTTTTCCACGGCTACGTCTGCCTTCCGGAGGGCACTGCCACGACGACGACTGACCGACCACGAGTCATTCACTGACCCCAGGTCATTGAATATACGATGGTCAACATGAGAGGGCCAAACCGACGACAGCTGTATGCGGAGCAGACCCGGGCGGACCTGGTGGCGGCCGCGCGCAAACTCTTCGTCGACAACGGGTTCGCGGACACGTCGGTCGAGGCCATCACCGCGGCGGCGCAGGTGAGCAAGGGCACCTTCTATCACCACTTTCCGGACAAGAAGGCGATGTTCGCCGAGCTCTACACGGAGCTGCTCCAGCGGGTCGGAGCGCTCGCCGACGCGGCGTCCGAGGCGATCCGTGCGACACCGGGCAAGCCTGCCTTGACCGCCGTGTCGAACCTCACGCACGCCTTCTTGCGGCGGACCATCGACGATCCCCTGCATCGAGAGCTCATGGCCCAGGCGCCCTCGGTGCTGGTGGAGCAGTACCGGCACATCAACGACACGGTGGCCCAGCCGCCGATCGAACGGCTCTTGACTGTCCTGGCCGAACGCGGTGACGTGGAATCGAATGTTCCGGTCGCCATCGTCGCCCGGCTGCTGTTGGCCGTCCTGTGCGAGGGCAACCAGATCATCGCCGCCGCGGCGGACCGGGAGGACGCCCTGGCCAGGACGTTCCACACGATCACCCTGCTGATGTCGGGCCTGGCGGCGGACGGCGTCAGCGCGCACGGTTGACGTCGACCAACGCCTGCAACAGCACTCCTCGACCGCACCCGGCCGTGCCGCTACCGTGCCGCCTCGTCCTCGACGTCACGGACCAGGTCGATGGCCCGGCCGATAGTGGTGAGCCGAGCGTCGAGGGTCTCTCCGGCCGGATAGAAACGTACGGTGTCCACACCGGCGTCGCGCCACACACGCAGCCGTTGGCGCACCATGCCCTCGGTTCCGATCAGAGTGGTCGCCAGCACCATTTCGTCGGTGACCAGGCCGGCCGCGCCGTCCCGGTCCCCGGCCTGCCAACGTGTGCGGACTTCGGCCGCAACCTCGGCCCAACCCTGGCGGCTGTAGGCGTTGTTGTAGAAGTTCGTGGTCGCGGAACCCATGCCGCCGAGGCTGAAGGCAAGTTCCTTCTTGCGTCCGGCCACCATCGCGCTCAGCGCGTCCTCGTCATCCGCGAAGGCGACCTCGGCGCCTTGGCAGATGTCGAGGTCGGCACGGGCGCGACCGGCGGCGGCAAGGCCCTGGTCCAGGTGGTCGAAGTACGCCTCCTTGGCGCCCTCGGGCACGAAACTGGTGCCCAGCCACCCATCGGCGATCTCACCGGTCAGGTGCAGCATCTTCGGCGAGAGAGTGGCGAGGTAGACCGGAATGTCATGCTCGGCACGCATCGACAGACGCATGGGCTTCGCCTGCCCGCCCGGCAGCGGAATCCGGAACTCCTTTCCTGAGTAGGAGACTTTGCCGCCCGCGGCGGCCTCCCGCACGATCTCGACGGTCTCCCGCATCCGCACCAGCGGCCGGGCGAAGGACACGCCGTGCAGCCCCTCGATCACCTGCGGCCCGGAGGGGCCAAGGCCGAGAAGGAAGCGCCCCTCGGAGATCTGCGACAGTGTGATCGCGGCGCGGGCGATGGCCATCGGCGTGCGGGTGCCGAGTTGGATGATTCCGGATCCGAGGAGCATGCGCTCGGTCTTCGCCGCGAGGTAGCCCAACGGCGAGGGGGCCTCGGAGCCCCACGCCTCCGCCACCCAGCAGATGTCAAGACCGAGCTTCTCCGCCTCGGTGACATAGGCGACGATCTCCCGCCAGTCGCCCCCGGAAGCCTCGATCGTGGTGGAGGTACGCATCAGAGCCTCGCCTCGCCCGCGGGCCGGGCCCTCTCGGCCAGCTTCTTGATCTCTTCGAGGGTGATGGTCATGTTGGCCTCGAACTCCCGCATGCGCACGAAGACGATCTTCTGCTCCTTCTCCGGCATGCGATCGATGGCGAAGGAGAGGCCCGAACGGGCCGGCCCCATCTGCATCCATTCGCTCAGCAGAGTGCCACCGCCCTGCGGCTCCAACGTGAACCGCCAGATCGCCGTCGGATTCTGCGGGTTCTCGACGGCCCAGGCAAGCAGCCTCGGCGGCTCGCACTCGACGATGTGGGAGGTGGTGGCCCACTCCCCGAGTGCCTCGTGCTTGCTCCGGCCGATGAACCGGGCTCCCAGGGCAGGGGCGGTCCTGCCGTCCAGCCATTCGACGGACTGCAGTTCGGAGCTCATACGCGGCATCAACTCGATGTCGGACACGAGCGTCCACACCTGTTCGGGCGGAGCAGCGATCCAGGTGCGGACCTCCACCGTCGGCTTGTCCGCATAGCGCGCGCCTGTCCACTCCATGTTTCCTGCAGCCTCCATGCCGATCCGAGAACTCCCATGACCAGATGTGACCAGTAAAGTTGCGTAGATGGACTCACCTGTCAAGGGAAAGCGCAGCCCCAGCAGAGCCGCTGAGTCAGCCGGCGAAACGCTCCCGCACATCCGGCCGTTCGGCCAGGCGTGGCGGATAGCCGGGGCCCATCCGAGGACTGGTGTTCTCCGCGGTCATCTGCTCACCACAGGAAGAACACACCACCTCGGCGTGGGCTTCCTGTCCGCAGGCCTCGTGCCGCATGACTACCGGCGGGCCCTGTTCACCGGACAGCCAGCGGTCCCCCCACCGGTTCATCACCAGCAGCACACCGTAGAAGTCGCGCCCCTTCTCCGTGAGCACGTAGTCGTACCGAACCGGCTCCGTCTGGTACGGCCGTTTCTCCAGCAGCCCCTCGTCCACCAGCCGACGCAACCGGTCCGTCAATGTGTTGCGCGCGATCCCCAGTGACACCTGGAACGCGTCGAACCGCCGGATCCCGTAGAACGCCTCACGCAGCACCAACGGCGTCCACCAGTCCCCGAGCAGGTCCATGGTGCGCGCGATCGAACAGGGCCAGTGCGCAAAGGATGTCCGCCTCATGACCGTCAGCATAGGTTCGTCCAGTCGTAAGACCCAGCAGGTGGAGCGGTGACAATTCATCCGCGCGACATCTTGCGCTCAATAAATAACGAAGTTATGTTGCGGCCATGAAACGTGACTTGCTGGGCAGAAAACTGGTTGTCACCGGAGCGGCGCGCGGCATCGGCGAGAAGGTGGCCCGCCTGGCCATCGCCCGAGGCGCTCAGGTGGCCTTGATCGGACTGGAACCCGATCGGCTCCGTGACCTCGCCCGCGAGCTGGGCCCCGCCGCTTCCTGGCGTGAGGCCGATGTGCGCGACGGCACCGTCCTGCGGTCAGCGATCGACGAGGCCGCGGGGGTCATGGGCGGCATCGATCTGGTCGTCGCCAATGCCGGGGTCGTGGCGTACGGGACCGTGCGACAGACGGACGAGGCGTCGTTCGAGCGGGTCCTGGACATCAATCTGAACGGTGTCTTCCGGACCCTCAAGTACGTGACTCCCCATCTGGAGCGCAGCCGGGGACACGTACTGGTCGTGGCGTCCGCGCTGTCCTTCATGCCGCTGGCGGCGATGGCCTCCTACGGCGCCAGCAAGGCCGCGGCCGAGCTGCTCGCCCTGACCTACCGCCAGGAGGTGGCGCACCTCGGCGTCACGGTCGGCCTGGTGCACCCCTCCTGGATCGACACGGATCTCGTCCGGGGCGCCGAGGCGGACCTTCCCTCGTTCCAGGGCCTGCGCAACCGGCTTCCCTACCCGGGCAATGTCACCACGAGTGCCGACCGGGCGGCTGCCGCGATCGTCGACGGGCTCGTCCGCCGCCGCAGCCGCGTGTACGTCCCCCGCGCGGTCGTCGTGGCCAACTGGGCCAAGGCAGCGCTGAATTCGCCACTGGCCTGGCCATGGGCGAGGCGCTTCGCGGCCCGTGCCGTTCCGTCCCTCGAACGGGAGGTCGCGGCGCTGGGGAGGCATGACCAGCTCACGCCGGGCACCGGTGCCTCTGCCGCGGAGACCAAGTCGCCCTAGCCGCACATGGGTGGTCCCGCGCGGGACAGCGCCCTGCCCTACCGACTTTCACCGACCTTGAACGATTGAGTCGTACAGGCGCGCGCCCGCCTCGTGCGAGGCTTCGGCCCGTTCCCGCTCGTCGCCCAGACCGACAGAGAAGTTCACGCCCATCGGCCGCATCACCTGCACCACGGGATCCTCGAACTCGCCGAAGTGCTCGGCCAGCTCAAGGGTGACGTACCCGTGGACCAGACTCCACAACTGGGCGGCTATGACTTCAGGTTCCTGCCGCTCGGCCCTGCCCGAGTCCACGAGCCGTCGACATGCCGCGGTGATATGGACGTGGGCATCCCGGAAGGCCGGCGAATGTCCGCTCAAGCGAAGGTCCGCGTCCGACAGCGGCCGGTACGTCGCACGAGTGGACAGGCCGAACATCAGGTCGTACAGGTGAGGGTTCTCGTGGGCCACTCGGCGGCAGGTCAAAGCCATGGCGAAGAGATCCGCGATCGGATCATCCGTCACCGGCACCTGGGCGAACGCCGCGCCGAGCTCCCTGAAGCCGTGGTCGGCGACGGCGCGCATCAGTTCGGGGATCCCACCGAAGTGGCCGTAGACGACCATCGTCGACAGCCCGCTCGCGGACGCCACCGTACGCGCCTTAATGGCCGACGGCCCCTGTTCGGCCAGCAGGCCGACAGCGGCTCGCACAAGCCGCTCCGGTGCGTCATCGAGCCTCGGCCGCCCTGCCATGCCTCTCGCGCCTCCACCATTGACACTCTTGAAATAACTTGGTTATGTAACTCGTCACGGCAATAGTACACATCTCGAGCGACGTGCCGTTTCGGACACGGGCGCGCCTCCCCGGACGGGCTTTCACGCACTGTCCCAGATTCCTGGCGCCGGCAGCCCCTCCCTCACTCGCTTTGCACTCCCCCATGAACCCAGCACGGGAGCAGAATCCATGCCATACAAAGACAAGGGTCATCTGGAGATCGAGGACCGCGGAGCCGTCCTTGTCGTCCGGGTCGACGGCGGCCCGCACCAGTTGTTCGGCCTCGACATCGCCCATCAGCTGGACAAGCTGGTGACCCGGGTCGACCGCGATCCGAGCATCCGTGCCGTCGTCTTCACCGGGGCACATCCCGAGCGGTTCGTCAGCCATGCCGCGGTCCGGTGGCTGCAGGAAGAGGGCGCCGCGAGCCCGACGGTCGGCCGACGCGGTGCCGCCGCCGTCGTACGCATGGCGAAGCACGTGGACCGGTCCCGGGTCCTCGGGGCACTCATGCGCAGGACCCCGATGCGGGGTGCCCTCCAGCTGGAGCGTCTGCACACGACCTTCCTCCGGATGAACGCCAGCGGTGTCCTCTTCGTCGCCGCGCTCAACGGTTCGGCTCTCGGCCTCGGCGCCGAGTTCGCCTGGGCCTGCGATCTGCGGGTCATGGCCGACGGGGACTTCTTCATCGGCCAGCCCGAAATCCTCCTCGGCATCATCCCGGGCGGAGGCGGCACCCAGCGGCTGACCCGCCTGATCGGCACCCACCGGTCCCTGGCCGCGATCCTCGAAGGCAAGCCGTTCACGCCCGCGGAAGCGCTCGCCAACGGGGCGGTCGACAAGGTCGTACCCCAGGACAAGGTCGTCGCGCAGGCGGTCGAGCTCGCAGAGCACTTCGGCCGGCGGTCGAAGGGGTCGGTCGCGGCCGCCAAGAGGTCGGTATACCTCGGCGGCTCGATGCCCCTGGAGGACGGACTCCACGTCGAACGCGCCGAGTTCTTCACCCGAGTCATGTCGAAGGACGGCCAGGAACTGATGCTCGACTACATGAAGACGACGGACGTCACCGGCGAGCTCCCGCTCTACAACCCGGACACCTACGCCCAGGCGCTCGCCTCGGGCAGCGTGCCCGGGCACCGCTCGACGAAGACGACGCGGCGGTGAGCAGACGATGACCACTGCGCACTCCTTCACCCGCCACGACATCACCTTCCCCTCCGGCGACAGCACCTGTGCCGGATGGCTCTACCTCCCGACCGGCGTCACCTCCCCGCCCGTCGTCATCCTCGGGCACGGCCTCGGCGCCACCCGCGAGATGCGCCTGGACGCCTTCGCCGAGCGTTTCGCTCAGGCCGGCATCGCCGCCGTGGCCTTCACCTACCGGCACTTCGGCGACAGCGGCGGCCACCCGCGCCAGCTCCTGTCGATCAAGCGTCAGCTCGCCGACTGGGACGCCGCCATCGCCTACGTCAAGGCCCGCCCTGACGTCGACCGCTCCCGCATCGCGGTGTGGGGCAGCTCCTTCGGCGGAGGCCACGCCATCACCGTCGCCTCTCGGCATCCCGAACTGCGCGCGGCCGTGTCCCAGTGCCCGTTCACCGATGGTCTCGCCTCCGCGCTCGCGCTCGGCCCGGTCGCCTCGCTCAAAATGACCCCCGTGCTCGCTCGGGACATGGCGGCCAGAGTGCGCGGCAAGGCACCCGCGATGGTTCCCATCGCCTCCGCCCCCGGTTCGCCGGCCCTCATGAACGCCCCTGACGCCCTGCCCGGCTACCAGACGCTCCAGCCGCCCGGCACGACATTCCGCAACGAGGTGGCGGCACGGGTCATTCCGACCATCGCTACCTACCGGCCTGGGCGTGCCGCGAAGAAGGTCGCCATGCCGATCCTCTTCTGCGTCAGCAACACCGACTCCGTCACGCCTCCCGCCCAGACCCTCAGGTACGCGCGCACCGCACCCCGGGGAGAGATCAAGAGGTACGACGCCGGCCACTTCGACTTCTACACCGGCGAGACCTTCGAGGCCCTGGTCCGCGACCAGATCGAGTTCCTCACCCGGCAGCTGCGCCCCGCGCCGGCATCGACTCCTTGACCGGACCGCACAACACCGAGACAGGTACGCCCGCCATGAACTTCGCTTCACTGCCCGACCGCCGCGCCGCTCACGACCCCGATGGGGCAGCGGTCTCGGACGGGCGCCAGTCACTCACCAACACCCAGTTGCTGGACCGCGTCCGTGCCGCAGCGCTTCAGCTCCAGGACCTCGGCATCGGTCCCGGCGATGTCGTGGCCCTCAAGCTGACGAACCGCATCGAGTTCGTGCTGCTGTTGTTCGCCGCCTGGCGGATCGGCGCCACCATCACGCCGGTCAACCCGAGCATGACCGACGTCGAGGTGGACCGACAGGTCAAGGACTCCGGTGCGCGTCTGCTGGTGGTCGAAGACCGCGAGGCGCCCGTCACGGACGGTACTGCCGTACTCGCCGTCGGCGCACTGCACACGGAAGGGGCGAGTTCGGATCATGCACCGCATGTGGACCCGTCCGCGCTGGCTCTCCTCATATACACCAGCGGCACCACCGGGACGCCCAAGGGCGTGATGCTGGACCACGCCAACATCGACGCCATGACGGAGATGGGCCGCCTGTCCCTGGACATCGGGCCCGCCGACCGGTGCCTGCTGATCCTGCCGCTCTTCCACGTCAACGGCATCGTGGTCAGCATTCTCACGCCTCTTCTCGCGGGGGCGAGCGTCGTCATCGCGGGCGGCCGGTTCGACCCACACAGCTTCTTCGACCTCGTCGAGCAGGAGCGCCCCACCTTCTTCAGCGCCGTGCCGACGATCTACGGCATGCTCGCTGCACTCCCGGACGACGTGCGGCCCGACACATCGTCGCTGAGGTTCGGAGTCTGTGGCGCCGCACCTGCCTCCGCCGAGCTGCTGAACCGGTTCGAAGCCCGCTACGGGTTCCCTCTTGTCGAGGGGTACGGCCTGTCCGAAGGAACCTGCGGGTCCACCGTCAACCCCGTCGCGGGCCCGCGACGTGCCGGCACCGTGGGACTTCCCTTCCCCGGCCAGCAGATTCGGATCGTCGACGCCGAAGGTACCGAGGTGGGGCCGGGCACGGACGGTGAGGTCCTCGTGAAGGGCCCCAACGTCATGCGTGGCTACCTCGGCCGCCCCGAGGAAACGGCCAGAGTCATCGTCGACGGCTGGTTGCACACGGGCGATGTGGGTCACCTCGACGCCGAGGGCTACCTGACCCTGGTCGGGCGCTCGAAAGACATGATCATCCGTGGCGGGGAGAACATCTACCCCAAGGAAATCGAGGACGTCCTCACAGGCGACCCATCGGTGCTCGAAGCCGCCGTGATCGGCGTACCCGACGAGAAGTGGGGAGAGGTGGTCGTGGCCTACATACAGCCGCGACCAGGCCTGACCGTCGATCTGACGGCGCTGCGGGAGCTCTGTGCGCGCAACCTCACCGGCTTCAAGCGTCCGACCGAGTTCTTCGTGGTGGAGGCCATAGCGAAGAACGCGGTCGGGAAGATCGACAAGGCCTCCTTGCGCGCTGCCCACGTCGCGGTTTCCTGAGCTTCACCGCGCGCCGAACCTGGACGCCCAGGCAGCGCATATCCGACAGCGCGGCCGTGGGGGACGCTTCGGCGGGTGCCCCGGTCTCGGCCCGGATCTGACTGCGTGGCGGCCCAACCGGAAGCAACTGGGCCGCCCCTCGGTCCGGGAGGCGGCTCGGACGACTTGCCCCGGCCGGCCAGTGAGACTGTGGACCCGCAGGGGCGCCGCTCTCGTCGTGGTGGCTGGGTCACCGACTCGCCTCGTGGGCCAAGAACGACCGCAAATGGCCCAGCAGCGCCTCCGGTTGCTCTTCCGGGATGAAGTGGCCGCACTCCGGGATTTCCGCTCCGGTGACGTCGTCCGCGTAGGCGCGCCAGATCTCCAGCGTCGGCAGGCGGGAAGGCAGCCCTGCGGAACCCCAGAGCGCCAGTACCGGCATGGTGAGGCAGCGGCCCTCGGCGGCGTCGATGTCGTCGAGGGCGACGTCCTGCTCCATGGCGCGGTAGTCGTCGAAACTCGCGCGCATGGCACCCGGGCGGGAGAAGGCTCGGACATATCCGTCGACCGCTTCGGGTGTCAGCCCGTGCCGGTTATAGGTCCACCGCTCGAAGAAGTACTCGAGATACCCGCGTACGTCGTGCCCCACGAGCCGCTCGGGAAGGTCGGGCTGCATCTGGAACAGCCAGTGCCAGTACCCGGAAGCGAGCGAGGCGTCCAGCCGGCGGAACATCTCCCGGGTCGGCACGATGTCGAGCACAGCCAGCCGTTCCACCTGCTCGGGGCGGTCCAGCGCCCAGCGGTGCCCCACGCGGGCGCCCCGGTCGTGACCCACGACGGCGGTCGTCTCGAAGCCGAGTGATTCGACGAGGCCCGCCATGTCGGCGGCCATCCGCCGCTTGTCGTATCCGGTCGAGGGCTTGTCGCTCAGGCCGTAGCCACGCAGGTCGGGTGCCACAACGGTGTGGTCTGCGGCAAGATCCGCCAGCACCGGCCGCCAGCAGTCGGAGGTCTGCGGCCAGCCGTGGAGCAGGACGAGCAGAGGACCGGATCCCGCTCGGAGGTAGTGCAGGCGGACCCCGTCCACCTGCGTCACGCCTGTGGTCACAGCGGGCTGTCCCACGGATGCGCCTCCCCGGCATGAACTAACCCTCTTAGAGGGTTAAACCTAACGTGCAGAATGAAGGCGTGGCAACGGACGACACGTGGATCTGGGACGGCGGGCGGGTCTGTCTGGACTTCACCAACACCCTCCGCCACCGGTGGCGACCCACGCCGGGGGAGACGCTCCGGAACCCGGGCGATCTCACCCTCTGGCTTCAGCGGGCCGGACTGCTCACACCGGGGATCCCGGATCCCGTGGATGCCGCCGTCCTGGCGTCCGGCCGACGGCTGCGCGAGGCGGTCGACCGGGCCGTACTCGCGGTCTCCGACGGCCGGCTGCCCTCCTCCAGCGACGTCGTGCTGCTCAACGAATCGGCAGCACAGGTGCCCCGGCCGGCGCCGCAAATCACCATCAAAGGCGGCCACTTGGAGCCCGCCGGCACCACGACCACGGCAGCTGATCCCGCGACCGCGCTGGCACTGGTCGCGCAGGACGCCGTAGACCTGCTCCTGTCGACCGAGATCCGGCGCGTACGCGTGTGCGGCGCGGACACGTGCGCCCTGCGCTTCCTGGACCGCTCCCCCGCCCACAACCGCCGCTGGTGCTCGATGTCCCGCTGCGGCAACCGCACCAAAGCCCGCCTCCACCAGGCCCGAGCCAGACGGAGTGAGCACACCCCGGCGGACTGAGCCCACCCGGGCTCCTGCCGCCACCGCGCTCAGCTCACTCAGCGGCCTTCATGCGGAATGCGGGGCCGGGGACACTCTCGACGTCCTCCCCGCGCACGGCATGACCTCGTTCGCAGCGGATCTGGGCATCGACGTGCGCACCGCATCCTCGGTGTCGCGTCAGTACGGCCGGGCCCTCCGGGTCGGCGCGGTAGCGGTCGCCCCACTGCAGGAGCCCCATCACGGCCGGGACCAGGTCCACGCCCTTGGGTGTGATCACATACCTCGGCCGACTCCGCGAACCCGGCTCCTTGTAGGTCTCGGTGGCCAGGATCCCTTCCTCGACAAGCATCCGGAGCCGGGCAGCGAGAAGGTTGCGGGGACAGCCGAGGACCCGTTCGAAGTCACTGAAGCGGGACGAGCCGTACCAGACCTCGCGCAGGATCAGGATCGTCCACTTCTCACCCACGACCTCAAGGGTCCGGGCGATCGAGCAGTTCGACGTGTCCCGGTCGAGTCGGGTGTCCGTGCCGGCGTCCTGAAGAGCTTCCGTCCTCGCGTCCATGGGGGTGATTCTAACCCGACCTGAGTTTACTTTTCCATACTCAACAAGTAGCGTCATGACCGCACGCAGGTGCCCGAGAAGATCACAGAGAAAGGCGGCCGGCATGAAGGCATTCGTCGTCCAGAAGTACGGCAAGGACGGCGTGCGCGCCGCCGAGGTACCCGAGCCCAGCGTCGGAGACCGCGATGTTCTGGTCAGGGTGAGCGCCGCGAGCATCAACCCGCTGGACAAGATGGTCCGCAACGGGGAGTTCAAACAGCTGTTGAAGTACAAGCCTCCGTTCGTGCTCGGTCATGACGTGGCCGGCGTCGTGACGCGGGTCGGTTCCGCCGTGCGCGGCTTCGAAGTCGGCGACGAGGTCTACGCCCGTCCGCGCGACCTGCGGATCGGAGGCTTCGCGGAGTACATCGCAATCGACATGGACGACGTCGCGCCCAAGCCGGTCTCGCTCACCCCGCAGGAGGCGGCCGCGGTGCCGCTGGTGGCCCTGGCCGCCTGGCAGGTCCTCGTGGACCAGGCCCATGTGAAGCAGGGTCAGAAGGTGCTCGTCCACGCCGGTGCCGGCGGACTCGGATCGACGGTCATCCAGCTCGCCAAACACCTCGGTGCCACCGTGGCGACGACCGCGAGCACTGATTCCGAGAAGCTGGTCCGAAGCCTGGGTGCCGACGTCGTCGTCGACTACACCAAAGAGGACTTCTCCAAGGTGCTGTCCGGCTACGACCTGGTGCTGGACGCCGTGGGCGGGGCGAACCTGGAGAAGTCGCTGACCGTGCTGAAGCCCGGCGGCCTGGCTGTGAGCGTCGTGGGCCCGCCGGACGCCGGGTTCGCCAGGCAGCTCGGCGCTCCCTCCTTCCTGGGGCTGGTCATGAACGTGCTCAGTCGCAAGATCCGCAAGCAGGCGAAGGCCCTGGGCGTTCGCTACCAGTTCTTCTTCATGCAGGCCAATGGCTCCCAGTTGCGCGAGCTCGGCGCCCTCTACGACAGCGGGAAGCTCCGCCCGGTCATCGACAGCACCTTCCCGTTCGATCAGACGCTCGATGCGATGGCGTACGTCGAGCAAGGTCGCACCAAGGCCGGCAAGGTCGTGGTCTCGATGACGCCCGACAGCAACTGAGATCAGGCCGGCCACACGGCATCCTCCTGGCATGATCACGGGGGGGGCCGACGACGCGACGGCAGGGGCGAGAGCTGCTCGCCGCGTCGGGCGGAACAACATCGACGGCTCGCGTGTCCCGACGCTCATGACGGACACGGGAGTTGTCCAACGGCGCCCTCTACTCCGCTCTCGAATCCGAGGGCCGCCGGCGGCCGCGGCAGTCTGCGGAGCCACGCGCCCCGCGTGCCTCGGGTTGCATCCAGGTAAGTGGTGTACGGGTTCGACGTGATCCGGGGTTCGCTCCGGCATCGGGTTTGGTGCCCGCATAGATGAACGGCCATCGGCTGACCTTCGAGGTGTCGAAGCCCGAAGGACATCAGCACGATGACCGCACCTGCCAGTGCCCCCGCACGCCCTCGCCGAGGACAACCTCGCCGCGCCGAGTCCCCATCTGCTGCGCGCGATGGTCAAGACGTTCGCCGACACGCTCATGCCCGGGACCTGCGCACATACGTGGCCTTCCGTGGTTCACGCGACGCAGGCGGGACCGGCGTGATGCGTCCATGGACCACCGAGCGGCGTTCGAGTGGCGGCGGCGTCGTGATGAGCGTGGCCCTCGTTCGGAAAGGCGAGTTGGGACCGGGAGGTGTCCACGGTCAACGACTTCTACCTGTGGGCAGGACGTCGTCAGGGCCGATCCCATCCGTCAGCGCGCGGGCTTCGGTGTGGTCGCCGTGGCGGGACGGGGCTGGCGGCACGATGGTGCGGCAAGTGCCGGCCGCGGCACTACGCCGCCCTGGTCGACGTGCGCTTCCGGCCCCGCATCCCGGCGCCGGCCCGGCCTGCGACGCTGGCGGAACCCTCCGGATCCGACGTACGTACGGAAGCCAACCTGAGCCGGCCACGGAAGGAGAACACCGACCTGCGCGCACTCTGGCTCTGTACGAGGAGGCCATCCGCCGGCCGGCTCTCGAAATCGGCGCACTGCACAGCGGCGGCACCGTTCTTCCACTGCCAACCGCAGCAGGCCCGCGCCGCCCGGGCCCTCCTGAATCCGACACCCCCCAGGCGCCTGGCGTGCGAAAGGACGTCGGGCGTGGCGCGCAGCCGACTACCGATGATCAAGGAATCACCTCCTGGACGGCGGGCGAGATCCAGAGGCGTTGCGCTGATGACCGAGCTCGGGCAGTTCGGCGGCGGCGGTCAGGCCCTGTACGACCCCGTCTCGGCGAGCGGAGCCTCAGGGACCGGTCCGGCGACTATCCCCGCCGCCCCCGGGCCGACTCGCCCAGCGGACCGGCCCGGGGCACGCTGGAAGGAGCGGCGTCGCCCACGTCGTCAAGGCCAGCAGCGAGGGCGTCGAGTGGCTCTGCCCGGATACCACGATCGAGCGGATCGCCGCCCAGTGGCTGGACCTCAGGCGCTCCTCGTCGTGGTCACCGACGGCGCGGCCGGCGCCCACGTCTTCGACGCCCGTGCGGCACGTATCAGCCGTCCCGGCCGGAGGGTCACGGCGGTGGACACCGTGGGAGCGGGCAGGGCGGCCGGGGTCCGGCCTGCCGGATTCTCGCGCACGGACCAGGCGTCAGCGACTGCACCGAAGCCCTGCAGGCGTTACTCGTCGAGGAACTGAATGGCGTGCTTCAGAAACCGCTCGGGATACTGGAACTGCGCTCCATGCCCGGCATCGGGGTAGATCAGCAGCTGAGCGTTGGGGATGTTCTGGGCGAGGTGCCAGGAGTTGATCGAAGCGATCATCACGTCGTTCTCGCCGTTGAGGACCAGCGTCGGCTGGGTGATCGCGTTCAGGTGGGCGTAGGGGTTCTCGCCCGGCAGCGGTTCCGCGTAGGCCATAGTCGCTTCGAACTGCGCCTGTGCGACCGCGGGCGAGCTCGGCGGGTCCTGGTCGACCCGCTGGTGACGGCGCTCCCAGAAGGCCTTGCCCGCTTGCTTCGCGGCTTCCGAGCGGCCGAAGAACAGGAAGAGGAAGTCCTCCAGGGTGGGGACCGGGTTCAGGGCGTACTGAGGCACCTGGGGGTCACTTGTCGGGTCCCCGCCTCGGAGGCCGGTGCCGAGCAGGAGGAGCTTGCGCACCAGCTGGGGGTGGCGCAGCGTGACTTCCTGCGCCTGGAAACCGCCGAGCGAGAAGCCGAGCAGGTCGACCTGCTCCAGCCCCAGTGCCCGGATGACCGCGGCGATGTCGTCGGCCATGTCCTCGATCCGATTACGGGGCGTGCCCGATGACGAGGCGACGCCGCGGCCGTTGAACAGGATGACCTCACGGCCTTCCGCCAAGCCGTCGGTGAGCAGCGGGTCCCAGTTGTCCATCCCTCCACGGAAGTGCTGGACCAGGAAGATCGGGACGCCCGAGGGCTTGCCCCAGCGCCGGTAGGCGAACCGGTCGCCGTCAACCTCGATGTACTGAGTCGGTGCGGTCACATGCGTGTCACTCATGGCCTGAGCCTTTCTGGAGGGGGTGAGCAATACGATGACGATCGTAATCTAAAAAGTCAACCTCTTCGATGTCGATCGACATCTATGTATGCTGGACCGTCGAGCGCCGATCGACGAAGGGACGGCTGGACATGCGGGTCACCAAGGCACAGGCAGAGCAGAACCGTGCCCACATCGTCGCGACAGCCTCCAGGCTGTTCCGTGAGCGCGGCTATGACGGTGTCGGTGTGGCAGAGCTGATGGCGGCCGCCGGGTTCACCCACGGCGGGTTCTACAAGCACTTCCGCTCCAAGGCCGACCTGATGGCCGAAGCGTCCGCGAGCGGGCTCTCGCAGACCGTGGCACGGGCACAAGGTCTGGACCCCGCCGAGTTCGTCGAGCGCTACGTCTCGCGGGAGCATCGCGACGGGCGCAGCGACGGCTGCACCATCGCGGCCCTCGGCGGCGACGCCGCACGTCAGCCGGCGGACATCAGAACAGAGTTCGCAGCCGGGATCGAGAACCTGCTGACGGCCCTTCAGCCCCAAGGCGATACACCGGAAGATGCGGACCAGCGCGCGGCCCGCATGATGGTGATCGACATGCTCGCCCATTCGGTCGGCGCGATCATGTTGTCGCGGGCATGCCCGGACGGCTCTCCGCTGGCGGACGAGATCCTCGATGTCTGCCGCAAGGAGATTCTCGCGTCACTGGCACAGGTCAACAGCGACCAGCTGGCGGCAAGCAGTCCGGAGACCTGACCGCAGCCGACCGACGCAAGCCCAGCTCAGTACCTTGAACAGCACGAGGCCGGCTCCCAGTCGCCTCAGTGCGAACACCGGCAGAACCACCCCGCCGCCCCTTCGAGCGACCTTCCTCAACGCGCGGTCCAGGCGCGGGGTGGGAGTGGGACCCGACGCCGTCCAGGTGGGCAATCTCGGGAATCCCAGCAGCACGCGGTGCCGGTAGCCCTCCGGCCGGCTGCCCCAGCCGTCCAGTCGTACCGGTATGGGCAGCAACGGCCGGATGACCTGCCATTCGGGGATTCGGGCCATACCGCAACCGAGGACTGCCCGGATGGTCACCCGGGCCGCACTTCAGCGAGGCAGCAGGACCTCGACCTGCCCCCGGATGTCCTGCACGATCTCCTCCACGCTCAAGGCGATGTTCACGCTCACCGCCATGCTGAGGAACATCACGGCGGACACGATGTGTGCCAGCGTCGCGGCGTCGCCCTCGGCGACCCGCTCGTCTCGGCGCAGCACGGCGGCGACGGCCTCCTCGGTCTGCGCCACGATGGCGAGTGCCGCGCCATGCCGGGGCTCCTCGGGGTCGCCGAAGACCATCTCTCGCAGGTAGGTGCGTCCGTTGTCGATCTGGACGCGGTTGCACTCGACGATCGGCCGGACGATCGCCAGCACCGCGTCCAGCACGCCTGGGACGGTCTCGGCGTCCGCCCGGCCCCGCTCAAGTGCTTCGACGTACTTGGCGTTCTGGACAAGGAGGAGGAGTTCGCCCTTGGTCTTGGCATAAAGGAACAGGGTCCCGGTGCCGATGTCGGCCTTGTCCGCGATCTGCTGGGTCGTGACCTCATCGACGCCGTGCTCGGCGAACAGATCACTGGCGGCAGCGACAATGCGGTCGAGTTTCTCCTGCTTGTTCCGCTCGCGCCGTCCGAGAGGCATGGCGGTGTCCTCCAGGTAGATTCTGACTGTAATCAGTTATGATTGTACTCAATGTCATGTGGGCTCGAATGTGGCTCCGCTCATTCTCCCATCGCGGGGCGATGTGTCCTTGCCCCATCCGTGCGCAGCCACGTACTTCACATCCCCCTCGGAAAGAAGGAACCCATGCCCTCCCTCGATGGAGCAGTCGTCCTCGTCACCGGCGCCAATGGCGGTATCGGCACCCACTTCGTCCACGACGCCCTGGCACGCGGCGCCGTCAAGGTCTACGCCACCGCCCGCTCCCCCCGTGCCTGGGACGACGACCGCATCGTCCCCCTGACCCTTGACGTGACCGACCGCACGTCGATCGACGCGGCCGTGGCCGCCGCGGCGGATGTCACCGTGCTCGTCAACAACGCGGGCGCCACCCCGCCGAGCGCGAGCCTGCTGGACGTCACCGAGGCAGACATCCGGGCGAACATGGAGACGAACTTCTTCGGACCGGTCTTCCTCGCCCGCGCCTTCGCACCGATCCTCGCCGCCAACAAGGGGTCAGTCCTCATCGACGTGCACTCCGTTGCCAGCTGGTATGCCTTCGGCGGCGCCTACAGCGCCTCCAAGGCCGCACTGTGGTCGGCCACCAACTCGCTGCGCATCGAGTTCGCACCCATGGGCGTCCACGTGACGGGGGTGCACATGGGCTACGTCGACACCGATATGGCCGCGCACGCCGACGGCCCCAAGATGCTGCCGACACAGCTGGTGACGACCGTCTACGACGCCGTCGAGGCCGGAGAATACGAGGTCCTGGCCGACGACTTGACCAAGGGGGTCAAGGCGGCTCTGAGCGGCCCGGTCGAGGCGCTTTACCCGGACCTGCACAGCACGGAAGCCTGAGCTTGTTGTTCGGTCCCGACGCGATCTCTTCACGTCGGGGACCCAGTGATCCATGGCGTGCGAACGGTCGGCCGACCAGTGTCCAGAAGCGGTGCACCGTCGCGGCCATCGAGCGGTGGAGGACATCGGCGGTCGATCCGGCAGCAGCCCGATCCGACCATCGTGCCGAAGACGTCGGAAATCAGGTGGGCCCCGCGGCAAATGAGGACGGACGCAGCATCCGCTGCATCCGTGCTCACTTTCTGATGGGTGTCAGCTTTGCTGGTTGGCGATGCCGATGTAGTGCCCGAGACGGTACTCGAAGTCGATGCCGGCCTGTTCGACGACGGCCTGCGTGCCTGCGGCCCGGGTGAGGAAACCGGGAAGCGTGAGGGAGTGGGCGAACTCGCCGTACGCGGCGACCAGGTCCCCGTCCGGGGGCAGGGTTGCCCGGTTGATCTGGGCTTTGGCCGAGGCGAGTGAGGCGCGGTCGAAGGAGGCGAGTCGGGCGGCGACGGTGCCGACGAACGCGTCGAGTTCGCTGTCGGGGAGGGCGCGGGTGATCCAGCCCCAGCGTTCGGCGGTGTCGGCGTCGTAGTCGTCGCTGGTGAGGATGGCTTCCAGGGCGCGGTCGCGTCCGATGGCCCGGGGCAGGCGTTCGCTGCCACCACCGCCGGGCAGCAGTCCGCTGCCGACCTCGGGCTGTCCGAAGATCGCCTTCTCACGACTGGCGTAGCGCAGATCGAGAGCGAGGGCGAGCTCGTTCCCGCCGCCGCGGGTGCGTCCACGGATGACCGCGATCGTGATGTACGGCGCTTTGGAGAGTTCCAGGACCAGATTCGTCCAGGCCGGCACCGCGTCCGGGTCCTCGGGGGCGGGGAAGTCGGCGGCGGCGGCCAGGTCGAAGTGGTTGTAGAAGAAGTCGGGGGTGGCGCTGTCGAACAGCACGACCTGAATGTCCGGGTCAGTGGCCAGTTCGGTGACGATCTCGATGAGGCGCAGGACGGTCTCGCCGACGATGAGGTTGACGGGCGGGTTGGCGAAGGTGATCTTCGCGATCTGCGGTGAGGTGCGCTCGTAGTGGATGGTGCTCTGCTGCTCGCTCATGGCTGGCTCCGGATGCGTGGTGGGTATCAGACGGCGATTGGGGTGCGAGGAGGGCAAGGAAGCCGGGGCGGATGGATGTGCCGAGCAGATCCGGCGGTCCCGTTTCCCGTCTGCGCTGCTCACTCCTGGTAGTGCGGGAGGATCTCGCCGTTCTTGACGTAGGTGAGGGCGGCGGCGACGTCGTAGGCGTGGATCGCGGAGACCTGCGGTGCCAGCCGGTCGGACAGGTCCTCGATCGCGTTGCCGCTGAAGAAGGCGTCCCGTGCCGCGGTGTCGGTGAACCCGAGGCTGACCGAGGCGTGGAAGCGCTGGTCGTGGGGGTTGTCGTGGGCGACGTCCGGGGTGTCCCAGAGCTTTTTCGTCCAGGGCAGGAACGTCTGCGTGCGCAGTTCCTTCAGCACTCCGGTGCCGGCGAGCGCGGGGGCGAGCTCCTCGTTGACGAACTTCCGCAAGGCGCCGGCGCCGACCCCGTCCCTGCGGCGAAGGTAGATCAGCGCGCGGGCACCGACCGTCTCTCCGGGGCCCGCGACGTCGTACCACCGGGAGGAGTTCGGCGGGCCGGCGTAGAGCAGGGTGCGGCGGAACACGTTGATCTCGTCGGCGTAGGCCAGCTTCGTCTGCTCGCGCCCTTTCAGGGGTGCGAGCACCGATTGGAAGGTGACTTCCGCGACGCCGTCGATCTTCCGGTCTGCTGGGATCGCGGTCTGGACCCCGTCGATGGCCGGCCACAGGCCCGTGTTCTGCTCGGCGAGGTGGATCTGCCGGTACTCCTCCAGCCCCGGGGTGGCGGAGATGATCCCTGAGTGCGGGCCCTTCCAGTGGTCCATGCCGGTCTGGCGGGGCTGGTCGGTGCGCACCCACAGCAGGATCGAGGAGGTGAGAGGCTTCTTCACTTCCGGGGGCGCGGCGACCGGTGACGTGCTCATGATGTTGCCCTTTTTCCTGGTCAGGTGGTGGTCATCGAGCCAGGAACTCGACCGCGACGGGGGCGAACTCCTGGTGGTACTGGAAGATGCCGCCGTGCCCGGAGTCGGGGTAGATGATCAGCTCGCTGCCCTTGATGCGCCGGTGCAGGTCCTCCGACAGGACCGACGGCACCATGCGGTCGTTGTCGCCGTTGGCGATCAGGGTGGGCTGCGTGATCGACGACAGGTCGTCAGGGGCGGAGCGCCCCCACTTCTTGATGGCCTTCAGCTGCGTCTGGAACGCCTTGGTCTTGATGTCCGCGTCGCGGTCGACGGTGCGCTCCTTGAGCCGGTTGACGAACGCGCGTGCGGCGGGCTTGCCGGTGGCATTGCGGTTGAAGAACAGGAACTCCTTGGGGTCCGAACGGGTCAACGTGGCACGCAGGATGTCCCAGTAGGTGACTCTGGCGACCTTGTCCATGTCCTTGCCGCCCTTGGGCCCGGTGCCGGTGAGGACCAGCTTGCGGACGAGCTCGGGGTGCTTCACCACCAGGGCCTGGGCGACCATGCCGCCGAGGGAGAACGAGAAGACGTCGATCTTGTCGAACCCGAGGGCCCTGATGAAGGTGTAGGCGTCGTCGGCCATCGCCTCGACACTGTCCGGCACCTGGCCGGTGGACGCCCCGACACCGCGGTTGTCGAAGGCGATGACGTGACGTCCCTTCGCGATGGGGTCGATGATGCGGGGGTCCCAGTTGTCCAGGGTCGCGGCGAGGTGGACGAAGAAGACGACGGGGATGCCGCCCTTCGGTCCCAGCTCGCGGTAGGCGTAGGTGACGCCGCCTGCGCGGACGGTGCGGGCCGGGGCCTTCGCGTAGGAGGTGATGACGGGTTCGTTCGGGGCGTCTGTGCTGCTCATGACCGATTCTCCTTGCGTGTTCTGTGTCGCTGTGTGTTTCGTGTCGCCCGTCGCGGTTGCGGCGGGTCAGCTGTTGCCGATGACGGCCTTGCCGCGGATGCCGCCCTGGGACAGGGACTGCAGCGCGTGCGGGGTCTGGTCGAAGGGGAACACCTTTCCCACGACCGGGCGCACCGCGCCCTGGTCGATGAGGGTGGTGATCCGGCGGAGCTGGTCGCCGCTGGCGTGCATGAACAGGAACTCGTACGTCACGCCGAGCTTCTTCGCCTGCTTGCGGATCTTGCGGCTCAGGGCTGTGACCGCCAGGCGCAGCAGCGGATTCAGGCCGGCCTGGCGGGCGAACGCGGGGTCCGGGGGACCGGCGATCCCGATGGCCTTGCCGCCGGGCCTGAGCACCCGCAGGGACTTCTCGAGGGTCTCTCCACCGAGGCTGTCCAGCACCAGGTCGTAGCCGGTCAGGAGCTGCTCGAAGTCCTGGGTGCGGTAATCAATCACCGTGTCCGCGCCGAGCGCGCGCACGTAGGCCGCGTTGGAACCGCTGGCAGTGGTGGCGACACTCGCGCCGAGGTGCGCGGCGAGCTGGATCGCGATCGAACCGACCCCGCCGGCGCCGGCGTGGATGAGCACCTTCTGCCCGGGCCGCAGCTTCCCGCGCTCCACCAGCGCCTGCCATGCCGTGAGCGCCGCCAGCGGCAGCGAGCCGGCCTCTTCCATGCTGATCGAAGCGGGCTTGAGCGCCAGGTCGCCCTCCGCTACGGCGATGCGCTCGGCGAACGTGCCGATGCGGTCCTGGTGGGGCCGGGCGTACACCTCGTCTCCGGGCTTGAAGCCGCGAACCGCCGTCCCGACGCGGACGACGGTGCCCGCGACGTCGTTGCCCAGGATCAGCGGCAGCTTGTAGGGCAGGATCTGCTTGAACTCACCGGCGCGGATCTTCTCATCCAGCGGGTTCAGCCCGGCGGCCTCCACTCGCACAAGCACGTCGTGCTCCCCCACGGTGGGCTCGGGGACCTCCGCCTCCTGCAGCGGCTCCTTGTACTTGGTGACGACGAACGCTCGCATGGGGCGCCACTCCTGATACTTGTCCTATTTATCCAGGTCTGAGACTGGATCGGCGAACCCGGCGCGACATCCGGGGGCCTCACGACCTCGCACCATCCGATCAATCCGAGTACACTCAACTATGAGTCCACTCATAATTATTGTCAAGGGGGTCCCCATGGGAAGCGATCACATGCCGACCGGGCGCCGCGAGAGGGCCAAACAGGACAAGCGCGAGCGCATCATGACCGCCGCCCGCGAGCTGTTCGCCGAACACGGCGTGGACAGGGTCACGACGCAGCAGGTCGCCCGCCGGGCCGATGTCGCCATCGGGACGCTCTACTTGTACGCGTCCACGAAGGCCGAGCTGCTGATCATGGTGCAGAACGAGAAGTTCGCCGCCGCCGTCGATTCCGGCCTCGCCGCCGCCGACGCCGCCGTAGGACAGGGCGCGCTGGAGCGGGTCATCGCTCTCATCCGCCCCCTGGTGGAGTGCGTGCGGGAGCACATCGAGAACGGCCGCACCTATCTGCGCGAACTTGTCTTCGGCGACCCGGCCGAGCCATACCGGCAAGTGGGTCTGACCCTTGCCGGCCGCGTCGAGGACGGCATCACGGGCCTGCTCACGCGCAACGAGGACATCGGCGCCGCCGACGCGGCAACGCTGGCGCGGGTGATCACCGCGATCATTCACATCAGCACCACCGCCACCGTGTGCCTGCACCGCAGCGACGAGGCCGTGCTCGCCGACATCCGCGACCAGGTCCACGCCACCCTGGCGCAGCACATCCGCGCCGCATGACCGCTCGCTCCACGAGCCGACCATGTCCCCGGAACGGGGGCACTTCGTGAGCACGCGCTACGGCGTGGTCACCATCGGCGGCGGAAGCGCGGGCACGTCACCGCGATCCGCGCCGCGCAACTCGGCAAGAACAACCTGTCCGGCAGTGCGGCAGTGCGGACAACGGGCAGCCGCTCACCCTGCACTACCGGTCAGGCCGGCGGCGTCTGTCCGCCCTGCGCCTCACGTTCCCAGATGGGACTGCGGTCCTTGTCGACCAAGGCCGCTCGGACGCCCTCCAGGAAGTCCGGCGTGCGGATGGTCGTGCGCGTGAGAGTGAGCTCGGCGGCAAGGCACTCGCGCAACGTCTGCTGTCTGCCCCGGGCCAGCAGGTTGTGAGTGATCTCCAAGCTCTGCGGCGAGGCGGACTCCAGGGCGATCAACGCGTCTGACGCCCAGACGGTGTCGAGGTGACGCAGGCGTTTCTCGATCTCACCGAGGGTCGGCGCGCCGAACGCCCAGTCCATCTCCCCGCGTACCTCCGCCAGCCTGCTCGCCCCCACCGGAGAACGGTCGGCAAGGCGGTTCAGGACGACGTCCACCGGGGCGCCTGGGCTGTCCGCCAGGGCGTCTGCGACCGCACCGAGCCTGTCCGTGGGGACGAAGTGCGTGGCCAGCCCCGCGTACAGGGCGTCGGCAGCGTCGAGACGGTGCCCGGTCAGTCCCAGGTACATGCCCATCGCGCCGGGCAGCCGCGGCAGAAAGTAGCTGGCCCCGATGTCGGGGAAGAAACCGATCCCGGTCTCGGGCATCGCCAGCACCGCACGCTCGGTGACGACGCGGAAGGTGCCGTGGACTGACAGACCGAGACCACCGCCCATGCACATGCCGTCGATGAGCGACACGACCGGCACGGGATACTCAGCGATCCGGGCGTTGAGCCGGTACTCGGAGGCGAAGAACCGCTCACTGGCCTCGGCATCCCCAGCGAGGCTGTGCTCACGGATCGTGCGGATGTCGCCGCCGGCGCAGAAGGCCTTCACACTGGTGCTGGCGATCACCACAGCGGACAGCGGTGTGTGCTCCCATGCGGCGAGCGCACCGTCAATGGCCGCGACCATGCCTGTCGTCAGGGCGTTGAGCGCCTTGGGTCGGTTCAGAAGGATCCGGCCGACGCCCCGGTGCACATCGGTGAGAACCTCGCCCTCAGCAATGTCAGTCATGCGTCTCATCTCGTACTCCGCGCGGACCTGGCTGTTGTGCCATCACCGTTCCTCCGTCGCCGACTGTCGCCCCTCATGGCTGAGCAGGCGCTCGTGTCCGGATCCCCTGCCAACAACCCCGTTGTGCCCACCGTGGACGAGATCCAGGACCTCTACCTGCAGATCTACGGCTGAAGGTCAAGATCCTCGCACAGGTCGCGGAGCGCCTCCACGAACCTCCCGGCCGCCAGGGCATCGCCGTCGCCGTCGGCGGCAACTCCGAACGCGCGGGCGCAGTCGGCGTACCGGCTCTCGGCGGCCGGTACGGAGAACGCCGTCACCGCGGGGAGGAGCATCGCGTTCGACAGACCATGAGCGACGTGGAAGTGCGCGCCGATCGGGCGGCTCATGCCGTGCCATGGTCGACTCGCCCCACGCCATCTGCCCCGGCACGGACGAGAGCGTTCAGCGCGAGGCCGCCGGAGAGCGGATTTGCCTTGCGGCTCACGTACGCCTCGACGGCACGACTGAGCGCGTCGACGACGGCGACCGACAGGAACGCCGGTCCCGAACAGAGTCATCTTCTCGTCCGTGGCGCTGTCGTGATGCTGAGGTTCGTGTGCGGAGCCTTGTAGTCCCGCATCCGGCCGCCCTGTACGCCCCACAGGCAGGCCGGCGCCAAGCGAATCGGTCGTCGGATCCGGGACGGTCCCGGCAGACAGACACGGCTGCAGTCCGGCGTCCTCACGCATCACCATCAGGCGTTCCGCCGCACCGGCCCAGGCGACGGGGGGACTGCTCCTCCCAGACAGTCGGACCTCAGACCGCTGATCCGCAACGGCAGAGATTCTGGAGCGTTGATCACCCTCGGCCGCCCGCACCGCGCCGCCGCGCCCGCAGCCAGAGGTGCCCCTTACTCTTCTGGGTTTACTTTCTTATACTCAGCCAGTAGCGTCAGGACCAGCACATCAACCTGGCTGCACGCGGGACGTGGGCGTGGCAGCAACCTGCGAAGGAGCACCACCATGGGCGTAAGCCGAGAGGCACAGGAGTTCGCGGAGTTCCTCGCGAGCGTGAGCGCGAAGTCGTCGACACCCGGTCTCGACCTGGCCGTCATCCGCGACATCGTGGACTCGAACCACAAGGCGTCGACCGAGCCGGAAGGCGTCACGTACGCCGAGGTGGACGCGGGCGGCGTCCCCGCCCTCTGGGCCATCCCCGAGGGCGCCGACCCCGACAAGGCACTGCTCCACTTCCACTTCGGCGGATCCGTCACCGCCTCCATGCACTCGGACCGCAAGGCCGCAGGCCACATCGCCAAGGCAGCCGGAGCCCGCTCCCTCGTCGTGGACTTCCGCCTGGCGCCCGAACACCCCTACCCGGCGCAGCTCGACGACGCCGAGACGGCGTACCGGTGGCTGCTCTCGCAGGGCTACGAGCCGCGGAACATCGGCAGCACGGGCCACTCGATCGGCGGCACCCTCGCGGTGATGCTCCCGCTGCGCCTGCTCGCGAAGGGCGAGGCGACGCCGGGCGCGATCGTCAGCGTCTCGCCGTGGACCGACCTCACCATCCAGAACGCGTCGGTGGACGAGAACGAGGACAACGACAAGATGCTCAGCAGGAGCACCCTCGAACTCTTCCGAGGAGCCTGGCTGCAGGATCCCGCCGTGGACTTCACCGACCCCGCGATCAGCATCGCAAACGCCGATCTGACCGGCCTGCCGCCCACGACCGTCCACTACGGCGAGTACGAGACCCTCGCCGACGACGGCGCCGAACTCGGCCGACGCCTCGCGGACTTCAAGGTCACCTCAGAGGTCCACCCGATGCCCGAAGGGCAGCACTCGTTCATCCTGGGCGCCGGGCGCGTACCCGAGGTGGACCAGGCGATCCAGCAGATGGGCCAATGGCTGCGCAAGCACCTCGGCGCGTGAGCTGAAGGCACACTGGGCGGAGCGGCCCTTCGGCCGGACCGCCGCACCACCGCGACGCCGGTGACCGGTTCCCGCCGGTCGCCGGCATCCTGCCAGACCATGTCGGCCGGCATGCGGTGCCTGTGTCCGACACGGTTCCGCACCCAGCCACATCACCGTCCCTTGATGCCACAAAGGAGTGCGCGATGGGAACATACGAAGATGTCTTCCGCGCCAGTACCGAGGACCCGGAGAGCTTCTGGCTGAAGGCGGCGGAGGGCGTCGACTGGGATGTCGCTCCGCGACGCGCTCTGGACTCCTCGGGCGCGCCCTTCTACCGCTGGTTTCCCGACGGACGGCTCAACGTCTGCTTCAACGCGCTCGACCGGCACATCGAAGCCGGCCGGGGCGAGCAACCCGCGCTCGTCCACGACTCCCCCGTGACGGGCACCCGGCGCACCTACACCTACGAACAGCTGAGGGACGAGGTGGCGGCCTTCGCCGGAGCACTCGCACAGCTCGGCGTGGGACACGGCGACCGCGTGGTCATCTACATGCCGATGGTCCCCGAGGCCGCCGTCGCGATGCTGGCCTGCGCACGCATCGGCGCGGTCCACTCCGTCGTCTTCGGCGGATTCGCCGCACGCGAACTCGCCCTTCGCATCGACGACGCCGCCCCCAAAGTGGTCGTCTCCGCCTCCTGCGGCATCGAGGGCAAGCGGGTCATCGCGTACAAGCCCCTGCTCGACGAGGCGATCGAGCTCGCGGGCCACAAGCCGGAGAAGAGCGTGATCCTGCAACGCCCGCAGGAGACGGCCGCGCTGGGGCCGGACGATCTCGACTGGGCGGACCTGGTCGCCGCCGCGGCACCGGCCGACTGCGTGCCGGTGGCCGCGACCGACCCGCTCTACATCCTCTACACCTCCGGAACGACCGGAAAGCCGAAGGGAGTCGTCCGCGACAGTGGCGGCTACGCGGTGGCCCTGCACTGGTCGATGGGGGCCGTGTACGACGTGGGCCCGGGCGAGACCATGTTCACCGGCTCTGATGTCGGCTGGGTCGTCGGGCACTCGTACATCGTCTACGCGCCCTTGCTGGTCGGCGCGACCACGGTGCTGTACGAGGGCAAGCCGGTCGGCACCCCGGACGCGGGCCAGTTCTGGCGGGTGGCCGCCGAGTACGGCGTCAAGACCATGTTCACGGCGCCTACCGCCTTCCGGGCGATCAGGAAAGAGGACCCGAAGGGGACGCTCACCGCCGGCTACGACCTCTCTCACCTGCGCTATCTCTTCCTGGCCGGTGAGCGCCTCGACCCCGAGACCTATCACTGGGCGAGCGACCTGCTGGGCGTCCCGGTGATCGACCACTGGTGGCAGACCGAGACCGGCTGGCCCATCGTCGCCAACCCCGTGGGCATCGAAGCCGCTCCCCTCAAGCCCGGCTCCCCGACCCGCCCGCTGCCGGGCTGGGACGTCCGCGTCCTCGACGCCTCGGGCAAGCCGGTGCCCGCGGGCGTCGACGGCGCGATCGTCGTGAGGCTTCCCCTGCCGCCCGGCGCGCTCCCCACGCTCTGGAAGGACGACGACCGCTACGTCGCCTCCTACCTCTCCGCCTACGACGGCTACTACCTCACCGGCGACAGCGGCCACCTCGACGACGACGGCTACGTCTTCGTCATGGGCCGCACCGACGATGTCATCAATGTCGCCGGACACCGGCTGTCCACCGGCAGCATGGAAGAGGCCCTGTCCGCCCACCCCGACGTCGCCGAATGCGCCGTCATCGGCGTCGCCGACGAACTAAAGGGACAGATCCCGCGCGGCTTCGTCGTCCTGAAAGCCGGCAGCGACCGCGAACCGGGCGAGGTCGAGGCCGAACTCGTCCAGCTCGTACGCGAGCGCATCGGCGCCGTCGCCTCCCTCAAGGACGTCACGGTCGTGGCCGCCCTGCCCAAGACCCGTTCGGGGAAGATCCTCCGCAAGACGATGCGCGGCATCGCCGACGGGCACGACGAACCGATCCCCTCCACCGTGGACGACCCCGGTGTCATCGAGGCCCTGCGCCCTGTTCTCCGCCGCGCCGGTCACACCCCGTGATCGGCTGGGCCTTCCCTGGCTTGCGGTGGGCGGTAGCGCCCGGCGGACTGCCCCACCGGAGCCTTTGACGCCGATCACGCGACCTGGGGTCTCCCCAGCAACCTGGCAGTCGTCTCCACGGCCCGCGTCCAGGCATCCGATCAACTGACCACCTGAGATATCGAGCCGATGATTGTCGCGTGGAAGGCCGCACACCGTTCGGTCAGCGGCCACCAGGGACGGTACGAGATGCGGGAGATCGTCAACGGGCTCCTCTACCAGGGCCGCACCGGCTGCCAGTGGGACCTGCTTCCGCACGACCTGCCGCCGGGCGGCGCGGTGACGTACCAACTTCGCCAAGTGGCGCGACGACGGCACCGACCAGACCATCCACGACCTGCTGCGCCGGCAGGTGCGGGAGATTGCGCGGCCGAAATCGGACCCGAGCCTGGTGGTGCTCGACACCCAGAGCATGCATGCGGCGGCCGGGGTGCCCGCGGAGTCGAGGGGGTGTGATGCGGCAAAAAAAGTACCGGGCCGCAAGCGCGGCCTGGCGCAGCACATGACGGGCGGGGAGCTGACCCTCGGGGCGGTGCTGGCCCGGCTGGAGGAGCGGGAACGGGAGATCGCCGCGCTGGCCGAGACGACAGGAGAGCAGATCGAGCAGCTGACCGCACGGCTGGACGAGCTCGGCAGGGCCGCTGAGGAGATCCGGATCACCCGCAAGACACTGCTGGAGCTGCCCGATCCGCAGCCACCCGCGCCGCCGGCGCCGAAGCTGCCCGACCATCCGGCCTACCAGCAGATCCTGGCCGTATTCACCGCGGCCGACGCTCCGCTGCGGGCGCGGCAGGTGTGCGAGGCGATGGACATGGAGATCGCGTCCAACACCATCAACAACACCCGCCTGAAGCTCAAGCGGCTGACCGAGCGCGGAATCCTGGTCGAGACCGGGCAGGGTTTGTTCACCCAGTCGCGGCCGTAGCCGCCCGGCGACGCTGCGGCCGGCCCGCCTGCCCCTCCCGAAAGGGGGAAGCAGGCATCAACTCACGTAACCCTCTCAGGACTGCAACTGGGCGAAGAGCGTCGCCAGGTCGATGAGGCCCCAGTGGTCGGTGAGCTTCCCGTCGGCCACCTTGAACATGCGGACCTCCAGCACCTTGATCGATCGGCCGGTGGCGGGAGTGCCGTTGAAGGACCCGGTGTTCGTGCCGGTGAGGATAAAGGTGATCGCGAACCAGTCGTCCTCGGCGACGACACGGACCGGTGTGGCGGCGAAGTCGGGGACCGCGTCGAGGAACGACGCAAGCACCGCGCGGGCCTCCTCGAGGCCGGTGGTGGTGCCATCGGCGGCGTGGTTGCGGAAGTCCGGCGCGTACAGGGCGAACAGGGCGTCGAGGTCGCGCAGGTTGACGCGCCTGACGTACTCATCGGCAAGCCGGTGCAAGTCGGCGGCGGACGTTCGGGGCTCGGCGTTCGAGGAAGACATGTGCTTCTCCCATGTGGATGGACGGAGCGGCTCCGCCCCGGTGACGGACAGGGGAATCGGATCGAACAGGCGGGTTGGACGAGCAGGGTCTGGCACGTTTCCGACGTGCGCGAGTGCGACCACCCCTTCCGAGCCCGGGACCCACCGGTCACGAGCGTCATCACGGGGAGGACGACCCCTCATTATCTTACGATCGTAATCCTATCGGGCGGCCGAGAGGCCGCAAGCAAGTTCCGAGGCGAGTGGGATCGTGTGGCGGCCTACCGGTCGAGCACGGGGGGCACGCCGTTAGCCGTGAACGTCACGGCGGAGAACGGGGCGCAGCGTGTGCGGCAGAAAGCGCCGCGTCGGCGATGACGAACACTTGACGATCAACCGGAAGACCATTACTGCTCTCGCTGACCGTTTCCCGGCCCAGACCGCCGCGCCCGACCTGCCCGAGCACCCGGACTACCCCCGCATCCTCGCCGTCTTCAACGAGGTCACCGGCCCCCTCCGGGCCCGTGATGTCCACGAAGCCCTCGACCACGAACCGCTGCCGAAGAACATCGATGGCACCCGCGCCAAGCTGAAACGCCTCGTCAGGCTCGACGTCCTCACCGAGGCCGACGCCGGCAGCTTCACCAGAAAGCAGTAGCCGACCAAGCCCCCCGCGACCAGCAGCCCTGCCCCAACCTCACCCGCAAACGGACAACACCTCACGAACCGCCCTCTGCGAGCTGGAGGAACTGGTCTTCACCCCCCGAACTCGCGGTCAGTGAACTCGTGGTCAGCGAACTGGTGACGACCGCCATCCGCTACGGCAAGAGCCCTGTCAAACTGCGGATGATCCTTCAGTCCGCCCCGACGAGCGAATCTCCGACGCCAGCAGCACCGCCCCGCACCTGCGCCGCGCCCAGGTCTCGACGACGGCGGCCGCGGCCTGCTCCTCGTCGCCCACCCCACCGAATACTGGAGCACACGACACACCCGCAAGGACAAGGTCATCCAGGCGGAGCAGGCGGTTCCAGCTTCCGTTGCGGAACTCCCACCGCTCCGGCGTGAGGTCCTTAGGCGAGCTGCGCCGCGCGACTTCGTGCCCCCTGCCGGGACCCATTTGCCACAGCCCACCCGACCGCTTAGTATTACGATCGTAATTTGATAGGCCACTGCCGACTGCGACTCGACCGGCGGGCGCAGGGCGGGTGCGTCTTCGGACCCGGAGGCAGAAGAGCCAGGTGTCCAGGTCCACGCGGTGTCCGCCCCCGCCCCTTTCGGCACCACCACACACCACCTGAGGAATGACCCATGCTCAACGCCCTGTGGAACCCGACCGTCGTCGGAGAGATCGCCCTGCCGCACCGGCTGGCCATGGCCCCCCTGACCCGCAGCAGGGCCACCCCGGACGGCGTGCCGACCGAGCTGAACGCCGAGTACTACGCCCAGCGCGCCTCGCACGCGCTCATCATCACCGAGGGCACCCAGCCCTCCGCCGACGGCCAGGGCTACCCGGTGACCCCGGGCATCTACACCGAGGATCACATCGCCGGCTGGCGCAAGGTCACCGACGCCGTACACAAGGCCGGCGGACGCATCGTCATCCAGCTGATGCACACCGGGCGCATCTCCCACCCGGACAACACCCCCCACCACCGGCAGCCGGTGGCACCCTCCGCGATCAAGCCGGGCGGCCAGACGTTCACCCCGTCCGGGCTCCAGGAGATGCCGGAGCCGCGCGAACTGTCCACCGAGGAGGTCGCCGCGACGGTCGACGACTTCCGGCGCGCCGCCGCGGCCGCCATCGCGGCCGGCGCCGACGGCGTCGAGATCCACGGGGCCAACGGCTACCTGGTCAACCAGTTCCTCTTCCCCAGCGCCAACCAGCGCACGGATCAGTACGGGGGCTCCCTCGACAACCGCATTCGTTTCGCGGTGGAGGTCGCCACGGCCGTGGCCGACGAGATCGGCGCCGGCCGCACCGGCATCCGGATCTCTCCCGGCAACCCCTTCAAGCTCAACGACCTCGCGGAGAGCGACCCGCACGAGCTCTACCCGCACCTCCTGCGCGCCCTCGCCCCCCTCAACCTCGCCTACCTGCACATCGGCCACGGCGGCGACGAGGAACTCCTCTCCACCCTCCGCAAGTTGTGGCCGACCACGCTGATCCTCAACCGGGCCGGTGCCGACATCGCCACCCGCGCCAAGGACGTCGAAGACGGTCTGGCCGACGTCGTCACCGTCGGCACCATGGCCCTCGCCAATCCCGACCTCGTCGAGCGCGTACGCGCCGGCGCCCCCCTGAACACCCCCGACCCCGCCACCTTCTACGGCGGCGGCGCGGCCGGCTACACCGATTACCCCACCCACGCCGCCTGACGAAGAGCAGCCCGGCGCCCGAGGGAACCACCACTTTCGGGCGCCTCGACACAGCTGCGGCGCACGGAGGCCGGCGGCCCGAGGAGTTACGGGCCGCGACCGACGTGCGCCGCAGCGGTTTCACCTCACACACCGGCGGTCTGCGCCGCGATCGAGGGAGTGCGACTTCACGGCCCGGACCGATACCGGTCGCCGCCGAGGCTCACCCCTGCGAGGGTGGCACCGGGAAGAGCATGCAGCTGCTGGTGGCGTGGGCGAGCAGACGGTCCGAGCCGTCGACCAACTGCGCCTGGGCCAGGGCGGTTTGACGGCCCTTGCTGACCACCGTGCCGATGGCGCGTACCGTGCCCGTGTCCACGGTGATCCGTCGCAGGAACTTCACCGTGAGGTCGAGCGAGGTGTACGCAACGCCCTGCGGAAGGGTCGACTGGACCGCGCAGCCGGCCGCCGAGTCGAGCAGGGTGGCGAAGATGCCGCCGTGCACGCTGCCGATCGGGTTGTAGTGCTCCTCACCCGGTGTCAGGGAGAAGACCGCCCTGCCGGGCTCCACCTCGCTCAGAGTGAAGTCGATGGAGTAATTGATGGGCGGCGCCGGCAGTCGCCCCGCCTGCAACTCACGCAGGAAGTCGATGCCGGCCATGCGTCCGGCGGCTTCCGCCAGGATCGCGGGATCTTCCCATTGATACGTACGCGTTCGTCCCACGGCCGGGCACCTTCCATCTGACTTTTGAAAACGAAGCTAGTTTCCCGCTCGCCTGACTGTCAATGACGAAGCCAGACCCTTACGCTGGCGGGATGGAGTGGCTTGAGGCGAGCACAGAGAACTGCCCCGTCCAGCGCACGCTCGACGTGGTCGGAGAGAAATGGACGTTGCTGATCTTGCGTGACGCCGTCAACGGAGTCCGCCGCTTCGACGACTTCCACCGCCACATCGGCCTGTCGGAAGCCGTCCTCAGCGACCGCCTCCGGAAGCTGATCGCGGCCGGCATCCTGAAGACCGTCCCATACCAGGAGCCGGGCAGCCGCTCCCGCAACGAGTACCGCCTGACCCGCAAGGGCTGGGATCTGTGGCCTGTCCTGATGGCGCTGAGCCAGTGGGGCGAGGCGTACGCCCTCGGCTCCGAGGGGCCCGTACTGGACATCCGTCACACCGACTGCGACGCCCCGGTCCGCGTCGTCGTCGAGTGTTCCGCGGAGCACTCCACCCTCAGCCCCGCGGAAGTCACCGCCCGACTCGGACCCGGTGCCCGCATCCGGTCGTGAGCACGCCGGTCATGGGGTCGCCGGTCATGATATTACGTGCGTCAGGCCATGGATTACCCTTGAGTGCGAAGCATGGCCTTACGGAGCGAACGGAGAAAGCTCGTGGTGCGCTACGCCAAGGAGCACAAGCAGGTGACGCGGCGACGCATCATCGAAAAGGCCGGCCACCGGTTCAAGCAGGACGGCATCGACGGCTCGGGTATCTCCACGCTGATGGCGGACGCGGGGCTCACCAACGGAGCCTTCTACGCCCACTTCGCGTCCAAGGACGACCTCGTCGCCCATGTGGTGGCCGAAGAACTGCACACGCAGGTCGCGAGTTACAGCACCCTGCGGCCCGGCCGCCCGGGACTCGAGGACCTCATCCGCGAGTACCTGTCTCCCGAGCACCGGGACCACCCCGGCCTCGGATGCCCCTCCGCCGCCCTTCTCGACGAGATCGGCCGCTGCGAGGACGGGACCAGGCAGGCCTACAGCGACGGCGCGCGGGCCATCCTGGAGGAGATCTCCGCCCGCCTGACACCCGAGGACCCGCGGTCCGCTCAGGCCAAGGCCATCGGGCTGTTCACCATGCTGGTGGGGACGATGCAGCTGTCCCGCGCCCTGTCCGACCAGAAGCGCGCCGATGAGGTCCTTGAGCTGGGGATCGAGAACGCTCTCGCGTTCATGGGGTGAGGCGGAAGGCGAGGTCGCGTCAGTGAACGGGCGCCTCGAGCCGCTCGCCCAAAGGGCGCCACGCCCCTGAGGCACCACCCTCGGCCCGGACTACGACCGCACCGCACGCCTTTTGCCGCTCGAGGAACTCGAGAACCGTCTCCACGAACTGCCCGTGGAACTGGAAGATGCCGCCATGGCCGGCGTCGGGGTAGAGGACCAACTCGTCGTTCGGCACTCGCGCGCCAGGTCGACCGAGTTCCGGGTCGGAACCATCCAAGGGGTGCGGGTGTGTCACATCGCGGGGCTGGAATGCCCGTGCTCCACGCCCAGCAGGGCGAGGGCGTTGTGAATGCCCTGTTCGAGCAGTTCGTCCGCAAGCTGCCGGTCGGTGAGGGCTCGGGAGAGCTGGAGCGTCCCGGCCATCATGGCGTAGGCGCCGAGCGCCTTGGTGCGGACCGAGAGGGGATCGTCGGGTGCCAGGCGGGCGGCGATGCCGTCGATGACCATCAGTACGCCGTCGGTGTAAGCCTGCTTGGTCGGGTCTGTGCAGCGCCGGATTTCGTCGAGCAGGGCGGCGGAGGGGCAGCCGTCGTCGGAGCTGTCGCGATGCTGGGCGGACAGGTACCGGCGCACGATCTGCTCAAGTCCTGCGCGCCCGGGTGCCGCCTGCGCGACGATCCTCGCGTTCTGCGCCTGCAATTGGTCGGAGACCGCGGTGGCCACGAGGTCGTCTTTCGACGTGAAATGGGTGTAGAAGGCGCCGTTGGTCAGCCCCGCGTCCGTCATGAGGGTTGAGATGCCCGAGCCGTCGATGCCGTCCCGCTTGAACCGGCGACCGGCCGCCTCGATGATCCGCTGCCGGGTCGCCTGCTTGTGCTCTTTCCCGTAGCGCACCGCGCGCTCCTTTGCTCGTCGGAGAGGCTGCTTGCTCTTGGCGGGCACTCTTATCATTTTACATTTCGATCGTACTTCAATGGATTCGAGGCTCCGACGGCCGCCCGTTCGGCGGCGAGGTGCCGTGCCAGGCGGAGCGGCATCCCCTCACTCGGGGCGTTCATTTGCGCACCATGGAGTGCGGTCGACTGCGGGGGCCCGCTTGCCATCCATCGTCTTCATGCACAGTATTATGAGTGTAATCCAATGTCCCTCGGTTGGCGCCGCCTCAGCGCTCGGCGAGGCGGATGCCGGGTGTGATCAGAACGAGCCGGATGACATGGGTCGGTACCCACCACTGTGTGACCTGGTCGACAGTGTCGGTGCAGTGCATCGGGCGCCGGCGAAGAGAACTCCGTCCTTGAAACTCGCTACAGAAGGACCTGGACATGAACACACCGCGGAATTCACCGTCCTCCTCGCCCTCGTCGTCGTACCAGAACGCGCCGACCCGCTCCGTGTCCGTCCGCGGCGAGGACTTCGCCCACCGGGAGCTCGGCCCTGAGGACGGCGTACCGCTGATCCTCCTGATTCACCTGGCCGGGGTCCTGGACAACTGGGACCCGCGCGTCGTCGACGGACTCGCCGCACGACGCCGGGTCATCGCCTTCGACAACCGCGGGGTGGGCGGATCGAGCGGCTCCACGCCGGACACGATCGAGGCGATGGCCCGCGACGCGGTGCTGTTCATCCGAGCCCTCGGGTTCGACCAGGTCGATCTGCTCGGCCTGTCGATGGGCGGCTTCATCGCACAGGTCATCGCGGAACAAGAACCTCACCTCATCCGCAAGGTCATCCTGGCGGGCACAGGCCCCGCCGGTGGCCCCGGCATCGACAAGGTCCCGGCGCTCACCCTCCAGGCCACGCTCAAGGGCGCCCTGACCCGCCAGGATCCCAAGCTCTCCCTCTTCTTCACCGAAACCGAGGGCGGTCGGCGGGCGGGACGGGCCTTGCTGGAACGGCTGAAGGAGCGCACGCACCACCGCGACAAGGACATCTCATTGCCGGCGTTCCGAGCCCAGCTGAAGGCCATCAGACAATGGGGCCGTCAGGCGCCGTCGGACCTGTCGGAGATTCGCCAACCGGTGCTCGTGGCAAACGGCGAGAACGACCGCATGGTGCCCAGCCACAACACACTCGACCTGGCCGCCCGCCTGCCCAGGAGTGAACTCGTGCCCCTCTACCCGGATGCCGGACACGGGGGGATCTTCCAGTACCACGATGAATTCGTGGCAAGGGCACTCGAGTTCCTTGGGTCCTGAGCCCGAGCCAAGCCGCGCTGCCCGCACCTTCACGCTCGCACAACGCCCTCGGAAACGTCAGCTCGGCCGTCACCGTTCGCCGGCCCTGGCCGTGGAAGGCGGCTCCCCTGCTCGGCCGTGCCTGAGTGCGGCCCTGTACGTCATCGGTCGGCCCGCGCGACGAAAGGGCGTCCAAGCAAACAGTCGCGCTGGGTTGGCGCACGGTATCCGCAGGGCTTCGGTGGGGTTGAGTTCCGCCGTGAGCCAGGTCGGGGTGCTGTAGGCACGGCCATTTGCACGACAAGGCACGGCCGCCTTCGCCCACACATACTGTCCGGCCAGCAGGCGGGAGAGCGCAGCGCATCCGGGGTAGGGCAGAGACAAGGCCGCCGGCAGCCCCGATGATCGACAACCACCGCGCCGGACCGGCCGAGCAGCCAGGGTTCCAGCTCCTCCCACTGGCGTTGCTGTCCCTGGACTTCCAAGTGGAGTCCAGGGGCGGCGATTTCGTGCACCAGTCGCTGCCAGAGCCGATCTTCCAGCGGGGGCACCGGGCCGCTGATCAGGTTGAGGCGGATCCCGCACGCACCCCTCTCCACGAGCCGGTCGAGTTCCCCCGACGTCCGGGGTCTACGACGGCCACGCCGCAGAGAGGGCCCCGACGCCTTGCCGAGGGCCTGGAGCAGGTAGGAGTTGTCCGTGCCGAGGCATGTTCACGGGAAGCGCCCACGGCATCGCCGTCGTCGCTGTGCTCCCCGAGACCTTCGCACAGGAAACTCGATACCCCCGCACTCCCCGCGGCCGAAGCTACCGCCCCGCCGGTCGCCTCCGCTCACTGAACCACTCCGTCAGAGGCGGCTGGAATGAGGTCGATCCATGCAAGACCACCGAGATCGAGCCGACTGCGGGCACGTGTCACGGCAACGTAGGCGAGGCGGGCGTCCGTTTCACTCACGGGTTCCGAGATCGGGCGACCACGGTCGTCGTGTTGATCGCTGTCCGGGGGCGGGGGGAAGTCATCGGCGATCTTGACCGTGGGCCATTCCCGGCCTTTGGCCTTGTGGGCCGTGGAGACCGTGACGTCGGCCTTGTCCTCGTCGGTCAGTGCGTGGACCGCGGTGATGATGGCCTCGGGTCCGTGCTGGTCGACAAGTTCTACGAAAGGCTGCAGATCACGGCCGGCCGGATCGTGATCCGCGTACTCCTGCAGCTCACCCCAGGAGGCGAAGAGAACGAGTTCTGGGTGGGCGGTGCGACGGCCGTCTTTGAGGTCCCGTGCAGCCAGCGCCAGCGCGACGAGCGTATGCCCTCCCCGCGTCAGCGCGACGCGGTGGCCGGCGGCCAGCAGTCGCATGACCTCGGTCATGGCCCCGATGTTGGTGCGGCACAGCACCGCGTCCGGGGAGGCAACGAGACCGACCTTCGTCGGGACCGCCTCGGTACCTGTCAGTCGGATGGGCGCGTCGGTGAACGCGAGCCACCGGTTGGCTTGTTCGGCAAGGAGGGGGCCGAAGCGGAAGGATCGAGTCAGGGTGAGGTGGGTGGCGTCGAAGCTTGTCATGATGTCCCGGGCTCCGCGCCAGCCGTAGATCGCCTGTGCGGAGTCGCCGACCATGACCAGCTGGGTGTGGGCGCGTTGAGCCGCGAAGACCTGTTCCAGGACAGGGTTGGTGTCCTGTGCTTCGTCGAGGAAGAGGAAGTCGGCGTCGATCTTTGGTTCGGTGAGAGCCCACATCTTCAGGTAGTGGTCATGCTCGAAACGGACCACGCCCTGCTCGGGATTCTGCAGGTCTCCCCACGCCTTGTCCGCGAACGACGTCACGACCTCGGCGAGGCGGGCGTGTTCGTCCGGCGCACTCAGGCCGCGCAGCGCGGGTACGTGGTGAGAAGCCAGCGTGCGATCAGCCGAGTGGCAGAAGCGGGTCACCGTGCGCAGGACGCTGTGTGACAACGTCCTGTGGCTGATCTCGTGATCTCCGATTCGGACCGGAGAGGTGATGCCGAGGGCCTGCCCGATCTTCCACGCAGGTTGGCGGGGGCTGTTGAGTCTGCGAGCGAAGCGGTGGCCAAGGGCTGCGTAGGCCGTGGCGTGGGCGGTCTTGCACATCACGGATCGCGGGAAGCGTGCGGAGGCGTCGTGTGCGATGTCTTTGTTGAAGGCGAGGTAGCGCCCTCGGCGTTTAGTACTCGCGGCGAGCAGGCTCAGCGTGCTGGTCTTTCCTGTGCCGGCGCCGGCCTGCAGCACGAGGTGATGGCCTTCTCGGAATGCTTCGACAGCATGAGCCTGTTCGTCTGTGGGCGTGTGCAACAAGGGCTCCACGGAGGAGAAGGGCTAAGGGTTCGGGTGCCCGTGAGACTGGCTCCGTCCAGCGCGGCCAGCGGCGTACGCGTCAGATACGGCCGGATCACGACGACGGAGCAGGATGTCGGCTGTGCACGCCAGTACGTCCTCGGAGGAGTGGAGGGCGAGCAGGCCTTCGAGTTGCGCCGTCAGTTGCAGGGAGCGTTCTCTCTCGTTCCGATCGAGGGCTGCGGTCACGCTCCGGGCGACGAAGTCTCCGGGCCGCTGTCCTCTGGCGGTCGCGGCCTGGCGGATCGCCGCTCGCGCGGTACGGCTGAACTCGAGATTAAGAAGGACCTGCCCGTGCTGGTCGGGGTAGTGGGTGGTCAGGGCATCGATGGGCAGAAGGTGGTGCAGCCGTCGCCGTAGTGACCGCAGCGCGCGGCCTGGCGTCCTGGCCGGCTGAACGGCCATCAACCGGGTGCGGTCGGCGTTCGCTGCGAGCGACACCGTACGACGAGCTCGGTGGAGCTCGCCATTGGTGGCTGGCCTGGTCAGCAGGATTTCAATGCCATCGTGCGAGGTCACGACCCAGCCGTTCCATACTCGTGGTGCGTCGGGCGCGGACGACGGACGTGGTTCGGCAGGCGGTTGTGGATGTGCGCGCGGTGGAGCATGGGGTCGAAGGGCTCCCAGTCGGCCAGCGCGAGGTCCGCTGCTGACTGGGTTGCGGTGTGGGTGGAACAGCGCTGCATGCGCCAGCGCAGCTGCTCGGCGTAAGGCAGGGCGGTGAGGTCATATACAGCCATGAGCTCACAGGGCAAGGCCAGTTGCCCCCGTGTGGCCGTAGCGGGTACCAGCCTCCAGACGCCCACGGGGCCGTCCGCAGTGAGCAGCCTCTGCGAGCAGCGGTCGCGACGCCGCGTCTGCGCGACGCACTGGATTTCGTCCACAGGTTGCGCAGCGAGGTAGCGGACATACAGGAACTGCACTACGGGTCTGGCGGGTCGGCAGCCGTCCGGTTGAGCCATTGGCCGGCTCGAAGGGGGCATTGGAGTGAACACGCCGGTGTCAATCAGGCGGCGTGTGTGCAGGGCCAGATCCCGGCGCAGCCCGTCCAGCGCGGAGGCTTCGGGCGCAGCGTCGCGAGCGGGACAGACTGGGGCGTGAGCCAGGCGGCACCAGGCTCTGCCATCGCCAGCCGGATGGGCGACACCAGAGCTTACGTGCCAACGGTAGGCGGTGGGCACCTCGGCCGCGGGCACTTCCCGGGGGTGCAGGCGGACGGGCCGCGCAAAGCTGCGGTGGTACCACTCGACCGGGTTGCCGCACTCTCGGCAGCGATCACGCTGAGCGCAGCGGAGGAGCCGACTGGGGCTGTCGTGCTCGATACGCAGTGAGCGTCGGGGGTAGGCGACAGCGGGGCTGCCGTCCCAGTGCCGCGGTGTGGATGAAGAACGCATGCGTGCGAAGGTGCCAGGCAACACGCCGCATCCACAGCGCCGAGGCTGGAGGGTCCCTCGAACAGCCCCATTCCATGAAACGCACGTTCGAGTTGTCGATCAGAGATTCGTGTCGCTTCGCCGGTCCGGGTGATTGGCGCGAGCCCTCCCAGTCAACGGTCAGCGCCGGTCGGCCCCGGGGGCTCGTGCCCCTCACACACGGCTCCGAAGAGCTCGTCGAGCGGAGTGCTCAAGGCATGGGCGAGGGCGTGCCAGGTCTTGAGAGTGCCGATGGTGCGTCCCTGCTCGATCTCGATGAGGGTCCTTCTGGCCAGGCCGCTTCGATCAGCGAGCTCGTCATAGGTCCAGCCGCGCGCCGCCCGCAGCCGCGCAAGCTCCAGACGCAGCGCCTCGAAATCCGGGTCGGGCGGGAGGATCGTCACCCGACAATCCGACGGTGCAGACCACTGCCCTGTCAGTGCAGACCTCTGCCCTATTTCTGCAGGTGACGCCATCAAGTGAAGGGCAGAGGTCTGCACTACCGTGTGCGGGCCACCCCACCCTCCGCGGGTACAGCGCAGACATGACGGGAGGAACACGCCCCCCATGAGGCTTTGCACGACGCGACCCGGCGTCCGGCGCGCCTGGACCGTGGAACTGCGCCCGCAGCCCGGCGGACCGATCCTCGTATGCCAGCAGTGCTCCCGCAGCGACCGACTGCTCAGTGGCACGTCCGCTCGGTCGGAGCTCCTGGCCCACCTGGCACGACACGCTCGCCGCGATCTCCTCCCTGCTCACCTTCGTACCTGCCAGTGCCACGAGCGCGGCTGCAGCTGGCACCCGCGCCATCGAGGCTGTGGTGGGCCCATCCGGCTCGTGCTCGCACGCGAGCGAGGCGGACGGCTGTGGCGCCTCGCGGACGCGTGCACGGCCTGCGCCGCCGCCACGTCACAAGCGGCCGTCGTTCCCGACACGTTCATCAACGCTGCGACGGCGCCGCCGGCGCATGCGGACATCCGTCGAAAGCACCGAAGCCCCAGAGGCCCGGACAGGCAGACCCGGGTGCGGGAGATGCTCAACTACCTCGCCTCCGCGCTGCCGACTGAGACCGGACCTGCCGCCCGACTGATCGCCCTGCAATGCGCCTTGCGCATGAACGACTCGGCTCAAGTCCGCTTGCCGCTCGGGGTACTGCGCAGCCTTCGATTGGAACCTGCCACGGATTCCTGGCGGGATCTCCACCAGGCACGATGGCTATGCGCAACCCTGCCCACGTCGCACTCCAGCGCACGCGCTGTAGTCATCCAGCTCCTCGACGTCGGGCTCTTCGCCCAATGCCCGGCCCGTCCCGACCGGCTCGCTGCCGCAGACTGGGCGCTGCGAGCCGCTTGCGGCATCCGCATGGACTGCGCCCCGTTTTCCCAGCTCGTTGCCATGTGTATCAAGGCCCATACCGCTCCCGAGAGCACCCATGGAACAGCTGAAGTGGATCAGCTGGCACGCGAGTGCGGGCTGGCCGCAACGGATTTCACGGATGCACTTGACCAATTGACGGCCGCAGGACACATCAGCTCCTGGAGCGTGCAGTCGGCGTCGGGAGATCTGTACTGGACACTGACAGAGCCCGGCGAGCGTGGATGCGAAGGAACGACTCGTCGGTGACTGGCAGACGTCGACGGTCCGTCACACGCAACGTCGATATCGCAAACATCCGCGCCGAGGCGCCGGGGGCATCGCTCTCAGCGCCGACGCGGGATCCTGATCGACTAACGTCGAATTCCCGCCGCTCGCTTCTGACGTGTCCGCTGAGCGATTTTCCGAGCGCCTGAAGCATTCATAAGCCAGGCCGCGAATTGCAGGCCGACGTCGAACTGCTCCGCCACCTGTTCGTCGGCCCCGCCCGACAGAGCCGCGCCGATCGCCGCCGTCATGGGAATGAGCAACTCCCCAGAGAGAGCTGCGGCCTGCTTCTCCTTCAGCGCCATCTCAGGGCCTAGTTTTTTCTAGGCCGGTTCGGCTCCGTGGCACCCGCAGAGGCCTCGGTTGCCACCCGGACCACCTCGGCGCGGAAGTCCGCGTCCCAGATGAAGCCCGTCGTGCCTCCGGCATAGCCGACCCGTCGGATCACCAACCCCCGCCCCTTCAACCTGTTCGCGTTCATGAGGAGAGAGCACGGATGCTGACTGCACTTGGCCTCGCCGACGGCCACTACCTGTCGGTCGAGGAGGTCGACCCCCGCAAACCGGGCCCGCACGACATCGTCGTACGAGTCGGCGCCAGCGGGGTCTGCCACACCGACGTCACCGTCCTGGGCGGCCACCTGCCGATGCCACTGCCCCTCGTCCTCGGCCACGAGGGCGCCGGAGACCGGCTCCGAGGTGACCTCCGTCGCCGTCGGCGACCGGGTCATCGGCACCGTGGGCGCTGTGTGCGGCACCTGCTGGTACTGCGTCCGCGACATGACCCACCTCTGCGACAACAGCATGGCCATGACCTCGGCGCCGCGCGTCAAAAGGACCCACGGCACGGAGGTTCCAGCCTTTGTCGGCCTCGGCACCTTCGCCGAGGCGATGACCGTGCACGATGCAAGCGTGGTCCCCGTGACCACGGACCTGCCGGACGAACAGCTCGCGCTGATCGGATGCGCCATCACCAACGGCCTGGGGGCGGTGTTCAACACGGCTCAGGTGAAGCCCGCTTCGAGCATCGTGGTCATCGGCTCCGGCGGTGTCGGTCAGGCGGTGATCCAAGACGCGCGGATCGCCGGTGCCGCCCGCATCATCGCTGTCGATCCCCTGGAGAACAAGCGGTCGGCCGCGCTCGGTTCCGGCGCGACGGACGCGATCGACCCCACGAGCGCCGACCTGGTCGACGAAGTCCGGCGTCTCACCGGCGGACGCGGCGCCAACCACACCTTCGAAGTGGTGGGCAACCCCACGACCATCACCCAGGCGTGGGACGCCGCCCGCCGCGGCGGGACGGTCGCCCTCGTCGGAATGTCGGCCGCCGACGCGATGATCACCATGCCCGCGCTTTCCCTGGCCTCGGACGACAAACCGCTGTGCGGCAGCCTCTACGGCGGTACGCAGGCCCGGCGGGACATTCCGCTGATCGTGGAGTTGGCGGAGACAGGCCGCCTCGATCTCGCGTCGATGGTCACGCGCCGCGTACCACTGCACGAGGTGAACGACGCCATTCGAGCGTTGGAGGCGGGGTGAGCAGATCCGCACCGTCGTCGTATGACCCTCTGAAGTCAATCCAACCGCCATGGAGGCCAGCGCCGCACGCGGAGCTGGCCTCCGGGTTTCTTCCTCTCACCCACAAAGAGGAACACCTGTGCCCTACGACGCGTCGCTGTCCCCCACCTACTGCTTGTCGGAGCTGGAGCAATGGGCGTCATAACCGGATACCACCTGCAGTTAGCCGCGCCGAAGTGATGTTCCAGGTACGGCCGGCACACGTGGAGAAGCTGTCGCTGCCCCAGACGCTCTCCTCCTAGGACAGCGCGACCGTGAATCACTCCGCTGGCTACCGGGTGATTTCAGATGTCTCGGAAGTCGCCGACCAGACCTACGAGTACGGCATCGTCACCCTTGACGGCGCCTCCTCGTGCTCCGTTGAGGGCACCACACTGCTGAACCACCTTGGCGACGCCGTCCGTGAAAGGTCCGACACCGTTGTCATCGGAGGCATCGCGGTGCCGGGAGATCGGCCGACAGGTCGACCCCGTTGGGCATCGGCACCCGTAGCTCCGCTGGACCACGACATCCCGGGTCAGAGTGGGGGACAGCTTCAGCCGGCGCTCGACGAGATGGCCGATCAGGTTCACCACTGACGCTTCGTCCGTCAGCGCGGTCCTTTCCGGACGCCGGATCGAGCGGCATGAAGAGGAGCGCACGCCCGACATCCTCGAGATCACGTCGGCGGCCAGGCAGTCCATGTTGTCGATACGTCCTGACAAACCTCTTGACACCGCCGACAGGGCATTCGATAGTACGGGCATCTAGAACGTACTAGTAGCACGTTCTAGAGGCTGCCGAGCCGCACACACCCGATGGCTGCCGCAGACGACACGTTCCGCCGCACACGGCGTTCTCATCAACCGCTCGGCCGCGTCACTCGGCCGGGCGCGGCCCTCCCGAGGCCGGAACCCCATTCCCACCCTGATCAGCACAGCGAGGTGCAAGGGACATGCACAGACACCACAGAGCCGCCGCACTGGCCGCCACCGTTCTCACCGGCGCTCTTCTCGCCACCGGCTGCTCCAGCAGCTCAGGCGGCAAGAAGTCCGAGGAGACCGCGAACGGCGCGTCAGCGGGCAAGGCCACCACGCCCCGCATGACCGTCGCGCTGGTCACCCACCAGGCCCCCGGCGACACCTTCTGGGACACCGTCCGCAAGGGCGCCGAGGCCGCCGCGGCCAAGGACAACATCAAGCTCATCTACTCCGCCGACCCCAACGCGGGCAACCAGGCCAACCTGGTGCAGAACGCGATCGACCAGAAGGTCGACGGCATTGCCGTCACGCTGGCCAAGCCGGACGCCATGAAGTCCGTCCTGGCCAAGGCGGAGCAGGCCGGCATACCCGTGACCGGCCTCAACGCCGGCCTGAGCCAGTGGAAGAGTCTGGGCCTCCTGGAGTACTTCGGCCAGGACGAGACCGTGGCGGGCGAGGCGTTCGGCAAGAAGCTCAATGACATCGGCGCCAAGCACGCCGTCTGCGTCGTCCAGGAACAGGGCAACGTCGCCCTGACGCAGCGCTGCGACGGCGTGAAGAAGACCTTCTCCGGCAAGACCGACGTCCTCTACGTCAACGGAACCGACATGCCGTCGGTGAAGTCGACGATCACCGCCAAGCTCTCGGCGGACAAGTCCATCGACGAGGTGGTCACGCTTGCCGCGCCGATCGCGCTGACCGCCACGCAGTCGGTCTCGGACGCCGGCAGCAAGGCGAAGGTCGCCACCTTCGACCTCAACAAGGACCTCATCAAGGCCATCCAGAACAACTCCATCCAGTTCGCCGTCGACCAGCAGCCCTACCTCCAGGGCTACCTGGCCGTCGACGCGCTGTGGCTCTACAAGAACAACGGCAACTACAGCGGCGGCGGTGAGCAGCCCGTGCTGACCGGCCCGGCCTTCGTCGACAAGTCCAACGTCGACAAGGTCGCCGCCTTCGCCGCAAAGGGAACCCGGTGACGAGCATGACCCAGCACGCCGAGCCGGCGGTGACCACACCGCCGGCCCCCGGCCCCAGGGACACCGACGGGCGCACCGCCGAACGGTCCATGATCGTAAGGCTGTTGGCCCGCCCCGACGTGGGCGTCTTCCTCGGTGCCGTGGCCGTCTACGTGTTCTTCCTGATCGCGGCGCCGCCGGTGCGCGACGCCGGCTCGATGGCGAACATCCTCTACCAGTCCTCCACCCTGGGCATCGTGACCGTCCCGGTGGCACTGCTGATGATCGGCGGCGAGTTCGACCTGTCGGCCGGCGTCGGGGTGATCACCTCGGCGCTGACCGCGAGCATGACCGCCTACCAGCTGAGCATGAACGTCTGGGTCGGCGTCATCGCCGCCCTGATCGTGTCGCTGGCGATCGGCTTCTTCAACGGCTGGATGGTCGTCAAGACCGGACTGCCGAGCTTCCTGGTCACCCTGGGCAGCTTTCTGATCCTGCAAGGGGTCAACCTCGCGGTGACCAAGCTGGTCACCGGCAACGTCGCCACCGACGACATCAGCACCATGGACGGCTTCGACCAGGCCAAGAAGGTCTTCGCCTCCAGCTTCGACATCGGCGGCGTCCAGGTGAAGATCACCGTCTTCTGGTGGCTGCTGTTCGCGGCGATCGCCACCTGGGTGCTGCTGCGCACCAGGTACGGCAACTGGATCTTCGCGGTCGGCGGCAACAAGGAGTCGGCCCGCGCGGTCGGCGTTCCGGTCGCCTTCACGAAGATCTCGCTGTTCATGCTGGTCGGCGTCGGCGCCTGGTTCGTCAGCATGCACCAACTGTTCTCGTTCAACACCGTGCAGTCCGGCGAGGGCGTCGGCATCGAGCTGATCTACATCTCCGGCGCGGTGATCGGCGGCTGCCTGCTGACCGGCGGCTACGGCTCGGCGATCGGCCCGGTCTTCGGCGCGTTCATGTTCGGCATGGTGCAGCAGGGCATCGTCTACGCCGGCTGGAACCCCGACTGGTTCAAGGCCTTCCTCGGCGTGATGCTCCTTGGCGCCGTCCTGATCAATCTGTGGGTCCAGCGCACAGCGACCCGGAGGTGACCCGAATGACAACCAACGAAACCGGCACCCACGGCGCTGTCCTCGCGGACAGGGCCCCCGAGAAGGACTCCCCGGTCGTCGAACTGCGCAACGCGGGCAAGGCGTACGGCAACATCCGTGCCCTGCACGGCGTGAGCCTGACGGTGCATCCCGGCCAGGTCACCTGCGTGCTCGGCGACAACGGCGCCGGCAAGTCCACCCTCATCAAGATCATCTCCGGGCTGCACCAGCACACCGAGGGCGAGTTCCTCGTCGACGGCGAACCGGTGCGCTTCTCCACCCCGCGCGAGGCGTTGGACAAGGGCATCGCGACCGTCTACCAGGACCTCGCCGTGGTCCCGCTGATGCCGGTGTGGCGCAACTTCTTCCTGGGCTCCGAGATGACCAAGGGCCCCTGGCCGTTGCGCCGCCTGGACATCGAGAGGATGAAGAAGACCGCCGACCACGAGCTGCGCGAGATGGGCATCGTCCTCGACGACCTCGAACAGCCCATCGGCACCCTGTCCGGCGGTCAGCGCCAGTGCGTCGCGATCGCCCGCGCCGTCTACTTCGGCGCCCGTGTCCTCATCCTGGACGAGCCCACCGCCGCCCTCGGCGTCAAGCAGTCCGGCGTGGTCCTCAAGTACGTGGCCGCCGCCCGCGACCGCGGCCTCGGGGTCATCTTCATCACCCACAACCCGCACCACGCCTACATGGTCGGCGACCACTTCAGCGTGCTGCGCCTGGGCACCATGGAACTCTCCGCCGAGCGCAGCCAGATCACGCTCGACGAACTCACCAACCACATGGCCGGCGGTGCCGAACTCGCAGCTCTCAAGCACGAGTTGTCCCAGGTCCGCGGTGTCGACGTCGAGGAACTCCCCGAAGAGGCCGACCTCACCGCACCCGTAGCAGTCACCAAGGAAGCCGCCTCCTGATAACCGTGGCGGCCGGCCCCGCCCACACGTCTCCGCCACCGACGGGCGCAACCAATTGAGACGCCAAGTCCACCTCTCCACCCCCGGAGTCTCCGGAGCGAAGGGAAATCAGTGTCATGCCGTTCGAAGTGCTGACCATTGGCCGCGTGGGAGTGGATGTTTATCCACTTCAGACCGGCGTGGGGCTGGCGGAGGTCACCTCGTTCGGCAAGTATCTCGGGGGTAGCCCGACCAACGTGGCGGTGGCCGCGACCCGGTACGGGCACTCCTCGGCTGTGATCACAAAGACGGGCAGGGACCCGTTCGGGGACTTCGTCCGGCAGGCACTGGAGAGCTACGGCGTCGACAGCCGGTTCGTCGGTACGTCGGACATCGCACCGACGCCGGTGACCTTCTGCGAGATCTTCCCACCGGATGACTTCCCGCTGTACTTCTACCGGCTCCCAAAGGCCCCCGACCTGGACATCACCGCTGGTGAGCTGGACCTGGGGGCAGTACGGGACGCGGCGGTCCTCTGGGTGACAGGTACCGGGCTCAGCGAGGAGCCGAGCCGCTCGGCCACGCTGGCCGCTCTCGCTCACCGGGCCAAGGCGGGGACGACGGTCTTCGACCTGGACTGGCGGCCGATGTTCTGGGCTGACCCGGACCAGGCGCGCGGGTTCTACGAGCAGGCCCTGCGGCACACGACGGTTGCTGTGGGCAATCTTGACGAGTGCGAGGTGGCTACCGGCGAGCGTGAGCCGTATGCGGCGGCGAAGGCGCTACTGGCCGCCGGAGTGGACCTGGCCATAGTCAAGCAGGGCCCCAAGGGAGTCCTGGCCATGGACCGGGACGGTTCTACCGCCGAGATCCCGCCGGTTCCGGTGGAGGTCGTCAACGGGCTCGGCGCCGGAGACGCCTTCGGCGGCGCGTTGTGCCACGGCCTGCTGTCGGGCTGGGACACCCGCCGCACCGTGATCTTCGCCAACGCCGCCGGCGCCATTGTCGCGAGCCGACTTTCCTGCTCCGACGCGATGCCGACCGAGGCCGAGGTCGACGCCAAGCTCGGCGAGGCGGCCGGAACATCCACCAACGACTCCCAGCAAGAGGTGTGACGACGTGCTGTCCGAGAATGTGAGCCGGATCGTGAACGCCCGGGTGGGCGACCCCAGCGCCGTCGCGGCCGCCGCTGCGCGCCGGGTGAAGGCTCCCTCCCTGCTCGGCGAGCACGGCAAGGCGATGATCATCGCCGCCGACCATCCGGCCCGCGGCGCCAACGGCGTCGGCGGGGACCCGAATGCGATGGCGGACCGGTTCGAACTGCTGGAGCGCCTGTGCACCGCGCTGGAACGGCCCGGCGTGACCGGTGTCCTGGGAACCGCGGACATCCTCGAGGACCTGCTGCTGCTCGGCGTGCTGGAAGGCAAGAGCGTCTTCGGCTCCATGAACCGGGCGGGCCTGGCCGGGTCGGTGTTCGAGATCGATGACCGGTTCACCGGCTACGACGCCGCCACGATCGCCGCGATGGGCTTCGACGGCGGCAAGATGCTCACCCGCATCGCGCTGGGCGACCCCGCCACACCGGCCGCCCTGGAGAACAGTGCCCGAGCGATCGACGAGCTCAATGACCGTCAGCTCATCGCGATGGTCGAGCCGTTCCTGTCCGCCTGGCAGGACGGGAAGATCCGCAACGATCTGTCCACCGATGCCGTCGTCAAGTCGGTCACCATCGCCTCGGGGCTCGGCCGGCGTACCGCCTACACCTGGCTCAAGCTTCCGGTGGTGGAGGACATGGAACGGGTGCTGGCCTCTTCCACCCTCCCGGCGCTGCTGCTGGGCGGCGAGGTCAAGGACGCGGACGCGGCCTTCGCCTCATGGGGCAAGGCGCTCAAGCAGCCGACCGCGCAGGGGCTCGTCGTGGGCCGGTCTCTGCTCTACCCCTCGAACGGTGACGTCGCCGGTGCGGTGGACAAGGCGGTGAGCCTGCTGTGAGCAAGTACCACCTGCCGTCGGGGACTTCTTCCGATGGCCCCTATGACCTCCTGGTCACGCCGGAGTCGGCGGGCTGGGGATACTCCGGCCTGAGGATCCTGACCCTCAAGCCGGGCGAGGCACACGCCCTGTCCACCGCCGACTCCGAGTTCCTGGTCCTGCCGCTGACGGGCTCCTGCACCGTCACCACGGACGGCAGCGTCTTCGAACTCACCGGCCGGACAGGCGTGTTCGCCTCGGTCACCGACTTCGCCTACCTCCCCCGCGAGTCGGAGGCCCTGATCAGCAGTGCGGCCGGCGGACGGTTCGCACTGCCCAGCGCCCGTACCGGGCGGAGCTCACTCTCCGCCCGGTACGGGTCCAAGGAGAACGTGCCCGTGGAGCTGCGCGGTGCCGGGGCCTGCTCAAGGCAGGTGAACAACTACTGCCTGCCCGGCACCTTCGACGCCGAGCAGCTGCTGGTCTGCGAGGTCCTCACACCCGGCGGCAACTGGTCGTCGTATCCGCCGCACAAGCACGACCAGGCCCGGCCTGGCCAGGAGTCGGAGCTGGAGGAGATCTATTACTTCGAGGTCGCCGGCGGCGAGAACGGCTTCGGCTACCAGCGGGTCTACGGCACCGAAGCACGGCCGATCGACGTGCTGGCCGAGATCCGCTCCGGCGACACGGTGCTGATCCCGCACGGCTGGCACGGCCCTTCGATCGCGGCGCCCGGCTACGACCTGTACTACCTCAACGTCATGGCGGGTTCCGGTCAGGACCGTGCCTGGCTCATCTGCGACGACCCCGCCCACGGCTGGGTCCGCACCACCTGGGACGCCCAGGACGTCGACGACCGGCTGCCGTTCGGCGCCGAGGAGAACCACTGATGAACACGATCAGACTGACCACCGCTCAGGCCCTGGTGCGCTTCCTGGCGAACCAGTACAGCGAGCGCGACGGCCAGCAGCAGCGCCTCATCCCCGGGGTGTGGGGCATCTTCGGGCACGGCAACGTGGCCGGCATCGGCCAGGCGCTGCTGCAAGCGGCCACGACCGGCGAGGCCGACCTGCCCTACTACCTCGCCCGCAACGAGCAGGGCATGGTCCACGCCTCCGTCGCCTACGCGAAAATGCGCGACCGGCTGGCCACCTTCGCCTGCACCGCCTCGACCGGCCCCGGCTCCACCAACATGATCACCGGTGCGGCACTGGCCACCACCAACCGGCTCCCGGTCCTGCTGCTGCCGTCCGACATGTTCGCCACCCGCGCCGCCGACCCGGTGCTGCAGCAGCTGGAGGACACCCGCGGCGGGGACGTCACCGTCAACGACGCCTTCCGCGCCGTATCGAAGTACTTCGACCGCATCTCGCGGCCCGAGCAACTCATCCCGGCCGCCCTTGCGGCCATGCGGGTGCTGACCGATTCGGTCGAGACAGGTGCCGTCACCCTCGCGTTGCCGCAGGACGTGCAGGCCGAGGCGTACGACTGGCCGGTGTCGTTCTTCCGGCGGCGGGTGTGGCACGTGGGCCGCCCGGTGCCGGAGGCGGCCGCCGTCGAGCGGGCCGCCCGTCTGCTGCGCAATGCCCGCAAGCCGCTGATCGTGGCGGGCGGCGGTGCCGTGTACTCCGGTGCGGAGACCGTGCTGCGCGCGTTTGCCGAAGCCACCGGGATCCCGGTCGCTGATACCCACGCCGGCAAGGGCGCCGTCCCCTGGGACCACCCGTACGCGGTCGGCGGCATCGGATCGACGGGGTCGTACGCGGCGAACGAGCTGGCGCGTGAGGCTGACGTCGTCGTGGGTATCGGCACGCGGTACTCGGACTTCACCACCGCCAGCCACACCGGCTTCGGCAATCCGGACGTCACCTTCGTCAACCTCAACGTGGCCCGCCTGGACGCCGTCAAGCACTCGGCGGAGCCGTTGGTCGCCGACGCCCGGCTCGGCATCCAGGCCCTCTCCGGAGCGCTGGACGGCTGGGAGGTCGAGGAGACCTACCGCCGTCACATCCGCCGGCTGATCGCCCGGACGCGGCAGATCGAGGACGAGTGCTTTGCTCCCGAGCGGAACACCAGTGATCTGCCCGCCCAGACGCAGATCCTCGGCGCCCTGAACGAGGTCCTCGGCGACCGTGACGTGGTCATCAACGCTGCCGGCTCCATGCCCGGCGACCTGCAGCAGCTGTGGCGCGCCAGAGACCCGAAGGCTTACCACGTCGAATACGCCTATTCCTGCATGGGATATGAGGTCGCCGCCGGTGCCGGTGCCAAGATGGCCGACCCGACCCGCGAGGTCGTCGTGCTGGTCGGCGACGGCTCGTACCTGATGATGGCCCAGGAGATCGTCACCATGGTCTCCGAGGGACTGAAGGTCATCATCGTGCTTGTCCAGAACCACGGCTTCGCGTCGATCGGTTCGCTGTCCGAGTCACTCGGCAGCCAGCGCTTCGGCACCAAGTACCGCTTCCGCGACGGCGATTCGGGCCTACTGGATGGCGACGTCCTCCCGGTCGACCTCGCCGCCAACGCCTCCTCCCTCGGCGCGGACGTCCTGCACGCCACGTCGGTGGAGGAGTTCCGGGCGGCGATGGAGAAGGCCAAGGCCGCCACCCGCACGACCGTCGTCCACGTCGAGACCGACCTCTACGGCCCCAACCCGCCCGGCCACGGCTGGTGGGACGTCCCCGTCAGCCAGACCTCCGCTCTCGACACCACGCGCTCCGCTTACGAGACGTACGCCGCTCAGAAGCAGAACCAGCGCCACTACCTGTAAGTCCCGTCCCCGCAAAGGAAACCCGCACCGTGACCACCATCCAGCACTGGATCAACGGCGCTCCCGTCCAGGGCACCGCCACAGCCACCCAGCCGGTCTTCAATCCGGCCACCGGCGCCGAGCAGGCCCAGGTCGTCCTCGGCGGCGCGGCCGACGTGGACGCCGCCGTCCAGGCTGCCTCTGCCGCCTTCGAGACCTGGTCGGAATCGTCGCTCACCCAGCGCACGCAGGTCATGTTCAACTTCCGCCAGCTGCTCCTCGAGCACGAGGAGGAGCTCGGCCGGATCATCTCCGCCGAACACGGCAAGACCGTCGACGACGCCCGCGGCGAGATCACCCGCGGCCGCGAGGTCGTGGAGTTCGCCTGCGGCCTCGGTGACGTGCTGAAGGGCTCCTTCTCCGACCAGGTCTCGCGTGGCGTGGATGTGCACAACTTCCGCCAGCCCCTCGGCGTCGTCGCCGGCATCACCCCGTTCAACTTCCCCGCGATGGTGCCGCTGTGGATGCACCCCATGGCCATCGCCACCGGCAACACCTTCATCCTGAAGCCCAGTGAGCGCGACCCGTCGGCCGCGAACTTCGTCGCCGATCTGTACAAGAAGGCCGGACTGCCCGACGGTGTCCTCAACGTGGTGCACGGTGGCAAGAACGCGGTCGACGCGATCCTCACCCACCCCGGCATCGAGGCCGTCTCCTTCGTCGGGTCGACGCCGATCGCCAAGTACGTGCACGAACAGGCCACCGCGCACGGCAAGCGCGTCCAGGCCCTCGGCGGCGCCAAGAACCACGCCGTCGTCCTGCCCGACGCCGACCTCGAATTCGCCGCCAACCACATCACCGCCGGCGCCTACGGCTCCGCCGGCGAGCGCTGCATGGCCGTCTCCGTCGCCGTCGCCGTCGGCGACGCCGCCGACGGACTCGTGCAGGTGCTGGAGCGCAAGGCCCGCGAGGTGAAGGTCGGCCCCGGTGACCAGCCCGGCACCGAGATGGGGCCGCTGGTCACCAAGGCCGCCCAGGAGCGCGTCGAGAGCTCGGTCGGCGTCGCCGCCACCCAGGGCGCCACCGTCGTCGTCGACGGCCGCGGTCTCAAGCTCGACGACCCCGCCTACGCCGAGGGCTTCTTCACCGGCCCCTCCCTCCTGGACCACGTCACCACCGAGATGGCGGCGTACAAGGAGGAACTCTTCGGCCCGGTGCTGGCGATCCTCCGAGTCGAGACCCTGGACGAGGCGATCAACGTCATCAACGCCAACCCCTACGGCAACGGCACCGCCCTGTTCACCGCCTCCGGCGAAGCAGCCCGCCGCTTCCAGCGCCACATCAAGGTCGGCATGATCGGCATCAACGTACCGGTGCCCGTCCCGATGTCCTACTACTCCTTCGGCGGCTGGAAGGACTCCCTCATCGGCGACTCCCCCATCCACGGCCCCGAAGGCATCCGCTTCTACACCCGCCCCAAGGTCGTCACCACTCGCTGGCCCCAGCCCAAGCAGCAGGTCAGCGCGGGCTTCAACTTCCCCACCTCCAACTGAGTTTCCGTGCCGCTCTCCGAAGGACACACCATGGCAACGGCGCCACCCCCCTTCCGCACCACTGCGGGCAACCTCTGCCTGGGCTCGGCCCCCGACTCGTGGGGCGTCTGGTTCCCCGAGGACGAGCACCAGGTGCCGTACACCCGCTTCCTCGACGAACTCGCCCAGGCCGGCTACGAGTGGCTGGAGCTCGGCCCCTACGGCTACCTCCCCACCGACCCGCAGCGCCTCAAGGACGAACTCGACGCCCGCGGCCTCCAGGTCTCCGGCGGCACCGTCTTCGGCGCCCTGCACCGCCCCGACGCCTGGGACGACATGCTCGCCCACGTCCGGCAGATCGCCGGCCTGACCGCCGCCGCCGGCGCCCACCACCTCGTCTTCATCCCGCCCATGTTCCGGGACGAGAAGACGGGCGCGTTCACCGAGTCGCCCGAGCTGACCGCCGAACAGTGGGCGGGGTTCGGCAGGGCCGCCGACCGGCTCGGCAAGCTGCTGCTCGACGAGTACGACGTACGCCTCGTCATCCATCCGCACGCCGACAGCCACATCCAGACCCAGCCCGAGATCGAACGGCTGCTGAACGAGTCCGACCCCCGCTACACCAACCTCTGCCTGGACACCGGCCACGTCGCCTACGGCGGCGGCGACAACCTCGACCTCATCCGCCGCTTCGGCGAACGCGTCGGCTACGTCCACATCAAGCAGATGGACCCCGCCGTCCTGGCCCAGGTCGCCGCCGAAAACCTCTCCTTCGGCGAGGCCGTCAAGCGCGGGGTGTGCGTCTCCCCGCCCGCCGGCTTGCCCAACCCCGCCGACATCGTCACCGCACTCGCCACCCTCGACGCCGAGCTGTTCGTGATCGTCGAACAAGACCTCTACCCCTGCGCACCCGAGGTGCCGCTGCCCATCGCCGTCAGCACGCGCGAGCACCTGGCCGGCTGCGGCCTGACCGGCACCCGACGCCCGAGGCTGACGCTCCCTGCCGACGAGCAGCCGAGCAGAGCCCCCGAGTAACCAAGCCACCGGCTCGCGCGGTGGCCGGCCTATGGGGACCCCCGGCGCAGTTGACGCGCCGTGGCGGGCTTCTACGCGGTGCTGACGGCTTCCGCGCGTGATTGCTAGAACGTTACAGGCTTCATGGCCACCGGACACTTGACAGCGGCTCATGGTGACTGGCGTACTGGTCAGAGTATATAGAACGTTCTAGTTCCCGGTCGTCCGGAGATGAGGAGAACCACGATGTACGCACTGGCGGTCTGTGCGGAGATGGTCTTCCGCGACCTTCCGATCGAGGAGCGGGCACGGCGTATCCACGAGGCCGGTTTCCAGGTCGAGATCTGGGACTGGACGAACCACGATCTCGATGCCCTCGCCCGCTCGTCCGCCGAGATCGTCTCGATGACGGGGTACGTGAGCGGCAGCCTCACCGAGGACGACGGCGCCGCCGAACTGCTGCGCACGGCCGAGGAGTCACTCAAGGCGGCCGAGCACCTGGGCTGCACTCGCCTGAACCTCCACGGAACCGGTCTGGACAGCCAGGGGCTGCCCGTGGTGCCGGTACCCGGGGAGCCCACCGGCGCGATGTGGATGGCCGCGCACCGCACACTCACCCGGATCGCCGAGCTCGGCGAGAACGCCGGGGTCATCTTCACCCTGGAGAATCTCAACACCGCCGTCGATCACCCCGGGGTGCCCTTCGCGAAGGCTGCCGACACCCTGGCGCTGGTTGCCGCCGTGAACCGGCCCGGTCTGCGCATGAACCTGGACCTGTACCACGCCCAGATCGGCGAGGGAAATCTGATCGAGCTGGTGCGCCGCGCCCACGGCGCGGGACTCATCGGTGAGATCCAGGTGGCGGACGTGCCGGGCCGCTGCGAACCCGGCACGGGAGAGATCAACTACCCGGCCATCGCCCGCACCCTCGCAGACATCGGCTACGACGGCACCGTCGCCATGGAGGCATGGGCATCCAGCGACAGCGAGGCCGCTCTGGAACGCTTCCGGGCCGCCTTCACCGTCTGACAGGAGCGACCGCGGGACATCTGCCCCGCCCTCGCGTCCGCGCACCACGGCAGCCGCCACCACCGAAGCCACGACGTAGATCACGGAGTATGTGCCATGACCTCCCCCCAGTCCCTCGCGGTCGGCCTCATCGGCGCCGGACGCATGGGCTCCTTCCACGCCGAGACCCTGGCCCGCCGCCTCCCCGGGGTACGGCTGGCCGCCATTGCCGATCCCGCACCCGGGGCCGCGAAGGCTCTGGCCGATCGTCTCGGCTGCCCCAAGACGTACACGGAGATCGGTGACCTGCTCGACGACCCCGAGATCGAGGCGGTCGTGATCGTCACGCCCGCCCGCACCCACGCCGGACTCATCGAGGCCGCAGCACGCGCCGGCAAGTCGGTCTTCTGCGAGAAGCCGATGGCCGTCACCCTCGACGAAGCCGACCGCGCCATCACCGCCGCACATGAGGCGGGCGTGGTGCTCCAGGTGGGCTTCAACCGCCGCTTCGACGTCGGCTTCCGCGCCGCCCACGAGAAGATCACCGCCGGTGACATCGGTACCCCGCAGCTGCTGCGTTCCCTCACCCGGGACCCCAACCTGCACGACCCGTCGCGCATCCCGCCATGGACGATCTTCCTGGAGACGCTCATCCACGACTTCGACGTCCTGCGCTACCTCAACCCCGGCTCAGAGCCCGTCGAGGTCTTCGCCATGGCCGACGCCCTGGTCCGGCCCGACTTCAAGGAACACGGACTGCTCGACACGGCCGTGGTGACGATCCGCTTCGACAACGGCGCCATCGCCACGGCGGAGGCCAACTTCCAGGCGGTGTACGGCTATGACGTCCGCGGTGAGGTCAAGGGCTCGACCGGCATGCTCACCCTGGGTGACCTGCGCAGCAGCCACCTCACGTCCTACGGTGTGGCCGGCGCTGCCGCCGAGTGCGTCAGCTACGACCAGGATCTCTTCCACGCGGCCTACGTTGCCGAACTGGCCGAGTTCACCGACAGCGTCCGGGACAAGCGTGCTCCGTCGGTGACCGGCGAGGACGCTCGGGCCGCGCTGGGCATCGCCCTCGCCGCGATCGGTTCGATCGCCACGGGCGGTGCGGTCAGCGTGGGTGACGTCAGGGAGAGCCCGGTGACAGTGCGGCCGTAGCACCGAGCACACGACGCCGACTCGGCGGCGCCTTCTCCAGCCCGAGCGGCCGCCGCCAGGGTCGTACCTCTCACGTCACCGTGCCGTTGCCGAGCCCCCTCCTGAAGCAACGCCACATGGAACGTTCTACAATCGGTCCCCAGCAGACGAGACCGACCAGGAGAGGACAGGATGCCTGCGACCCCGGCGGTCCCGGACGGGAAGCGGCCGACGCTCGCCGACCTGGCGACGCGGGCAGGCGTGTCCACCGCGCTGGCCTCCATCGTGATGCGCGGGGCGAAGGGGGCCAGCGCCGCCACCCGCGAGCGTGTCCTGGAGGCCGCGCGGGAGATCGGCTACCGCCCGGACGCCCGGGCGAGACTGCTGCGCAGCCACCGCTCCCACCTGCTCGGCGTGCAGTTCGGCCTCCAGCATCCCTTCCACGCCGACCTGGTGGAGGGCATCTACGCCACCGCCGAACCAGCCGGATACCAGATCGCGCTGAGCGCCGTGACCGCCGAACGGGGTGAGCAGCGTGCCGTCGAAACCCTGCTCGACGACCGCTGCGAGGCGCTGATCCTGCTAGGCCCACAGGCCCCCGCCTCACGGCTGACGGAGCTCGCCGGGCAATTGCCGGTCGTCTCTGTGGCCCGCCACCTGCGGCCACCCGTCCCCGGCCTGGAGGTCGTACGGACCGCCGACGACAAGGGCGCCCGCCAGGCGGTCGACCACCTCGTGGCGCTGGGCCACCGTGCCATCGCCCACATCGACGGCGGCAAGGCACCCGGCGCAGCCGACCGGCGACGCGGCTACCGCACCGCCATGAGCCGCCACGGTCTCACCGAGCACATCCGCGTCGTGCCCGGGGGCCTCACCGAGGCAGAGGGCGCCGAGGCCGCCCAGGTTCTCGCCGCCTCCCACCCGCGCCCCACCGCGGTCCTCGCCTTCAACGACCGCTGCGCGACCGGTGTCCTCGATGTCTTCCTCCGCAGCGGCATTCCCGTCCCCGGCGCCATCTCCGTCGTCGGCTTCGACGACAGCCATCTGGCCCGCCTGGCCCATATCGACCTCACCACCGTCGGGCAGGACATCCCCCGCCTCGCCCACCTCGCCGTGGACCGGGCCATCGCACGCCTGGACGGTCGCGACACCGGTACCGGGGAACAGGTGGTGGCTCCACACCTCGTGGTCCGGGGGACGACGGCCCCGCCCTCTACCGCACCGGCCACCTGAGCGTCGTCTGGGCCAACCTCGCACCGCACACAGTCCCACGCGCCTCCAACTACCTGAGGAATGGGGTACAACGGCGAACTCGGCGACTTTCTCCGCTCCCGTCGCCCCCTCCTCACCCCGAACACCGCCGGACTGCCACCGGGCGCGGGGCGCGCCGGGTGCCCAAGCCGTGAGGAGGTCGCGCCCCTGGCGTGTGTCACCACCCACTACACCCGCCTGGAGCAGGGCCGCCACCCGCACCTCTCCGAAGCCGTCCCTCCGTCCCCCACGCCCTGCGTCTCGACGACGAACGCGGCTACCTCTTCGCCCTCACCCGCCCCGCGTCCCACCGCCCCGTAGCGCCGACGCACGCCCCGAGCGGAGCGGACCCGGTCCGCGGCCCGCCAGAGGCTGGAGTTCACCGCGCTTCGAGGCATTCCCGGTGACCAGGTGCGTGCTCGGCGGACGCGGCACGGAGCAAGAAGTGCCCGACACAGTCATCACTTCCTTTTGCCAGGTTTGCCGAGGCGTGACAAAACGGCCTGCCGGACATGTCCACTGTCACCTCGCAGACACTCCCCACGTCGCCTTCCGGCTGGCCCAGTCGCACCTAGGGACTTTCGTTTGGATCACCGTGCGGACCAAAGGAAGATGCCTGCGATGTAGAGCGATTGCTATCTGCGGGGGCTGATGCTGGACGGCCGGCGCAAGTCGATCCAGCCGATGGCGCAGCGGCTGCCGGACGGGAACACGCAGGCCCTGGAGCAGTTCGTCAACCAGTCGCCGTGGCAGCGGACGCCGGTGCGGCGGCGGATCGCCGAGCGGCTGGTCCAGGTCGTCAAGCCCGAGGTGTGGGTCATCGACGACGTCGCGTTTCCCAAGTGCGGGCGGGCGTCGGTGGGGGTGGCCCGGCAGTACTGCGGGGCGCTGGGGAATCGGGCCACCTGCCAGGTCGCCGTCAGTGTGCATGCGGCCACGGATACCGCCTCCTGCCCACTGGAATGGGAATTGTTCCTACCCGAGGAACGGGCGCACGACACCCGGCGTCGCACGGCTGCGGGCGTGCCCGATGAGGTGGGGCATGTGCCCAAGCCCCGCCTGACCCTGGGGCTGCTGGAGAGGCTGGCGGGTTGGCTTCCGTCGGTGCCGGTGATTGTGGCCGACTGCGGTTACGGCCGCAGTGTCTGCTTCCGCCTGGCCCTGGAGGAACGCGGCTGGTCCTACATCGTCGCTGTCGAGCCCAAGGAGATCGCCCGCCCGGCCGGTGCCAAGCCGGAGCTGCCGCCCTACCAGGGATGGGGCCCGCCCACGTTGCCGCGCTATCGCGAGCCGGCCCGCCCCCTGCACCAACTGATCGATGCGCACACCCGCTTCGAGGACGTCACCTGACGAGAGGGCAGCAGGGCTCAGTCATCCACCGCCCTCGAGTCCGCGAACGGCATCTCCAAGATCCCCGCCAGAACGGCCGCTGCCGATGGTGTACGCCCACGGGCAACCTCGGACGCGGCGCCAGCGGAGAACTTCAGCCTGGCAGGCGGCAAGTTCTCGATCTTGAGTTGGAGCCGCCATCGCCGCGAAGTCGCAGTCGACGGCGTTTCCAGTGCTCGCGGCGAAGTGCCAACTGCCGCATCACGGCTCGGCCGTCATCCTGATCCCACAGAATCACGGTGCCAACTATCCTCGGTATGTGACAACTACCGTCTGTGGTCACAGCGAGCTATCGCCGAACCCGCGGCATCCCCAGTCCGATCCAGGAGATGATCTCGCGCTGGATCTCGTTGTTGCCGCCGCCGAAGGTGAAGATGACCGCCGAGCGGTAGCCGCGTTCCAGGTCGCCGTGGAGGACCGCGCCGGCCGAGCCCTCCTTCAGCGGGCCCGCCGCGCCGGCAATCTCCATGAGCCAGGCGTAGGCGTCTCGGCGGGCCTCGGAGCCGTAGACCTTGACCGCGGAGGCGTCCTGCGGGGTGAGGGTGCCGTCCTGGACGGCGCTGACCATCTGCCAGTTGAGGAGCTTCATGGCGTCGAGGCGGGTGTGCGTCTGCGCGAGGCGGCGGCGCACCCAGGGCAGGTCGACGACCCGGCGGCCGTCGGCGAGCTTGGTCTCCATGGCCCAGCGCTGCACGTCGCGCAGGGCGCGGATGGCCATGGTGCCGTGTGCGGCGAGGGTGACGCGCTCGTGGTTGAGCTGGTTGGTGATGAGTCGCCAGCCCTGGTTCTCCTCGCCGACCCGGCGGGAGACGGGGACGCGGATGCTCTCGTAGTAGCTGGCCGTCGTGTCGTGGGAGGCGAGGGTGTTGATGAGGGTGCAGGAGTAGCCGGGGTCGGTGGTCGGCACCAGGAGCATGGTGATGCCCTTGTGGGGCGGGGCCTCGGGGTCGGTGCGGGTGGCGAGCCAGACCCAGTCGGCGGTGTCGCCGTTGGTGGTCCAGATCTTCTGGCCGTCGACGACGTACTCGTCGCCGTCCCGGACGGCCCTCGTCCGCAGGGCCGCGAGGTCGGTGCCGGCGTCGGGCTCGCTGTAGCCGATGGCGAAGTCGATCTCACCGGAGAGGATGCGGGGCAGGAAGTACGACTTCTGCTCCTCGGTGCCGAACTGCATGATCGTGGGGCCGACGGTGTTGAGCGCCATCAGGGGGAGCGGGACGCCCGCCTGGGCGGCCTCGTCGAAGAAGATGAACTGTTCCATCGCGGTCAGTCCGCGCCCCCCGTACTCCTCGGGCCAGCCCACGCCGAGCCAGCCGTCCGCGCCGAGCCGCCGGAGGGTCTCGCGGTAGAAGCGTTTCTGCGCGGCCGGGTCGGCGTAGCGGGCGTACGCGTTGTCCGGCACCAGGCCGGCGAAGTAGGCGCGCAGTTCGGTGCGCAGCCGCTGCTGCTCGGGCGTGTGGTCGAGGTGCACGGCGCCTCCAGGCTCCCGACGGGTGGTCCTGACGGCGCACACCGTAGAACGTGTTCCAGAAATAGGGAATGGCGGTGCGGCCGCCTCTCACCCGGCGGCGGTCAGCCGAGCACCGCGAGGAACTCCGTGCACGCTCTGGCGCACGCCCGGCAGGCGTCCGCACCCTTCTCGGCCCCGGGCTGGGTGTCGAAGGCCTGGGCGCACTCGAGGCAGATCGCCCGGCACCACTCGAGCTGGACGCGCAGGCCGGTCTCGTCCCTGCCGGTCTCCTCCGTCAGCGCCCGGCAGGTCGCGTCGCACACCTCGGCGCACATGATGCCCTTGCGGCGCACCTGTTCCGCCTGGGCGGCCCCGCCCGGGTCGAGTACGCCGGCACGCAGCGCGCACGCCCGGGCGCATTCCGCACAGGCCTGCGCGCACGCGAACCGGTCCTCCAGGAATCGGTACAGCTCCTGCTGGGAAGTCTGCTGTGTCACCCGGGCCGGGTAGCCGGGCGGGCGGCGCGGCAAACACCCAGGCACCCAGCGGTTCCGGCCGGCCACGGCATCACCGGGCGGCAACGGCACCGCCGGGCGGCGGGCGGCCATGGTGCCATTGGCCGGGCCGGGAGCTCGCCACGGCGTCGCGGACCGCGCACGATCAGTCACCCATCACGCCCGGTTCGCACCAGTCTGGATGGGTATCTCCTTGCTATGAGTACGGTATCGATGCAGCAGCTGGCCGCTCCCAGCGGCCTGATGAGTCTCGCGCTCTTCCTGGTGGCCGTGGCCGTGCTGGCGATGCTGGCCGGCGGCTTCTGGCTGGGCAACCGGGTCAAGTACCACGAGTCGGACCGGCCGCGCCCCGAGGAGCAGCCGAAGCTGCCACCGGAGGGCGCGGTGCACGAGATCCTGGAGAACCGCGAGTCGGAGGAGATCCCGCAGATCCCCAAGGGCGGCCGTCCGCTCACCCCGTACGAACTGGGCAACCAGCAGACCAGGCCGAGCGCGTCGAAGGACCGGCCACGCTGGAGCAAGGGTTCCAGCGGCTCGTTCGGCGGCGGCGGGCTCGGCGCCCACTGAGCGGGCCCGCTACTCCCCCGCGGTCCCCCGGCCCGCGTCGAGACGTCCGACGTGGGCCACGTTCCCGAGGTCCTCGGCGTCCTGGCTCGGCGTGGCCGCGAACCAGGCGTCGAGGATCTCCTTGAGCACCGGCTGCGAGGTCAGCCGCAGGCTCAGGGCGAGCACGTTGGCGTCGTTCCAGCGCCGGGCGCCGTCGGCGGTGTAGGCGTCGGCGCACAGGGCCGCGCGCACCCCCGGGACCTTGTTCGCGGCGATCGAGGCACCCGTACCGGTCCAGCAGCAGACGACCGCCTGGTCCGCGGCACCGGTGGCCACGTCGCGGGCGGCGGCCTCCGAGCAGACCGCCCACTGGGGATCGGCCCCCGGGTCCAGCGCGCCGTACGCGCGCACCTGGTGGCCGCGACGGCGCACCTCCTCGACGAGGAGGCGGGCGACGGGTTCGTCCATGTCCGAGGAGACCGAGATCTTCACACCCCCGCACGTTACGCGCCGGCCCCGGGGACTTCACCCTCCCCTCGGGGTTTGACAGTGCCGCCCCGCCTCCACCATGCTTCCATTAATTCATTAGCACAAGCATGATGGAGCCGAGGAAGGCGACGTTGATCGACTACCGGATCGACCGTGGCAGCGGTGTACCGGCCTACGTGCAGATCGTCGAGCAGACCGAACGGGCGCTCAGGATGGGCACCCTGCGGGTCGGCGACAAGCTGCCCACGGCCAAGGAGGTGGTGGCGGCCACCGCCATCAACCCCAACACCGTGCTGCGCGCCTACCGCGACCTGGAGCAGGCCGGCCTGGTCGAACTGCGCCGCGGTCTCGGGACCTTCGTGACGCGGTCACTCGCCCGGCCCGACGCGGCGGACGACTCGCCGCTGCGCCGCGAGGCCACCGCTTGGGTGACCCGCGCCCGGGCGGCGGGGCTGGAGCGGGCCGATGTCCTCGCCCTGGTCACGGCCGCCCTGGACGCCTACGACGACCAGCACGACGGCACGGCCCCGGACCACCGGGGCCGGCAGGAGAAGGAGGACGCATGACCGGGCCTGACGCCTCGGCCGCGCTGTGCGCCACGGGACTGGGGCTGCGGTACCGCAGACGGGGCGCATGGGCCCTGCGGGACTGCGAGTTCACGGTGCCCCGCGGCCGGGTCACCGCACTCGTCGGACGCAACGGCGCCGGCAAGAGCACCCTGCTGCACCTGGCCGGCGGCCTGCTGCGCCCCGGCGCCGGGGAACTCCGGGTCATGGGCACCGTTCCCGGTACGGCCGAGTCCCGCGCCCGGGTCGCGCTGCTCACCCAGGACAAGCCGCTCTACCCGCGCCTCACCGTGGCGGACACCCTGCTGATGGGCGAGAAGCTGAACTCCACGTGGGACCGGGCGACCGCCGAGCGGATCGTCCGCGAGGGCGGCATCCCGTTCCACGCCCGGGTCGGCGAACTGTCCCCCGGCCGTCGCACGCGCGTCGCGCTCGCCCTGGCCCTGGGCAAACGGCCCCGGCTCCTGCTCCTCGACGAGCCGTTGGCCGACCTCGACCCGGTGGCACGCGGCGAGATCATGGCCGAACTGATGGTCGAGGCCGCCGAGCACGCCACGGACATCGTGTTGTCCTCGCACGTCCTGCCGGAACTGGAGGAGACCTGCGACTGGGTCCTGGTCCTGCGGGACGGTCGCGTCGAGCTGTGCGAGGACGCCGACGCGCTGCGCCACAGCCACGCCGTGCTGACCGGGCCCGCCGGCCAGGCCGACGCCCTGGCCGCACAGCACACCGTCGTGCACAGCCGTACCGGCGGCAGACAACTGACCACCCTGATACGGCAGCACGGACCGGTGCGCGGTGACTGGCACGTCGCACGCCCCGCTCTGGCGGACGTCCTGGTCGGCTACCTCCGGTCCGGCGCACCGGGGTTCCCCGCCGCCGCTCCCGCCGCACGGACGGGGGCGGCCGCGTGAAGGGCTCCCTCTGGCTCGCATGGCGCCAGCACCGCATGCCGGCCGGCATCGGCGCGGCCGCGCTGGTGGTCGCCGCGGCGATCGCCTCGTACTACCGCTCGGGCATGCTGGACGCCCTGCACAGCGGCCTGTTCGACCACTGCCCCACCGGGCCGCTGTACTGCACCCGCTCCGGCACCGGCCTGCCCCTGCTGCTGGACGTCGAGCCGCTGCAGTACCTCGGGGCGCTGAACATCGCGCTGCCCGTCGTCATCGGCGTCTTCTGGGGCGCCCCCTTGCTGGGCCGCGACCGGGAACTCGGCACCCACCGCATGATCCTCGCCCAGGGTGTGAGCCGGGGCCAGTGGTTCACCTCCCGGTTCGCGCTGGCCGCGGTGACCACGACGGCCCTGTCCGGCCTGCTGGCGGGGGTGTTCGCCTGGTGGTGGCGGCCGGCCGCCGACCGGAGCTACGGACTGTTCTGGTACGACGACACGGCCCTGGGCGGCTCGGGCCCCCGCGTCGTGGCGGCCGCCCTGTTCGGCCTGGCGGCCGGCACCCTGCTCGGCCTGCTGGCCCGCCGGGTACTGGCGGCGATGGGCCTGACCCTGCTGGTGACGGGCGCGACGACGCTCCTGCTGGAGTGGACGCACCGGACCCGGCTGCTGGTCCCGCCGCACACCTACGTCAGCACCGGCAGCGTCCCCAAGGCACCGATGGGCGAGAAGTGGTCGACCGGCACCTACGGCCTGATCACCGCCTCCGGCCGCCACGACGACGTGCTGAACTGCCCCTATCCGTCGGGCTCCCAGCTCAGGGAGTGCATGGCCGCGCACGGGTACGTCGCCCGCTTCTACGAGGCCAATCCGGCCGGTGACTACTGGGCGTTCCAGTGGACCGACACCGCCGTCCTGGGCGGCCTGGCCGTGCTGCTCACGGTCGCCACCGTGCTGCTCCTGCGCCGCCGCGTCTGACCGCGGCGCCGGCCGGCCGCTTCTTCCCTTCACTTCCCCCCCCGACGGGGGTCACCTTGCGCACGGAGGTCGCTTCGCCATGCCGTCCGACATACCCGCCGGAGGACCGTCCGCCGAACCGCGGCCGAACGGGCCGGCCCGGCTGGCCGCGGTGGACGGGCTCCGCCTGGTCGCGGCCCTCATGGTGGCCGCGTACCACTTCCTCGGAACGCCCACCCCGCGCTTCTGGGGACGCACCGAACTCCGTGACCTCGCACCGTTCCTGCACGAGATCAGCCGCTACGGCTGGCTCGGGGTCGAGTTCTTCTTCGCCATCAGCGGGTTCGTCATCTGCATGAGCTGCTGGGAACGGACTCCGGGACAGTTCGCCGTCTCCCGCGTGGCACGGCTCTTCCCGGCCTACTGGTGCGCGGTGCTCCTCGTCGTCGGGCTCGTCCTCGTCTCACGGCTGGGTCACTGGCCCGCCGCCACCCGGGTCGACCCCCGCACCGTCGTCGGAAACCTGACGATGGCTCCGGGGCCCCTGGGGCTCGACCTGGTCGACGGGGTCAGCTGGACGCTGTGGGTGGAGGCCCGCTTCTACCTGCTGATGGCCGTGCTGCTCGTCTTCGGGCTGTCGTACCGGCGGGTGGTGGCCTGCTGCGCGGCCTGGCTCATGGCCGGTGTCGTCGCCCTCGAACTGCACTCACCGCTGCTCGACGAATTCGTCCTGCCCCGCTACACCGGCCTGTTCGTCGCCGGAATCGTCCTGTACCTCATGCACAGGTTCGGGCAGAGCCTCCTGCTCTGGCTGCTGCTGGGCTTCGCCTGGGCCTACGCACTCACCGTGCTCGACATCCGGGTGGCCGACCACGCCACCGTGCCTGCGGGTGAGAGCCGCCCTTCCTGGGCCGTGTGCGCGGCCGTGCTCACGGTCTGCCTCGGGCTGCTGGCACTGGCCGGTGTCCAAGGCCCCTTGGCGAGACTGCGATGGCGTCCGCTGGTCACCGCGGGCGGACTCACCTACCCCTTCTACCTCGTCCACCAGAGCATCGGAATTCCCTTGGCCAAAGGCCTGATCCGGGCTTTTCCGAAGCTGGGGCCGCTGCCTTCGATGGCGGTGTCGGTCGTGTGCGTGCTGGGGCTGTCCCTGCTCGTCCACACCGTGGTGGAGCGCCCGCTCGGGCGCCTGCTGCGGCATCGTCTGACGCTCGACGCGCGGGTAGGGGACCTGGGCGCGCAGCCGGTCCTGACCCGCGCCCGGTAACGCCGCAACTCCCCGCGAGAAAGGTTCCCATGCCCGTCACCACCCGCAAGAGACGCATCATCGTCGCCGCCGTGACGGCGGTGGCCACCGCCCTGGCCGTCGCGCTGACCCTGGCCCTCACGGTCACGACCTACGACCACACCTCACCACGCGCCGCCCGCGACAAGGCGAGGGGAACGGTGCGGAGCGCCGTCGACTGCCGCAAGGCGAAGTGCGTGGCCCTCAGCTTCGACGGCGGTCCCAGCCCGACGACCCCGAGACTGCTGGACATCCTCGCCCAGCACCACCTGCACGCGACGTTCTTCGTGCAGGGCAGGGGCCACATCGCGAAGTACCCGGGCATCCTGCGCCGGATGGCGGCCGAGGGGCACGAGATCGGCAACCACACCTGGACCCATCCGAGGCTCACGGAGATCACCGAGGCAGACGCCCGCCGGGAGCTGACCCGCACCCAGGACGCCATCCAGCGGATCACCGGCACCAGGCCCGTGCTCATGCGTCCCCCGCAGGGCCGCACCAACCGCAAGGTGGCGAAGGTCTGCCGGGAGCTGGGACTGGCGCAGGTGCTGTGGAGCGTCACGGCCAAGGACTACGAGACGACCGACTCGGCCCTGATCACCAGGAGGGTGCTGGACCAGACCCACCGCGACGGCATCATCCTGCTGCACGACCTGCACAAGGGGACCGTGCCCGCCGTCCCGGGGATCATCGAGGCGCTCGAAGCACGCGGCTACACCATCGTCACGGTGTCGCAGCTGCTGGCCCCCGCCGAGCCGCAGCCGGGCATGGTCTACCGGCCCTGAGGAGGACGGGCCGGTGCTCGGCCCGTCCCGTCGGCCGACCGCGCCGCCGCGGCGTCCGTGCGGGCCTCGATCGCGGTGAGCACCGAGGACATGTCGAGGCGGCCGTTGCCCAGCCGTACGCTCTCGCCGTACAGGTCGCCGCTCAGGTCGAGCAGCGGCGTGGCGAGGCCGGCCGCGCGGGCGGCGTCGGCGATGAGCCGGGTGCTGGCGTAGGCGTCGGCGGTGGCCGCCTGCACGGTGAAGTCGTGGGCGGCGAGCATCGGCACCTTGACCCGGGTCACCCCGCTGCCCAGCTGGCCTGAGTCGACCACGGACCGGAAGGTCTCCAGGTCCAGGCCCTGCCGCTGGGCGAAGTGCACGGACTCCGCCAGCGCCGCGATCGTCGTGGTCAGGTACAGGTTGACGGCCAGTTTCATCAGCACCCCGGAGCCGGCCGGGCCGCAGTGGACGACCTCCCGGCACATCGGCGCGAGCAGCGGCCGCACCTGCGCCACGGTGTCCGCGTCGCCGCCGAGCATCGCGACCAGTTCGCCCGCCTCGGCGGGCTTGCGCGATCCGGACACCGGCGCCTCGACGAACCGGCCGCCCGCGGCCCGGACGTCGGCGGCGAGGCCGCGCGCGTACTCGGGGGACGTCGATCCCGTCGACACCACGACCCGGTCGGCGACGAGCTTCTCGAACCCCGGTCCGCCCCGGCCCAGAACCGTGTCCGTCACCGCCTCGTCGAGGAGCATGACGATCACGGCATGCGCCCGGGCGAAGACTTCCTCGACGCTCGCCGCGACCAGCGCCCCGGCCGCCCGCAGCGGCTCCGCCCGTGCCGGCGTCCGGTTCCAGACGACGAGGGGGGTTCCGGCCCGGGCGAGGTTGAGCGCCATGGGCTGCCCCATCACACCGAGTCCGACGAAGCCGTACATCGGGGCGTCGGGGCTGTCGGCGACGTGCGTCATCGTCGTGACTCCTGCTCTCTCGGCGAGGGATGCGGACACGCGGTACGGGAACCCTCCGCACTGTACGGCGCGGGAGCGACGGTCCCACCCCGGCCGCCGCACGCGGCCACGGCTCCCCACGCCGGCGGGTGGCGGACGCCCACCGGGAGGCCTCGTCCCCTCGGCCGGGGCCGGTTCGCCGGACGGGTGCCGACGCGGAGGGCAGGGGGTACGGCGGGAGTGGTGGGTGCGGGGCACGGGCGGACGCGCGCGGGAAGTCGCAGCTGTCCCTCGTCCGCCGAGCGCGGCCGACCCCTTCGGCCCCTGCCCGTCCGGCGGCTTGGCCGCGTCCACGCCTCGACCGCCCTCGCGGCTCGACCGCTCCGACCGCGCAACCGTCATCGCCCGCCCCCACCGCTCGACCTCCCTCGCGGCTCGCCCGCCCCCGTCGCTCAGCCACCTGAGCACGCGACCGTTGGCCCGATCGGCTCAGGTGCGGCGCGCCTGAGGGGTGTGGGAGGTCGGCGGTGCAGGATCCAGGGAACGGCGGCGGTCCCGGGACGGGCCGCCCGGCACCGCCCCCGCGTGAAGAGGTCCGGCCATGCAACGCTTCGACGACCCGCTCCTCCCCCTCCCCCACTCCCTCCGTGTCACGCCGGCGGCGGCATGACCGGCGGCCCGGGCGGCGGACGCTACGGCGAGGCGGTCTTCCGGCCCGAGCAGGCGGGTGAGGGCGAGCGCATCGACTTCGGGGCCCTCGCCTACGACGACATCACCATGGCACGGCTGCGAGCGCTCGGGGCCGGCCCCGGGTGGCGCTGCCTCGACGTGGGCGCCGGCACCGGCACGGTCGCCCGCCGGCTGCTCGACGAGGCCGGGGTGGAGAGCGTGCTCGCCGTCGACCGCGACGTGCGGTTCCTTCCCGAGCGGCCCGGGCTCGACGTGCTGGAGACCGACATCACCGCCGCGCACGCCGTCCGCGGCCGGTTCCGGCTCGTGCACGCCAGGTTCGTGCTGATGCACCTGGGCCAGCACGAACGTCTGATCACGACGCTGGCCGAACTGGTCGAGCCCGGCGGCGTGCTGGTGCTCAGCGACGCCGTCGACGTGACGAACGACCGAACGCCGGACACGCCGTACACCGTCGCGATGCGGGCGATGTGGCAGGGGCTGCGGGCGACCATCGGCACGGACGTCTCGTGGGTGCCCTCGTACCCACGGCTGCTGCGCGGGGCCGGGCTGCTGCCGGTCGCCGCCGAACTGCACGTGCCGCCACTGCTGCCGGGCAGTCCCCTCAGCCGTTTCTGGGCGGACACCTGGGAGCGGAGCCGGTCGGCGATGGTGGCCACCGGCCTGGTGGACGACGCGGCCGTCGACACGGCGATCCGCTACCTGGCCTCCGACGAGTGCGCCGCGCTCTCCGCCGGCATGCTCACCGCCTGGGGCTGGAAGCGCTCACCCCTGTCGTGATGAGGGCGGACCAGGCCCGTGCGTGCGGGTGAGTGTCCCGAGGCGGGCAGGGCGGCCCCGTCGCCGCCGTTCCCGCGGACGAGCGCATGACAGCGCAGTCAGCGTGGAGTCGCCTGTGACATGATTGCCGTCGACCGAGCGCCCACGGGAGAAGTCATGCCACCAGAGACGGGACGCGGCAGGATCGGTGCCGCTCCTCGCAGTGTCGACGTGGCCCGGCTCGCCGGCGTCTCCCAGAAGACCGTGTCCCGGGTCTTCAACGACGAGCCGTACGTCTCCGACGACGTACGCCGTCGTGTTCTCCACGCCGCCGAACAACTCGGCTACCGGCGCAACAACGCCGCCCGGGCTCTGGCGTCCGGACGCACCCGCTCGATCGGCGTGGTGACCCTCGGCACCGCCCTGTACGGGCCCGCCTCGCTGCTCATGGGCGTCGAGCGGGTCGTCCGGGACACCGGCTACGCGCTGCGCGTGGTCAACACGGTGGAGGGCGACCCGGCGGGCCTCTCCGGCGCCGTGGACTCGCTCCTGGACCAGGGCGTGGACGGCATCGTCATCTCCGAACCCATCGACGAGCAGCGGGACGGCGAGGACACCTCGCTGCGGGTCGACGTCCCGGTGCTCGTGATCGGCGCGCCGCCGCCGGTCACCGCGCCCACCGTGCTGACCGCGGGCGACGGCGCCGACCTGATGGCCCACACGGCGACCGAGCACCTGCTGTCCCTGGGGCACCTGACGGTCCACCACCTCGCCGGTCCGCAGCGCTGGTACGCGGCGCGGTACCGGCTGGAGGGGTGGCGGGCCGCCCTGACCGCCCAGGGCAGGACCGTGCCCCCGGTCGTCACGGGCGACTGGTCGGCCGCGTCCGGGTACGCGGCGGGCCGGACGCTCGCCGCGGACGACACGGTCACCGCTGTCTTCGCCGCCAACGACGACATGGCGATCGGCCTGATCCGGGCCCTGGCGGAGGCGGGGCGGCGGGTGCCGGAGGACGTCAGCGTGGTCGGCTTCGACGACATCCCGGTCGCCGCCTATGTGACTCCCCCGCTCACCACGGTGCGTCAGCCCTTCGACGCGGTGGCGCAGGAAGGCCTGAAACGTCTGGTGCACGCCATCGAGAACCCGGCGGCGGACCCCCTGTCGGCGAGCGGGCCACCGGTCGACCTCGTGGTCCGCGCCTCGACCGCGCCACCGCCGGACGAAGCCGCCGCCCCCTCGAACTGAGCTCCCGGCAGGCCGCGAAACGTTCGTGTCCGCACAGTCCGGACGGCATCTGCGCAGAAGCACCACACAGGCTGCACACTGCCTGGCCAAAGGCTCGCTAGCGTTCTGGCCGTTCGATCCCACGTGCGAACGAGACCAGGCCGCGGCCCACCCGCCGTCGGCGCAGTCGAGTCAGGAAGACCGCGGATGGACTACTGCACCTTGTGCCGTCGGCACCTCAACGGCGCCCTGGTGTGCCCCGGATGCGGCGCGTACGCCCCGGACATCGCTCCCCGCGGCACCGCGGCGGCTCCGGTGGCCGCCGGTACGTCGGCCTGGCAGTCGCGTGCCGAGGACACCTGGCACGACAGCGAGGACACGCACATCGAGGAGACGACCGAGAGGACGACCGGCGAGACGACGGAGGAACCGTACGACGGTCCGGACGCCGCCTCCTCCGCTGCGAACGCGTCGCTCGGCCGGGCGGCGCGGCGCCGTCAGCGGGCCCGCTGGAAGAAGAACCAGCGCCGGGCCGTGGTGGCCACCGCAGTCGCCCTGGTCGGCGGCGGTCTCACGGTCGCCTCCATGAACGGGCACACCACGAGCCGCGCGCAGGCGGCCACCGCCCCCGACAACTCGCCCATGGGAGCCGTGGACGGCCAGGCCGCCGAGCCCACCGAGCCCCCCGCCGCGACACCGGCCCCGACCGGCAGGCACCGTGCCCCGGACCGCACGACGGACGCCCGTCCGGTCACGGCGAACACACCGCAGGAGCAGACCACGGGTGTGCCGCGGGCCGCGGGAGCACACCGTCAGGACAGCGCCGCCTCAGCGCGGCCCACGACGGCGTCCGCCGCACAGGCGCAGTCCGCTACCACGTCCGGCACGTCGGGCAGGTCCGGCACGTCCACCGCGTCCGGCACGTCCACGTCCGGTTCCTCCGCCGCTTCCTCGGCACCGGCGGCCACCCCCACCCCGGCCGCGCCCGCCGCCGGCAGCACACCGGCGTCGCCGGCGAACCCCGCCCCGGCCGCGACCTCATCCTCACAGCTCTGCCTGCTCGTCCTCTGCATCGGCTGACGAGGAGGCCGCTGGCGCCGGAGAGGCGATCGGGGCGTCGCCGACGGATGGTGGGCGTCCCGCTCGTCGGCCGACGCGTTTCCCGTGTCAGTCTGCTGCGAGCGCGGGAGACGAAAGTCTCCGCGGTCGGCCGATGACGGGGGAGCCGGGGCTGGGAAGCGTCGACGGGTGCCGTGACGTCCGGCCCGTGAGGAACGGACCGGCCTGCCCCGGCCTGCCCCGGCCGGTGGCGCCGACCACCGCAGCGCCTGCGCGGCCCCGACGTGCTTGTGGGTGTTCCGCCGCGCGAAGGGCGCACAGCGGCCACCCGGATGTGGTTCGCTGCGGGGGTGAATCAGGACTTGGAGATCGTCGCGTTCGAATCCGCCGAGGCGTTCCAGGAATGGCTAGGCGAGAACCACGCCGTCTCGCCCGGCGTGTGGCTCAAGCTTCGCAAGAAGGGCCCCGGAATCGTCGCGCTGGACTACGCCCAGGCGCTCGACGTGGCCCTCTGCTACGGCTGGATCGACGGCCAGAAGGCCAGGTTCGACGACCAGTGGTGGCTCCAGCGGTTCACCCCGCGCAAGCCGCGCAGCAAGTGGTCGAAGATCAACCGGGACAAGGCCACCTCCCTGATCGAACAGGGCCGGATGCGTCCGCCGGGGCAGGCCGAGGTCGACCGCGCCAAGGCGGACGGCCGCTGGGAGGCCGCCTACGACGGGGCGAAGACGGCCACGGTGCCGGACGACCTCGCGGCGGCCCTGACCGCCGAACCGGCCGCTGCGGAGTTCTTCGAGACACTCGACCGGCAGAACCGCTACGCGATCCTGTACCGGATCCAGGACGCCAAGAAGGCCGAGACTCGGGCGCGCCGGATCGAGACGTACGTGGCGATGCTGGCGAAGGGCGAGAAGCTCCACCCGTAGCCACCAGGCGTGGACGAGCGCCGGTGAACGTCCACGTGTGGTCCCTGGTGCCCGCTGAGCTTGCGCGTCGGTGTCAGGAGCGGAGGGTGCGCAGGCCGGTGCGGATTTCGCTGACCAGGATCTCGGGCTGTTCCAGGGCCGCGAAGTGGCCGCCCTTGTCGGCCTCGCCGTAGTGGATCAGATTGCTGTAGGTGTCTTCGATCCAGCTACGTGGCACGCGTGGGATGTCCCTCGGGAAGACGGTCACCGCGACCGGAAGCGTCACCTTCGGGCCGGCGAAGGTGAGCGACCTGTTCTCCCAGTAGATGCGGGCGGACGACGCTGCGCTGTTGGTGAACCAGTAGAGGGATATCGCGTCGAGCATGTCGTCGACGCCGAGAGCGTCCTCGGCGAGCCCGTGGTTGTCGGTCTTGGACTGGAACTTCTCGTAGATCCAGGCCGCCTGGCCGGCGGGAGAGTCCGCCAGGGCGAATCCGACGGTCTCCGGCTTGGTGCCCTGAAGATGGTTCGACCCACCGAGTTCGCCGGTGTAGAGGGCGAGGGTCTCCACGGCGTGGCGCTGTTCGGGCGACAGGGTGTCGGGGATCCGTGCGGGAAAGGCGTACTGGGTGTTCAGATGAATTCCGAGAAGCCCCGCAGGTTGCATGGCCCCGAGGGCGGTGGTGACGACGGCACCCCAATCGCCGCCCTGCGCGGCCCATCTCGTGTAACCGAGTCGCTTCATCAGCTCCGCCCATGCGCGTGCGATGCGCGATACGGTCCATCCGGTCTCCGTGGGTTTCTGGGAGAACCCGAACCCGGGGAGCGACGGGACGACGACGTCGAACGCATCGGCGGCGTCTCCTCCGAACGAAGCCGGATCGGTCAGCGGGCCGATCAGCTTCAGGAACTCGACGATCGAGCCCGGCCATCCGTGCGTGAGGATCAGCGGCATCGCGTGGGGGTTCTTGGACCTGACGTGGATGAAGTGGATGTCCAGCCCATCGATCTCGGTCAGGAACTGGGGGAAGCGATTGAGCTCGGACTCGAAGCGCCGCCAGTCGTAGCCGCGCTCCCAGTGCTCGACCAGAGATCTGGCGTTCTCCACGCGAACCCCCTGCGACCAGTCGCCCACAGTCTCCGGATCCGGCCATCGAGTTCTGGACAGTCGCTGCTTGAGGTCGTCGATCGCCGATTCCGGGACCGAGACGGTGAACGGGCGGAGGGGGGCCGAGGCGGGTGGCGTCGGTGCGGTCATGGCCTTCTTCTCTTCTCGTGAGCTTCGAAGGGCAGCGCAGCTCTTCACTGCACACTGCTGTACAGTCAATCTCACTGTACACCGGTGTGCAATACTGACGCCGTGTCCACCAAGTCCTCCCGGGTGCGCTCGATGATCGAGACGCGCGATCGCATCCTCGACGTCGCCCTCGATGTGCTGGGCGAGAACCCCGACGCCGGAATGGGCGAGATCGCTACCACCGCCGGAGTCGTCCGTCGCACGGTCTACGACCACTTCCCCTCCCGCCTCGACCTGGTGCGGACACTCACGGAACGCGCCGTCGCCGAGATGACAGCCGTGCTCACCGAAGTCAACGCCTCCGACGCGGAAGCGGATGCGACGTGGGTCGAATTCATCGCCCGCCTCTGGCCGGTCGCGCACCGGTACCGAGTGCTGCTGGCGCTGCGCCGTGGCGAGTACGGCGAGGCGATCCACGGTCTGCTCGGGCCGGTCGACGAGCTCCTCGCCGACCTCGTGAAACGCGGCCAGGACACCGAGGTGTTCGCACAGCACCTGCCGGCGGGCATTTTGAGCCAGGTCGCCTACGGCGTGGTGTTCGCCATCGCGGACAGCGACCTGTCGAACGGGACCCTCGGCGCCCGAGCAGCGACGATCACGAGCCTGCTGATGCTGGGAGTTCCCGAGACGCGCGCCGTCGCTCTCGTGGGCGACCAGCCCTGACCCCCGGTACGCACCACAGCCAAGCCCTACAGGTCAGAGCCGCAACCGGGCCAGAGCTTCAGCCATCACCCGTGCGAGGCGCTTCGACCCGTTGACATTGGGATGGGTGTGGTCGGGGGCGGCGTATTCGCCTTCGAGGAGGGAAGGGTCGGCTTCGGAGCGGATCGCTGCGTCGAAGTCGACGAACTCGTGCCCAGACGTGCGGATCCATTCGTTGACCGCAAGGCGGAAGTCTTCTCGGCCGAGGTCGACCGCGAGATCGGGGCCAAGCGGGGTGACGGTGGTGAGAAGCACGGCGAGCCCTGCCGTCCGGGCCCGGTCGATGAGCTCTCGGTAGCCGTCGATCAGCTGGGCGAGGGTCGGCATCTCGTCCAGCGGCGTCACCCTGCCGGGAAGGCACCAGTCGTTGCTGTTGTAGGAGATCACCAGGTGCGTCACGCCGTGGGTTCCGAGCACGTCCTCATCGAACCGGGACAAACCGGCCCGTCCCCATGACGGAGTCGCCGATGGCGCGTCGCGTCGGATGCGGTTCCCTGCGATTCCTCGATTGACGACGGCGATCCCGGCGTCAGCGGGAAGCAGGGCTGCGGTGTACTGCGGCCACCCCATTGCCGTGCTGGACGCCCCGAGGCATACGACCACCGCCTTCACCTCGGCTCCGGCCACCTCGATGGTACGCAGGAAAGGACCTCCCGGAGGCAGGGACCAACCAGTCCCGTCGGGCTCGGGTTCGGTGTCGGTGTCGGTGTCGGTGTCGGTGTCGATGGCAGGGAATGCGCGCGATTCGTCGGCCTCCGCCGGCGTCGATCCTTCGCGCGGCAACGCCCGTGATCCCACGAAGTCGCCCGGCAGGGACCGGTCGAACGTGAATCCGTTCGCCGACGTGTAGGGCGTGAACTCGGGCAGATACAGATCGACGACGATCTCGTCGCCGTGGCTGACGGTCAGGTCGACCGGGTCGGTCCACCGCGATGTGCCGGCCGGGATCTCGATCGATGACTGCCCGTCGATGGAGACCTCGACGAACCGGCCCCGGACTCCGATGGCGCCGCGTGCGATCCGAACGGCGCCGTCCCCGAAGAGATGGGACAGCTCCACCCGGACGCGGCTGCCACCGATGCCGGCGGGCACGGTCATGCGGACGGTGACGTCGTCGAAGGGCGGCTCGTCGTCCTCACCGCGGAAGTCGGTCATGGCCTGGGTCCACGTCGGCGCCCAGCCCACGCCGTCATCGGTCCCGTATGTGCTCAAGTCGGCCTCTTCTTCGTCTGCTGCGGTTCGGCTGCCGGGTGTCGACGTCACTCGGCCTGGTCCGCGGCGGTGAAGAGGTCGAGGAATCCGGACGGTGCGTTGTCGCCGATCATGAGGTTCAGCATGGCGTGCGCCTCGGCGTAGAAGGGTTCGGTTCGGGCGAACAGCGCCTCCTCGTAGGCAGTGAGAGCCGCCTCGACGTCGTGGGGGTGAGCGGCGATCGCCTTGCCGAGTTCGGCGCCGTCGAACATCGCCAGGTTTGCGCCGTCACCGGACGGTGGCATCAGGTGCCCGGCATCGCCGAGGAGCGTCACTCCGGGCACGCGCTCCCACCGGTGTCCGTCCGGGAGTGCGTGAATCGGGCGGGCGACCGGAGCGGTCTCGCCGTCGGTGATCAGCGCGGTGAGCTCCGGGGCCCAGCCGTCGAACTCGGCCGCGATCCGGGCGGTCGAGGCGGCGGCGTCGGTGAAGTCGATGGCGGCGATCCACTCGGCGGAGCGGTTCAGTTCGACGTACGTGTGCAGGACGTTCCCCGCCTCGCGGTGCGCGATGATCCCCTTGCCCGGAGCCAGTGCGTACATCGCGCCGGCACCGACCGCCTCGGCCGCCGCGGGGTGCCGCTCGTCGGCGTCGTGCAAGTAGATGTCGATGAACGTCGTGCCGGTGTACCGGGGTTCGGCGTCGGAGAGCAGTGGGCGGACCTTCGACCAGGCGCCGTCGGCGCCGACGAGGAGACCGGTGGTCGCGGTCGTGCCGTCGGTGAAGGTCAGCTCGTGTCGGCCGTCGCCGAGGGGCCGGACCCCGGTGACCTTGTGTCCCCACCGGACCGTCTGATCGGGCAGGGAGTCGAGCAGGATCCGCCGCAGGTCTCCGCGGAGCACTTCGGGACGCCGCCCCGCGCCGTCGTCGGGAGCGTCGAACAGCAGCTTGCCGTCCTGGTCGAGCACGCGCGACGCCTCGGCGCCTTCGTGGATGATCGCGCGGAACTCCTCGGTGAGGCCGGCCTCGGCGAGCGCGCGCTGTCCGTCGGCCTCGTGGATGTCGAGTTGGCCGCCCTGCGTGCGGGACCTCTCCGAGGGATCGGCCTCGTAGACCGTCGCCGGTATGCCGTGGACGTGCAGGACCCGGGCGAGAGTCAGGCCGCCGAGGCCGGCGCCGACGATGGCGATCGGATGGTGGCTGGTGTTCATGGGCTTCCTCGTTTCCGCAGGCGCAGCGTCGGACGTGCCCGACGTCTATATGGACCGGCGTTCCATTAGGAATATGGAACACCGGTCCAGGGTGTGTCAAAATGAGGTCATGCAGCGGACGCGAGGAAGAGCACCCACCGGGGGGCGTGCCGGCGCCCTCTCCCAAGAGCTGATCGTCGGCGCGGCCGTCTCACTGCTGGACGAGCTGGGCGAGCGGGGGCTCACCTTCCGGCTGCTGGCCAAAGAGCTGAACACCGGCCCCGGCGCGCTGTACTGGCACGTGTCGAACAAGGACGAGCTGGTCGCCCTGGCCGCCGATCAGGTGCTCGGGCACGCCTTCGTCACGCGCCCGAGCCCTGAGGAAGAGGCCGGCTCCGGGCTGCGCGCGCTTGCCGTCGCCGTCTTCGACGCCCTTGACCGGCACCCGTGGGCGGCGTCCCACGTCTCCGCACCGCCCACGCTGGCGAACGCGCTGCGCCTGCTCGACCGCATCGGCACCCTGGTCGCACGCACCGGGCTGCCGGCCGAGCGGCATTTCGCGGTCTCCACCGCGATCTCCTACTACATCACGGGCGTCAGCGCCCAGATCATCTCCCCGCGCATCACCCACGACGCGACCGTCAGCCGCGACGACTTCCTCGCCCGGACCGCCCGACGCTGGGAAGAACTCGACCCGGCCGAATACCCCTTCCTGACGCACACCACCGAGTACCTGCGCGACCATGCCGATCGCGACCAGTTCATCGCCGGCCTCGACATGCTCCTGGACGGCCTGAACACGACCGCGGACCCGCGACCGCCCGCCCCGAGGTGAGGAACGCGAGGGGGCGCGCAGCAGCCGGGGGCGTGGCCGAGGAGGGGCCGGCGACCGACTGCGGCCCTTGCCCACGCGCTCACCGCACGGAGCGTTCCAATGCGGCCCGGTGATCGGAAACCCACTGATGGGCCGCCCGAACGTGCCGCACCGCCCCTGCGTCACGGAGCCGGGCCATGGCGACGTCACCCGCGTCGGCCTGCCTGTCGATGCCCCGCCAGCACCGGTCCTGCCACCACAAGATCGTGGACACGAGACGGTGCCGGTCCAGCAACTCGTAGTTGTCGACGATCAGCCTCATGCGCCGGGCTGCCTCGCCGACGTCGGTGACCGAAGGGCCCAGATCGAGGTACTGCCAGCAGACATGAGCGATGTCGTGGATCCGCGCGCCAGGCGCAGCAAGGTCCCAGTCGATGAACGCCGTCGGGCGAAGCTCGCCACTGGACAGGCGATAGACGGTGTTCTTGGGCGACAGGTCGTTGTGACACACGACCTCTTGGTCGCCGACCAGTGGGGTGCCGGCCGTCAGGTCGTGGAATTCACGCACGAGGCGGGCGACCGTCACCAGACTCTCGTCGCATGACACAGCGGCGGGTTGCTGCGGCTCCCATGCCACATGGCCATCGAGGTAACCGAGGACTTCACGGCCCTCGTCATCCACACCGAGATACCGCGGAGCACCACTCCAGCCACTGGCTTCGAGCAACCTCAGCAGATCACCCACGAACTTCGTGCGGGCCGAGGCCGGACGGCGCACCGTCTCCCCGACACGAACGACCGCATTGACGAAACCTCCGGGCAAGGACGACTCAGGCATCCGTCCACGACAAGCGTCGATACTGCCGTCAGGAGAACGAGGCCCTGCGGCGGGCCGCGGCCTGTCTGTCGCAGGCACATCTGCCGGAAAAGCCGACCGGACCCGCTCCTCGAGGTTCATGCGCACGTCGCCGACCCTAGCGCGCTTCGCCGGTTCAGCAGCCGACCCGGGAGGCTAGAGGCCCAGGTCGAGGGCCAGGCACGAGTAGTACTTCCAGCTGCCTTCGGGGGTGTACGAGTCCATAGGGCCGCCGGGGGCGGCCTTCACCTCCTGGGTCATCTGGTCGAAGCGGATGCGCTCGGGGAGCCGGCCGAACCGGGCGTGACGCAGCTCCGCCGCGGCGGCGTCCATGGTGAGTTCCTTCTTCATGACCATTCTCCACTTCGTGGACCGCGCCTCTGTTCGTCGCCTGGACGGCTATCAGCATGCCCCTCCTGGCGTCACCAGTCAAGACGGTGACGGAAGCGTGAGGTCCAGACCCGGGGTGGCCGCGTGGACCGTGGACGTATGGGTGCAGCGGCCGGACGGCGCCGATTACGACGCTCCGCACCTGGCCGGCGTGGTTCGCGCCAGCCCGCGCAGCCACGCGTGGGCGCGGTCGGTGTCGTAGCGCTCATGCCACGACAGGTACACCGGTGCCGACGCCAGTGCGAGCGAGAGGGGGAGCACGACCAGGCCGCCCGGGCCGCACAAGCCGCGATCCTGTTCGTACCGCACGTCATCCGGTCCGCCGGATTCACACCCTTCACGATCTCGATCGCCCGCTGACGAGCTGCGCCGGCTGGAGGCAGCCGGAGACGGCGCGTGGCATGGGTGGTACTGCAGGGTTGCGCCGGCCGTCGAGCCCGGCCATGTACGCGGCTACGCCGCCCGGCGGGTTCAGACGGTGATGGTCTTGTACTCGGTGTAGGTGCCGAGGCCGACCGCACCGTACTCGCGGCCCACGCCGCTGGCCTTGAAGCCGCCGAAGGGACCGTCGAAGGCGACGGAGGCGCCGTTGACCGTGACGGTGCCGGTGCGGACGCGGCGGGCGACGGCCAGGGCGTGTTCCTCGTCGGCGGACCAGACGCCGCCGGAAAGGCCGTACTCGGAGTCGTTGGCGATGCGGACGGCGTCCTCCTCTTCGTCGTACGCGATGACGACCAGGACCGGACCGAAGATCTCCTCCTGGGCGATCCGCATGGAGTTGTCGACGTCGGCGAAGACGGTGGGCGTGACGTAGTTGCCCTTCTCCAGTCCCTCGGGGACCTGCGGGCCGCCGGTGACGAGGCGGGCGCCCTCGTCGATGCCGAGCCGGATGTAGTCGCGTACGCGCTGCTGCTGGTCGGGGCGGATCATCGGGCCGATGAAGGTGTCGGGGTCGTCCGGATCGCCCACCTTCAGCGACTCGACCAGTTCCTTCAGCGCCGTCACGACCTGCTCGTACCGCTCGCGCGGGGCCAGGATGCGGGTCTGCGCGATGCAGGACTCGCCGTTGTTGAGCAGGGAGCCGAACTTCAGGCCCGTGACCGCCTTCTCGATGTCGGCGTCCGGCAGGATGATCGCCGCGGACTTGCCGCCCAGCTCCAGACTGACCCGCTTAAGCTGCTCGCCCGCGATGGCGGCGATACGGCGGCCGGCCCGCGTCGACCCGGTGAAGGCGATCTTGTCGACCTGTGGGTGCGAGATCAGGTGCTCGCTGGTCTCCCGGTCGGCGGGCAGCACGCTGATCACGCCCTCGGGCAGGCCGACCCGCTCCAGCAGCTCGGCCAGAAAGCCCATGCTCAGCGAGTTCTCCGGGGACACCTTGAGGACCACGGAGTTGCCCGCGACCAGGGCGGGGATGATCTTCGAGGTGGCGGAGGAGAACGGCGAGTTCCACGGGATCACCGCGGCCACGACGCCGATCGCCTCCCGGCGCACCACGCTCCGCACCGGGGACGCCGGGTCAGAGGGCGCCAGGGCCTCCTCCCAGCCGAACTCCTCCGCCGCCTTGAGATAGGCGTTGGCCTGCCGGGTCAGCCCGGGCTGTCCGGCGCGGGTGAACCAGCCGGCCGAGCCGTTCTCCAGGGAGATCAGATGCGCGATCCTCTCGGCGTTCTCCTCACGGAGCGCGTTGAACCTGCGCAGGGCCGCGATCCGCTGTGCGGGCGGGGTGAGACGCCACTCACCGGTCTCGAAAGAGGCCCGCGCCGCGGCCACCGCACGGTCGATGTCCGCGGGCCGGGCCTGGGCGGCGCGGCCGACCACCGACCTGTCGTGCGGCGAGGTGATGTCGAGCAGTTGGGGGGCGCTCGGCTCGGTCCAGGAGCCTCCGATGAAAAGCCGGTCATAGATGATCACGCGCGTTCCTTTTCCGTCCATCAAGCCAAACCGTCACTTAAATGTAGCAGTTACATACACTAGATGCACACAGTCGCAGCACTACAACACTCATAGGCCTCACTGAGGCTGCTGACTACTCTTTCGCCACGCGAGTCGACGCCGCACGCAACCTGGCCACCGCCCCAACGGCGCGCACGCATACTCGCCACCGATCCAGCGAGCCATCGCGGACGTGCAACTGCGGGCGGCACCCGCACCCGTCGCACTGCACCAGTGCGTCGAGAACGTGGTCGCCGCCAACCGCAGCCGGCCGGTGGGCGGGAGCGCTGCCCGTCGAGCTGGTGACCCTCGCTCCGCGCACCCAGTCACACCTGAGTCCGGCGCAGGCGGCCGACACGATGGTGGACACGTTCCTCAGGGGCCCGCACACCCGGCCCCACCAACCGTCACCGGTTTGACAGGTGACGAGCGTTGTGCGAGGGTCGTATCACACCAATGAGCCGTGCGGTGATCCCACTTGCCGAAGCGAGCGGGAGACATCCCGGGCGCGGGCCGGTCACCGGAAACGCACGAGAGGGACTCACATGATCAACAGGCGCACCTTCAGCAAGGCCGTCGGCCTGGGCACCGGCGCCGCCGCGGTCTCGCTGTCCGGCCTCCAGACCGGCGCGTCCGCTGCCACCTCGAAGCCCACCGAAGGCGGTTCTCCCGCTCCCACGGTGCCCACCATCACGCCCGGCACCCATACGGAGTTCAGCTCGCTCAAGCACGTGAAGGCGGGCGTCCTGGACATCGGGTACGCCGAGGCGGGCCCCGCACACGGCCCGGTGGTCCTCCTGCTGCACGGCTGGCCCTATGACATCCACAGCTTCGTCGACGTCGGGCCGCTCCTCGCCGACCAGGGCTACCGCGTCCTCGTCCCGTACCTGCGCGGCCACGGCAGCACCCGCTTCCTGTCCGGGCACACCCCGCGCAACGCCGAGCAGTCGGCCATCGCGCTGGACATCATCGCCTTCATGGACGCCCTCAAGATCCACCAGGCGGTCCTCGCCGGCTTCGACTGGGGCTCGCGCACCGCGGACATCATCGCCGCCCTGTGGCCGGAGCGCGTCAAGGCGCTCGTCTCCACCAGCGGCTACCTGATCACCAACGTGAAGGCCCAGCTGGAACCCGCCGCCCCGGCCGTGGAGCACAACTGGTGGTACCAGTGGTACTTCGCCAGCGACCGCGGCAAGAAGGCGATGGAGAACGAGGACCAGCGCATCGCGCTGTGCCGCTACGTGTGGACGCTCGTCTCGCCGAACTGGAACTTCGACGACGCCACCTTCGCGCGCACCGCCCAGGCCTTCAAGAACCCCGACTACGCCGCCATCGTCCTCTACAACTACCGCTGGCGCATCGGCCTGATCGAGGGCGACCGCCGCTACGACCGCTACGAGAAGCAGCTCGCGGCCCAGCCCCCGATCCACGTCCCCACGGTCACCCTCGACGCAGCCCTCGACCCCTTCACCCCGCCCGGCGACGGCGCCGCCTACCGCGACCACTTCACCGGCCCGTACCAGCACCGGACCGTGGCGAACATCGGCCACAACCTGCCACAGGAGGCACCCACCACCTTCGCCCAGGCCGTGGTCGACGCCGACCGTCTCTGAGAGCCTGTGGAGACCCGGTTGGGCGAAGTCGTGCGGAGCCGGCTGACAGCTGCCGAACCGCGCACCCTGGCGACATGCGACGCGGTGGTGCTGCTGCCCGCCGGAGTCACCTGACAGCACGGTCCGCACCTGCCCACCGGTGGCGGCGACCTGCTGGCCGCGGCGGTGTACCACCGGACGGCACTGCCGGCCGCCGAGCAGACCGGTGTGATGGTGACCCCGTCGATCGCCACGGGACTCACCGAGCACCACAAGACCTTCGGCGGCACCCTCTCGATCAGCCCTCCCACCCTGCACGCGCTCCTGCGCGCCCTGTGCCGTTCCATGGTCCGAGCGGGTCTCTCCCGCATCCTGATCACCAACGGGCACGGCGGCAACATGACCGCCCTCAACGCCCTCACGACGCAACTGACCGCGGAGCTGTCGATGCCGATCACGTTCGACGGCTACTTCGGCGCGAACGAATGCTGTCCAGCTGCGCGCAGGCGGAGATCATCCTCAAGGATCCGTGGGCACAACTGCGGCCAGCACCCTTGCCGACGCCCCGAGAAGGCGCGAGTGGCTTCGTTCACTTCAAGCAGCAGCGTTCGTCCATCGGTTTGAGCGTCGATGGGCGGTCTGCGGGGCCGTGATGTTCGCGAGAAATGACGTCACTTCGTGGGACGCCCCGCAGCCCGTGAGGGCCGCGGGCCGTCGAGTGCCTGACCAGCCTTTTCAGCCGGCCTCGAGTGGGTCCTTGCGTCACCTTCGCCAGAACAGGTGGTGCGTCACGCCGCTCGGGCTGGGCACGACCTCCAGGTGGAAGCGGTCAAGCAGCTCATCGGGGGACTCCCAGAGTCGTAGCCCGGACCCGAGCTTTACCGGCGAGACCGCCACATGCATGGTGTCCACGAGATCGGCGTCGAGGAACTGCCGGATGGTGGTGATCCCGCCGCCGAGCCGGACATCCTTGCCCTGTGCCGCTTCCCGCGCCCGTTCGAGGACCGTGGCCGGGTCGCCGTCGACGAAGTGGAACGTGGTGTCGCAGAGCGTGAACGACGGACGCGTGTGGTGGGTCATGACGAACACCGGGGTGTGGAAGGGGGGCTCCTCCCCCCACCAGCCGCGCCACTCGTCGTCTGGCCAGGGTCCGCGCTGGGGCCCGAACTTGTTGCGGCCCATGATCTCGGCGCCGATGTTGCGTGCGAAGTCTCGCGTGAAGTAGTCGTCGAGGCCCCGGCTCCCGCCGGGATCCGTGCGCATGGGCCAGCTCGCCGTGGCTCCGGCCCAGGCGAACAGCCTCTCGGGATGGTCGAGGCCGAACGGTCGCTTGAAACTCTGGTGCTCACCGGCACCGATCCCGTCACCCGAGACGTTGAAATTCATCACTCTCAGCAGTTGATCCACGTGTTTCCTCGTCAGGTCCTGTCGCGTCACTGTGTGGCGAGGCGCCGCACATCATGACGTCGAACGGGACACGGCCGGATCGACACTGGGACTTCGGAGGGCGCCGCGGTTCCTCTGGCGGGTGTCCGAACAGGCGCATCGGCCCGAACTCCAGGTAAAGAGGTGCAAAGGTCACGCGAGGAGGCAGGTGAGAGCGCTATAGGCTCCCGCTGCACTTGCAGGTCTGCAGCTCGTCGTGGGCACGGCGGCGCTCGGCCGGCCCTCGGCGGCGGCGCGCGCCGCTTCCTCCGGCACCGTGCCGCCAGGGCCTACCCGAGGGTCCTGCCCGCGTCGGAGAGGCTGTCCTTGCCGATGGTGTCCGTGACCGTGCCCACGGTGTCGTCGACGCTGAGGTCACCGAGCACGGGCTGTGATCGCCGAGGACGTGGTGGTCCCCGGTGTGCGTGGGGCTGATCGCCGCGACGACGAACCCGGCGGCGAGGGAGGCGTTGGCTATCATGCTGCGCTTCTTCATGCCCCGATCAACTGCCGGACCCGGGCCGGGGTCAAGCATGCGGCAGGCGGCTTCGGCGGGACCTCCGATGACCGCCGACTCTTGGACTGAACCAATGGCACAATCCCACACGACCGCTCCTCTTCCAACACGCTCCGACACGTCCTAACGTAAACGCGCAACTATGACGGGAACATGACGTCATCCCACCTTTGTGTGTTCGGAGGAACGTAACGATGCGTCACCCGCACACCCGCCACACCCGCACATCGCGCCGGAGATTCGTCGGAGCGCTCACGGCCGGGCTGCTGTGCACCGCCGGTCTCGCCGCACCGGCCGTCGCCGCACCCGTCGCCCGGCCCGCGGCGCCCACCCTCGCCGACGGCCTCGCCCTCACCCCGCCCATGGGGTTCAACAACTGGAACTCCACGCACTGCCGCGCCGAGTTCAACGAGTCCATGGTCAAGGGGATTGCGGACCTGTTCGTCGACAAGGGCCTGAAGGACGCGGGCTACCAGTACGTCAACCTCGACGACTGCTGGGCCCTGCCGAACCGTGACGCGGACGGGCGGCTCGTCCCGGACCCGGTCCGGTTTCCGAACGGGATCAAGGCCGTCGCGGACTACGTGCACTCCAAGGGCCTGAAGCTGGGCATCTACACCAGCGCGGGCACGAAGACGTGCAACAGCGCCGGCTTCCCGGGCGCGCTCGGCCACGAGTACAGCGACGCCCGGCAGTTCGCCGACTGGGGCGTCGACTACGTCAAGTACGACAACTGCAACAACCAAGGCGTGGACGCCAAGTCGCGCTACACCACCATGCGCGACGCCCTCAGGGCGACCGGGCGGCCGATCGTCTACAGCATCTGCGAGTGGGGCGAGAACAAACCGTGGGAGTGGGCCGCCGACGTCGGTCACCTGTGGCGCACCACGGGCGACATCAGTGACAACTGGGGCTCGATGCTCGGCATTCTGAAGCAGAACCTGCCGCTCGCCCCGTACGCCGGCCCGGGCCACTGGAACGACCCCGACATGCTGGAGGTGGGCAACGGCGGCATGACCGACACCGAGTACCGCAGCCACTTCTCCATGTGGTCGATCATGGCAGCCCCGCTGCTCATCGGCTCGGACCTGCGCAAGGCCACCCCGGCGACCTTCGACATCCTCGACAACAAGGAGGTCATCGCCGTCGACCAGGACCCGCTGGGCAAGCAGGGAAGGGTCGTCTCCTCGGAGGGTGGCCGCTGGGTCGTGGCCAAGGAGATGAAGGACGGCACCCGCGCGGTCGCCCTCTTCAACGAGACTGGCACCGCCCAGCACATCTCCACCACCGCACAGGCCGTCGGCCTGTCCGGCGCCCGCGCCTACACCCTGCGCGACCTGTGGCGGCACAGCAGCTACAACACCGCGGGCACGATCTCGGCGACCGTGCCCGCGCACGGCACGGCGCTGCTGCGCGTCTCGGCCGACCGCTCCTGGGCCACCCACCCGCCGGCCGTCGAACTGGGCCTGAACGGCAGCCCGTTGGTCGAGGCGGGCACAGCGGCCACGCTCACCTCCGTCGTCACCGACTGGGGTCGCACGCCGGCCGTCCGGGTCTCGGTCTCGCTCACCGGCCCCGACGGGTGGACGCTGCGCGCGGCCTCGCGCAGGACCGCCGCCGTGCTGCCCACCGGCCGCTCCCTGAGCACCAGGTGGACGGTCACCGCTCCGCAGGGGACACCGACGGGGTCGTACGACCTGACGCTGAGGGTGAGTTACCGCTCGCCGACCGGGCTGCGTGCCCAGGAGACCCTGCCGCTGAGCGTGTCCGTCGTCGTCCCGCCGCCGTCCGGAACCTCCGGGCTCGGCGACCTGCCGTGGCTTTCGGCCACCAACGGCTACGGACCGGTCGAGCGCAACACCAGCAACGGGGAGAGCGCCGCGGGCGACGGACACCCGATCACCATCGGCGGGGTGGTGTACGCCAAGGGCCTCGGCGTCCACGCGGAGAGCGCGGTCGAGTACTACACCGGCCGATCCTGCGAGACGGTCACCGCGGACGTAGGGGTCGACGACGAGAAGGGCGCCAACGGCACCGTCGCCTTCGAAATCTGGGCCGACGGCACGAAGGTCGCCTCGACCGGCGTCCTGACCAACGCGATGCCCGCCCAGCCGCTCACCGCGGACGTGAGGGGCGCTCAGGTGGTCCGGCTCGTCGTCACCGACGGCGGGGACGGCATCGACTCCGACCACGCCGACTGGGCGAACGCACAGGTGAGCTGCTGACACCGGCAGAACAACAGGTGACCTGGCGACACCTGAGGAGCAGGTGAGCTGCCGACACCCGAGGAGGGAAGTCGGCAGCCCGCCTGAAACGTTCCTGCCGCCAACGCCTCCGGCAGCGCCTCTAGACCGTGGCCGCGTCCGCCCGCCTGGCGAGCGCGGCCGCGGCCGCTCCCACCGGCCCGGCGTCCGTGCCCATCTGGGCGGGCGTGATCTCCAGGCGTTGCACGAAGGACAGGATGGCGTCGCGGGCGACGCTCGGCAGTCTGGGAACTTCTCCCTCAGCGCGGTCACGTTCGCAGCCGCCTGTCGGCTGAGTTCGAGCGCCAGCGGCGTGAACTGGTCCTCGGTGCGGAACAGCTCGGAGCCGACCCGGACTGCGTCCACGTGGAAGGCTAGGTGGCCCACGTCGTGCCACAGCCACATCGCACCGACGCCCAGACCGCTGCCGGCAGTGCGCGGCGGGGTGAATTCCCCGATTCCCAGCCACCACCCGTGATCATCAATCCACAGCCGCGACCGCCCACGCTGGGCCAGGCCGAGCGGCTTCAGGGACTCCCGCGCCGCCGAGGTGATGATCCGGAGAACCGGACTGCGATCTGCCACGACCGGCATCGTCAACCGTCCTACCGACACCCCCGTCGGTACCGAGCGTCACCGGTCCACAGAAGTTGGACCAGAACCACGACTCGTGAACAAAGCCACGCGAGGGCGGGGCCCCGGGCACACATGTCTCCGGCTCCACCGCAAGCGGCCGGGAGGGCACCGCCCCTCCCGGCCGCGTCGGCGTTCGGCACCCACCCCACCTTTCGTCACCACCTTGACAGGTGACGAGGGGCATGACAAGTTAATCACCCGTCAGGGCGGTGACGCTGGCCCGGTCGAGCCTCTCACCCTCCCGGACTTTTTCGACCGTATTCGCGGAACGGTGAGGGTTTTGTCATGGCTAGCATCAAGAGTGGGCGCAAGCGGCTGGTGACGGGCGCGGCGGGTCTGGCCCTGGGCGCGTTCGCCGTGGGCGGGACCGCCAACGGCGCGACGAACAGCGCCCGGGCGAACAGCCACACCAAGCCCACGATCGTCCTGGAGCACGGCGCCTTCGCCGACGGCTCCAGCTGGAACGGCGTCATCACCGCACTGCGCGCCGACGGATACCCGGTCGTCGCCGCGGCCAACCCGCTGCGCGGCCCGTCCTCCGACGCCGCCGCCCTGCGCACGGTCCTCGACCATGTCAAGGGCCCGAAGATCCTCGTCGGCCACTCCTACGGCGGCAACGTCATCACCGAGGCCGCCACCGGCGACCCCGACGTCAAAGCCCTGGTCTACGTCGCGGCCTTCCTGCCGGCCCCCGGGGAAAGCGCCCTGGAGCTCACCGGCAAGTACCCCGGCTCCACCCTCCCGGACGCCCTCGACCCGGTCACCTACCGGCAGGCCGACGGCTCCACCGCCACCGACCTGTACATTCAGCAGGACAAGTTCCGCCACCAGTTCGCCGCCGACGTGCCCGCCGGCCAGGCCGCACTGATGGCCGCCGAGCAGCGGCCCATCGCCCAGTCCGCCCTGGCGGAGAAGGCCACCAGCGCCGCCTGGAAGACCATCCCCAGCTGGGACATCGTCACCACCCGCGATCTCAACATCCCCGCGGCCGTGCAGCGTTTCATGGCCAAGCGGGCTCACGCCCGCACCACCGAGGTCGCCGCGTCCCACTCGGTCGCCGTCTCCCACCCCCGCCTGGTGGCCGGTGTGATCGAGCGGGCCGCCCACGCCACCGTGCGCTGACCCGCCCGGAGGGCGGCGGGGCGGACGCTCCGCCGCTCCGGGAGCTGCCACGGACACCGCACGGCACACCTCACGGGTGCGCGGAGCACGGGAGAATGGACGCCATGACCTCACACACCGACCCCCGTGCGCTCGGGAAGTTCCTCAAGGCGCGCCGGGCTCAACTGGATCCGGAGGACTGCGGTCTGCCCGAGGCGGACGCCCCGCGCCGGGTTGCCGGGCTGCGCCGCGAGGAGGTCGCCCGGCTCGCCGCGATCAGCGTGGACTACTACATCCGGCTCGAACAGGGCCGGGTCCGCGCCTCCGCGCCCGTCCTCGCCACCCTGGTCCGCGCCCTGCGCCTCGACGACGACCAGCAGAGCTACCTCTACGAACTCGCGGGACGCACAGACGACCGCCCGCGCCGCCGCCGGCCCGTCCAGCAGGTGCGGCCCGCCATGCGCCGCCTGCTCGACCAGCTGAACGGGACGCCCGCGCTGGTCCTCGGCCGTCGCCTGGACATCCTGGCCTGGAACCAGGCCGCCGTCGCCCTCTACACCGACTTCGCCGGGATCCCGGCCGACCGGCGCAACTACCTGCGTCTGATGTTCACCGACCCGGAGATCCGGGAGATGCATCGGGAGTGGAGCCACGACGCCCGGGACGCTGTCGCCGCCCTGCGCATGGCGGCCGCCGCCGACCCCGACGACCCGGAGCTGGACGGCCTGGTCGCCGAACTGTCCGCGCGGGACGCGGACTTCCGCACCTGGTGGGCAGAGCACCGCGTCAACAGCGCGACCTACGGGACCAAGCAGTACCGGCACCCCCTGGTCAGCGACCTCACCCTCGACTGCGACACCTGGAACGGTGCCGACGGCTCCGGACAGCGGCTGATGGTCCTCACCGCCGAGACCGGCACCCCCTCCCACGACGCCCTGCGCATCCTCACCTCGTGGACCCCCGGGCGGGCGGAACCGCGCCGGGCGCGGGACACCGCGCCGCGCGGCTGAACCCGCACACCTTGCCCGCTCGAATCGCCTCACCTCATTGACTGTATAGATCTCAACTGCGACTCCAATGACGCAGTTAATTCCCAATGTTTCGCCTCGAAGAGGCGCTAGCTGTCTCAGGTTGCACATCCGAGCACTACTATCAGGCCAGTGAGAGCCGACGCAGCACGCAACCTGGAAGCCGTCCTGACCACCGGGGCGCGCATGCTCGCAGCCGACCCGGGCGCGAGCATCGCGAGCATCGCCGCCGAGGCGGGAGTGGACCGGCGCACGGTCTACCGGCGCTTCGCCTCCCGCGAGGACCTCCTCGCCGCGATCTACGAAGTCAGGCTGAAGGCGGTCGAGGACGCCATTGAGGACGCCCGGCTACGGGAGGCGCCCGTGGCCGTCGCACTGCACCGCTACGTGGAGAACGTCATCGGCGTGAACCGCACCTGGCCGGTCGACCTGAGCCGGATGCTCGCCGACGACACCGTCCGCGCCAGCCGTGACGCCTCGGTGCGCGAGGTCGACTCGTTCCTCGAACGGGCCACCGAGGAGGGCCTGTTGCGCCGGGATCTGCCGCGGGGATGGGCGAGCGCGCTGCTGCCGCAGCTGATGCACCTGGTGAACCGCCAACTGCCGGAGCTGACCCCGGGACAGGCCGCGGACGTCGTCGTGGACACCCTGCTGCACGGCCTCGGGACCCCCTGACACACCGACGGCCCGCGCAGCACGCCTCGGGTCACGCACTCCGGGGCCCGGGCGGGCAACAGGCTGCTGCGTCAGCCCCGGCGGACTCCCGAGAGGAAACGGCCGGCCAGGTCGAAGCGTGCCCGCCCGAGGTCGGTCGCGGTGTCGGTCAGTTCAGGGTTGACGCACAGCGCGGTTCACAGCTCCTCCAGGTCGCGTCAGGCCTCGGCCGCCTCCTTGCGGACGACGTCCCACATGCCCCTCAGGTGGGGCAGCGGCATCGCCACCGGCAGCCGGCCCTCCAGCCGCCGCCCGATGCGCCGGGGACCGCCGGGCGTGAATGCGGCCAGCACCCCGGTGGTGCGGGCCGGGTGCTCGGTTTGAGCCCCAGCCGCGCGCCGCACCCCCTCCAGGGGCCGAGACCGCTGTGTACTCGTCGGGCATCCAGCCGAGGCCCAGGCCCACGACCAGACGGCCCTGGCTGAGGACGGCCAGGGACCGCGCGGCGCATGCGGACGGCCACAGCCGCGTATCCCGGTAAGGAGGTGCGCCGGGCCAGGAAGCAGCACGGGCGTGGGGTGTCCGCTCGCTCCTCCGTTGTTCTACTCCCGCCCGGCCGCCTGGCGGAGGTGCCTGCTCACGTCGCCGACCAGGTTGATGCGTACCCGTCGCTCCACGAACCGCCACTGACCGTCCCGGCGCTCGAAGCGATCGTGGTACCGCCCGCCGGCGATGGCCTGAAGGGGCAGTCCGGGAAGGGCCTGAAGCACGGTGACGTACGAGCGGGCCGCCGCCGTGCCCGCCTCCTCGTCGACCTCGACGGCGACGTTGGTGGTGACGTGCTGGGTCCGCGGGGTGCCGTCGGTGTAGACGATCACTGTGTCGCGGAACATCTTCTCGATCGCGTCGTGTCCGCTCACCGGGCCGCCGCTGCCCGTGAAGACCGCGTCGGCGAGGAGTTCGCCGACTCCGCCGAAGTCCCCGTCGTCCACCAGCTCGGCGTACCGGGCGATCAGGTTCTCGACGGCACGGTGGCTCGGTGTCCGGTCTGCGGGTGTACGGGGGGATGCAGACATGATCGCCTCCAGGCGGGACGGGCCGGGGGCGCGCGCCGCCTCCGGTCCTCGGAGCTGCGCGGCGGCCGGTGATGACACTCAGCTTGCCAGGGCGCAGACACCTGGTCGGAGGCTCCGAGTCACACCTGGGCAGGGCGGGGCGACGGCCAGCCGGTCCGCGACCTGGCGACCTTCCCGACAGGTGCCTGAACCGCCTTCAGGAGTAACCAGCTTGACGGGTGACGGGAATGCGTGCAAGCCTTTCGTCACCGGCCAGACCGGTTACTTCTCGGTGAGGACACATCCCATGGCAGTCGTACGCTTCCACCTCGTCTCCACGCTCGCCCCCAAGGACGTGCTGGGGGTGCTGACCGACTTCGGCCCTTCTCGCGCCGAAGCCTGGCCCACCATCGACGCGGACCACTTCGAGGTCCACCACCTCGACGACACCTGGGCCGAGGTCACCGAGGGCACCGCCGCCGCCTGGGAGCGGGCCCGCTACGCATGGCAGCCCGGCGGCGACACCGTCACCGTCAGCACCCTCGACTCCAAGCTCTTCGGCGCCGGCGGCGGCTGGGTGTTCAGGATGACCCCCGAGGGCGACGGCACCCGCGTCGACGTCGAGCTCACCCGGCAGCCGGCCACCCTCAAGGGCAGGATGCTCGCCTCCCTGCTCCCCCTCGCCGCCCCCGGCTCCCTGCGCACGTCCTTCGCGGGCCCCCTCCAGGCCAAGTGACCCCCGGCACGAAGGGGCCGGCCCCTTCGTCATGCCTTCGTGGGCGGGGTCACTTCCCGGCGCCGAGGCCCGCGGTGAAGAAAGCAGTGAGCTCCGCGACGGCCGGGTCGACGTACTCCTTCTTGTCATAGAGGTCGACGTGGCTCGCGCCCTCGATCCAGCGCAGTTCCTTCGGGCCGGTGGCACGCTGGTGAACGTCTACGGCCATCCACGAGGTGACGGCACGGGTGCCGACGATCTGCAACAGCGGACGGTCGCCGATCAGCGGGACGGCCTGGAAGGCGTCGAAGGCGGCCATCCTGTCGACGCTCTCCCACACGAAGAACTTCGCGGACCGCTCGTGCGCCCCGCGGGGCGTGCAGTAGTAGTCGAAGCCGTCGGCACCGTGCTCGCCGGCGAGCGCGGCCTGTTCGGCCGTCTCCGGGAAGATCGGCAGGACCGCCGGCTCCGCGCCCCGGGCGGCGGCGGTACGGGCCTGGGCGGCGGCGTCCAGCATGCCCTGGAAGACGGCGGGGTTCTGGGTGCCGTCGGCACCGAGGCGGAACTGGCGGGCGATGTCGACACCGCTGACGGTGGCCACCGCCTTGATCCGGTGGTCGCCTCCGGTGGCGGTGAGCACGTAGCCGCCGGAGGCGCAGATGCCCAGGGCGCCGATGCGGTCGGCGTCGACCTCGTCGCGTGTGGTGAGGAAGGAGACCGCGGCCTTGAGGTCCTCGACCCGGTGCGCGGGGTCCTCCAGACCGCGCGGCAGACCGCCGGACTCTCCCTGGAAGGCGGAGTCGAAGGCGAGCGCGACGAAGCCCTGTTCGGCCAGCCGGCCGGCGTACAGACCGGCCGTCTGCTCCTTGACACCGCTGCCTGGGTGACCGATCACGATCGCGGGCCGCGGGCCGGGTGCCGCGGTGTCGGGGAGGTAGAGGTGACCGGCGATCTCGATACCGGCGCTGTCGAAGGTGACACGGGTCCTGGGCATGGGGGAACTCTCCTTTGGGTGACGCTGAAGTCCGGGGGCCGCCGCACCGGTCGGTCGGCTCGGTGTCCGCACCGTCCGGGCCGGGCACACACCCACCATGCGTCCGGCCGGCCCCGGCCGGGAGAGCCAGGTTTCTGCCTGGGAAGGATCCTGCCCCCTCACACCTGCGTCTGCTCCTGCTCGACGAGCCCACCAACCACCTCTCCCCCGCCCTGTGCGACGAACTGGAGGCCGCGCTGGGCCCCGGCCCCGGCGCGATCGTCATGGCGAGCCACGACCGCTGGCTGCGCCGACGACGGCAGGGCCGCGAACTGCGGCTGGCGCCTTCGTAACACCCACCGCACCGCCGTACGATTCCGCGCACGCCCCACGACCGCGCACCACCTGGAGCGGTGACGAACGCTTGCTTCGCCTGGAGTCACCTGTCAAGATGGTGACGTGAATCTTAACCACGTGTTCGTATGCGGCCACCCCGCGCTCGACTTCGCAGCCACGCTCCGGGCCCGGCGCTCGACCCGGTTCGAGATGTTCGTGACCCCGGAGCGGCTGAATGCCTGGTACCTGGAGTCCGGGCTGGTCGACACGATCATGCAGGCCGAGGAGGACGACGTCCGGGAGGCGACCGCCGTACGCGAGGCGGTCTACCGGCTCGTCACCGACCGCCGCCTCGGCGAGCGCTTCGATCCCGAGGCGCTCAAGACGGTCAACGCCGCCGCCCGCAAGAGCCCGGTAACGCCCCAGCTCACCGAGAGCGGCCGGCTCACCGAGGCGACCCCCGAGCAGGCGCTGGCGACCGTCGCCCGGCAGGCCGTCGAACTGCTCAGCGGCCCGGACGTCCCCCTGATGAAGGAGTGCGGCAACCCCGAGTGCACGCGTGTCTACATCGACCGCTCCCGCGGGATGCGGCGCCAATGGTGCGGCATGGAGTCCTGCGGCAACAAGATCAAGGCCGCCGCCTACCGCGCCCGCAAGAAGACCGAGCCCGCCGCCGCTCACTGACCGCTCAAGTCCCCGCCGCGCCGCGAACCCGCCGGGCCCCTCACCGGAGAGGGCCAGGTGTGCTGTCCCGGGACGTTGGTGACACGCGTGCTGGGTGCTTGAACAGGTGAGGGCCTTCTGGGTTCGGTGTGGATTGCGACATCTACGCCCGACCGCAGGAGGCCCTCGTGTCCCACCGTAATACCCCGCCGTGCCGACCCCGAGCTGCGACCGGCCGACGACCTCCGAAGTCGTTCGCGGGCCATCCGCTCCCCTCGGCGTGACCTTCGCTGCTGCAAGGTCGATACTGCCCACAGCAGGATTTTGACCGCCCGGCCACCGATCACCAACGGATACCTGACACCTCATCAGGAAAGTCAGCACCAGGACCGCCAGGACCCGCTTCCAGCCGCGCTGGACCGCCGAGGTCGAAAATCGGCTGCACCCGTCCTGACCAGCAAGGACTTACATCAGAGGCCCACTGTTAACATCGCCAGGAGGAACCCGTGAAGATGCTCATCAACGTTCCGGAGACCGTGGTGGCGGACGCGCTGCGGGGTATCGCGGCGGCGCATCCCGATCTCGCCGTGGACGTGGAGAACCGGGTGATCGTGCGGCGGGACGCGCCCGTCGCCGGGCAGGTGGCGCTGGTCTCGGGCGGGGGATCCGGGCACGAACCCCTGCACGGCGGGTTCGTCGGTCCCGGGATGCTGTCGGCGGCCTGCCCCGGTGAGGTGTTCACGTCCCCGGTGCCGGACCAGATGGCCCGGGCCGCCGCGGCCGTGGACAGCGGGGCCGGGGTGCTGTTCATCGTGAAGAACTACACCGGTGACGTGCTCAATTTCGACATGGCCGCCGAGCTCGCCGAGGACGAGGGCATCCAGGTCGCGAAGGTGCTCGTCAACGACGACGTGGCGGTCACCGACAGCCTCTACACCGCCGGCCGGCGGGGCACCGGCGCGACCCTGTTCGTGGAGAAGATCGCCGGTGCCGCCGCTGCCGAGGGACAGCCGCTGGAGCAGGTGGAGTCCATCGGGCGCCAGGTGAACGAGAACTCCCGCAGTTTCGGCGTCGCGCTGAGCGCCTGCACCACCCCGGCCAAGGGCACCCCGACCTTCGACCTGCCGCCGGGCGAGCTGGAGTTGGGCATCGGCATCCACGGCGAACCGGGCCGGGAGCGGCGGGCCATGATGACCTCCGGCGAGATCGCCGACTTCGCGGTCAACGCCATCCTGGAGGACATGACCCCGCGCCGGCCGGTGCTCGTACTGGTCAACGGCATGGGTGCGACCCCGCTCCTGGAGCTGTACGGGTTCAACGCCGAGGTGCAGCGGGTGCTCGCCGAGCGCGGTGTGAGCGTGGCGCACACCCTCGTCGGCAACTACGTCACCTCCCTGGACATGGCCGGTGCGTCGATCACCCTCTGCCAGGTCGACGAGGACCTGCTGCGGCTGTGGGAGGCGCCGGTGCGCACGCCGGCCCTGCGCTGGGGGATGTGAGCGAGCACCGGAACCGACCCGCATCCGTATCGCACGTACCGCACGCAAGGAGATTCCGTGCTCGACGCCGATTTCTTCCGCCGCTGGATGGCGGCGACCGCCGCGTCCGTCGACCGTGAGGCCGAGCGGCTCACCGCCCTCGACTCGCCGATCGGGGACGCCGACCACGGCAGCAACCTCCAGCGCGGGTTCAGGGCGGTGGTGGCCGCGCTGGAGAAGGACTCGCCCGGCACTCCGGGTGCCGTGCTCACGCTCGCCGGGCGGCAGCTGATCTCGACGGTGGGCGGCGCGTCCGGACCGCTGTACGGCACGCTGCTGCGCAGCACCGGCAAGGCGCTCGGCGACGCGGCCGAGGTCAGTGAGGCGCAGTTCGGCGAGGCCCTGCGGGCGGGGGTGGACAAGGTGATGGCGCTGGGCGGGGCCGCTCCGGGGGACAAGACGATGATCGACGCCCTGGTACCGGCCGTCGACGCGCTCGCGGACGGCTTCGGTGCGGCGCGGGCCGCGGCCGAGGAGGGTGCCGTGGCGACGACTCCGCTGCAGGCGCGCAAGGGCCGGGCCAGTTACCTCGGGGAGCGCAGCATCGGTCACCAGGACCCGGGTGCCACCTCGTCGGCACTGCTCGTCGCCGCGCTCGAGGAGGCGGCCGGTGAGTGACGGCAAGCTGGTGGGGATCGTGCTGGTGTCGCACAGCGCCGAGGTGGCGGCTTCCGTGGCGGAACTGGCCAAGGGGCTGGCGGGCGGTGCCGTCGAGGTACCGGTCGCCGCGGCCGGTGGCACCGAGGGCGGCGGGCTCGGCACCAGTGCCGAGCTGATCGCGGCCGCCGCCCTGTCCGTGGACCGGGGTGCGGGGGTGGCCGTCCTGACCGATCTGGGCAGCGCGGTGCTGACCGTGAAGGCGCTGCTCGCCGAGGGCGACGAACTCCCGGACGGCGCCCGCCTGGTGGACGCCCCGTTCGTGGAGGGCGCGGTCGCCGCGGTCGTCACGGCGGCCACCGGGGCCGACCTCGACGCCGTTGAGGCCGCGGCCGCCGAGGCGTACACCTACCGCAAGGTCTGAGCACCCCGGAAGCGGGCGGGCCGCCCGTGGCTTTCGCAGCCGGCCCCAGGCCCCTTCTGCCGGGCGTCGCGACGCCGCGGAGGTCCCTCAGAAGGGTCCTAGGACAGGCCGTCCGCCACGACGGCGAGGGCCGAGCGCATGGTCTCCATGAGTTCGGCCTCCGCCGTGGCGGGGTCGGCCGTCCCGTCGGCCGCGCGCCACGCGTGGTGTTCGACGGCCGCGCGCAGGGCCGCGTTGAACATCGCGGCCTGGATGGCGGGCCGCAGATCGTCGGCGGGCAGCCCGGCGCGCGCCGCGAGGGCCCGGGCGAACGCCGGTTCGGCCTCGTCGTAGGTCTGGAGCCATTCCGCGCGCAGGCCCGGCTCGGTCCGGGTCAGCCGGACCAGGGCGCCGACGGTGGCCCGGTCGGGGCCCCGCACCAGCCGGTTGTCGCCGCCCACGGCGCTCTCGAAGGCCTCCGCCAGCGGGCGGCCGGGCCGCCAGGCGCGCAGGCCGTCGGCGACCACCTCGATACCGGCCGCGAACAGCGGTCGTACACAGGCCTCCTTGCTCGGGAAGTAGCGCCACACCGTGCGCGCCGAGACCCCGACCGCCTGGCCGATCTGCTCGCCCGTGGTCGCGGTCACGCCCTGGGCGACGAACAGGTCCACCGCGGCGCGGGCGATCTCCAGTCTGATCTCGGCCTTGCGCTCCTCGGTCAGGGGCGGCCGTCCCGTGCGTCCCCCTGCTGTGGTCATCTGCCCCTCCGGTTCCGGTGCCTGGTCCCCGGAATTCTCTCCGAGGAACGGGAGCGGCGGAAGTTTTCGGCCATGATTTTATGTCACTGGGCGACATTAAGTCGTAGGGTGGGGGCGACACCGGGCGCCGAGCGCCCTTGACACACCCGAGAGGGGCATCACATGGCCGACGGACTCGACGGGCGCGGCGTCATCGTCACCGGCGCGGGATCGGGGATCGGCCGGGCCGCCGCCCTGGCCTTCGCGAGGAAGGGTGCCCGGGTCCTGGTCGCCGACCTGAACGCCGAGGGCGCGCTCGCGGCGGTCCGGGAGATCGAGGAGGCGGGCGGCACGGCGGTGGCCGTCACCGGCGACCTCAGCGAGCAGTCCGTGGTGGACGAGGTGGTCGCGACCGCCGTGGCGCGCTTCGGCGGGGTGGACGTGCTGGTGAACAACGCCGGGATCATGGACCGCATGTCGGCCCTGGCGGACGTCGGCGACGCCGAGTGGGAGCGGGTGATACGGGTCAACCTCACCGCCCCGTTCCTGCTCACCCGGGCCGTGCTGCCGCACATGCTGGCGGCGGGCCGGGGGGCGATCGTCAACACCGCCTCCGAGGCCGGCCTGCGGGGCAGCGCGGCGGGCGCCGCCTACACGGCCTCGAAGCACGGCGTCGTCGGCCTCACCAAGAACCTGGCCGTGATGTACCGCAACCAGGGCATCCGGGCCAACGCGATCGCGCCGGGCGGCACCAGGACCGGGATCCGGCTGGACCTGGAGGAGGGCGCCCACGGTCCGGCCGCTCTCGGGCCCTATTTCGGCAACGTGGGCCAGGTCTCCGAGCCCGAGGAGCAGGCGGCGGCGATCGTCTTCCTCGCCTCGGACGCGGCGAGCAGCATCAACGGCGCGATCCTGCCGGTGGACAACGGCTGGGCGGCCGTCTGACCCCGGCACCGGAACACCGGGCGGGAGGCGCCCGCGCCCGGCGGCTCAGCCTCCGTCGGTGAACTGAGCGGCCAGGCGCTCCCCCTCCGCCTCCGCCGTCTCGCGGTTCTCGATGGGGCTGATCTCCGAGTCCCGGAAGACGATGTACGTCACGCCGGAGGAGACCCCGCCGGACCGCGGGTCGGCGTTCATCTCCAGCCCCTTGGCGGTGGCGTACGACGCCTCACCGATGATGTCGCGCGGTCCCGTGTCGCCGACGACGGCGTACTGCACCCGTCCCTTGTAGATCACCGCGGCGACCGCCCCGCCCCGGATGCCGTACGCCCGGGGGTCCCAGCGGCGGCTGGGGCCGGGCACGACGACGTAGGGGAGTTTCTCCGCGTTCAGATGGCGGCCGTCGGACTGCTGGAAGGCGGTGGCGGCGGAGAACGCGGGATCGGCGGCGCGGTTGCAGTGGGCGGTGACCCGGCCGTCGCAGTCGATGTCGAGGTCGGCCTTCCAGAAGACGGCCCGGTCGGTGCCGCATACGGGGACGGTGGCGGCGGTACCGGCGTCCGTGCGGTAGCGGCCCCTGGACACCTGGGTGCAGTCACGCACCCGGGCCAGCAGATCGGTGGCGGTGATCCGGTGCCGGTCGCCGTGGACGGTGAGCGAGGCGGCGGGGGTGGGCAGCGTGGTCGGGGTGAGCAGGGCGGCGCCGGCCGCGGCCAGCGTCAGCGTCTGGACACGCACGATGAGGGACCCTCTCCGTGGGGGACATGGAGTCAACCGGTCCAATCTGAGGGGGTCCCGGCGCCCGGGCCAGCAGGTGCGGGCCTTACAGGGCCGTACGGAGCAACGAACTGACACCCCGTGAGAATCCGTCAGGGGCCGGGGCCGCCTGAACCGGTGTCGGCCCAGGCGGCCCCGGCCACCCGCGTCGGCGCGGCATCAGCGACGACAGCGTTCCGCGCCACGGGCGCGAACTGACCTGCTCACGCGGGAAGTTCGGCCGCAGTGTGCTCAGCATACGTAACCCCACCCGCCCGTGGGCAATACGGGCCTCTTGCCGACGGCGTCCCGGGCGGGCCATATTGGTCCGGACCATTGCCGTGCTGCCGTCCCGGGAGGCGGAACCGTGCGCCGTGTCGTCGTGGTCTGCGCCCTGCTGGGGGTGACGTCCTGCGGCCGGGGCGGGGCCGCCGACGGTGACAGCGTCGGGCTGCCCGGCGCCCCGGGCGGGGTGACGGCGGTGGCCGGGAGCGCCACCAGTGTGCACGTCATGTGGAACGCGCTCCCGGACGGTTCGGGGGTCCGCGTCTACCGGGTGTACCGCGGCACCACCGAGGTGGCGGAGGTACCGGGGGCGCAGCACATGGTGGACGTCACCAGGCTCAGGCCGTCCACCGGGTACGTGTTCACCGTGCGGGCCCAGGGCGCCGACGGCAGCCTCGGCCCGCGCAGCCCCGAGGTGCGGGCGACCACGGCGGCGTCGGTCGCGGCGGACCGGTCGGCGCCGACCCGCCCGCTGCGGCCGGGCGGACGCGCCGTGGGCAGCCGAGCGGCGCAGCTGTCCTGGGGTGCCTCGACGGACGACCGGGCGGTGTCGTCGTACGACATCTACCAGGGCGATGTGAAGATCCACAGCGTGGGCGGGAACCAGACCGCGACCGTGGTCACGGGACTGCGTCCGGGCAGCCGCTATGTGTTCACGGTCCGGGCCCGGGACGCGGCCGACAACATCTCGCCCGCGAGCGCCACGGTGCGCCTGACCACGCCGGGCGGCGACGACGGCCGGGACACCGCGCCGACCGGGTTCACCGCCGGGACGCACGAGGAGGGCGGGGCGTACTACCTCGATCTGGCCTGGGACCCACCACACGTCGGCGGGGTGGTCACGGAGTACCAGGTACGTCTCGACGCGGGGACGACCACCTCGCTGGTGTGGGGCGGGACCCCGCCGAAGGGCCGCTCGACCTACAGTTTCTGGGTGGGGCGGGAGCGCGGGGCCGGGCACCGGGTGCGGTTGCGGGCGCGGCTCCCGGACGGCACCTGGGGCGACTGGTCGGCGGTGCGGTCGGTGACGACGGGCGCCTGACCCGCATTCCGGCCTGGGCCGGACGGATGAAGAGATCACCTGACCGGGCGTCTGCGCGTGCGGGGCGGACCGGGGCGGCTTTCGCTGAGTCCGAGGCAGCACGGGAGTTCCCCGACCCTCGGCGGCGCACAGGGACGTTCCGCCAACCGTGCCGCCGGAGGGCAGCCCATGCGCACTACCCGACTCCTCCTCCGCTCCGGCCTGACCCTGGCGGCCGCCGCCGCGCTCCCGGCCTGGCTCGCGGGGCCGTCCGCCGCCGTCTCCGGCATCTCGGTGAGCACCAGCGGGACCACGGTCTCGGTGGTCACCAGCGCCTGTACCCAGAACAACGGCAGCTGGGGCAACGCCTCGCTGCTCAACAGCAGTCAGAGTTCGTTCGCGCAGGGGCGCCAGGTGGCCCTGGCGGGGACCACGGTGAGCCAGTCGGCCGCCTGGTCCGGCGTGTCGCCGGGCACCTACACGGTGGTCGTCGTCTGCTCCAACGGCGGTACGGCGGGCAACCAGTCGGTGATCGTCTCGGCGCCCGCCGCGCCCACGACATCCTCCACCACCAGGTCGGCCGCGCCCTCCCGGGGCGTGATGGGCGGTCTGGGCGGCGCCGCGCGCGACTACGGCCCGCTGACGCTGGGCATCGGAGTGGCTCTGGTCGGCTCGGGCGTCATCGCCACGGGCTGGTACCTGCGCAAGCGCTCGAAGCCGTACCGGCTCTGACGCGGCTCAGCGGTCGGGGAGTTCGCCGAACTCCCCGACCGCGCGGGTGAGCCACTGCGTCCAGAAGGTCTCCAGGTCGATGCCGGCCCGCAGCACCAGGTGCCGCAGCCGGTCCTCCGGGCTGTCCTTGCCCGGCGGGAAGTCGCGCCGCTCGATCTCCTCGTACTCCGCCAACTGCCGCTGATGCAGCGCCAGATGACGACGCAGGTCGGTTTCCAGGCCGGCCGTGCCGACCACCGCCGCCGCGCGCAGGCGCAGCAGCATGACGTCCCGGACCGGCTTGGGGTCCTGGGCCGCGGCGGTCCACCGGGCCAGTTCGGCGCGGCCCGCGGGCAGGACCTCGTAGCTCTTCTTCTGCCCGCGGGCCGGCTGCTCGGCCGGCAGGGTGCGGATGTGGCCCTCGGCCTCCAGTTTTCCCAGTTCGCGATAGATCTGCTGGTGCGTGGCCGACCAGAAGTACCCGATCGACTTGTCGAACCTGCGCGTCAGTTCGAGCCCCGACGACGGCTTCTCGAGCAGGGCGGTGAGGATCGCGTGCGGGAGTGACATGGGCTCATCCTAGGGACGGGGCCAGGGCCCTTCTGATGGAGAGCCGTCAGAAGGGCCCTAGAGGGCGGCCGCCAGCTCGGTGCCCTGCTTCACGGCCCGCTTGGCGTCCAGTTCGGCGGCGACGTCGGCACCGCCGATGAGGTGCGCGCGGACGCCCGCGGCGACCAGTTCCTCGTAGAGGTCGCGGCGCGGTTCCTGCCCGGTGCAGAGCACGACGGTGTCGACCTCCAGGACGGTGCGCTCCCCGGCGACGGTGACATGCAGCCCGGCGTCGTCGATCAGGTCGTACTGCACGCCCGGGACCATGGTGACGCCCCGGTGCCTGAGTTCGGTGCGGTGGATCCAGCCGGTGGTCTTGCCGAGGCCCGCGCCGACCTTGTCGGCCTTGCGCTGGAGCAGGTGGACGGTGCGCGGCGGCACGGGACGCTCGGGCACGGCGAGACCGCCGGGCTCCCGGTACTCCATGTCGACGCCCCAGAGCCTGAAGTACGTTGCCGGGTCCTCGCTCGCCTTGTCGCCGCCGTCGGTCAGGTACTCGGCGACGTCGAAGCCGATGCCGCCGGCGCCGAGGATCGCGACCCGGTCGCCGACGGGGGCGCCGTCGCGCAGCACGTCGAGGTAACCGACGACGCTGGGGTGGTCGACGCCGGGGATGTCGGGGGTGCGCGGGCGGACGCCGGTGGCGACCACGACCTCGTCGTAGCCGGCGACGTCCTCGGGTGCGACGGTGGTGTTCAGGCGTACGTCGACCCCGTGGGCGTCGAGCTGGTGGCGGAAGTAGCGGAGGGTCTCGTCGAACTCCTGCTTGCCCGGGACCTTGCGGGCCACGTTCAGCTGGCCGCCGATCTCCGCGGCCGCCTCGAAGAGGGTGACACTGTGGCCGCGTTCGGCGGCGGACACGGCGCAGGCGAGTCCCGCCGGGCCGGCGCCGACCACCGCGACCCGCTTCTTCGTCCGCGTGGGGGCGAGCACCAGCTCGGTCTCGTGGCAGGCGCGCGGGTTGACCAGGCAGGAGGTGATCTTCCCGCTGAAGGTGTGGTCGAGGCAGGCCTGGTTGCAGCCGATGCAGGTGTTGATGGCCTCCGGGGTGCCGGCGGCGGCCTTGGCGACGAAGTCGGGGTCGGCGAGCATCGGGCGGGCCACGGAGACCATGTCCGCACAGCCCCCGGCGAGCAGCTCCTCGGCGACCTCCGGGGTGTTGATGCGGTTGGTGGTCACCAGCGGGACGGACACCTCGCCCATCAGCTTCCGGGTGACCCAGGTGTAGGCGCCGCGCGGCACCGAGGTGGCGATGGTGGGGATGCGGGCCTCGTGCCAGCCGATGCCGGTGTTGATGATGGTCGCGCCGGCCGCCTCGACGGCCCTGGCGAGGGTGATCACCTCGTCGAGGGAGGAGCCGCCGGGCACCAGGTCCAGCATCGAGAGCCGGTAGATGACGATGAAGTCGTCGCCGACGGCCTCGCGCACCCGGCGGACGATCTCGACGGGGAACCGCATCCGGTTCTCGTACGAGCCGCCCCAGCGGTCGGTGCGCCGGTTGGTCCGGGCGGCGATGAACTCGTTGATGAGGTAGCCCTCGGAGCCCATGATCTCGACGCCGTCGTAGCCGGCCCACCGGGCGAGGCGGGCGGCGCGGGCGTAGTCGTCGATGGTCCGCTCGACGTCCTCGTCGGTCAGCTCGCGGGGCGGGAAGGGGCTGATCGGCGCCTGCAGCGGACTGGGGGCGACCAGGTCCGGGTGGTAGGCGTAGCGGCCGAAGTGCAGGATCTGCATCGCGATCCGGCCGCCCTCGCGGTGCACGGCCTCGGTGACGGTGCGGTGCTGCTCGGCCTCCGCCTCCGTGGTGAGCCTGGCGCCGCCCTCGCCGGGGCGCCCCTCGTCGTTGGGGGCGATGCCGCCGGTGACGATCAGCCCCACTCCCCCGCGGGCCCGGGCCGCGTAGAACGCCGCCATCCGCTCGAAGCCGCGCTCGGCCTCCTCCAGGCCCACGTGCATGGAGCCCATGAGCACGCGGTTGGGCAGGGTGGTGAATCCCAGGTCGAGGGGTTCCAGCAGATGGGGGTAACGGCTCATCGGGCCCTCCGTGCACGGTGTCGTCTCCGTAGTTCTAGAGGACCGCACACGGTTTATGCAACTAGTTGCACAAAGGCTCCGGGGTGACGTGTCTCAGATCACCGGTCACCTGCTTTCGAGCAGGACGTGCAGCTCCCGCTCCTGGTCGCCCGAGGCGGTGGCGAGGTCGCGCACCGCGAACAGGGAGTCGAGGGTGGTGCGGAGCCGTTCGATCGCCCAGTAGCCGCCCTGCGCGTCCGCCTCGACCGAGGCGGAGAGCCGCGGCGGCGGGGTGCACCCGTGGGCGTCGGTGACCTCGAACGTGCCGAGCCACACCATCGGGCGGCTCTCGTGCAACTGCTGCGGCACGTCCTCGGCGTCCCGGTCGGACTCGAAGCACTGGCACAGCGCGTCGAAGACGATCCGGGCGTCCTCCTTGCTGCATCCGCTGATCTCAAGGGAGACGGCTTCCTCGTGCAGTCGCTCAGGGCCCATCGTGAACGCTCCTCTCATGACAATGGCGCGGTGTCACGGGTTCCCCCGCGAACCGCGCCATGCCAACAGAAAAGCACCGATTTTCGGGGACTGCACCATCCGCTTGAACGTGCGCCCCTGTCGCCCCGGTGGTCACCTCGCCGTGACGGCGGCCAGATGTCGGGAGATGGTGGAAGAGTCGGTGGTGACGGCGGAGAGTCGGGTGTGAGCGGAACAGAACAGGGGGAGTCGGCACGGGGGACGACGTGCCGTACGAAGGTGCGAAGGCGGTGCGTGCGATGAGTCCAGCCGATGCCCCGGCTCCCGGGGGTGCGGAGTCCGCGCGCGGCCCCGTGCGGCCGGGCGGGCTCCTGGACGTCCTGGGCGTGGCGTCCGTCGTGCTGGACGCCGCGGGCCGCATCGTGCTGTGGAGCCCGCAGGCGGAGGAGTTGTTCGGCTATCCGGCCGCCGAGGCGCTCGGGCAGTACGCGGCCCGCCTGATGGTGCACGAGCATCACATCGAGCTGGTCGGCAAGCTGTTCGCCGAAGTGATGCGCACCGGGCAGAGCTGGGCCGGCGGCTTCCCCATCCGGCACAAGGACGGCACCACCCATGTGGTGGAGTTCCGCAACATGCGTCTCATGGACGACCACGGAGACGTCTTCGCACTGGGGCTGGCCGCCGACCAGTCGACGGTTCGCCGGCTGGAACAGGACGTCGCGCTGTCCGAACGGATCGTGAAGCAGTCGCCGATCGGACTGGCCGTCCTCGACACGAACCTGCGGTTCGTGTCGGTCAACCCGGCGATGGAACGGATGAACGGCGTCCCGGCCGGGGACCACGTGGGGCGGTCGATCCGCGAGGTGCTGCCCTCCCTGGACGCCGACGAGCTGGAGTCGGCCTACCTGCGGGTGCTGCGGACCGGCGACCCGGTCGTCGACGAAGCGACGGTGGGGCGCACTCCGGCCGACCCCGACGAGGAGCACATCTGGTCGGTCTCGGTCTACCGGCTGGACGACGCGCTGGGCAACGTGCTGGGCGTGGCGACGTCGGTGGTGGACATCACCCAGCCGTACCGGGCCGGGGTGGAGGCCGAGAACGCGCGCCGGCGGCTGGCCGTGATCGCGGATGCCTCGGCCCGGATCGGCACCACCCTGGACCTGGAGCGCACCGCCCGTGAACTGGCCGACGTGGCCGTGCCGGAGCTGGCGGACGTGGCGGCGGTGGATCTGCTGGACATGGTCGTCGAGGGGCGGCGCAGCACGCTCGGCCCCGCCGAGCCCGCGGTGCTCCGCTCGCTCGCCGTGCGCGCGGAGCGGGAGACCGAGGCGGTGCGGGCCACCGAGACGCCGGGCACCGTCGCCCCGTACGCGCCGGACCGGCTGATCACCGAGTGCGTACGGACCGGGGAGGCCGTCGTCGTGCCGCGGGTCGGGGACGAGGACCTGCCGCGGATCGCCCGCTCGGCCGAGGCGGCCGACCTGCTGCGCCGGGCCGGGGTGCACTCGTACCTGGTGGTGCCGCTGATCGCCCGCGGTGAGGTGCTGGGCGCCCTCGACCTGCGGCGGACCCGCAATCCGGCGCCCTTCGACGACGACGACCTGCTGCTGGCGCGGGAGCTGGCGGCGCGGGCGGCGGTGCAGATCGACAACGCCCGCTGGTACCAGAACGCCCGCACCACCGCGCTGACCCTCCAGCGCAGCCTGCTGCCCACCCATCCCCGGGTCACCACCGGCCTGGAGGTCGCCTCCCGCTACCAGCCCGCGGGCGCGACCGTCGAGGTGGGCGGTGACTGGTTCGACGTGATCCCGCTGGAGGGCGGCCGGACGGCGCTCGTGGTGGGGGACGTGATGGGCAGCGGCATCAACGCGGCCGCGACCATGGGCCGGCTGCGTACCGCGACCACCACCCTGGCCTCGCTCGGCCTGGATCCGGCGGTGCTCCTGGAGCACCTGGACAAGACCACCTCAGGCCTGGACCACTCCATCGCGACCTGCGTGTACGCCGTGCACGACCCGCGGCGGCGGCAGGTCCGCATCGCCAACGCCGGTCACCTGCCCCCCGCCCGGGTCCGCCCCGGCCGGCCACCGGAACTGCTGGACCTGCCCACCGGGGTCCCGCTGGGCGTGGGCGGGATCCCCTTCGCCACCACCACCGTGGACTTCCAGCCCGGCGACGAGCTGGTGCTCTACACCGACGGCCTGGTGGAGACCCGCAGCCATGCGCTGGACGAACGGCTGGACGCGCTGCTGGCCCTGCTGGACGATCCCGGCCGCCCACTGGAGGAGGCCTGCGACCTGCTGCTGCGGGAGCTGCACCACCAGGACAACCACGACGACGTGGCGCTCCTCATCGCGCGGGCGCAGGAGCTGTCCTAGCGACTGGCAGCAGCCGCCGGGACACCGGCACCGTCCTCGTCGGCGCCGGACGGGCGCGGTCCCGGGCACGGCTGGTTCGGCTCGGACGTCACGAGTGCGGGAACGACGGCAAGCCGACCGCTTCGGCCACGTTCTCGGGCGACTTCCTGGGCAGAGGCCGCGGTGGCATGCGCGGCACCCTTGATCCCGCGCCCGGCGTCACCGCGCGTTCTGCTGGAAGGGAGGCTGGTCGCGGACGCCGATCACGACGTTGGCGCCCAGCTCCTCCGACACCGCGAGGCGGGTGGTCAGGCCGGCGCGGGTGAAGGTGTCGACGGCGGTGTCGGCCTGGCGTTCGCTCGTCTCGACGAGGACGCAGCCGCCCGGCGCCAGCCACTCGGCGGCCCCCGCGACGACCCTGCGCAGCACGTCGAGGCCGTCGCCGCCGCCGTCGAGGGCGACCAGCGGCTCGTGGTCGCGGGCCTCGGCGGGCAGCAGCCCGACCTCCGCACTGGGGACGTAGGGCACGTTGGCCGCGAGGATGCCGATGCGGCCACGCAGGCCGGCGGGCAGGGCGTCGTACAGGTCGCCGGAGTGGGCGTGGCCGCCGTAGGGGGCGATGTTGCGGCGGGCGCAACCGACCGCGGCCGGGTCGATGTCGGCGGCGTGCAGTTCGACGTCGCCGAGGGCGGCGGCGAGGGCCGCGCCGACGGCGCCGGAGCCACAGCACAGATCCACCACGACGGTGGCGCCGGGGACCTGCGCCAGGGCCTGGTCGACCAGGAACTCGGTACGGCGGCGGGGCACGAACACGCCCGGCTCCACCTGGACGCGCAGTCCGTGGAACCCGGCCCAGCCGAGGACGTGTTCGAGCGGCTCTCCGGCGGCCCGCCGCGCCACCATCGCGGCGAGTTCCTGCGGAGTGCGGGCGGTGGCGAGGATCAGGTCCGCCTCGTCCTCGGCGAAGACGCAGCCGGCCGCGCGCAGTGTGGCGGCCACGGTGGTCGGGTCGGTGAGTGAAGTCATCGCCGCGAGCCTATCGGGAGACCGCAGCGGTACGACCCGGTCATCAAGTTGTATTGTGCAACTAGACCGGCGAGGAGGTATTCCCATGACAGCGGCGGAGACGGCCGTCGAGACCATCCAGCGCGAGATGACCGCCTTCGCGCGCCGGGCCCGGGCCTCGGCCGGGCGCATGCACCCCGAGCTGTCGCTGGTGTCGTACACCCTCCTCGGGCACCTGGAGGAGAGCGGCGGCTGCCGGGCGACCGATCTGGCCGCGCACTACGCGCTGGACAAGTCGACCGTCAGCCGGCAGGTGGCGGCGCTGGAGCGGACCCGGCTGATCGAGCGCCGCCTGGACCCGGAGGACCACCGGGTCCAGGTGCTGCACCTCACGCAGGCCGGGCAGGACATCCTCGCCCAGGTCACACACAGCCGCCGGACCGCGTTCCGGGAGCGGCTGGCGGACTGGCCGGAGGAGGACCTGGTCAGGTTCGCCGGGTACCTGGAGCGCTACAACACGGGCGCGTCGGCGGGCACCGGCGCCGGCTGACCGAGCGTCTCGGGCACCCGGGCGGCGATGAAGGCGGTACGGCGGCGCAGGCGGAAGCCCAGCGACTCGTACAGCCGCACGGCCGTGGTGTTCTCGGCGCCGGTGTGCAGGAACGGGGTCTCGCCGCGCTCCCTGATGCCGTGCGCGACGGCACGGATGAGCCGGGTCGCGAGGCCCTCGCCGCGGTGCGCGGGGTCGGTGCAGACCGCGCTGATCTCCGTCCAGCCCGGCGGGTGCAGCCGCTCCCCCGCCATGGCTATCAGCCGGCCCTCGCGGCGGATGCCCAGGTAGGTGCCCATCTCGATGGTGCGGGGCAGGAACGGACCGGGCCGGGTGCGGGCGATCAGGTCGAGTATCTCCGGTACGTCGGCGGGGCCGAGGCGGACGGCCGCCGGCTCCGGGGCGGTCTCCATCCCCTCGTCCACCAGCTGCACTCCGGCGATGTTCATGGTCAGCTCCCAGCCGTCCGGCAGTTCGCCGCGGTAGCCGGGCACACCGACCTCCGCGCCGGGACCGGCGAGGGCGGCGAGATCCGCCCAGTCGGCTGCCTCGGGGCGGTCGGGCAGCGCCAGCCACGGGGAGACGTCGACCGGGTAGCGCAGGACGCGGCCGCGCCGTTCGGCGAAGTGCGCGTGCGGGCCGGTGAGCGAGGCGAGGGCGGGGTTGTCGAGGACGTGCGGGGCGTTCTCGCGGGGGCCGGGGACGCTCATCCGGCGACCTCGATCACGATCTTGCCGCGGGCGTGCCCGTCCTCGACGGCGCGCAGTGCCCGGTCGGCCTGGTCCAGCGGGAAGGTCGCCGACACATGCGGGTCGAGTTCACCGCCCACGACGAGTTCGGCCACCTCGTCCAGGACGGCGGCGGTACGGGCGCGCTCGACGCGGGCGCCGCCCAGGGCGGCGACAGTCTCGGGCGCGGCCCCGGCGGTGATCAGCCTGGTGCGGTCGGCGAGCAGGCCGGCCGCCTCGGCGAGCACCTCGCCGCCGACCAGGTCGTAGACGCCGTCCACGCCGTCGGGTGCGGCGGCCTGCACCCGCTCGACGAGGCCGGGCCCGGAGGGCACGTGCACGGCGCCCAGCGACTCGACGAACTCCTTCTTCGCCTCGCTCGCCAGGCCCACCACCCGCAGACCCCACGCGCGGGCGATCTGCACGGCCGCCGCGCCGACCCCGCCGCCCGCCCCGGTGACCAGCAGGGTGGCTCCCTCGGGCAGGTCGAGCTGGCGCACCCCGTCGTAGGCGGTGGCCGCGGCGACCGGCAGGGTGGCGGCGTCGGTGAACGACAGGGCGGCGGGCTTCCGGGCGGTCACGGCCGCCGGCAGCACGGCGTGCTCGGCGAACGCACCGCCGACCGTGTTGCCGAAGACCTCGTCGCCGACGGCGAACCCGGTCACGCCCTCGCCGAGTTCCTCGACGACACCGGCGGCCTCACTCCCGAGGACGACCGGGAACACGGGCTCGGCGGCACCGGGCCGGCGCATACCTCCCCGCAGCTTCCAGTCGACGGGGTTCACCCCCGCCGCGCGCACCGCGATCAGCAGCTCGCCGGGGCCGGGGCCGGGCCGGTCCACGTCGGCGAAGGCCTCGGTCTCGGGCCCGCCGTGCCTGGTGTAGACGTACGCCTTGGTCATCGTGTTTCCTCGCTCTCTGGTGCAGTCACCGGTGTCCCGGTAGCGGCACTCGCGCCAAGGATGTGTGCGGGGCGGCTATTCCCGCACGCGGGGATCGTTCACACGGCCGCAATGATCCGGGGGGGGGGATGACCTGGACCGGAGCGCCGCGGCGCAGTGGCGCGGTGCGGTGGCGCGGCGCAGTGGCGCGGTGGTGTGGCGAACGGCCGCGGCGTGTGCCGTACGGGGTACCAGACCCCTGTGGACGCTCACGCGCGGGCGGGGCACGCTGGGAGCTGGGGACCGGTGGTCCGGCCCGTCGGCTCCTGTGGCGGCGAGGAGGTCGGCATGCGTACCCGGGTGCACGGCTGGCGTTGGCGGCAGAACCCGCTGCGGCGCAGGTCGGACATGGTGGAGGCGTGGATCGCGCTGGTCGTCGCGGTCCTGCTGTGCGCGGGCGCGCCCCTCGCGGGAGCAGTGGCGGGACTGTGGGCGCACGGCCAGGCGCGAGCGGTGGCCCTGGCGGAGCGCGCCGAGCGGCACCGGGTCCGCGCGGTGGTGGTCGGCAACGTCCCCGAGCAGTTGCCCTCGGTGCAGGGCGGCGACGCGGACCACGCCTACCAGGCGGACGTCCGCTGGATCGTGCCCGGGAAGGGCGCCCGCACCGCCCTCGCGCGGGTGCCCGGCGGGGCCAGGGGCGGCGACGTGGTGGACGTCTGGTTCGACCGGCGGGGGCACGGGGTCGCCCCGCCGCCGAGCGAGGTCGCCGTCTGGCAGCACACGGTCACGGTGGGCCTGTGCGGGGCGGGCGGCGCGGCGGCCGTGGTGCTGCTCGGTCACGGCATCGTCCGCCGGGTGGCGCTGCGGCACCGGCTCGCCGAGTGGGAGCAGGAGTGGGCACGCACCGGCCCGGACTGGACCCGCGGGCGCGCCTGACCCAGGCGCCGCCCCTTGGAGCTCCGCGCCGCCGTGCGCGAGGCGCGCCGCGGGCCCGTGACCAGGGGGTCGGCCGCCGCCCGTGGCGTCCCCGCGCTCTGGCGAGCGCTCGGGCCGCCCGCGTACGGTGTGATCATCCGCACCTTCCCTTCACCAAGGCGGTTGTTGATGGCCCTGTTCGACCTTCCTCTCGACGAGTTGCGCGACCACCGCAGTGCGTCGGTGGCGCCCGACGACTTCGACGCCTTCTGGTCCAAGACGCTCCAGGAGGCCCGTGAGCACGATCTCGACGCCCGCTTCGAGCCGGTCGACACCGGGCTGTCCACGGTCGACGTCTACGACGTGACGTTCGCCGGGTTCGGCGGTCACCCGGTCAAGGGCTGGCTGCGGCTGCCGGCCGGCGCCGGCGAACCGCTGCCGCTGGTCGTGGAGTTCATCGGCTACGGCGGCGGACGCGGGCTGCCGCACGAGAACCTGCTGTGGGCCTCGACCGGCCGGGCGCACTTCGTGATGGACACCCGCGGCCAGGGCAGCGCCTGGGGCGGCGGGGGCGGCACCGCCGACCCGGTGGGCGGTGCGCCCGCGTACCCGGGGTTCATGACCCGCGGTGTCGACGCGCCCGAGAACTACTACTACCGGCGGGTGTACACGGACGCCGTCCGGGCGGTGGAGGCGGCGCGCTCGCACCCGCTGACCGACGCGGCGCGGACCGTGGCGCTCGGCGCGAGCCAGGGCGGGGGGATCACCATCGCGGTCGGCGGTCTGGTCCCGGACCTCGCCGCGGTCGCCCCGGACGTGCCGTTCCTGTGCGACTTCCCGCGGGCCACCACGCTGACGGACCGTCACCCGTACCGGGAGATCGGTCTGTTCCTGAAGACCCACCGCGGCCGCTCGGCCGACGTCCAGCGCACCCTCTCCTACTTCGACGGTGTGCACTTCGCGGCGCGCGGCCGGGCCCCGGCGCTGTTCTCGGCGGCCCTGGAGGACCAGACCTGCCCGCCGTCCACGGTCTTCGCGGCGTTCAACGCCTGGGCGCACGAGGACAAGGCCATCGAGGTGTACGACTTCAACGACCACGAGGGCGGCGGCCCGTACCACGAGGCGGCGAAGGTGCGCTGGCTGCGTTCGTACGCCTGAACGCAAGGGCCCGGGAGGCCGGGCCCGTCCTCGGTCTTCCCTCCGGTCCGACCAGTCGGTACGTTCTGGTCGCCCGGGCCGCAGCGTCGCGGCCCGGGGTACGGCGTACGACGGAGGGCGCATGTCCGAGCACGAGACACAGGTCCAGGGTCACTGCGCACCGCGCTTCACGGCGGTGCGCAAGGCGTTCGAGGAGAACTTCCGGGACCGGGAGGAGCTGGGCGCCGCCGTCACGGTGACGGTCGGCGGCGAGACGGTGGTGGACCTGTGGGGCGGCTGGGCCGATCCGGCGCGGACCCGGCCGTGGGAGCGGGACACCCTGGTCAACGTCTGGTCCACGACCAAGGGGCCGGTGGCCCTGTGCGCGCACATCCTGGCCGACCGGGGGCTGCTGGACCTCGACGCGCCGGTGGCCGCGTACTGGCCCGAGTTCGCGGCGGCGGGCAAGGAGCGGGTCCTCGTCCGCCATCTGCTGTCGCACCGCGCCGGCCTGTCCGGTTTGCGTGAGCGGCACTCCCTCCAGCAGCTGTACGACTGGGAGTTGACGACCGCGCGGCTGGCGGCGACGGAGCCCTGGTGGGAGCCGGGGACCAGGTCCGGGTACCACGCGCTGACCTACGGCTTCCTGGTCGGCGAGGTGGTGCGGCGGGTGTCGGGGCTGCTGCCGGGGGCGTTCCTGGCGCGGGAGGTGACCGGACCGCTGGGGATCGACTTCACCGTCGGGCTGCCGGAGAAGGAGTCCGGTCGGGCGGCCGAGCTGACCCATCCGCGGGTCGTTTCGGACAGTGAACAGGCGGCTGTCTTCAGCCAGTTGGCACCGGCCGCGGTGGCGGCCCTCGCCAACCCGGGGGTGGGGGCGTCGGCGGCGAACACCCCCGAGTGGCGGGCGGCCGAGATCCCGGCGGCCAACGGGCACGGCACCGCACGGGCGGTCGCCGCACTGTACGGCGTGTTCGCGGGCCGGGGCGCGTACGGCGGTCTGCGCCTGCTGTCCCCCGAGGCCGCCGAACGGGCGCGCGAGGGGCAGGGCAGCTGCCGCGACCTGGTGCTCGGGGCCGGTTTCGAGCACGAGACCGAGGTCGCGCTCGGGCTGTGGCTGAGCGGCGCGAACGGCTCGTACGGGCCGAACCCGCGGGCCGTCGGACACGACGGCTTCGGCGGCTCCTGCGGGCTGGCCGACCCGGAGGCGGGCGTCTCGCTCGGGTACGTCATGAACCGCATGGGACCGCGGATCGCGGACGACCCGCGCAAGACGGCCCTGGTGGCCGCGGTGTACGCGAGCCTGTGAGGCCGGTGCTCGGCGAGGCCGCGCGGTTTCGGCCGAATCCCGCGGGCCACCCTTCCCTGATGGTTTAGACCAATGCTAGATGTGGTCGCGCACCGAATCCGCACGGCTACGTCTTGTCATCCACAGGAGGCCGCGGCATGGCCCGCACCGGCATGACCCGCACCATCCCGCACGACCGTCCCGAGATCGAACCCGGCAGCCACCCCGGCAGCGAGGGGCATCCCCTGTACTGGCGGATCGCGACACGGCTCCTCGGCGAGCTGCACGACGGCACCGTCCCCCCGGGCGAACGGCTGCCGTCGGAGCGGGATTTGGCCCGGCACTTCGGAGTCAGCCGGGAGACCGTCCGGCAGGCGCTGGAGGTACTGCGGCGCAGCGGACTGGTCGCCACCGACCGGCGGGGCAGTCACGCCGCGCTGCCCGGCCGTCCGGTGGAGCGGCCGGTCTGCCTGGCCTTCCCGGTGGGCGCCGGGACCGTGGACCATGGTGCGGTGGACCGGACCACCGTGACCTGGGAGGAGCCGCCGCCCGAGCACGCGGCGGCGCTCGGACTGTGCCCGCACCGGCCGACCCTGGTGCACCGCTACGAGTCCGCGACACCCGACGGCCGGGCCCTGCGCACCGCCGTCACCTCCTTCTCGGCGGTGGCCCTGACCGAGGTCGAGGAACTGGGCCGGTACCGGGACCGGGCCGACGGCACCGCCGCCACCACCGCGCAACTGCGCCGCGCCTACGACTGGATGCGCAAGGCGGGCCTGGCCCTGCACCACCGGGACTCGATCACCCAGGTCGCCGACGCGGCCACGGTCCGGGTGACCCGCCGGGTGCACGACCAGTACGCCCGCCCACTGGAGATCACCGACCTGGTGGTGGACGCCCAGCAGGACATGCTGGTCTACGAGTTCACGGTGCCCGCCGTGGACTGACCCCGGCGGCCCACGACCAGCCGGGCGCGCGGGCTGCCGTCGTCACGGGCGCCGAGCCCGGGCAGCGCGTACAGGTCGGTCACGAACCCCGCCCGCGCCAGCTCGCCCAGCACGTCGCCGAGCCGGAAGGCCCGGTAGTACATGACGAACGGCGGCCGCCACAGGGCGTTGCGCACCCGCATCACGGCGTCGAAGCCGAGCAGCGTCCAGAACGCGGGGCTGCCGGGGCGGGGCGGCGCCACCACCGGGAAGGCGAAGGTGCCGCCCGGTCGCAGCACCGAGTGGACCTGGCCGAAGAGGCCGGGCAGCTCCCGGGGCAGGAAGTGACCGAACGCGCCGAAGCTGACGACCAGGTCGAAGGCCGGCCCGAACGGCAGCGCCCGGGCGTCGGCCCGCACCCAGGTGACGTCGGGACCGTCGGGCGGGGGCAGCCGCCGGGCGACGTCGAGCATGCCGGCGCTGAAGTCGACGCCCGTGACCGTTCTCCGGCACACCTGGGCCAGCACGTCCAGACCGGCGCCGGTGCCGCAGCACAGGTCGAGACCGTCCGCGAACGGGCCGAGCGGGGCGAGCACCTTCGCGACCGACTCCAGGACCGGGTCCGGCGTCCGGAAGGGGGTGTGGTCGAACTTCGGGGCCAGCAGGTCGTAGCCGCGCTCGACCGAGGACAGCGCCTGCACGGCGAGTTCTCGGGGACTCGGTCCTTCGGGGCTGAACATCCGGCCAGCCTACGGGAAGCACGGTCACCGCGGCGTCGACGGCGGCTTCTCCGCCAGGTCTGAGCGTCAGCCCTTGAGCTGTTCCAGCGTGGACTTGGTGTCGGTCTTCAGCCAGCCCGTCACGTCGCCCAGCGCCGGCGGGTTCGTGTCGCTCTCGTACGACGAGAGGTACACGCTGTAGCTCATCGTGTACGTCATCCAGCCGTCCCGCACCGCGAGTGTCGCGTACCGCGAGCCGCTGGTGGTGGAGCCGCTGCTGGTGTCCTGGGTCACCAGATAGGCCTCGTCGCCCATACCCCGCACCGGCGTCACGTCGTAATCGGTGTGGCTGTCGCCGTAGTTCTTCCAGGTGGCGGTGAACTCCGGTCCCGGGTCGGTCTTCTTGTGCAGGTCGACCTGCATGGACAGATAGGCGTCCGCGTACGTGGACCCGGTCTTCTTGAGGGTGAGACTGCAGGAACTCTCGTCCAGGGCCGGGTCCTTCAGGGTGTTCTTGGTCGGGGCCGAGTCGTCGACCGGGTACTCGTCCTTGAACGACGAGTAGTCCGCGCCCGAGCACAGGTTCGCGGGCGCCTGGTAGCCGCGCAGGTCGGCGGCGGTCCCGAAGCCGCCGGTCAGGAAGAGGCCGCCCGCCCAGGCGGCGGAGGCGGCCACCGCGCCCACGACGGCCCACAGCACCGCTCTTCCGGCGGCGCCGCTGCGGCCGGCCGGCGGCGGGTAGCCGTAACCGGGCGGTCCGGCATAGGGGTTGGCCGGTGTCGGCGGTGCGGGCTGGTTGACGAGGGTCGGCTGGGCGTAGGGGTTCGGCGGGGGCGGCGACTGCGGGTTCGGGTACGGGTAGGCGGTCGGCTGCGGCGGCGCCACGGGCGGCTGGGGGGCGGCGGGGTCGGACTGCTGCGGGGCGGCGGGTCCGGGCTGCTCCGGGGCGGCAGGTTCGGGCTGTTGAGGTGAGGCGGGCGGCTGTTGCGGTGGCGTGGACATGTCGTGAAGATAAGGCATAACCCGACATCAAGTCCCGTGCCCGGCAGAACTGTTGTCACATCATGACCGCGAATCCACCCCGCGGTCCGCGACCCGTACCGGCACCGCCCGCATTGACCACGGCGAGCGGACCGGCCGGGAATATCGGTGCCCGGCATCATGTTGACGCTGCCGGAACCGTGGGTATAGTGCGGTCAGCACATACGGTCGTCCGGCATCGGGCGCCGTGTGCGGTTCCCTTCCACCGGCCCTGCCGTCCGTCGCTCAGCGACCGGCCGCCGGCTCCTCCGCACCACCTCGTGACCAGGGTTTCCATGCCGTTCCCGAGGTGCCGTTCCCGCCGCCCGGAGGCCTGCGTGTACGCCCTCCCGCTCGCGGCCCACTCCCCCTTCCTGCCATGTCCTCCGTCCTCGAAAGGACCCCTCTCATGACCACCACACTCGAACCTCCCGTACAGCAGCAGGCGCAGCCCGCCACCCGTCCCGTCAGCGGTGTCCTCGACATCGACGCGGCCGGCAAGGGGCAGCTGCGGGCGCCGAGCTGCCTGCCCTCCCCCGGCGACCCGCAGGTCTCCCCCGCCCTGATCCGCCGTCACGGCCTGCGCCGGGGCGACCTCGTCGAGGGCGTCCGGGGCGACCGGCGCACGCTGACCGAGGTCACGCGCGTCAACGGCCGTCACCCTGAGGAACTGCGCGGCCGGCCCCACTTCCGCGACCTGACCCCGCTGCACCCGAACGAGCGCATCCGCCTGGAGCATCCGGCGGCCGGGCTCGCCGGACGGGTCGCCGACCTGTTCACGCCCGTCGGCAAGGGGCAGCGCGGCCTGATCGTGGCCCCGCCGAAGACCGGCAAGACCGTGCTGCTCCAGCAGTTCGCGGCCGCCGTCGCCGGCAACCACCCCGAGGCCCATCTGATGGTGCTGCTGCTGGACGAGCGCCCCGAGGAAGTCACCGACATGCGGCGCTCGGTGCGCGGCGAGGTGTACGCCTCCACCTTCGACCGGCCCGCCAAGGAGCACATCGCGCTCGCCGAACTCGTCGTCGAGCGCGCCAAGCGGCTCGTCGAGGACGGCAAGGACGTCGTCATCCTGCTCGACTCGCTGACGCGGCTGTGCCGGGCCCACAACAACGCGGCCGCTTCCAACGGACGTACGCTCAGCGGCGGTGTCGACGCCGGCGCACTGCTCGGCCCCAAGCGGTTCTTCGGCGCCGCCCGCAAGGCCGAGGAGGGCGGCTCGCTCACCATCCTCGCCACCGTCCTGGTGGACACCGGTTCGCGGGCCGACGGCTACTTCTTCGAGGAGCTGAAGAGCACCGGCAACATGGAGCTGCGCCTGGACCGCGAGCTTGCCTCCCGGCGGGTGTTCCCCGCGCTGGACATCGCCCCCTCCGGTACCCGCCGCGAGGAACTCCTCCTCGCCCCGGCCGAGTTGGCCGTCGTCCACGGACTGCGCCGGGCGCTGCAGGGCCGGGAGGGCACGCCGGGCGGCCTGGAGACACTCCTGCAGCGGATGCGGGAGACCCCGGACAACGTCACCTTCCTGCGCCGGGTCCAGCCGACCCTGCCGGCGGGCTGACGCCTCGCGTCGGGCCGACGCGGGACGCCCCGTGTGCGGCATCCGGGTTGCTCCGCGCGTCCATCCGGCCCAGGCCACGCGCCGTAGGGCGCCACCCTTCCTACGTTGATCGTATGACGATCGGATTGACTGACCGATTTCCGCGCCGGGCGACGGTGGCCACCTGCGCCCTCTGCCTGGCCGGGCTGCTGGCACTGGCACCCGCCACGGCCGCCGCGGAGGCCACCGCGCCCGCCCCGGCGTCGGCGGTGCCCGGGCCGGCGCTGCTCTACCGCTCCGGCGTCCAGGTCCGGCCGCACGCGGGGGCACCCGCGGTCCCGGACGTCTCCGCGCTCTCCTGGCTGGTGGCCGACGCGGACAGCGGCCAGGTGCTGGCGGCGCACGAGGCACACCGCAGGCTGCCGCCCGCCAGCACGCTGAAGACCCTGTTCGCGCTCACCGTGCTGCCGGTGCTGCCCGCCGGCCTGGAGCACCGGGTGACCTCCGCGGAACTGGCGGACGTCGAGGAGGGCAGCAGCCTGGTCGGCGTCGAGGAGGGACACACCTACCGGGTGGCGGACCTGTGGCGGGGCGTCTTCCTCAGCTCGGGCAACGACGCCGTGCACGTCCTGGCCGCGCTCGACGGCGGCTGGGAGCGCACCGTCACCCTGATGCAGAGCAAGGCCCGCTCCCTGGGCGCCCTGGACACGCAGGTGGAGTCCCCCGACGGCTACGACGCACCGGGCCAGGTCTCCTCGGCCTACGATCTGGCAGTGTTCGGCCGGGCCGGGCTGCGCAATCCCGACTTCGCCCGCTACTGCTCCACCGCCGAGGCCCGGTTCCCGGCCGGCAGGGGCTGGTCGTTCGGCATCGAGAACACCAACCGGCTGCTGACCGGTGAGGACGGCGTCGAGCGGTACCCCGGCATGATCGGGATCAAGAACGGCTACACCAGCAACGCCGGCAACACCCTGGTCGCCGCCGCCCGACGGGGCGGCCGGACCCTGGTGGTGACCGTGCTGAACCCCCAGGACGGCGGGGTGTACGACGAGGCCCGTCAACTGCTCGACTGGGGCTTCGGCGCGGCCGGACGGGTCGATCCGGTCGGCTCGCTGGCCGCGCTGCGACCCGCCCCGCGGCCGGGTCCGAGCACCGTGCCGATGGCGGCGGACACGGCACCGGGGAACGGCTCCGGCTGGCCGGACGCGGCCCTCGTCCTGGCGTGCGCGGCACTCGGCGCGGGGGCGGTGACCCTGGCGGCGCGGCTCAGGGGCGACCGCGCCGGCCGGTCCGAGGGCTCCGGCCGGTCCGAGGGCTCCGGTCCGACCGGCCGCGGCTGACCCGTCGGCAGGCCGCACAGCAGGCCCAGCGTGACCCAGGTGTAGAGGTTGCCGCCGAGGAAGCCGTCGATGCCGGACGCGTCGTCGACCCACAGCCACACCACGCTGGTGCACATCACCGCGTACAGGGCGCCCGCGATCCGCGGGTACCCGGCGCGGGACAGGACCACGAACGACGGCAGCACCCACACCAGGTGGTGCACCCAGGTGATGGGGCTGACCAGGCAGGCGGCGAGGCCGGTGAGCGCGAAGGCCGCCGTCCAGTCCCCGGCGGCCACCGCCCTGCGGGTCCGCCACCCCCACACGGCCAGCGTGAGCAGGACGACGATCGCCCACAGCGGCTTGTCCGGATGACCGAGCCGGGCCAGCACGCCCTGGAGCGACTGGTTGGACACGTAGTCGAGCCGGCCGACCCGACCGGTGTCCCACAGCGCCCGTGTCCAGTAGAAGCGGGACGCCCCCGGGTCGGCCCAGGCGGCGAGCCCGGTGGCCGCGAGCGTCACGGCCGTGGCCGTCGCCGCCGCCCGCCATCTGCGGGCGAGCAGCAGCATGCCGATGAACAGCGCGGGCGTCAGCTTCACCGCGGCGGCGAGCCCGATCCCGGCACCCGCCCAGCGGCCCCGGCCGCTGCGCAGCAGACAGCAGTCGGCAAGGACCAGGGCGAGCAGTACCAGGTTCACCTGGCCGAAGCTGAAGGTGTCCCGCAGCGGCTCGAACAGCGCCAGCGCGCACAGCGCCAGCGCCCAGCGGTACCAGCCCAGACGCCGCCAGCCGGGCCCGGCCAGGACGCGCAGCACGAACGCCAGCGCGGCCAGGTTGAGCAGCAGGGAGGCCGCGATGGCCGGCCGCAGCCCCACCAGTGCCATGGGCAGCATGCCGAGCGCGGCGAACGGCGGATAGGTGAAGCCGTACTCGGTGCCGGGCACCCGGTAGTCGTAGATCCGGCCGCCGTGGTGCACCCAGGTGTGCACGGTGCCGTAGTAGACGCGCAGGTCGAACCAGTCGCGCAGCAGCGGCACGGTGGCCGTGAACACGGTCACGGCGGCGACGAGCACCACGACCAGGAGCAGCCTGCCCCGCTCGGTCCGCGGCCCCCTCATGCCGTACGTCCCAGCGCCGGGGCCTGCGCCGCCTGGTGGGCCTGCCAGAGCACGACCACGCCGAGCACCCCGCCCAGGACGGCGAGGACCAGCTGGCCGGCGTCGGCGGGACCGCCGCTGGGCAGGACCGCGAGGGCGAGCACGCCGGTGACGGCGGCCACCCGGTGCCGTACCGAGGTGCTGGGTGCCGCCGCGGCTATGAGGAAGAGGCCCCAGAGGGCGTACCAGGGGCGGATCGCAGGACCGAAGGCGGCGACCGCGGCGAGGCTGAGGCCGAGGGCGTAGACCGGGCGGGGCCGCAGGCGGACCCAGATCAGCAGGACGGTCAGCGCGGTCAGCGCCAGCCCGAGCAGGTGCCAGGCGGGCACGGCCAGCGGCGCCAGGGAGCTGCCGAAGTGTTCGAGGATCCGGCCCGTGACCCGGCCGAGCAGGCTGCTGAGCGCCCAGTTGTGCGGGGAGACAGGAGTGTCGAGGGCACTGATCCAGCCGTAGCCCGTCCCGGCGAGGGCGGTCGCGACCACGGTCGTGGCCCCGGAGGCGGCGGCCGTCAGCAGGGTGGCCCGCGCCGGGCTGCGGCCCCTGCGCGCCTGTACGACGACGATCGCGAGCAGCCCGAGCGCGGCGGGCGCCTTCACCAGCGCCGCGAGCGTGACCAGCACGGCTCCCAGGACCGGCCACCGGCCGAGCGCCGCGACCAGGCCCAGGCCGAGCAGACCGAGCATGATCGCGTCGTTGTGGGCGCCCGCCACCAGGTGCAGCAGCACCAGCGGATTGAGGGCGCCGAGCCAGAGGGCGGCGGCCGGGTCGGCGCCGCTGTGCCGGGCGAGCCGGGGCAGGGCGGCCGCCATCAGGCCGACGCCGAGCAGCGCCACCAGCCGCATCCCGAAGAGCCCGGCGGGGAGCTGGCCGCGGGTTAGTCCGGACAGCAGTGAGGCCACGCCCATGAACGCGGGGCCGTACGGGGCGGCGGTGTTCTGCCACACCGGCGCGACCTCGTCGGCGAGCGGGCCGCCGAGCTGCGCGGGGCCCGAGGTGTAGACGTCCATGTGGGCGTCGACCATCGCGCCCTGGGCGAGGTAGCTGTACACGTCCCGGCTGAAGAGCGGCGGTGCGAGCAGCAGCGGAGTCGCCCAGACGGCGAGCACCAGCAGCAGCCGGCGCGGGGTGGGCGGGTCGGCGCTGCGCACCAGGCGGCCGAGGAGCAGCCAGGCCGCGATCAGCAGGACGACGCCGAAGTAGACGCCGACCAGGCCGAACGCCGCCTGTACGGAGCCCGGTGCGAGCAGGTCCGCCACGGGCAGGGCGCCGGCCGTCTCACCTCCCAGGGCGAGGAAGGCGGTGCCGGCCAGGCCGAGTACCTGGCAGCGGCGTAGATCGACGGGAAAAGCCATGGCCAACACTGGGTCAGCGTGGCAAGGGTGGGTTGCCGTTGGGCGACGGCATGCTTTCCCGGGGGCGGCCCGGTTGTTACCGGTGAGTGGTGCGTTGCCGGGACGCTCCGCACCCGGGCGACGAGAGTTCTGCCTCCAGAACCTCTGGAACCTCTAGAACACCGACAGGCCCGTGAGGGTCGTGAATCTGTCCAGCGCCGCCACTCCCGCCACCGAGTTGCCCCGTTCGTCCAGGCCGGGGCTCCACACGCACAGCGTGCAACGGCCCGGCACCACCGCGATGATCCCGCCCCCGACCCCGCTCTTGCCCGGCAGCCCGACCCGGTAGGCGAAGTCGCCGGCCGCGTCGTACGTGCCGCAGGTCAGCATCACCGCGTTGACCTGCTTGGCCTGGCTTTTGGTGAGGAGGCGGGTGCCGTCGGCGCGGATGCCGTGGCGGGCCAGGAAGGTGGTGGCCAGCGCGAGGTCGGCGCAGGAGGCGGCGACGGAGCACTGCCGGAAGTACTGGTCGAGGAGGACCGGGATCTCGTTGTCGATGTTGCCGTAGGACGCCATGAAATGGGCGAGTGCGGCGTTGCGGTCGCCGTGCTGGGACTCGGAGGCGGCGACCTCCTTGTCGAAGTCCAGGGAGGGGTTGCCGCTCTCCGCCCGCAGGAAGCCCAGGAGCTCGCCGGCCGCGTCGCCGGTACGGGTCTGGAGGCGGTCGGTGACGACCAGGGCGCCCGCGTTGATGAAGGGGTTGCGCGGGATGCCGTTCTCGTACTCCAGCTGGACCAGGGAGTTGAAGGGGTTGCCGGAGGGTTCGCGGCCGACGTGTTCCCAGAGTTCGTCGCCCTCGCGGGCCAGGTCGAGGGCGAGGGTGAAGACCTTGGTGATGGACTGCGTGGAGAACGGCTGCCGCCAGTCGCCGACGCCGTAGACCGTGCCGTCCAGCTCGGCCACGGCCATGCCGAAGCTGCGGGGATCGCAGGCCGCGAGCGCCGGGATGTAGTCGGCAGTCCGGCCGCGTCCCGGGGTGCGGCCTATTTCCTCGGCTATGCGCTCCAGGACCGGCAGGAAGGCGGGGGACGACGTCGTTGTCATGATCACCATTGTGCCTCCGGGCCGGTCCTGGTGCGTACGCGCAGGTCAGGCGAGCGACGACCCGGTGCCGGCGACGACCTCGGGACGCAGCAGGTCGGCAAGCCGCTCGGCCGGCAACAGACCCTTCTCCAGTACCAGTTCGGCGACACCGCGGCCGCTGGCGAGGGCCTCCTTGGCGATGTCGGTGGCCGCCGTGTACCCGATGTGCGGGTTGAGGGCGGTGACCAGGCCGATGGAGTTCTCGACGGTCGCGCGCAGCACCTCGGTGTTGGCGGTGATGCCGTCGACGCAGCGTTCGGCCAGCGTGAGGCAGGCGTTGCGCAGATGCGTGATGCTCTCCGACAGGGAGTGCAGGATGATCGGCTCGAACGCGTTGAGCTGGAGCTGCCCCGCCTCGGCGGCCATGGTGATGGCCACGTCGTTGCCGATCACCTCGAAGGCGACCTGGTTGACGACCTCCGGGATCACCGGGTTGACCTTGCCGGGCATGATCGACGAGCCGGCCTGCACCGGCGGCAGGTTGATCTCCCCGAGCCCGGCCCTCGGCCCGGAGGACAGCAGCCGCAGGTCGTTGCAGCCCTTGCTGAGCTTGACCGCGATCCGCTTGAGCACGCCGGACATCTGGACGAAGGCACCGCAGTCCTGGGTCGCCTCGACCAGGTTGGCGGCGGTGACCAGGGGCAGTCCGGTGATCTCGGCGAGGTGACGGCGGGCCGACTCGGCGTATCCGGCGGGCGCGTTGAGCCCCGTGCCGATGGCGGTGGCGCCGAGGTTGATCTCGTGGATGAGCTCGACGGCCTCGGCGAGCCGGCTGCGGTCCTCGTCGAGCATCACGGCGAAGGTGGAGAACTCCTGCCCGAGCGTCATGGGCACCGCGTCCTGCAACTGCGTACGGCCCATCTTCAGCACGTCACGGAACTCGACGGCCTTGCGTCCGAAGGAGTCCTGCAGCACGGCCATCGCCCGCAGCAGCCCGCGCACCGCGAACACGGTCGCTATCTTGACGGCGGTCGGGTAGACGTCGTTGGTCGACTGCCCCAGGTTGACGTCCTCGTTGGGGTGCAGGTACCGGTACTCCCCCTTCCGGTGCCCCATCAACTCCAGTGCCCGGTTGGCGACGACCTCGTTGGCGTTCATGTTCGTCGACGTACCGGCACCGCCCTGGATGACGTCGACGACGAACTGGTCGTGCAGCTTGCCGCCGCGGATCTCCCGGCAGGCGGCGACGATGGCGGCCGCCTTCTCGGGCGTCAGCAGCCCCAGTTCCTCGTTGGCGAGGGCGGCGGCCTCCTTGACGGCGGCGAGGGCCTCGATCAGATGCGGGTACGCGGAGATCGCCATACCGGTGATCGGAAAGTTCTCGGTCGCCCGCAGGGTGTGCACACCCCAGTACGCGTCGACGGGTACATCCCGGTCACCGAGCAGATCGTGTTCGCTGCGACTGGTCATGGGTTCCTGTTCCAAAAGAGTGAGGGTAAAGCGCCCCGTAAGGGGCGCGGGGCGTTATTGATATGCGGCTACCGCCGCGCGGGCGCGACCAGCCACACCCGGCCCGCAGCCGCCCGACAACAAATCGACTCGCCCCACTAGGCGCAAGCCGCAACCGGCTCCAGCGAACGCACGGGCCGCACACACCCGACCGGCCGCCCGCCGCCGAGGAGCGCCTCCCCGGCGAACTCGGTGAGCAACTCCGGCGAAACCCCGGCCCGCGCCAACGCCGCCGCGGCGACCGGCACCCGCGCCCGATCGGCCCCGTCGGCTATCTTCACGGCCACCGCCCGCCCGTCCGCCAGCGCGGCGACCTGCACGCCCTCGAAGCCGTCCTTGGCGAGCAGCCCCGGCACGGCCGCCATCAGCGCGGCCACGTCACGCCCCGCGCCGGACGCCATCTCGGCGTGCTCCCGCATCGCGTCGGCGACCTTCGCCTCGGGCGTGCCCGGCGCGGCGGCGGCGATCCGCGACACTGCGCGGGCCAGCCCGTGCAGGGAGATGGAGAACAGCGGCGCCCCGCAACCGTCCACGGTCGTCGCCGCCACCCGCTGCCCGGTCAGGTCCTCGACGATCTCGGCGATCGCCTGCTGGAGCGGGTGCGCCGGGTCCAGGTAGTCGTCCAGCGACCAGCCGTTCAGCTTCGCGGTCCACAGCATCGCCGCGTGCTTGCCGGAGCAGTTCTGCGCGAGCCGCGAGGGCTGCCGGCCCTCGCGGATCCAGGTGTCCCGGACGGCGGCGCCGTACGGCATGTCGGGAACGTTGCGCAGGTCGGCCTCCGTCAGCCCGGCGAGGTCGAGGATCCGCCGGGTCCCGGCGAGGTGCCGCTCCTCGCCGGAGTGGCTCGCGGCGGCCAGCGAGAGCAGGTCGCCGTCGAGAGGCAGCCCGGCCCGCAGCATCGCCACGGCCTGGACCGGCTTGAGGGCCGAGCGCGGGTAGAACGCGGCCTCGATGTCGCCGAGCTGGAACTGGACCCGGCCGTCGGCGTCCAGGACGACGACGGAACCGTAGTGGATGCCCTCGACGACCCCGCCGCGGATGAGGTGGGCGACGGGGGCGTGGAGGGGTTCACGGACGATGGGTGCGGCCGCGGGGGAACTGCTGTACATCACTGCCTGGTCTCGGGTGAGGTGGTACGGACCGGTGCGCGGTTCACGCGTCGGATCCGGCGGACGAGCGCGCGAGGCGGCCGCGGATGGCGTACCAGCCGGCGACCAGCGCGGCGACGATCAGCGGCAGGCACAGCACGGTGGTGCGTCCGGCGCCGCCGTCGGCGTACATGAGGACCAGGACGGAGGCGAGGAACGCCAGCGTCACGATCTCGGTCCAGGGGGAGCCCGGCAGTCGGTAGCCGGGGCGGGTGAGTTCGCCGTTCTGGGTCTTCCGCCAGAAGAGCAGGTGACAGAGCATGATCATGCCCCAGGTGGCGAGGATGCCGATCGCCGCGAAGTTGAGGACGATCTCGAAGGCGTCGGCGGGGACCACGAAGTTGAGGCCCACGCCGAGGACACAGATACCGCTGGTGAGCAGGATGCCGCCGTACGGGACCTGGCTGCGGCTCATCTTCGCGGTGAACTTCGGGGCGGAGCCGTTGACGGCCATGGAGCGCAGGATGCGGCCGGTGGAGTAGAGGCCGGAGTTGAGCGAGGACATGGCCGCGGTGAGGACGACGAGGTTCATCACGCCGCCGGCCGCCGGGACGCCGATGTGGGAGAGCACGGTGACGAAGGGGCTCTGGCCCGCCGTGTACTTGTTCCAGGGCAGCAGCATCGACAGCAGCACCACCGAGCCGACGTAGAACAGGCCGACCCGCCACATGATCGAGTTGATCGCCTTCGGCATGATCTGCTCGGGGTTCTCGGTCTCGCCGGCGGCGACGCCGACCAGTTCCACCGAGGCGTAGGCGAAGACGACACCCTGGATGATCAGCAGCATCGGGAGCAGGCCGTTGGGGAAGACGCCGCCGTTGTCGGTGATCAGGGACGGGCCGGGGGTCGCGCCGTCCACGGGGTGCTGGGTGACCAGCAGGAAGATGCCGATGACCATGAAGACGACCAGGGCGCTGACCTTGACGATCGCGAACCAGAACTCCAGTTCGCCGAAGATCTTCACCGAGATCAGGTTCACGGTGAGGACCACGGCCAGGGCTATCAGGGCGATCACCCACTGCGGGATGTCGGAGAACATGCCCCAGTAGTGGGTGTAGGTGGCGACCGCCGTGATGTCGGCGATACCGGTGGTGGCCCAGTTCAGGAAGTACATCCAGCCGGCCGTGTAGGCGCCCTTCTCGCCCAGGAACTCCCGGGCGTACGACACGAAGGCGCCGGAGGACGGGCGGTACAGGACGAGTTCGCCGAGGGCGCGGACGACGAGGAAGGCGAAGACCCCGCAGACCGCGTACGCGACGAAGAGGGAGGGGCCCGCGTCGGCGAGGCGGCCGCCGGCGCCGAGGAAGAGGCCGGTGCCGATGGCGCCGCCGATGGCGATCATGTTGACGTGCCGGTGCTTCAGCGACTTGCTGTAGCCGTGGTCTCCGGCGTCGATGTGACGGGACGAGGGGCGCGTCTCGTCTTTGAGGTGCTGTTCGCTCACGCCTCGGTTCCGCCTTCCTTGTGCTGGACCGTGCGCGCGGGGCGCACGATGTGGGTGAGGGTGGTCTCGACGCGGTCCAGGTGGTGGCTCATGGCGTCCACGGCGTCGGATTCGGAACCGTCCATCAGCGCTTCGACGATGGCCCGGTGCTCCCGGTTGGACTGCTCGCGGCGGAATCCGCCCAGTTCGTTGAGGAAGGCCGACTGACGCGCCAGTGCGTCCCGGATCTCCTCGATGACCCGGCGGAACACCGGGTTCTGGGCGGCCTCGGCCACGGCCAGGTGGAAGAGGGTGTCCATCGCGACCCACGCGGTGGTGTCCGTCTCCCGTTCCATGCGGTCGAGCAGATGGGTCAGGTGGTCCAGGTTCTCCGGGGTGCGGCGCAGCGCCGCGTACCCGGCGACCGGGATCTCGATGTGCCGGCGCACCTCCAGCAGGTCGCTGGCCGCGTAGTCGCCGAAGGTGGGGTCCTCGACGGCGTTCGCGACGACGAAGGTGCCCTTGCCGGTCTTGGAGACGGTCAGGCCCATCGTCTGCAGGGCCCGCAGGGCCTCGCGCAGGACGGGCCTGCTGATCTCCAGGGTTCGGCAGAGCTCCGCCTCCGAGGGGAGCTTGTCGCCGATGGCGTACTCGCCGCGCTCGATGGCGCCGCGCAGATGCGCCAGCACCGCCTCCATGGCGCTGATCCGCCGAGGAGGCTGCTGTCCGGCTGTCCGGCTGTCTGACAGGTTCACGGGTGAGATGTTCCGGGTTGCGGGACGAGGCTGTCAAGGTGTCGCGAAAGGAAACATTCACGGGGCGCGACACCTGAATGCGCAGGCGTCACACCCCGTGGCGGAGCGGTGACCGGGCGGTCGCGGGGCGCCCGGCCGGTCAGGCGTTGACGGTCCCGGTGGCGAGCAGGCCGAAGACCACCAGGCCGATGACGATCCGGTAGATCACGAACGCGTTGAAGGAGTGCTTGGCGACGAACTTCAGCAGCCAGGCGATGGAGCCGTAGGCGACCACGAAGGAGACGATCGTGCCGACGGCCAGCGGTGCGGCGCCGACGCCCGCGCCGAGGGCGTCCTTGAGCTCGTAGATGCCGGCGCCGGTCAGGGCCGGGATGCCGAGGAAGAAGGAGAGCCGGGTGGCGGCGACGCGGTCCAGGTCCAGGACGAGCGCGGTGGACATGGTGGCGCCGGAGCGGGAGAAGCCGGGGAAGAGCAGGGCGAGGATCTGCGAGCAGCCGACCAGCATCGCGTCCTTGAAGGAGGTGTCGTCCTCACCGCGCTTGTGGCGGCCCATCTGGTCCGCGCACCACATCACAGCGGACCCGACGATGAGCGAGCCGCCGACCACCCAGAGGGACCCGAGCGCACCGTCGATCAGCGGCTTGGCGGCCAGGCCGACCAGGACGATCGGGATGGTCGCGTAGATGACCCACCAGGCGAACTTGTAGTCGTGGTGGTAGCGCTCCTCCTTGTTGGTCAGACCGCGGAACCAGGCGGAGACGATCCGCTTGATGTCCTTGAAGAAGTAGACCAGTACGGCGGCGATGGCACCCACCTGGATGACGGCGGAGAACCCGACGACGGACTTGTCGTCGACGGGGATGTTCATGAGCCCCTCGGTGATCTTGAGGTGACCGGTGGAGGACACCGGGAGGAACTCCGTCACCCCCTCGACGACACCGAGGACGACGGCTTGACCGACGGAGATGGCGCTCATGGGATCCAGTTCTGCAGAGTTTGGTCGACAGTGCTGTAGACAGTCCTACAGCGCGCGGGTGTGAAGCAAGTTCTACGCCCACAGGGCCTGGGCGATCGCCGCCCCGGCGAAGGCCGCCCCGAGCCCGGCGACGAGACTCGCGACGACGTTGGCCGCAGCGTAGAGCCCCGCGCCGGTCTCGGTCAGCCGCAGTGTCTCGTAAGAGAACGTCGAGTACGTGGTGAGCGCCCCGCACAGGCCGGTGCCCAGCAGGAGCTGGAGGTGCGGGCTCGCGGCGCCCGCCGCGGCCGCGCCGGTCAGGAGGCCCAGGATCAGGCAGCCGGCGACGTTCACGACGAACGTACCCCAGGGGAAGACGGAGTCGTGCCGGGTCTGGACGGCGCGGTCGGTGAGGTAGCGCAGCGGGGCACCGGCGGCGGCACCGAGGACGACCAGCAGCCAATTCACAACGAGTTCTTACCTTCCACGTCCGGTTCGCCCGGGTTGTCCGTCCGGCCGACATACCTGATGACCTCGCAGTCGTCCAAGGTCACCAGGCCTTCGGTCACCAGTTCGTCGAGCTGCGGCAGGAACGCCCGGATCCGCTCCTCGGTGTCCACGACCACCACCGCCACCGGCAGGTCCTCGCTGAGCGACAGCAGCCGGGAGGTGTGGATGCGGGAGGAGGCACCGAAGCCCTCGACCCCCCGGAAGACGCTGGCGCCCGCGAGGCCGGCCGTGTGGGCGCGGTGCACGATCTCGCTGTAGAGGGGCCTGTGGTGCCAGGTGTCGTCCTCGCCGACGTAGACGGTCAGGCGCAGGGCACGGCCGGTCAGTCTCGTCATCGCTGCCTCCGGGTGAGGACACGGCGGGTCACGGTGGCCGCGCACCACACCGCCGCGAGGGCCGCACACAAGGTCGCGGCGAGATAGGCGAGGCCGGTGGCGGGCCTGCCGTGGTCGACCAGTTTCTGGATGTCGACGGCGTAGGTGGAGAAGGTGGTGAAGCCGCCGAGGACACCGGTGCCGAAGAAGGGCCGGACCAGGCGGTGCGCGGGCAGTGACTCGGTGATCAGGACCAGGAAGGCCCCGATCACCGCGCAGCCGATGACGTTCGTCCAGAAGGTCGCCCAGGGGAACCCGCCCGCCGCGGTGGGCAGGGCCAGGGCGAGGGCGTAACGGGCCACCGCGCCGATCGCGCCGCCCGCCGCGACCATCGCGACGACCGGGGCCTGGGTACGCCATTCGGACCGACGCCGGGGCGTCGGCTGGACATGGAGGCTCTCGGCCTCCGGGGCTGTCATGGGTCGTACATCTCCTGTTCGGGCACCGCCCCGACGGGTGCAACAGGTTACCGCCGGGCGTACCCGCAGGTCACTTCGCGGTGGGCGCCGTGCAGACGGCGACACCGGGCTCCCAGACGCTGCCGAGGACCAGGAGCCGGCCGGTCACGCAGACACTGGTGGCCATCCGGAAGCCGGAGCGCTGCCGGGCGAGGTGGTGGACGACGCGGCCGTCGTCGTCGAGGGCCATGACGGCGACGGTGCCGACCGGGCGGTAGGGGGCGTGCACGGCGGCACGGGCGGCCGTCCGCCGCACGGCGGACGGGGTGCGGTGCAGCAGATCGAGCGGGGGGTTGCGCGGCCCGGCGAGGGCCACCCAGGTGAGATCACCGTCCCGCCACATGTTGTCGGGCATGCCCGGCAGTTCGGCGAAGAACTCGGCGCGGCCGGCGCGCGGGCCGGTGAGCCAGTACCGGGTCAGCCGGTACGCGCCGGTCTCGGCGACGATCAGAAAGGTGCCGTCGCCGCTCACCGCCAGCCCGTTGGCGAACTGCAACCCCTCGCAGACCACTTCGGGGCCCCGGGCGCCGGGGGCGAGGCGCAGCAGACGGCCGGTGCCGCTGTGCTCGACGATGTCGCCGACCCACTGGTGCAGGGGGAAGCGACGACTGGCGACCGTGAAGTACGCGGTGCCGTCGGGCAGGGCGACCACGTTGCTCGCGAACCGCAGCGGCTCCCCCTCGACCGCGTCGGCGAGGACGCGCACCGCACCGTCGGCGAGTGCGACGCGCAGCAGGCCGCGCTCCGCGTCGCACACCAGCAGGTCGCCGTCCGGGAGGAGTTCGAGTCCCAGCGGGCGGCCGCCGGTCTCCGCCAGCACCCGCACCCGGACGGTGTCCGGGTCGCCGAGGCCGTCCAGGCGCAGGATGCGGCCGTCCTCGACGCCGGTCAGGACCCGCCCGTCCGGATCCGTGACCACGTCCTCCGGGCCTCGGCCGCCGACGGCGACGTAGTGGAGGGGGACGAGGCGCGTGGGTCGGTCCATGGGCCCCATGGTGGCAGCCGGGGGCGCTGCCCGGCGACCCGCGAACCGGCCCCGTTTCACCAGCCTTTTTCGAACAGCCGGGCCACCTCGGCGATCCGGATGTCGTCACGCCGGTAGTAGACCCGGTGCCGGATGCGCTTGGTGCGCAGCAGGCCGAGGCGGGTCAGCAGGTCCAGGTGGGCGCCGGCGACCCGGCGGGAGACTCCGAGCTTCGCGGCGACGGCCCGGACACTGACGCCGTCCTCGGCGAGGTCCGCGTGGCGCTGGGGCGGGAAGTGGGCCGCCGGATCATTGAGCCAGTCCAGAATGTCCAGGCGGCTTGTGCTCTTGGCGTTCCTCAGCATCCCCACCGGCCTCCGTCCCTGCCTCCTCGTAGTTCGTGATGCCCACCTTCGCGCAGCCGAAGCCACCACGTCCGGGGCTCGTTGCGCGATGTCCGAGAAGGGACGTCCGGACAGGGCGGAGGGGCCCGGCCGTCCCCTTACGGCCGGGCCCCCGTCAGTGGTGGTTCAGCGGTGGCCGAACCACGCCATGGAGGACAGCGCCCTGTCGTCGTAGCCGAACAGGGCCTGGTTCTCCCAGCCGTTGCCCGAGGTGGCGTCGGTCGGGTCCCAGCCGTTGCCGGTGACGGCGGTCCAGGTCGCCTCCCAGTAGAAGACGCCGAGCCCACGGCCGTTCGGGACGGCCTCCACGATGTTCGCGACGGCGTTCATCCAGGCCAGCTGACCGGCCGCGCTGGCCGGGTAGCCGGTGACCAGTTCGCTGCTGGTGTCTATCTGGTTCTCCAGCGAGTCGTCCTGGGCGAGGGTGAACGGGTAGGCGGTCTCGGCAATGAACACCGGCTTGGCGTAGCGGGAGGCCACGTCGTCCAGGGTGGCCTGGGCGGCGGCGAGCGAGCCGTGCCAGTAGCCGTAGTACGACAGCCCGATCACGTCGTAGTTGATGCCGTAGGTCTTGGCGCTGTCGAACCACCAGCGGACCGTGGCGTCGTCGCCCGCGTTGGCCAGGTGCAGGGCGACCCGGGTGGACGAGGAGACCGCCTTGGCGGCGCTGTAACCGGAGTTGATCAGGCCGGCGAGCTGCGACCAGTTGTCGGTGGAGCCCTCGGACCAGAGCATGCCGCCGTTGATCTCGTTGCCGATCTGGACCATGTCGGCGGTGGTGCCCTGGGCCTTCAGCGCGTTGAGGACGTCGTACGTGTGGTTGTACACGTCGGTCTTCAGCTGGCTGTAGGAGTGCCCGGACCAGGCGGCGGGCTTGGTCTGCTTGCCCGGGTCGGCCCAGCTGTCCGAGTAGTGGAAGTCGACCAGCAGCTTCATGCCGGCCGCCTTGACGCGCCTGGCCATGGCCAGCACGTGCGCCTTGTCGTTGTAGCCGTCGGCCGGGTTGACCCAGACCTTCAGGCGGGCGTAGTTCATGCCGGCGTTCTTGAGGATGGTGACCGCGTCCCCGGTGGTGCCGGAACTGGTCTTGTAGACCCCGCCCTTGGCCTCGCTCTTGGCCAGTGACGAGATGTCGGCGCCCTTGACGGCCAGGCCCGTCGAGCCCGCGGCGAACGTCACGTCGTCGACGTTGATCCAGTTGCCCGCGTTGGCGTCGGAGTAGAAGCTGATCGTGCACTGGTTGTTGGTGACCGCGATCGAGGTGACGATCCGGACCCAGCTTCCGGTGGAGACCGGCAGGTCGGTCCGCTGCTCCGCACTGCCGCAGTTCTTCAGGGACATGTAGGCGGCGTTCTGCCCGCCGCTGGAGCGGACCCAGGCGGTGAGCGTGTAGTTCCCGTTGGTCAGTCCCGACAGGTACTGGTACGTCTCCACCTTGTAGGCGGAGGCCGAGTACTGGCTCAGGCGGTAACTGCCGCTGTGGCCGCCGGACTCGGTGTACGAGGCGCCCGTGTCGCCGTACTCCGACCAGCCGGTGGGCGTGGCCACGCCCGCACCGTCGGATTCGAAGCCGCCGTTGGTGAGGGTGGCCGCCGCCTGGGCGGTTCCCGCGGGAAGGGCGGTGAGGGCGAGCCCGGCCAGGAGCGGCAGCAGCAGGGCTCTGATGGTGCGTCTGGGATGGAACATCATCGTCCGTCGTCCCTTCGACGTGACTGGGGAGGGGGTGTCCTCCGGCGGACCGGAGGAGGGCCCCTCCGCCCGCGGCTCTCGTGGCACACGCGGACGGAGGGGAGTCTCGGCGGACCGGCGCGGCGGCCCGGTCCGCGGCCGGGTCAGCCGTCGAGCCGTACGACCCGGACGGCGCCCGCGGGGACCGCGAGCCGGCCCGCGGCGCGTTCGCCCGTGAGCAGTTCGGTGCCGTGCGCCTCCAGCGGCACCTTGGCGTCGGTGGCGGTGTGGTTGATCGCGAACACGAAGGTGCCGGACTCGCCGCTGCGACGGACCACCTCGACGTCGCGGGGCAGTTCGGCCCGGGGATCGATCCGGGCGTCCTCGGCGGCCCGGCCGAGCAGCGCGTCCAGGCCGTGTGCGTCCAGACGGGTCGACACGTACCAGGCGACACCCTCCCCCAGCTGGTGCCGGGTGACCGCCGGCCGGCCGGCGGTGAGACCGTCGGCGTAGGTCCAGACGGTCTCGGCACCGCGCGGCACGACGAACTCGGTCCACACGTCGCCGGTCAGCTCGGAGCCCTCGGGGCCGGCCAGCCGTACCCGCTGGTCCTTCAGCAGCGGTGAGAACTCCTCCACGGTGAGGCCCAGGGTCTCGCGCAGCGCGCCCGGGTAGGCGCCTTCGTGGACGGCGTCGTGCTCGTCGACGATCCCGGAGAAGTAGGAGACGACGAGGGTGCCGCCGTTCTCGACGTACTCCCTGAGGTTGTTCCCGGCCGCCTCCGTCATGAGGTACAGGGCCGGTACGACGACAAGGGGATAGGCCGACATGTCGCTTTCCGGGTGGGCGAAGTCGACGGTGAGGTGACGGTCGTAGAGGGCCTCGTAGAAGGCGTCGGCGCGCTCGCGCGGGTCGTGGTCCTCACTGGGGCGCCACTGGAGGTTCTGCGCCCACCAGGACTGCCAGTCCCACAGGACCGCCACGTCGGCCCGGGTGCGGGTGCCCTTGATCGGGGTCAGGGAGTCGAGGGACGCGCCCAGTTCGACCACCTCACGCCAGACCCGGGTCTCGGTGCCGCCGTGCGGGAGCATCGCGGAGTGGAACTTCTCGGCGCCGCGCCGGGACTGCCGCCACTGGAAGAACATCGCGCCGTCCGAGCCGCGGGCCACGTGGGCGAGGGAGTTGCGGGCCATCTGGCCGGGCGCCTTGGCCGGATTGCGGGGCTGCCAGTTGACGCCCGACGTGGAGTGCTCCAGGAGCAGCCAGGGGGCGCCGGCGGCGACGGACCGGGTGAGGTCGGCGGCCATGGCGAGGTTGACGTGGGTACGGCGGCCGTCGGTGATCAGGTAGTGGTCGTTGGTGACCAGGTCGACCTCGCGGCCCCAGGCCCAGTAGTCCATCGAGTCGCACTGGCTGAGGGCGGTCATGAAGTTGGTGGTCACCGGGACGCCGGGCGAGAGGCGGTGCAGGATGTCCCGCTCCATCCGGAAGTTCTCGCGGATGGTGGCGTCGGCGAACCGCTTGTAGTCGAGGGCCTGGCCCGGGTTGCCGACGGTCGGGGTGGCGCGCGGGGGGTTGATCTGCCCGAGGTCCGTGTAGTGCTGACCCCAGAAGGCCGTGCCCCAGGCCGCGTTGACCGCGTCGACCGTGCCGTAGGTGTCCGCGAGCCAGCGGCGGAAGTGCGCGGCGCAGGAGTCGCAGTAGCAGGCCGAGACGGGGACGCCGTACTCGTTGTGGACGTGCCAGAGCGCGAGGGCCGGGTGGTCGCCGTAGCGCTCGGCGAGCTTCGTGGTGATGGCGGCGGCGGCCGTGCGGTAGTCGGCGTTGGAGTGGCAGACGGCGCCCCGGGAGCCGAACTCGTGGCGCATGCCCTCGGCGGTGACCGGCAGGGCCTCGGGGTGCGCGCGGTAGAACCAGGCGGGCGGCACCACGGTGGGCGTGCCGAGGTCGACGCGGATGCCGTTCTCGTGCAGCAGGCCGAGGACCCGGTCGAGCCACCCGAAGTCGTACTCCCCCGGCGCCGGCTCGAGCAGGGCCCAGGAGAAGATCCCGACGCTCACCATCGTGACCCCGGCCTCGCGCATCAGCCGGACGTCCTCCTGCCAGACGTTTTCCGGCCACTGCTCGGGGTTGTAGTCCCCACCGAAGGCGAGCCTCGTGAGGCCCCTGGGGCTGGTGTCCGGCATGGATCTCTCCCGTTTATTCGATCACTTGGGAACGTGCACACACATCGGCGGCGGCGTGAGCCCAACATAACCGCACAGCAACAACCATTGACAAGTGTCCGGGATGTTTCTCTACTGTGAACGCTCACAGAGCAGGGCACGGACTCGCGTGGGGCGAGGATCCGGGTCCGAGAACGCTCACAGCATCTGCATGGCAGGTTCCCGCGACGGGCGGGGACCCAGGTCAGGGGAGAGATCCATGCCGCACACGAAGCGCCGTCGCCTCGTGACAACCGCCGTCGCCGTCTCGCTCGGCGCCACCGCCCTCGCCGCCTGTGGCTCGTCCGACGACAGCAAGGCCGACTCGGGACCGGTCTCGCTGACGTACTGGGCCTGGGCGCCCGGTATGGACAAGGTCGTCGACCTCTGGAACAAGGGCGAGGGCAAGAAGGACCAGATCACCGTCACGGTGAAGAAGCAGGCGTCCGGGGACACCCTGGTCACCAAGATCCTCACCGCGCACAAGGCGAAGAACGGCCCCGACCTGGTGCAGGCCGAGTACCAGGCACTGCCGACGCTGGTCAGCAACAACGCGGTCGCCGACATATCCAAGTCGGTCGGGGACGCCAGGTCGAAGTTCGCCGACGGCGTCTGGCAGCAGGTCACGCTGGGCACGGACGCGGTGTACGCGGTGCCGCAGGACATCGGCCCGATGATGTTCTACTACCGCGCGGACCTCTTCAAGAAGTACGGCCTCAAGGTCCCCACCACCTGGGACGAGTTCGCCCGGACCGCCCGCGCCCTGAAGAAGAAGGCGCCGGACGTCGACCTCACCACCTTCTCCGCCAACGACTCCGGTCTCTTCGCGGGCCTCGCCCAGCAGGCCGGCGCCAAGTGGTGGACCACCTCCGGTGACAAGTGGAAGGTCGCCATCAACGACGCGGCCACCCAGAAGGTCGCGAAGTTCTGGGGCGGCCTGGTCAAGGAGGGCGCGATCGACAACCAGCCGATGTACACCCCGGCCTGGAACAAGGCGCTGGACACCGGCAAGCAGATCGCCTGGGTCTCCGCGGTGTGGGCGCCGGGCACGCTGACCACGGCCGCGCCGGACACCAAGGGGAAGTGGGCGATGGCCCCGCTCCCCCAGTGGTCCGCGGACCAGGACGTCACCGGCAGCTGGGGCGGCTCCTCCACCGCCGTCACCACCGACTCCAAGCACCAGGAGGCCGCCGCCAAGTTCGCCGCCTGGCTGAACACGAACGGCGACGCGCTCAACGCGCTGGCCAAGGAGAGCGGCATCTACCCGGCGTCCAGCTCGGCCCAGCTCAGCGGCGCCTTCTCGAACCCGCCGGAGTACTTCTCGAACCAGGCCGACTTCTACACCGAGGCCGCCAAGATCGCGGGGACCACGGCCCCCTCCGCCTGGGGCCCGAACGTGAACGTCGCCTACACGACCTTCAACGACGCGTTCGGCGCCGCCGCCAAGAACAAGTCGGACTTCGTGACCGCCCTGAACACCGTGCAGGACGCCACGGTCGCCGACATGAAGAAGCAGGGCTTCGAGGTCTCTCAGTGACCAGCGCCACCAGCCGGAGGTCGTACGGGGCCAAGGGGGCCCCGTACGCCTTCCTGATCCCCGCAACGGTCCTGTTCGCCCTCTTCTTCGCGCTGCCCATCGGGTACGCGGTCTGGCTCAGTTTCCGCAAGGTGCACGTCTCCGGCCTCGGCCTGGGCGCGGGCGCCCGCAGCGAGGTCTGGGCCGGCCTGGAGAACTACCGCGACGCGCTCACCGACAGCGAGTTCTACGCGGGCGCCCTGCGCGTCCTCGGCTACGGCTGCATCGTCGTCCCGGTGATGCTGGGCCTCGCCCTCCTGTTCGCCCTGATGCTCGACTCCGAGCGGGTCCGTCTCGCCTCCTTCACCCGGCTCGCGATCTTCCTGCCGTATGCCATCCCCGGTGTGGTGGCCGCGCTGCTGTGGGGCTTCCTCTACCTGCCGGACGTCAGCCCCTTCTCCTACGTCCTCGACAAGCTGCACCTGCCACAGCCCGACCTGCTGGACGGCGGCCCGCTGTTCCTGGCCCTGTCCAACATCGCGGTCTGGGGCGGCACCGGCTTCAACATGATCGTCATCTACACCTCGCTCAGGTCCATTCCGGCCGAGGTGTACGAGGCGGCGAAGCTGGACGGGGCCACGCCGCGACAGATCGCCCTGCGGATCAAGATCCCGATGGTGGCGCCCTCCCTGGTGCTGACCTTCTTCTTCTCGATCATCGCCACGCTGCAGGTGTTCAACGAGCCGATGACCCTCAAACCCCTGACCAACTCGGTCAGCACGACCTGGAGCCCGCTGATGAAGGTGTACGTCGACGCCTTCGGCAAGGGGGACATCTACTCGGCGGCGGCCGAGGCGACCCTGATCGCCCTCGCCACGCTGGCCTTGTCCTTCGCATTCCTGCGGGCCGCGAACCGCCGCAACAGGCAGGAGGCAGCACAGTGAGTTCTCTTGCCGTCCGCAAGGCCGCACCGGCGGCCGGCACGACGCCCGGCACCGCCCAGGGCCCGCCGCTGCGCCGCCGTGTCGCCCTGATCCCGACGGCCCTCCTGGTGCTGGGCGCGGTGTACACGCTGCTGCCGGTCGCCTGGGTGGTGATCGCGTCCACCAAGTCGGGCAGCGAGCTGTTCTCCACGTTCACCTTCCTGCCCGGCAGCGGCTTCGCCCAGAACCTCAAGGACCTCAACGGCTACCGGGACGGCATCTACTGGCAGTGGATGGCCAACTCCGCCCTGTACGCCGGGCTCGGTGCCGTGGTCTCGACGTGCGTGTCGGCGGTCAGCGGCTACGCCCTCGCCGTCTACCGGTTCCGGGGCCGCGAGACGCTCTTCAACGTGCTGCTCGCGGGCGTCCTGATGCCCCCGGTCATCCTCGCCATCCCGCAGTACCTGCTGCTCGCCAAGGCGAACCTCACGGACTCCTACCTGTCCGTGCTGCTCCCCCAGATCCTCGCCCCGTACGGGGTCTACCTCTCACGGATCTACGCTGCCGCGGCCGTCCCCGCCGACGTGGTGGAGGCCGGACGGATGGACGGCGCGGGCGAGTGGCGGATCTTCACCCGGATCGCACTGCCGATGATGATCCCGGGCATGGTGACGGTGTTCCTGTTCCAGTTCGTGGCCATCTGGAACAACTTCCTGCTGCCGTACATCATGCTGAGCAACGACGAGCGGTTCCCGCTCACGCTCGGGCTGTACACGCTCCTGATGCAGGGCGCGAACACTCCGGCCCTGTACACCCTGGTGATCACCGGCGCGTTCCTGGCCGTGCTGCCGCTGATCGCGCTCTTCCTCGTCATTCAGCGGTTCTGGAGCCTTGACCTGCTGTCCGGGGCCGTAAAGTCATGACCATGAGCAGTAGTGCGGGGGGCCGCCGCAGACCGCCGACGATCCACGACGTGGCCCGTGAGGCCGGTGTCTCACGGGGCACGGTCTCGCGGGTGCTCAACGGCGGGCACTACGTCAGTCCCGCCGCGCAGGAGGCGGTCAACGACGCCATCCGCAGGACGGGTTACGTCGTGAACCGGCACGCCCGTTCACTGATCACCGGGCGTTCGGACTCGGTGGGCTTCCTGCTGACCGAACCCCAGGAGCGGTTCTTCGAGGACCCCAACTTCAATGTGCTGCTGAGCGGTTGCACGAAGGCCCTGGCCGGGCACGACATCCCGTTGCTGCTGATGCTGGCGGGCACGAAGGACGAACGGCGGCGGATCACTCGCTACATCACGGCCGGGCACGTCGACGGGGTGCTGCTGGTCTCCAGCCACTCCGGCGATCCGGTCGCGGAGGAACTGCGCCAGGCGGGGGTGCCGCTGGTCGCCTGCGGCAAGCCGATCGGGCTCGGTTCGAAGGTCGGCTACGTGGCCGCCGACGACCGGGACGGCGCCCGGGACATGGTCCGGCACCTGCTGGCCGTGGGCCGCCGCAGGATCGGCATGATCACCGGCCCGCTGGACACCCCCGGCGGTGTCGAGCGGCTCGCCGGGTACCAGGAGGTCCTCACCGAGGCGGGTGTCGGGATCGACGAGGCGCTCGTCGTGTCCGGGGACTACAGCCGGGCCAGCGGTGCGGCCGGGGCCGAGCGGCTGCTCGCCCAGGCACCGGACCTGGACGCGGTGTTCGTGGCCTCCGACCTCATGGCGCAGGGCGTGCTGACGGTGCTGGAGCGGGCCGGGAAGCGGGTGCCGGACGACATCGCTGTCGGCGGCTTCGACGACTCTCCGGTGGCGACCGAGGTGAGCCCGGCGCTCACCACGATCCGGCAGCCCTGGGACCGGATCAGCGCCGAGATGGTGCGGGTGCTGCTCGCGCAGATCGGCGGGGAGGATCCGGCGGCGGTGATCCTGCCGACGGAGCTGGTGGTGCGCGACTCCGCGTGAGCCGGGTCGGTCGGGCGCCGCAGGGGGGTGCCGGGAAAGGCCGTCGGGCGTCTGCCGCGCCGTCGTGGCCGCGCAGTTCCTCGCGCCCCTGACGGGGCGCGTCGCCTGGGGCCGGCAACCGGTCAGGATCGGAGAAGCCGCCGTGGGCGTCCCCCGCTTAGCGTGGGATCACCGACCGAGAAAGCGTCGGGACTCGCAGTGCGACAAGGAGAAGGTCCCATGACCGCAGGCATCCAGACGATCGTCTACCCCGTGAAGGACGCGGAGCGCGCCAAGGCCGTGTTCGGTGCGCTGCTGGGCGTCGAGCCGTACGCCGACACGCCGTACTACATCGGGTACAAGGCCGCCGGGCAGGACGTCGGCCTCGACCCGAACGGGCACACCCAGGGGCTCACCGGGCCCACGCCGTTCTGGCACGTCACCGACCTGCGGGAGCGGCTCGCGGCGCTGCTGGCGGCGGGGGCCGAGCTGGTGCAGGACGCTCGGGACGTCGGCAACGGGCGGCTGATCGCCTCGGTGAAGGACGCCGACGGCAACATGGTGGGGCTGCTCCAGGACCCGGTCGCCTGATCGCCGGACCGCATGCGCCTGCACTAGTTGCACGCTCAATGATTGGCTGGATCAGTGCTACCGTGCGGGTATGGCAGTCAAGACGGCGGAGGCCCGGCTCGAAGACCGGTGGCGGGACATCCTGTCGGTGCACGCGCGCACGATGTGCGAGATCGACCGGGTGCTGCATCCGCACGGGCTGGGCGCGAGCGACTTCGAGGTGCTCGACCTGCTGGTCACCGAGACGCCCGCCGAGGGTGACCACTGCCGGGTGCAGAACCTGGTCGGACGGGTGCATCTGAGCCAGAGCGCGCTGTCCCGGCTGATCGGACGGCTGGAGAAGGACGGCCTGGTGGAGCGGTCGGTCTGTGTCGAGGACCGGCGGGGCGTGTGGGTCGCGCTCACCGCCAAGGGCCGCGCCCTGCACGCGGAGGTACGGCCGTTGCAGCGGGCGGTGCTGGAGCGGATGCTGGAGCACCCCGCGGAGCAGTAGTGCTCCGTAGGGCGCTGTCGCTCCTCAGAGGGCGAGCTCGATTCCGTCCGGGAGGACTTCGACGCCTTCCGCGGCCACCTGGGCGCGGGCCCCGGAGGCCGGGTCGAGCAGCGGGTTCGCGTTGTCGAGGTGGGTGTAGATCCGGCGGGCGCGCGGGTGGCGGGCCAGGCCGGCGAGGCTGCCGTGCCGGCCGGAGACGGGCAGATGGTCCCTGGCCGCCTGCCGGGGACCGGAGCGGGCCTTGGCGCCCGCCTCTCCCGCCGTGAAGAAGGTGCCGTCCAGCAGGACGCAGTCCGCCTCCGCGCACAGCTCGTCGAGGGTGTCGCTCCAGGCACCGATGTGGGGCGCGTAGAGCAGCACTCCCCCGGTGGCCAGGTCCTCGATCCGGTACGCCGTGACCCAGCGTCCGTCGCCCTCGGCGAGCCCGGGCGGCACGTACGTCGGGGCCCCGGCGCCCATCGGGTGGGCGGTGACCACCAGCCCGCCGGCCAGCACGAACCCGCCGTCGGCCAGGCTGTCGGCCCACTCCCAGGGGGTGTGGCGGTCGAGGGCGGCACGGGCGGGAGCCAGCACCGTGCGTACCGGCGGGGCCGCGTACACCTTCAGGTCCGACGCGCCGCGCAGCACGCCCAGCCCGGTGACGTGCTCGGCCTCCGCGTCGGTGAGCAGCACTCCGCGCACCGGGGTGTCCCGGGCACCGGGTCCCGGCCACAGCGCGGTGGTGGCGGTGAGCTGGGCGCGGATGTCCGGGGAGGCGTTGAGCAACCACCAGTCCCGGCCGTTGCCGGTCAGGGCGACACACTCCTGGGTGCGGAAGGGCAGCTTGCCGTCCCGGGCGGCGGCGCACAGCGCGCAGGCGCAGTTCCACCGCGGGAACCCGCCGTCGGCTGCGGTGCCCAGCAGGACGACCCTCACGACGATCCGCCCCTCTCGCTCTCCCCGGCCCCTGGTGGGATCTTCCCTCGGGACGGGCCTCGCTACCCGTGGGCGGGGGGAACTTCCGGCCGACCTTCACCGGGCCGCCGGTCCACCGGGCGGCGCGGCGGGATCGGCTCCGAGGGGAAGTCGCGCGGGCCGGTCCACAGGGCGGGTACGGCGTCGCAGCGGCGGCACAGCTCGTAGGCGACGGACTCGTAGTTGACCCGCCAGCCGTGGAAGTGCGGCCAGGCCTCCGCGGTGGAGCGCTCGGCCCGGAAACCGGTCCTCTCCAGCATGGCCACGGCCGCCTCGAACTCCGCGTAGGTCAGGTGGATGGGAGCGTCCGGGGCCGGGTCGGCCTCGAAGGTCGCCCGCACCGAGGCGGCGATGTCGCGCAGCGAGGTGAAGCCGGCGCGCAGCACCAGACGGGCCGCCGGCGGCGCGCTGCCGGGAGCGAGGGCGAGCTGCATGGCCGCCGCGTCCATGACGGCGATCAGGCCGACCAGCCAGCTGCGGTAGGGGCGGGGCGAGCGGAACGCCAGCAGGACCGGATAGGTGGCGTGGCTCTCCCCCATGTCCGCGGCCAGCCGCTCCCAGGCCCGGTACAGCTCGGGCAGCGCGGTCTCGGTGTCGACCAGCCACTGCCGGGCGAGGATCTCCGGGCCCCAGGCGGGCTCGCCGGCCCGGGACTGGAGCAGGGTGACCTCCAGTTCGCGGCGGTTGTAGGCCGCGTACAGCGTGGGGAGGTAGGCGATCTGCAGGGCGATGACGACGGGGCCGGTGGCGGCGGCGACGAAGTCCAGCGCGGACAGCCGCAGCCGGGCGCCGCTGGCGAACCCGAGGGTGAACAGGCTGGAGCCCGCCTCCCGGAAGGCGGTGCTCCAGGACAGCGGGGAGAACGCGTACAGCAGCATCCCGAAGCCGAGGAACGCCCCGCCCAGCCAGGCGGCGAGCATGCCGACCAGCATCAGGGGGGCGAGCCAGGTCTGGGCGCGGTCGATGGCGCGGTAGCCGCCCCGGTGGGCGAGGAGGCAGAGCACCCGGCGCAGGGTCGACCACAGCCGGTACACCAGCACGGAGTACAGGCCTCTGGGGACCACGAGCGTGCGCAGGATGCTGCGCAGGACCAGGATGAGTACCAGGCCCCCGGCCACCCCGGAGATCCATTCCATGGCGCCATTCTGGCCCGCATGGCGGCCTCCCGGTGACCGGGGCCCTGCGTCGTGTCAGCCCGCCGACGGGGCGAGCAGGGTCCGGACTCCCTCCGAGGTGAGGGTCAGCGCGTGCGCGGAGCTGCCGTCGATCGCGAGCGAGAGGTTGTCCTCCGGCCACTGGGAGGCGAGCGCGCCCAGCGGCACCACGCGGTAGCGGGAGACGGTCGGCAGCAGACCGGTCAGTTCTCCTTCCGAGGTGAACACGGGGACGACGGGGTCGCCGTCGGGACGTTCCAGGACCGGCAGCGCGATCACCGCGGGGTCGGCCGCCTCACCGGCGTCGTCCGGCACCGGGACGAGCACGTCGCTGTGGGCGAGCGTGTCCAGGGCGGTGCGGTCCTCGGCGTTCGCGGCCAGCGTGTCGAGCGCCCGCTGGGCCGGCGTCGGGAAGTCGTCGTGTGCGGGTGTCTCCATAGCAGATCCCCAGATAGGTGGTGGTACCGGCCGTCACCGGCAGGTCGCCGGGCGGCCACGGCTCGCGTACCCGAACGGCGCCGGGGCATGCGCCCGTGGTCCCGTGCGCCGAGACCGGTCGCGCTGCCACGCACGCGACGCGTCCTGACCTGCGGCCCCTGGGCCGTGCGTGGCGGAAACCACCGTCCGGGGTGACAGGGGCGGGCCCGGGGGTGGTGCGGAGGCAGTTCCCGGGGGCACGTGCCTCGCGCTCCCTCACCCGGCATTACTCACCGCCGGTGACCAGGGGTAGGGCTAGCCGCGGAAGGTGACGCTCCGCATGCGAGCCGTCACTGCTGCGACAGGAGGGAAGGAACGTCATGTCGGTCGAGACCGGTACGGCGCCCGGGGCGGGCGCCGACGGGCGGGAGCAGCAGAGCCTCGGTACCGCGGCGGCACGGAACCTCACGACGACGACCAAGTCCGCACCGCAGATGCAGGAGATCAGCTCGCGGTGGCTGACCCGGATGCTGCCGTGGGTGGAGGTGCCCGGCGGGACGTACCGCGTCAACCGCAGGCTGTCCTACCGGGTCGGGGACGGCCGGGTGACCTTCGTCCAGACCGGCTCCCGGGTTGCCGTGATCCCCGACGAGCTGGCGGAACTGCCGCTGCTGCGCGGCTTCGAGGACGGCACCGCGCTCCAGGCCCTGGCGGCGCGGTTCGAGCAGCGGGACTACGCGCCGGGACAGGTGATCGTGAGTGCGGGACGGCCCGCCGACCACGTCTACCTGATCGCGCACGGCAAGGTGGAACGGATCACCGAGGGCCCCTACGGCGAGGAGGCGGTCGTCGGACTGCTGACGGACGGCGACCACTTCGGCGGCCGGGTGCTCGCCGGTCCGGACGGCGCCTGGGAGTTCACGGCCCGTGCCGCGACCTCGACCACCGTGCTGAAACTGCCGTACCGGGCGTACGCGGAGGTGACGGACCAGCACGCCGGCCTGCGGGCGCACGTGGAGCTGGCGAGACTCGACGGGCACCGGGACACCAACGCCTTCGGCGAGGCCGCGGTCGCACTCAGCGCGGGCCATGCCGGCGAGCCGGACATCCCGCACACCTTCGTCGACTACGAGCCGGCGCCGCGCGAGTACGAACTGAGCGTCGCCCAGACGGTGCTGCGCGTCCACTCCCGGGTGGCCGACCTCTACAACCAGCCGATGAACCAGACGGAGCAGCAGCTCAGGCTCACCGTGCAGGTGTTGCGGGAGCGCCAGGAGCACGAGCTGGTCAACAACCGGGACTTCGGCCTGCTCCACAACGCCGACCACGGGCACCGGATCTCCACCCATGCGGGCCCGCCGACCCCGGACGACCTCGACGAGCTGCTCGGCATGCGGCGCGAGACGACCCACCTGTTCGCACACCCCAAGGCGATCGCCGCGTTCGGCCGCGAGTGCAACAAGCGAGGCCTGTACTTCGGCAGCGTCGAGGTGGGCGGCCACCACCTTCCGGCCTGGCGCGGTGTGCCGCTGCTTCCCTGCGGCAAGATCCCGGTCTCGGAGTCCCACACCTCCTCCATCATCGCGATGCGCGTCGGCGAACAGAACCAGGGCGTGGTCGGCCTCTTCCAGACCGGCCTCCCCGACGAGGTGGAACCGGGCCTCAACGTCCGCTTCATGGGCATCAACCAACAGGCCGTCGCCTCCTACCTGGTCAGCACCTACTACTCGGCCGCCGTCCTCGTCCCCGACGCCCTCGGCGTCCTGGAGAACGTGGAGGTGTCTCGCCGGGGCTGAGGACCAGCCTTACCCCCCCACGCCGGCGCCCCCCGGCCGGAGCAGTCCGCCGAACTACGCGACAGCACCGTCGAGTTCGCCGACAACCAGACCCCGCCGCCGTCCGAGAGGGAGCGCGGGCAGCTGCTGCGGGCGCTGTCCTCCGACGCGATCCGGGGCAGTCTGGAACGGCACTTCGGGGTCGCCCTCGCCTTCCAGAACTGCCACCGGGTCGCGGTGTTCCCGCCCCAGGCGCGCGGCGGCCGGACGCACCAGCGCTTCACCTCGACGCGCGCGCAGGTCCTCAACCAGTCGCCGGAGTTCCGCGACTGCTGACCCGGTGCCGGGCAGCCGGTCCAGGAGCCGTGGCGACACGTGTTCCTGGCCTGGGCCGGCTACTCGGGCCGGGCGGCGAAGAGTTCGGCGAACCGCTCCACGCCCACGTTGCCGCCGGAGAGGATGACGCCGATCCGGCGCGGCAGCGGCGCCACCCGGTGGGCCAGCAGCGCGGCGAGACCGCTGGCGCCGCTCGGCTCCACGACGGTCTTCAGCCGCTCGAAGGCGAACCGCATCGCGTCCCGGATCTGGTCGTCGCTCACCAGCGAGATGCCGTCCACCAGACGCCGGTTGACGGAGAAGGTCAGCTCGCCGGGGATGTCCGCGGCCTGGCCGTCGGCGATGGTCCTGGGCACCGGGACGGAGACCCGCCGACCCGCCTCCAGAGACCGCTTGGTGTCGTCCCCGGCCTCCGGCTCGACCCCGACGATCCGGATCGCGGGCAGCAGCCCCTTGGCCGCGGTGGCACTGCCGGCGATCAGCCCGCCGCCCCCGACCGGTACCACCAGGGCGTCCAACTCGCCTACCTCCTCGATAAGTTCGAGGGCGGCCGTGCCCTGCCCCGCGATCACGTGCGGGTGCTCGTACGGCGGGACCAGGGCGAGCCCGCGGTCGGCGGCCAGGGCCTCGCCGATCGCGACCCGGTCGCCGGTGTAGCGGTCGTAGGTCACGATCTCCGCGCCGTATCCGGCCGTCGCCGCCAGCTTCGCGCGCGGGGTGTCCTCGGGCATCACGATGACGGCGGTGGTGCCGAGCTCGCGTGCGGCGAGGGCGACGGCCTGGGCGTGGTTGCCGGAGGAGTAGGCGGCGACCCCCTTGGCCAGCTGTGCGGCGGACAGCCGGGACACCGCGTTGTAGGCACCCCGGAACTTGAACGCGCCGATGCGCTGGAGGTTCTCGCACTTCAGGAAGACCTCGGCGCCGACCAGCCCGTCCAGGGTGCGCGAGCGCAGCACGGGGGTGCGGTGCGCGACCCCCTCGATCCGCGCGGCCGCGTCGCGGACGTCCCGGAGGGTCACGGGCGGGGTGTCGGGCATGTTCGTCCTCCGTTCGACGCCAGTCGTCGTCTAGAATTATTGTCTATCATTTGGACGTAAAGTCCAGACCCGACCGGAGCGGGGGCACCGATGCCACACGGATCGGCACGAGGGGCGGCCGGCGAGGCCGGGGCGCGAGCCGAGCAGGACGCGATCATCGCCGCGCTGGCCCCGGTCGTCGACGGGATCGCGGCGACCTTCGGTTCCTTCTGCGAGGCCGTCGTCCACGACTTCCGCCGCCCGGAGCGGTCCGTCGTCGCCATCGCCGGGTCGGTCACCGGCCGGGGGGTCGGCGGGTCGATGAGCGAGATCGGCATGAAGCTGCTGGCCGCCGGGGACGAGGCGGGCGACGAGCTGAACTACCTGACCCGCACCCGGGACGGAAAGCTGGTCAAGTCCTCCACGATGGTGCTGCGCGACTCGGCCGGCACCGTGTTCGGGGCGCTGTGCGTCAACCTCGACGTCACGGTCGTCCACCAGATGCACGCCCTGGTCGGCGGCCTCGCCGGGGTCGACCCCGAGCCCGGGACGGCACCGACCACCACGTTCGGCGACGACATCGCCGCCGTACTGGACTCCGTCGTCGACGCCCGCCAGCTCCGCCGGAACAAGCCGTGGCACCAGCTCAGCCGGGCGGAACGGATCGAGCTGTTCCAGGACCTGGACCGGCAGGGCGTCTTCGCCGTGCGCGGCGCGGTGCGGCAGGTCGCGACGCGGCTCGGCATCTCCCGGGCCTCCGCCTACAACTACCTGGCCGCGGCCCGCGCCGGCTGAGCTGCCGTCCGGTCACCCGATCTCGACGACGCGTGCCCAGCCGGGCGGCTCGTCCGGTACGTAGCCGTCCTCGCTCCAGGTGCCGCCGTGCCGCCTCGGGAACAGGCCCACCACCGTCCGGCACGGCGGCTGCGCCTCGGGCCAGGGCGTCTGCCCGTCGGTCAGAACCACCACGACGTCCGGCGCCGGGCGGGCCCGCAGCGCTCTGGCGAAGCCGGCGCGCAGGTCCGTACCGCCGCCGCCCACCAGGGGGATGCCCTCCGCGCGGCACAGCGGGTGCGCGGTCCGGGCGGCCGCGTCGCAGGACACCACGGACACCAGGTCGCGGCGGCCGCCGACGGCCCGGGAGATGGCGGCCACCTCCAGCAGGGCACCGCCCAGTTCGGCGTCGCTGACCGACGCGGAGGTGTCGATGACGACGCAGACCCGCGGCGGCCGACGGCGCAGGGCGGGCAGCACCACCCCGGGCAGGGCGGCCGAGCGGCGCGCCGGGCGTCCGAAGCTGTAGTCGTCGCCGGCCCCCGCGGCCGAGACCGCCGAGCGGACCGCCGCTCCCAGCAACTCCCGCCAGGGCTGCGGTGGATGGAAGGCCTCCTCCGCCCAGCGCCGCCAGCCGTCGGGGGTGCTGCCGGGGCGGCCGGTGATGGCCTGCGCGACCCGGAACCGGACCCCGTCGCGCTCCTGCTCGCTGAGACCGTGCGCGCCGTCGGGCCCCAGGTCCCACTCCCGCTCGCGGCCGTCGGCGCCGCTGCCGCAGTCCAGCCAGGTCAGGTCCTGGGTCAGCGGTCCCAGCCGGAACTGCCGCAGGTACTCCTCCATCAGCAGGCCCTCGTCCAGCCTCAACGTCTGCGGCCGGACCGCACCCCGGGGGCGGGCCAGGCCGTCGCCGTAGGCGTCGTCGTTGATCTCCAGGTCCGCCGCGATGTTCATCCGCAGCCGCTCACCCGGCCCGGTCAGCCCGCGCTCCCGCGCGACCCGGTCACTGCGGGTGTGGTGGTCGCGCAGCAGGTGGGACACCTCGTGCACCCACACCCCGGCCAGGTCCTCCACCGGCATCCGGGCCACGAACGCGGGCGAGACGTAGCAGCGCCAGTGCCGGTCGACGGCCATGGTCGGCACCTGCCGGGAGACCACGACGTGCAGGGCGAACAGGGCGGTGGCGAGGTAGGGACGAGCACGTGCGGCCTGCAGCCGGGCCGCGTACAGCTTGTCCAGGTCCAGGTCCAGGTCCAGGTCCAGGGCCGGGGCCGGGGCCGGGGCCGGGGTGTCGGCTGTCGTGGGTGTGGTCATCGGGTCGCCTGGGCCGCGACGCGGGCGGCGGCCCGGTCGGCGCGCCGGGAGACGGCCACCGCTCCGGCGAGCCGCTCGACGGCCGCCGGTACGTCCCAGTCGTCCCGGCGCAGCGAGGCGAGGGTGGTGGCCGGGACCACCACCAGGTCGGGGGCGCCGGTGTCCAGGGCCCGCACCAGCAACGCCCAGGCGGCGTCCCAGCGGGCCCGGTCCGGTCGCTCGCGGACCGCGGCCACCACCCCGTCCAGCACGGCCTGGCGCAGGTCACCGCGTTCGGGCAGGTCGGCGGCGGCCGGGTCGGCGAGCAGGAGCTCGGGGTCGGGGAGCTCCAACCGGTCCACGCTCGCCAGCAGTTCGAGCCCAGGACCGTCCCCGACCGTCCCCCTGACCAGCAGGGAGAGCACGTCCCGTGAGGAACCGGCGGCGTACGCGAAGGCGACCAGACGCAGCGTCATGTCCCAGCTGCGGGGCGACGGCCAGGCGCCGCCGCGCCGCACCTCGCCGCTGGGCAGGCGGTGCACGAGCGTGGGGCGGGTGGCGAGCAGCCCGCACACCGCGCGGCGCGCGAAGTCCACGGCGGCGGGCAGCCGGCCGGGGTCGAGCCGGGGCGGGGTCGCCCGCGGCCAGGTGCCGCCGAGGCCGCGTACGACGACCTCGTGGTCGTGGGCCCACTGGAGGTGCACGAACCGGTTGGCCAGCGGCGGGCTGAGCTCCCAGCCGTCGGCTGCCGAGGACCGGGGGTTGGCGGCGGCCACGATCCGTACGCCGGGCGGGAGCCGCAGGGCGCCGACGCGACGCTCCAGGACCAGCCGCAGGAGGGCGGCCTGCACGGCGGGCGGCGCGGTGGACAGTTCGTCGAGGAACAGCAGGCCCCGGCCCGCCGCCACCAGTCGTACGGCCCAGTCCGGCGGAGCCATGGGGACGCCCTGGACGGCGGGATCGTCCCCTACGACGGGCAGCCCGGAGAAGTCGGACGGCTCGTGCACGCTGGCGATCACCGTGGTCAGGGGCAGGTCGAGGGCCGCGGCCAGCTGGTGGAGGGCGGCCGTCTTGCCGATGCCGGGTTCGCCCCACAGCAGGACGGGCAGATCGGCGGCGACGGCCAGGGTGAGCGCCTCCAGCTGGGTGTCCGGGCGGGGTTCGGTGGTGAAGGCGCCGAGCAGGTTCAACAGGTCGTCGGCGGTGGCGAGTTGGTCGGAGACGTGAGTGGGCATGTCTGCATCACCTCGGGGTGTGGGAGGGCAACGGGCAGGGTTCGGCGCCGGACGGCGTGTCAGCGCCAGGCGGCGGGGCGGGGGCCGAGGCGCGGATCGTGCGGGGACCGGTGGCGCCGGGTGCGGACCGGCGCGGGGCGGGATCCGGCGAGACCCGCCCGGTAGAGGCCGTACGCGATCCGGCGGCGCGCCGCCGACTCCAGGGCCTCCTTCAACGGGCCGTCGCGCAGGGCGGCTTCGGGTCCCAGCAGCCCTTCGACGACGGCGAGCGCACCGGCGACGTCCCCGTGGTCGAGGCGGTCACGGACACTGGTGAGGCAGTCGGGGCGGCGGTGCGCCTCGTCGATGGCCCGCAGACAGGGCAGCGGCGGTCCGCCGAGCGCCACCAGCAGTTCCTCGCGCCGCAGTTCGTCCGGGGAGTGGTCCAGCGCGGACAGCACCCCGTCGACCATCCCGATCCGGTGCCGGACGCCCCGGCACTCCACGGGACGCGGCTGCCCGGCCGGTTCCCGGTCCGGGGTCCGGACGGCCGGCACCTGACCGGGTGCGAGTGCGGTGGCGACCAGCGGATGCAGCCGTCCGGCGTCGATCAGCCCGGCGCGCAGCAGCTCCAGGTCCGGGAGCAGCCGGGTGGCCGCGTCCGGCAGCACGGCGACCGCGGCGCTGCCGGTGCCGAGACCGGTGGTCGCCGTCCCGTCGGGCGCGAGGTGCAGTGCGAGCCACCGCCGGCCGCCCGGGCGCACGGCCACGGTGCCGCTGTCCAGCCCCTCGGCACGCAGCACGATCCTCGCCTCGTCCGGCCAGCGGTGCACGGCGCACGGCGTGAGCCGGTCGGCGCCCGCGCGGGTGCGCAGTTCGCCGGCGACGTCGGCGTCCCACAGGTGGCGATGCAGATCGAACCGGTACCGACGGCTGGGACGCGGATGGGGGTGCCCGCGGGCCGCGGGCTCGCCGGACCTGCCGTCCCAGACCGCGAGGCTGACGCGTTGTCCGGCGTCGGCCCAGGCGGGCGGTGTCCGCACCACCAGGTGCAGGGGCCTTCGTCCGGTGTCGTAGCGGGCGAGCGGCATGGTCAGCCCAGGGCGCAGCAGGCCGTCGGGGGCGATCCTCGGCAGGTGCCAGCGCAGCAGGTCGGGGGCGAGCCGGCGCAGGTCGGCGCGGATCCGGTCCCGGACGTCCCGGCCCCGGTCGCGGGCCAGGGCACGGAGGTCGAGGTCGAGGTCGAAACCGGCGGCGGCGCAGGCCCCGGCCCAGTCGCCGGTCTCCCGGCGGGCGGTCGCGGTCTCGATCATGGCGGGCGGCACGGCGAACTCGCGCACGCGCCGCCAGAGGGTGAGGCGGGTGTTCCCGTCCGAGAGGTGAGTGGCCATCAGCACTCACCTTGCGTGGACGGGACCCCCCATCTGCGAACAGAGTGAGTGGTCATCGCCGGGAGCATACGATGAGCCGATCCCGGCCGGCCAGGCATTTACGCGACCGCCGTCCTGACGGTCGCTCAGTCTTTCTTGACCGCCACCCCGCCGTAGAAGCCGATCTGTTCCGAGCCGGGCGGCGGAGTGGTCTCCGGGCGCCAGAACGGGACCTGCGCCACGCCGGGCTCGACCAGCTCGAAGCCCTCGAAGAACCGCTCGACCCGGTCCCGGGGGCGCAGGGTCATGGTGGCGGTGGCGTTGTTGTAGACGGCCTGGGCGTCGGTGCGGTCGGCGAAGTCGGCCGTGGCGTGCGAGAGGACCAGGAAGCTGCCGGGCGGGAGGGCGTCGCGCAGGGTGGCGACGATCCGCTCGGGTTCCTCGTCGTCGCGCACGAAGTGCAGGATGGCGACGAGGAAGAGGGCCACCGGACGGCCGAAGTCGATGACGCGCCGTACTTCGGGGTGGTCCACGACGGACCGGGGGTCGCGCAGGTCGGCGAGGACGATGCTGGTGGAGCCGGAGCGGCTGAGCAGCGCGTCGCCGTGCGCCTTCACGATCGGGTCGTTGTCGACGTAGGCCACGCGCACGTCCGGCGCCAGCTGCTGGGCGACCTCGTGGATGTTCGGCGAGGTGGGCAGCCCAGTGCCGACGTCGAGGATCTGGCGGACGCCGCTGTCGACGACGTGGCGGACCGCCCGCTGGAGGAACGCCCGGTTGGCCCGGACCCCGATGAACACCTCGGGCGCGACGGCGGCGAGCCGGTCGGCGGCCTGGCGGTCCACGTCGTAGTTGTCCTTGCCGCCCAGCAGGTAGTCGTAGATCCGCGCGGGATGCGGTTTGCTGGTGTCGATCTCCACGGGCCGTATGCCGTCCTGCGTCACGTGCGCTCCTCTCGACGACCGCCGGGCCCCCCTTGGCACACCGGCGGCAGGCGACAGCTTTCCACACCGACTTCACTGCCTGCGCACCGAGTTCCCCCACCCCACAGGTCACACGGGGCACAGCCGCCACTCCGGCCGGTGGGCGGAGTCGCCCGGGCCGTACCGACCTGACTACCATCTGGTCCAGGTGTCCGGGCAGGTGGCCCGGTTTGGTTGGGGGTTTCGTATGGTTACCGGTCGTGTGGTGCGGTTCGACAGCTCGCGCGGATACGGGTTCATCGCTCCGGACGGCGGCGGCGAGGACGTCTTCCTGCACGTGAACGACATGCAGATGCCGGAGTCCTACGTCCGCCCGGGTGTGGCCGTGGAGTTCGAGATCGAGAGCGGTGAGCGCGGGCCGAAGGCGTCCGGCGTCCGGCTCGCCCGGGGAGCCGACGTCAGGACGCTCGGCCCGGACGACGATTCGCTGTGCGACCTGCTCAGCGCCGAGGAGTTCACCCGCGAGGTGACCGAGACACTGCTGGCGTCGGCGCCCACCCTGACCGCCGAGGAGATCGTGCGGGTCCGCGGCGCCCTGGCCCAGTTCGCGAAGAACCACGGCTGGATCGAGGGCTGACCCACCCGGGCGGATCCGGGGAGGAAGCGGGTCGCGGTCAGGACGCGAACGGTACCTGGGGCGTCGGTGTCTCGGTCCGTCCGGCGGGGTGCCGCCACACCCCGTCCGCGGCCAGCCGGGGCAGTACCCCCTCCCCGAACCAGTACGCCTCCTCCAGGTGCGGATAGCCGGACAGCACGAACTCCTCGATCCCCAGCGCCGCGTACTCCTTGATCCGCGTGGCGACCTCGTCGTGCGAGCCGACCAGCGCGGTGCCGGCGCCACCGCGTACCAGCCCGATGCCCGCCCAGAGGTTGGGGTGGATCTCCAGTGCGTCCCGGCGGCCCCCGTGCAGGGCCAGCATCCGCTGCTGGCCCTCGGACTCGCTGCGGGCGAGCCCGGTCTGCACCGACCGCACCGTCTCCGGGTCGAACCCGGCCAGCAGCCGGTCGGCCTCCGCCCAGGCCTGCGCGGACGTGTCCCGGGTGATGACGTGCAGCCGGATCCCGAACCGCAGCCTGCGCCCCTGCGGCTCCGCGAGCCCCCGGATCCAGGCGATCTTCTCGGCGACCTGGGCCGGCGGCTCGCCCCAGGTCAGGTACACGTCGACATGACGGGCCGCGACCTCACCCGCGAGCGGCGAGGACCCGCCGAAGTACACCTCCGGCACCGGATCGGGCACCCGGGCCAGCCTCGCGTCCTCGACCCGGAGGTGCTCCCCCGCCAGATCGACCGTCTTGCCCTCCCACAGGCCCCGTACGATCTCCAGGAACTCTCCGGTGCGGCGGTACCGGTCGTCCTTGCCGAGGAAGTCGCCGTAGGCCCGCTGCTCGTGGCTCTCGCCGCCGGTGACCACGTTGAGCAGCAGCCGTCCGCCGGTCCCCCGTTGGAAGGTGGCGGCCATCTGCGCGGCCAGTGTCGGCGAGACGAAGCCCGGCCGGAAGGCGACCAGGAACTTCAGCCGCTCGGTGTGCCGGCTGACCATCGCCGTGGTCAGCCAGGCGTCCTCGCACCAGGCGCCGGTGGGGGTGAGCGCGCCCACGAAGCCGAGGTCCTCCGCGGCCTGGGCGATCTGGCTCAGGTAGGCGACCGTCGGCGGCCGGTCCCGGCCGGAGGCCGTCGCCGGGGTGCCGTGGCCGCCGCCGACGACATGACGGCTGTCACCGTTGGTGGGCAGGAACCAGTGGAAGGTGAGGGACACGGGGAGGTCTCCGTTCGTCAGTGGCCGTCAGAGCAGGCCGTGGCGGGGCGGCGGCGTGCCGTTCAGCACGTACCGGCCGATGTGCTGGATCTTCCAGCGGGCCGGATCGTGCAGCGTGTGGGTGCGGGCGTCGCGCCAGTGCCGGTGCAGGTTGAGGGAGTCGAGGGCCGAGCGGGTGCCGGACACCTCGAACAGCGCTCCGGCGACCTCGACGGCGGAAGCGGCCGCCGTGACCTTCGCGGCGGCCACGGCGATGGACGCCTCGGCGGCCGAGGCGTGGGTGAGGTCGGCGCCGGCCGCGTCGACCGCGCGGGCGGCCTCCCGCAGCAGCGCCTCGGACGCCCTCACCCGTACGGCGAGTTCACCGAACCGCTGGATCAGCAGCGGGTCCTCGGCGGCGGTCTCCACTCCGCTCTCGAACCAGGGCCGGCTCCTGGTGCGGACGAACTCGACGGCCTCGGCCAGGGCTCCCCCGGCAATCCCCACGTCGATGGCGGCATGCAGCAACTGGGCGACCGCCCCGTGGAGTTGTGGTCCCCGGAAGGTCAGGTGATGGGGCAGCACCCGGTCCCCCGGCACGGCGACGCCGTCCAGCCGGACCGTCCCGCTGGCGGTCGTGCGCTGCCCCATGCCGTCCCAGTCGTCGACGACGGTGACACCGGGTGCGTCCCGGGGGACGTACGCCACGTGCAGGTCGTCGTCCTCGGCGCGGGCCAGGACGGGGATCCAGTCGGCGAAGAGCGCGCCGGTGGAGTAGTGCTTGACTCCGGTGAGCAGGTAGGAGCCGTCGCCACGGGGCTCCAGCCGGGTCCGGATGTCCTGGACGTGTTTCGTACCGGCCTCGGACTGGGCGTTGCCGAGGCGGCTGCCCGCCAGCAGCTCGGCGAAGAAGAACTTCCGCTGCTCCTCGCTGCCCTGACGGCGGATCACGTTGGCGTAGACGAAGTGGCTCTGCGGGATCTGGGCGAGGCTGGCATCGGCCGACGCGAGGATCCGGAAGATCTCCGCGAGGGTGCCGGCTCCGACGTCGGCGCCGCCGTGCTCGACCGGCACCGTCACCCCGAGCAGGCCGGAGGCGGACAGCCGGTCCAACTCGTCCCGTGGCAGGCGGCGTTCGGCGTCCCGAAGGGCGGCCCCGGCGCGGAACTCCGCGGCCAGGGCCGTCGCGACGGCGAGCGCCTCCGTGTCGTCGGCGATGATGTGCGCGGTCACCGGTCAGCCCGCCACGGCGAGGACGGGCGTCCGTCCGGCGAGCGCGGTGGAGAACTGGTCGACGACCGGGGTGAGGGCCGCGGCGGCGGCCGGCGCGAGGGCGAGGGTGCCGTCCTCGCGGACGGTGATGTCCTTGTCGAGGGTGAACCAGCCCTGGACGATGTGGGCGGCGCCCATCGAGGTCAGGACCGGGCGCAGCGCGTAGTCGATGGCGAGGACGTGCGCGACCGAGCCACCGGTGGCCAGCGGCAGCACGGTCTTGCCGGTGAGCGCGTACTGCGGGAGCAGGTCGAGCAGCGCCTTGAGGACACCGGAGTACGACGCCTTGTAGACGGGGGTGCCGACCACGACCCCGTCGGCGCGGGCGAACAGTTCGGTCGCCTCGACGATCGCGGGGTGCCGGAAGTCGGCGCCGAGCAGCGCCTCGGCGGGGATGGTGCGGACGTCGAGCGGGATCACCTCGTGGCCCTGGGCGGTGAGCCGCTGGTCGAGGTGGCGCAGCAGCCGTCCGGTGCGGGAGGAGGCGGAGGGACTGCCGGAGACGGACAGGACGGTGGCCATGGAGCTGCCTCTTTCTGGTGGTCCGGGCGCCCGTGCGAGGCGGGCGCCCGGCGGGGAAGGGTCAGGAGTACCAGGTGGGTTCGGGCAGTTCGCCTTCGAGGACCCAGCGGCCCACCTCGCGCCGCTTGTAGGCGACCGGGTCGTGCAGGGTGTGGGTGCGGACGTTGCGCCAGAAGCGGTCCAGGCCCTCGGCGGTGGCCGTGGCACGGGCGCCGGTGACCTCGAAGATCCGGTTGCCGATCTCCAGGGCGACGTCGGTGGCGCGGGCCTTGATCGCGGCGACCCGGACCTCGAAGGCGCCCCGCGCCTCGGGGGTGACGGCGTCCGGGTCGTCGTGCAGCTTCTGGCCCTCGGCGGCGACGGCGTCGGCGAGGGCCTCGGCCGCCCAGAGCTTCGCGGTCAGGTCGCCGTACGTGTCGATGACGTACGGCTCGTCGACGGCGCGTTCGTAACCACCGTGCAGCCAGGAACGGGACCTGGTACGGGTGTAGGTGGCGGCGGTCTCCAGGGCGCCCGCCGCGATACCGAGGTAGAAGTTGACGAACACCAGCTGGATGGTGGGGACGTTGAGGGTGTTGTAGACCCGCGGCCGGAACTCCTTGTCGACGTATCCGGCGGCCGACGACCAGGGGGCGCGTACGCCGTCGAGGGTGACGCCGCCGCTCTCGGTGAGCCGCTGGCCGATGTTGTCCCAGTCGTCGTGGAAGGTCAGGCCCTCGCTGTCGGAGGGGACAATGGCGAAGACGTGTTTGTCGGTGCCTTCGAAGACGCCTTCGAGGACGGTGACGTCGGAGACCCGGCTGCCGGTGGAGAAGGACTTGCGGCCGGTGAAGACCAGGTCGTCGCCGTCCTCGGTGACGACCACGTCCTGGTCGCGGGGGTTGACGGCGCCGCCGAAGAACCAGCGGTTGCGGGCGGCCTCGGCCTCGACGTGCTCCCACTGCTCGCGGGTGCCGACCAGCCGGGCGGCCCAGTTCCAGAGGTAGTGGTAGCCGAGGAGCTGGCCGATGGAGCCGTCGGCCTTGGCGACCTCGCGGACGACCCGGTAGGCGGTGGGCCAGTCCTGGCCCGCGCCGCCGTGCTCGACGGGGCCCAGCAGGGTGACCAGGCCGGAGTCCTTGAGGAGCCGGACCTCGGCGTGCGGGGTGGCGCCGGCCCGGTCGCGGGCGGCGGCGTCGGTGGCGAGGACGGCGGCGACCTCGGCGGCGCGGGCGATCCACTCGTCGGCGGTGGCGGGGACCGGGCGGGTCTCCCAGTCGGCGGGGGTGACGGTGCTCATGGGGTTTCCTCTTTCGCGGCGTGGGGGGTCAGACGTGGGCGGGCTCGGACTCCTGGTCCGGGTCCGGGAGAGCGGCTTCGAGTTCGCGTACGAGGGGCAGCACCCGCCTGCCGAAGTACTCGACCTCCTCGTGGTAGTGCAGGAAGCCGAGCAGGAAGAGGTCGACGCCGAGCCGCTTGTAGGCCACGATCCGTTCGGCGATCTGCTCGGGGGTGCCGATCAGACCGGTGCGGAAGCCGTCGTTGTACTGGACGAGGTCCTCGAAGGTGGAGTCCTGCCACATGCCCTTGCCGTCGGCGGCGGACTGCCCGGCCTGTTTCACGGCCGCGCCGAACCCCGCGACGGCCTCCCTGTCGGCCTTGGCGATGATCTCGCGGAGGGTGTCGCGCGCCTCGGCCTCGGTGTCGCGGGCGATGAGGAAGCCGTTGAGGCCGAACCTCGGTGCCGTGCGGCCCGCTTCGGCCGCGGCCTTGCGGACGTCGTTGATCTGCTCGATCACCCCGTCGAAGTCCTTGCCGTTGGAGAAGTACCAGTCGGAGACCCGCCCGGCCATCGCGCGGGCGGCGGTGGAGTTGCCGCCCTGGAAGATCTCCGGGTGCGGACGCTCGGGGGTGTTGAGCGGCTTGGGCTTCAGGGAGAAGTCCCGCAGCCGGTAGAAGTCGCCCGCGAGTTCGGTGTGGTCCTCGGTCCAGATCTGGCGCAGTGCACGGATGAACTCCTCGGCCCGGCGGTAGCGTTCGTCGTGCTCCAGCCAGGGTTCGCCGAGCGCGGTGAACTCGCCCTTGAACCAGCCGGAGACGACGTTGACCGCGAAGCGGCCGTTCGAGAGGTGGTCGGCGGTGGCGCCGAACTTGGCGAGGACGCCCGGGTGCCAGAGGCCGGGGTGGACGGCGGCGATCACCTTCAGGCGTTCGGTGGCGAGCAGCAGCGCGAGGCTGAAGCCGGTGGACTCGTGCTGGTACTCGGCGCCGTAACTGGCCATGTAACGGACCTGGCTGAGCGCGTACTCGAAGCCGTTGTTCTCGGCGAGGACGGCGAGTTCGCGGTTGTAGTCGTACCCCCAGTCGGTGCGTTGCTCGATGGTGCTGGTGACGAGTCCTCCGCTGACGTTGGGGACCCAGTAGGCGAATTTCAAGGGCGCGGCGGGCATGCGGAACTCCTGTTGCGGTTTTTCGGGCACGCCGGAATTCGGACGGTGCACGGCGCGGAGCAGCACGGGGCGCGGTGCGGTGAATTCGGGCGGGAAAAGGTGATACGCAGAGCGCGGCGGATCTTGGTGGGGCGATCAGGCCGCGGCGCAACAGGAGGCGCTGGAGACGCGCGCGAGGTCGACGTGGCGTCGCCGCGTGAGGTCCAGTCGCATCTTCATGTCGTCGATGGTCGCAGTGGGCGCCGAGACCAGTCAAGGAAAACCCGACCGTTCTCGTATCGCGGACCATTGAATTTCACGAACGTGTGACAGGGAAACCCTTGAACCCGTCCCCGTCGGCCGCGCATTCTGCCGGGATGCGGACCGAACAGCTGGAATACATAGCGGCCGTGACCCGGCTCGGCTCGCTGCGCCGGGCGGCCGACGAACTGCGCCTTTCCCAGCCCGCGTTGAGCGAGACGGTGCGGAACCTGGAGCGGGAACTGGGCGTCGATCTGCTGGAGCGCAAGCGCACCGGGGCGACGATGAGCGCGGCCGGGCAGGAGCTGCTGCCCCGGATCGTCGATGTGCTGGAGGCGGTGGACCGGCTGCGGCTGGCAGCGGGTGAGCAGCACCGCATCAGCCGTATGGTGCGCGTGGGCACGGTCAACGCGGCGACCGTGCCATTGCTCATCCCGGTGCTGCGGGACTTCCGCACCGCGCATCCGGTGACCCAGGTCGAGGTGGTGGGCGCCCAGCAGACGGAGATCCACCGCGGCCTCGCCGAGGGCGGGTTCGACCTGGGTCTCGTGAACCACCTGGACGGTGACGACGTGCCGGCCGGTTTCGAGGCCACCGAACTGCTGCACGGGCGGCCGGTGGTGTGTGTACGGCCGGACAGTCCGCTGGCCGGCCGGGCCGAGGTGACGGCCGACGAGTTGCTCTCCGTGCCGTTGATCGCCATGCGCACCGGTTATGTGATGCACCGTTATGTGCACCGGCTGCTGGCGGGCCGCGCACCCGCGTTCTCCTACTCGACCGACGGCGCGGAGATGGGCAAGCTGATGGTCGCGGAGGGACTCGGGGCCACGGTGCTGCCGGACTTCAGCGTGGTCGGGGACCCGCTGGAGCGCGAGGGGACGATCGTGTGCCGGCCGCTGGCCGGGGACGCCACCCGGGTGCTGCTGACACTGCAGCGCCGGCGGGCCGACTCGGTGCCGCGGGCGGCGCGGGACCTGCACGAGACGTTCGTGCGCCGGGCGGCCGAACTGGGCGGGACGGTGGCCCCGCGGCAGCGTCCCTGACGGTACGTGGACGTGCGGCGCGACGCCCCCGAGCGTGTGGTGCGGGTCTGTTCCACCGCCGTAGCCGGTGGTGCAGGAGGGTGACACCGCGGTGCGGGCGCGCGCCCGGGAGTTGGGGGTGCCGCTGAGCGTCGCCAACCCCAGCACGGTGATCGGTCCCGGGCAGTACCTCGGCCTGGCCACGATGGTCGCGGATCTGTGGCAGGGCCGGCTGGCGGCGCTGCCCGGCGGTCCCGACGTCTTCGTCCCGGTGGTGCCCCTGGACCACTTCGTCCGCTTCCTGGCCGCTCTTCCCGAGGACGAGGAGAGCGCCGGCCGCACCTACTACGTGCTGGACGACTCGACGCCCGAACTGCCGGAGCTGGTCGGCCTGCTCGCCGGTCACATGGGGGTGCGCCCGCCCCGCCGGTCGATCCCGGTGGGCGTGCTGCGCAGGCTGCCGCGCGCGATCACCCGGTCGGACCCCGAGACCCTCTCGTTCCTGTCGGCGGACCGCTACGACACGGCCTCCGCCCACGCCCTTGCGGCGGCGCACGGACCGGCCATGGAACCGGTGGCGACGGCCCTGCGCCGGTGGGCCGACGACCTGGTCGCCACCCGCTTCGGCCGCAGTGCCCCCTGCCGCCGTCCCTACGGCTTCGGCGACGTGGGTGGCGGCCGGACCTGGGTCACGGGCGAACGCCGGCACCCCGGCTGCGTACTGCTGCACGGCCTGCTGCTGAGCGGCGACGCGTGGGCGCGGACCACCGCGAGCCGTTCGGACTCGGCCTCGGGCGCGCCGGCGTCCGTCCACGCCTCCCGGGCCGCCACCACCGCGGCCGCCTGACTGCGGTTCCAGCCGCCGCTGCTGGATCCGGCCCAGCCGTCCGGTGGGGTCCTCACACATGTGCCCGGCGATCCGGACGGGCAGTTGTGCGGCCCAGGGGGCGGTCAGCCGGGACACCCCGGACCGGCCCGCCAGCAGCGCCGCCCAGCTGGCGGGTACGTCGCCGCCCAGTGGGGTGGTCGCGCCGAGGCCGGTCACCAGGACCTCACTGGTGGCGCTCAGCATGACGGATTCCTTCCGCGCGGTGTTCCGGTCCCTGGTCGTGGGCGGCGGGTGCGGGGCTCGGCGTCCGCCCGGTTCCCCGGGGGAACCCCGGCGACACCAGCGCCATGATGGCGATCAGTAATTCCCCGGTGGTGAGAATTTCTTCGGTCCTTTCCATACCCTTCCCGGAACCTCGAATATCGACCGACTGCTGCGAGCAATCTACGCGCAGGAAAGGGCTCGGCGCGTCACCCCTTTTCACGACATCCGGGCGGGTCCGGCCGACCACACAAAGGACTACTTGCACTATTAACAGTCCGTCAGCAGTCCTATTTTATGCAGATAGCCAGGCATCGACCTCTCCAATGTGTCTGTTGCAGCGATGCTTAGCCATGCTCGATAGTGAGGTAGTCATGCCACGGGGGAGCGAAACGCCCAGCACCTTTCATTTTTCACCGCGCCCGAAAGGGGACGATAATTCGTGCCGCAATACACTGAGGGGCAGTTATTCTCAGCCACCCAGGACGTGCGTGTCCTGCGCCGGCCGGTCGAGGTGCAGGGACTGGAGCAGTTGCGGCGCCGGGGAATCCCCCGCCTCCTCGTGGTCGAGAACGGCGCGACCCCGCCGGTGCCGAGCGACTCACGGGAGGACTGGATCCGACCCAGATGAACCTGCTGGAGCCGCTGGTCGAGAGGTACGGCACCCTCGTGGCCCGGCACGAGCTGATCGCGCTGCTCCGCGCCCGCCGCGGAACGGCGAGCCGGAACGCCCTGGACCTGAACATCATGAGAATCCGGCGCAGGCTCGCCCCCCTCGGACTGCGCATCCGGACCGCGAACGCACGGGGCTACCTCCTCGAACCGAGCGAGTGAGTCCCGCAACGGACAGCAGGAGGCGACGCCCTCCACGGCACTCATCGCGCCCAGCAGGGCGCCCCGCCGCCGCACGGGCGCCACCTCCGTGAGGATCGTCAGGTTCAGCGGCATCAGCAGCGCGGCGCCCAGACCCTGGACGGCACGTGCCGCGATCAGGGCGCCGATGCCGGGTGCCAGCGCGGCGGTGGCCGACGCGAGGACGAAGACCAGCATCCCGACACCGAACATCCGTCGCCGTCCGAACCGGTCCCCGAGGGCCGCGCCGGTCAGCATGAGCACCGCGTAGGTGAGGGTGTAGGCGTTGACGGTCCACTCGAGTTGCCGGATGCTCCCGCCGAGATCCGCCCGGATCGAGGGCAGGGCCGCGATGACGACGAGGTTGTCGAGCGACACCATGGCCACACCCAGGCCGCAGCAGAAGAAGGTCCACAGCACGTTCCGTTGCCGCACGCTCATGTCCACCTCCGAGATCGACTCACCAGCCGCAGGAGGTGCGGCAGCAGGAGCGCCGGCTCGACCGGCCGGCGCGCCCTCTCGCGCCACTGTTCGGTGCGCGGCCTGGTGACCTGGTGCACGTCGAGACGGACTTCGGGCCGCACCCGCCGCCCGGCCAGCAGCCGCACCACCATGTGGGAACTGATCACCCCGAACGCCGACGCGGTGTAGGCGACTTGGGGGAAGCTGTAGTCCGGCCGGGCGTGGTTGGCCCGGATCTCCGCCAGCATGTCGGTCGGCACGTGCCGCAACGGCACCGCCCGGCGCAGCAGCTCCCGAATGTCCAGACGGTCCGCGTCGTGCGGGTCGACGGCTCCGGCGAAGGGGGCCCGGACGCTGCGGTAGTCGTAGCAGCGGACGTACTCGGTGCCCGCCATGTCCCAGCCGGTGATCAGGGGCAGCCGCCGCCGGACGGCGTTCCGGTGCAGCAGCTTGGCCCGCCACCCGTCGGTGGTCGTGGCGTCCACGCCGTCGATGATCACCTGGCAGGAGGCGGTCAGCTTCTCGACGGTCTGCTCGGTGACGCCGTCGGTGAAGACCTCGACGGAGGCGTGGGGGTTGATCGCGCGGACCCGCTGCCCGGCCAGCTCGGCCTTGTTCAGTTCGTAGGTCCCCGGGTCGGCGAGGACGAACCGCTGCGAACGGTAGGGGGCCCGGGCATCGGGCATCCACCGCGCCAACACAAGCCCGAAGGGAAGCGAACAGGACACGGAAAGAAGGAACAGGAAGCAGCGGCCGGGAAACAGATGACGGAAAGGGAATTCGCCTCGGGTCCCTAGCTAGGTGCACCACCCTGCGATGCTCCGCGACTTCGTTCGTGCGAGCGTGAAGCGGAGGAGGGCGGACCCCGGGCGCCGATCTCCCTGGTACTGGTCGTTGAAGTTCTCGATCCGGACCAGCTCCAGATCATTGCTCGCGCAGTGATCGCGCATCCACTTCAGGGCGGCATTGGTGGCATCGCCCTGGCCCCGGCCGGCGAAAGTGACCAGGCCGAGGAGGACACGGCGGCCAGGTCGCCGGCCGCCGCCAGGGAAAGCTGATGACGACGCGGGACACCAACGTTCGGGCGATGGACTGCCGCACCCCCGATGTCACCCACGGCCCGAACGGCCCTCCGTGCCCCCCTTCGCCGACGGCCTTCTGGTCACACCCTCCGGGAGGCGGTGAACAGGCCGGGCTGGTGTCGGACGCGCCCCGGGCGCCCCGGCCACTGGTGGTTCACGGCTTGCGGTAGGTGCAGATGTACGTCGGTGCCTGTCCGGCGTACGGGCGGCCGTCCCACGAACCGAGGCGGCTCTCCGGGGTCAGACCGGCTTCGAGGCCGTAGGCGTCGACCTCGTGCGGGTGGGTCAGGCGGGACAGCTCGGAGCCTACCCGGGTGGTGCCGTCGGACTCGTACCAGATGTGCGAGCAGCGCCAGATCCGCTCGGTCGAGGAGAGGACCGAGTGCATCTGGAGGCCGGTGCCCGGCTCTGGGTAGGGAAAGAAAAAGGTCTCGCGGGCGCGGCCGTCGTGCATGGCCTCGATGGTCGCGGGGTCGTGCGTCTCGACGACCAACAGACCGCCCGGCACGAGCAGTTCCGCGGCCCGCTCGATCACCCGGCGCTGCTCCTCGGGGTCGAGGACCATCGAGAGCGTGCCGCAGATGCAGTAGACGAGGGCGAAACGGCGGTCGTCACGGAAGGCCCGCATGTCGCCGTGCACCGGTTCCACGAGCCCGGCTTCCGCGTCTGCCCGCAGGCCGGCCAGCATCTCCAACGAGGAGTCGACGCCCACGACCGGGCCCACCCGAGCGGCGAGCGGGATCGCCACGCGGCCGGTGCCGACGCCGAATTCCAGCGTGCCGGCCTCGGGCGCCGGGTGGAGCTGCGCCAGCCTCTCGGCCGCTTCCTCGGCTACTTGGTCCTTGGGGTAGACCCGGTCGTACCAGCCGTCGAATTGCCGTCCGTATCCGATGTCGTCGACCACGCCGTCGGCGTGCCGTGTGTGCATCCGCTTCTCACTCTCCATGACGTCTGCTCCGGGGGCACCGGCCACTCGGCCGACGCCCCCGGAGCGGGGATTCGGAACTACCGGTCGATCAGAGGGATCACTTGTACGTGGTGGTCGTGGTGATCGTGATCAGAGTGGTCGACGTGGTGGTCCCACGGGCCTGGACCTCGGTCTCGTCGTTGGGGCTCTTCAGGCTCTGGAGCTGGAGGATCTGCATGGTTTCGGCTTTCTGGTAGGAGGAGTTGGTCAGGCGAGGGACTCGGCGGCCTCGGCCGGCTCGTCCGGGCTGACGGTGGTGATGGTGGTGATGGTGGTGACGGTGATCGTGGTGGTTGCGGTGCTGCACGCCGCACCGGTCTGGCCGGCGTCCTCAAGGGCCTGAAGCCGCAGAACGTCCATGAAGATCTCCCTGTGTCGAGTGATGGTTGGGGCAACCGCCGGGCCGTCCGGCCCGGCGGAGATCGTGGGGTGCCTAGGCACCGAGCAGCGGTGCCAGCAGGTCCGCCCGCCGGTGGGCGCTCTCCAGCGCCAGCAGAACGCCGGCCGTTCCGGTCGCGAGATCCATGGAGAGCCGCAGAAGGCCGTCGCCGGGGAAGGCGAGTCCCTGTGCGTGGGCGACGGCGTGCTGCCAGATGTCGCGCTGGTGCCCGGCGAGCGCTTCGGCGTCCGTGACCGCTTCCGACGCCGTCGCGGCGAGGAAGTACAGCAGTCCGGCCCGTCCGTTCAGAAGGCCCGAGGTCGTCACGAACGGCACCGCCGCCGCTCTCCGGGTCTCGGCCAGCGCGGCCTCTGCGTCGGGATCACGGTGTTGTGCCAGGACGGCCTGCAGCGCGAGACCGAGGCCGGCGCCGCCCGCGCGCAAGGACACCATCGGCCGACGGTCGTGCTCGGCGCGCATGGCTTCGGTCGCCTTCCGGTAGGCGACGACGTCTCGCTTCACGTACCGCAGCGCGGCGTCGTCCGGTACAGCGTGGTCGCCGGTGTCCTGCCGAAGCCGGCTCAGGAACAGAGCGGCGCCGGACAGGCCTCTCTCAAGGCCCCAGCCGGGTTCCCCGGTGCGGCTCCCGACGAGGTCCGTCATCCGGGCCGCCACCTCGTGGGCCCGTCGCAGGTGGCGGTCGTCGCCGCTCCTGCGGTGGAAGCCGAGCAGCGACAGGCCGATGCCGGGCAGGCCGGACAGCAGGCTCAGGTCGGCGGGCTCGGGCCGTGCGAGGGTGCGCCCGAGCAGTTCTGCGGCTTCCTGGTGGCGTCCCAGCAGGTCAAGCACGGTGGCCACGCCGTGCGCCCCGGTGAAGAGTCCGGCCGGGAGGGCGTCGGCCTCTCTGGTCGTGGCAGCCACGAGCCAGTCCAGCCAGGAATCGGGGAAGGGGAGGTCCGCCGCCCGGAGGGCATACAGCACGCCGGCGGCGCCGTGCAGCAGATTGACCCCGCCGCCGGGTTCGAAGCCCGCGGGTGCCCCGGGAAACAGCCTGTCGTCGCGGTCCGGGGACGCGGTGGCGGTGATCGCGCGGGCCAGCAGGCCCCGGTCCTCGGCCCACCGGCCGATGGGTTCGGCCCGACCAGGAGAGGCGTCCGGGCCGGTCCGGGGCGGCCGGTCACGGGACCAGGCGCGCAACCGTGCCGCGGCCGCCCGTGCGTAGCCTTCCGGGAGGGGGTAGCACCGTTCGGCCCAGTCCGCGAACAGTTCGGGCTTGTGGGGGTTGCCGGGGTAGAGCGCGGTCAGCGGGATGAACTGGTGCAGTTTCAGTGCGGCCAGCCCGTGCGCGTCGATGTCGGTGCCGCTCAGATGCGTGGGGGCGGCGAAGCCCGGAGCGCCGAGCAGACCGGTGCGTCGTGCGCCGACCGGATGGCAGGCCTCCAGATCGATGAGGGTGACCTGTCCGTCGGGTCTGACGATGACGTTGTTCGGATGGACGTCGCCGAGGACGAAGCCGGCCGCGTTGACGGCCTCGACCGCCCGCTCGATGCGGTGGACCACGTCGAGGGACCACGCGGTGTAGTCGCGGTAGTCCTGTTGCCCGGCATCGCTCCAGGAGATCGGCCGACGCCGGTCGGTCGCCTCGGCGAAGGTGTCGCCGGTGACATACTCCTGCACCAGGAAGTGATGCTCCCAGAAGACGTGATAGCCATACACCTTGGGCACCAGGCCGGTGTCCTGGAGCGCGACCATCACCTCGTGCTCGTGCCGGAGCCGGGCGACGGCGTCCGCACCGGTGCGATCGAAAGCGGCCAGCGGGCGGGCTTCCTTGAGGACGACCCGCTCGCCGGTCTCACGGATCGTGGCCAGATAGACGCCGCCCCCATTGGAGAAGTGGAGGGCCTTGTCGATCTCGTACGGCATGTCCACGAAGCTGGAGCGTGCCAGCTCCTCGATGCGGTCCTGGACGAAGGCTGGGACGTCCAGCCAGTCCGGCAGATGGAAACTGGCACCGCGTCGGTCGGGTACCAGCGTGCCGTCCGGCCGCCGTAAGGCCAGCACGACCCTTCCGTCTGCCTGCTCGGTGTAGATCCGGGCGAACCCACCGTAGCGAAGGTAGACCGGGGCTCGGTCACTCCAACGGAGATCGGAGAGAATATACGGACCGCGAAATCCGTCGAGGGCGCGGGTGAGTTCGCCGAGGATGTCCTTGAGTTCCTGCTCTTCGGCTGGATAGATGGCGATGAATTTTCCGGCCGAGCCACGGTGGGCGTATTTCGAGTTGAAGATTTCCAGCAGGGTGCTGCTGCGCAGGTATTTGAAGTCGGCATGGTGCCGCGCGCATACTCCGGCGGTCAGGGCGAGTACCGAGGGAGCGTCCGCCGCCACCGCCGACACATGGATCTTCCAGCCCTGTGGTGGCAGTCCGCGCCCATAGGACACCGAGGTCCAGACGCTGTGGCCGTCAATCCGGACGCCACCGTCCAGGTCCGGGGTCCTCCAGCGGGTGGCCGTGTCGTCGATCAGCTCCGGCGCTTCGTAGAAAACGGGATCCGCGTATGCGTGGAGATCGAAGCCGGTGAGGCCCATCACATTCCTCTCGGGCAGTGAGTCGGTTCCGGAGTGGTCTGCCGAATGTTCACCGCAGCCCTTCTCGCCCTCTCAGCATGCCAAGTGGAAAGTCGGCTTCATATTCGCAAAAAGAATGGACTTGACAAGCTCCGGAAATCCATGGCGCGGTCTGCACGTCGGCCCTCAGGCGTGATCAGTTCCGGGCCGGTCGTTCGTGGGGAGAGGTGTCGAGCAACCCCCGGCTCGCGGCCGCGGCACCCGCCTGGAACCGGCTGGTGGCATCCAACTGCTCCATGAGTTCGGCGATGTGGCGGCGTACGGTGCGCAGTGACATGCCCAGCCGCCGGGCGATGGCCTCGTCCTTCAGCCCGGCGCCGAGCAGCCTGAGCACGGTGGTGTGAATCTCCCGGGAGACCTGTTCCAGACCCTGGTGAGCCGCGTCGACGAAAGGCGTCGCCCGCTCCCAGGTCTGCTCGAAGATCTCGCAGAGGTAGGAGATGAGGTTCGGATCTGTCACCTCCACAGCCCCTGACGAGTCGTCGGACAGGGGCAGGAACGCGACCGTCCGGTCGAAGACGATGAGTCGGCCGAACAGCTCATGCACGGTCCGGTACCGCGCGCCGAGCGCGGACGCCGCCGACACATACGCCTGACTGGGCCCGTTGAAACGGGCGGTGTGGTGGTAGAGGGTGCGGATACCGACCCCGCGCTCCAGCATCGCCCGGTCGCGGCCGATGGCCTCCTCCATGGCCTCCGGCTTCCGGGAGCCGCCGCCGGGCTGAGAACTGAGCATCTCCCTGACGCACCGCCCAGCGGCCTGGTTGAGCCGACTGCGTACCTCGGCGAGGCTGTCCAGCATGCGCACGGCCGACGCTTCGTCCGGCCGGACCTGGGGGTACAACTCCCGAAAGGCAGCCACCTCTGCCCGAATCCGAGCGGCTTCGGCCTGGCCGGCACGGATGCTCTCCTCGATCGGACCGGTCAGCTGGGCGGCGGCCGTCTCGGGTGCGACGGTGAATCCGACCGCGGGGTCGACCGTGCTGACGCAGATCAGGTGCGCCGCGACCAGGCGCCGAACACTCGCGGCCGCGTCCTCCGGTGAGATTCCCAGGGCCGACGCGAGATACGTCGCCGACACCTGCCGTGTCCTGCCCACGCAGGCGTAGACGTCCTGATCGGTCCTCTGCAGTGTCAGCGGCGCCATCGAGTCCGCCGGCCCGTCCGGTTTGGGCACGTCTGCTCCCTTGTCACTGTCTGGTCAATGCAGCTTGGTGAGAAACCCGGAACCTCGCGTCACGTCCGGCGATGAACGAGGCTCTTCGATGTTCGGCCACTTCTGATCGGAGGTTCCTCATGAAGCGCCTCGAATGTCTGCTGCGCACCCGGCGCCTTGCTACGACGGCCTTGGCGGTCCTTTTCCTCACCGTCGTCGGCCCTGCCGCGGCGGACGAGTCCGGACCGGCGTCGACGGCCACGCCGACCGCCGACGCGCCGGCGTCGAACACGCCCGTGGAGACATCGGCCGTGTCGTCGACCACGCGGTGCACCGCGTACTTCCGCTGCTACGACAGTTCCTGGGGAGGCTGAGATGGGGGCGACGAACGACACCGGCCATCCGCTGTCCACGCTCAGCAGGAGAGAGCGACAGATCCTCGCCGAGCTGCCGGCGGGCACCACCTATGACGTCATCGCCCGACGCCTCGGCCTGAGCAAGCACACGGTGTACACCTACATCCGTCGGATCCGCGAGAAGACCGGCGTCGTCAACCGAACGCAGATGGTCGTCCTCGCCCTACAATCGGCTCGCCCGGCCCCGCCGGGCGTCGTCTCCACGCCGGACCAGTGAGACGCGCGGCCTGGCCCCCGGTCGCGGAGAAGCCGAAACCGGTCCACGGAGCAGGTACCCGCGGCCGAGCCGTTGCACCTCGGCACAGAGCACAGCGGAGGCATTCCCTGGTACGGCGATGGCACGTCCGGGGAGCGCGGAGGCCAGGCGGGCCTGGGACGGGCGAGCAGTGGACCGCGGGCCCGGCCTGGTGCCTCCGGAGGTGCCGGCGGCATGGGGCGGCCAGCGGCGCTCCGTCCTAGGGGGCCAGCGTCCTGAGGTCGGTCACCGAGTAGGACAGTTCGAAGCGAAAACCGGGCCCTGTCCGTACCGGTGCCAGATCATGGAGCTCCTCGCCGGGAGCGATCGGGAAGTCGAGCTCGCTCGAACCGGTCCACGCGTTGGTCACCGTCTGGTCGTCGAAGACGGCCATGACCAGTTCGTGGACCGCGGGCCTGTGCTGCTCGGCCGCCGCGAGGCTCGGGAAGTGCCGGAGATTCACCGTGGGCCGCGTCATCAGGGTGCGCGGATCGTGCACCGGCTCCTCCACGGTGACCAGCGCGTTGGCGAGCCGGTGACCGGCCGCCGAGACCGTCGCGGCGAAACGTCCCCCCGGGGCGAGGGTTGGAGCCGCGTGGTTCGGCACGTCGAACATCCTGGTCTGGTGAACCGTGCCGAGCTTCTTGGGGAAGCCCTGGACCCAGCCGCGGGCCAGCGCGTGGTCGTTGTCGACGTAGATGTAGGGGCACCAGGAAACGGGCCTGTCCTGCCACCGGGCGTCCAGAAGGATGAAGAACTCCCGGTACTGACTCCGCGCGGGGTCGAGATATTCGTCCCGCCCGCCCGAGTACTGCCAGTCGATGAACAGGGCCGTCCCGTGTCCCGCCGATTCCGGATCGGGCGTGAGGCCCTCCGGGAGGGTTGCCGCCGCGGCAGCAGGATCGGTCCAGAACTCCGCCCCGACGACGGTGCCGGCGTAGTGCCACGGCGGCTTCGTCGCCAGGTTCGCGACGCCACGCGGGGACAACGGGACGGTATAGCCTCGAAGCATTTGTCTCTCCCACAGCGAACTGCTCTCGACATGGCCCGGTGTATGTCCACGTCCGGCAGAAAGCAGTCTTCGTCGATATGGGTGAACCGGCCATGTGCGGGTGCCCAAAAGCTGGGCGTTTCTTCGGCCCCGCACCCGAGGGCGTGACTGCGACGATGACCGCCGTGACGACTTGAGGCACCTGGGCGGCGCCCCGGCCGCCCGTCCTGCCCTCGAACGCCCTTCTGACCCCGGACGGGCGCCGGCTGGACGTCGCGGACGCCGAGCGGCGCCGCCACCCCGCTCTCCCACACGGACGGGCAGTCGATCGGCTCCGCGGGGATCGCCACGGCCGTCGCGGTGGCGTTCGCCCTCTTCGCCTGGCACCCGACGCCTGCCATGGTCACAGGTCAGCGCGGTGAGCCTCGGCGACCGAGGTTGCCGGTCCCATACCGCGGACGGATTCACGTACACCGCGTACGCCCTGAGCGGCCTGGCGGCCGGTACCGGCAGCACGGCCGCTTCGCCGCCGTGCGGCAGGCCGTCGACACCCGACTCCGCGCGTGGGCGGCACCGGGCCCGGCAGTGCCATGAAGCCCGGCGTGACCTCTGGGCGCGGTGGCTCGACGGGGGTGGGATCAGGTGGGGATGTGGAAGGATCGGGTCTGTGAGTGTGCTTCCCCCGTCCGGAACGGGTGCGGGTGCCGCAGGCGGTGGTGAACTGCGGCGGGTTCTGGAGCGTTTCGACATCGGCGTCGTGGTGCGCCGGATGGATGCGGGGTTCGGCCGGTTGCCGGCCTACACCGCGTTCGAGTGGCCGGTGGACCGGGCGGCCGTGGTGCGCTGGAACGTCGACCTCATACTGCGCTGGATGGTCAACGGGATCCCGCCGGACAGTTACCTCCGTTCCGAGCTGCACGAGTTCCTGCGCGCCCGCGCCGTCGCCGGCCAGCCGATCGAGGACAGCATCCTGGTCTACCGCCGTGGCGCGCGGATGTTCTGGGAGGCGCTGCTCGACCTGGCCGGTGACGAGGACCGGGCGGTGCTCGTCGCGGAGTGGGACACGGTCTGGGGTTGTCTGGAGGACTACCTCGACCTGGTCGTGGACGTGTTCGCGCGGGCGTACGCCGATCAGCAGGACGCGCCGTCCACGGCCGGTGACCGGCGTGCCAGAGCCCTGTTCGACCGGTTGTGCGCGCGGCTGCCGGTCACGATCGAGGACCGGGACCGGGCCGCCCGGCTCGGCTTCGACCTGGCCGAACCGTACCGTCCGTTCGTCGCCCTGCTGGCCGGGGCCTCGGTCGCCGGTCAGTCCGATCTCGCGTCGCGGCTGCGTACGGCGGGGGCGCTCGCGTTCACCGAGGGGCTCCGGGTGACGGGGCTGACACCGCCAGGGTTCGGCTGGGCGCCGTTCCTGGAGGACCCCCGGCTGATCCTGGCCCAGGATCCGCCACTGACCCGCGACCGGCTCGGCACGGCGGTCGACGGCCTGCGCGCGTTGCTCGCGATCGCGGCCCGGTCCGGGCGCCGCGGCCGGGTGCGCGCCGACGACTACCTGCCCGAACTGCTACTGGCCGACTCGCCGGAAGCCTCCGACCGGATCGTCCGACGGGTCTTCGGTCCGCTGGAGCGTGCCGAAGCCGTGGATCTGGCGGACACGTTGCGGTGCCTCGCCGTGCACGGTTTCGACAGCACGGCGGCCGCGGCCGCGCTGCCGGTGCACCGCAACACGCTGCTGTACCGGGTGGGCCGGATAGAGAAACTGACCGGTCTGTCGCTCAAGGACCAGCGGGACCGCACCCTCGTGCTGCTCGCGGTCACCTGGGAGACCGTCGCCGCCACCCTGCAGTCGGCCTCGGGGCTGTCGGACGCCTTCGACTAGGGCCCTTCTCTCCACCGGGGACCCGTCCGGCCGGGCGGCGGACCAGCACGGCGGACGGGGTCAGGCCGGTCGGGCGATGCCCCGGATCCGGCGTGCCAGGCCGAACTGCATGGCGCCGAGCATGATCAGCCACAGGCCGGCCAGGAAGGACAGCGTCAGCAGCGACAGCCCCGGCCAGACCAGAAGCGTCAGGCCGGCCAGGACACCGAGCAGCCCGATGAAGACGTTCCACCCTCGTCCGGGGAGGCCGGGATGGTCGACGGCCGCGAACACGGCGGTGAAACCGTCCGCGATCCAGTAGACGCCGAGCAGCAGCCCCAGCGCGAGCACCGTGATCAGAATGTGCCGGACCGCGTACAGCCCGAGCAGCAAGCTCACCACGCCGAGGACCGCGGTGAGGGTGCGGGCGCTACCGGTCTCCCCCATGCTCGCCGATCCCACCAGCCGGAAGACCCCGGTGGCGATCAGCTGCGAACCGAGGACCACCGCGAGTACGACGAGGGTCGGACCTGGCCACGCCAGGGATATGAGGCCGGTGACGACCGAGACCAGCCCGTAGAGCAGATGCCAGGTCCAGGAGCCGCCCAGGCGGGCGACGGGGCTCTTGTTCATGCCGCGAAGCTATCGGCGCGCCCGTTGGGCGAACTCCCAAAAACCCGCCAGACCTTCGTGCCCTCGCACAGGACGGAAGGGCGTTGAATGGAGCGGACAGAACGCGCATCCGAGGGGGTCCGGTACCGGTGGCCGCCGGGGCAGTGCCCGAGCGTCGCGGAAGCTGTCCGGAAAGACCTGTTCCAGTTGCCGACGTGAGGAGTGCGAGGACATGGCCGGTCCCGTCGACTGGGAGAGCTTCGCCGTGATGACCGGAGGCGCCAGCGGTGCCCTCACCGGTCTGTTGTTCGTCGCGGTGTCCCTCAACGCCAACCGCATCGCCAAGCACCCGGGTCTGCGCGCGATCGCGGCGCAGACCCTCGTGCTGTTCCTCGCCCCGCTGGTCATGGCCACGGTTCTGCTGGCACCCCGCCAGGCCGACTGGGCCCTGGGCGCCGAGCTCATGGCCGCCGGACTGGCCGGAAGCCTGAGTCTGCTGGCCATAGGCCGACGCAGGCGCGGTCCGGCCACCGCCGACAAACGCCTGACCGGCCTCTTCGACCGCCGGGACACCAGCGTCGTCGTCATGCTGCTGTTCGTGGCCGGCGGCGCCGTCCTGGCGTCCGGCAGACCCGCCGGGCTCTACCTGCTGCTGCCCGCCTCGCTGGTGGCGTTCGTCAGCGGGGTGCTGAGCGCATGGAACTTCCTGCTCCCGCCACCCGACATGCTGTAGCGGTCTCGCGCCGACGGCCCGTGCCCGCCGGGTGCCGACAGCACCAGGGCCGACGGCGACCACGGCAGCGACCACCCCCGTCCACCGTTCGTCGCCGCCCCCGCGCACCGGCGAGAACCGGACCGCACCGAGCATCTGGAAGGTAACAGCGATGTACGCCACGCCCCGGGCCGGCGCCGGGCCCGAGGTGGCCGGGCGGCTGCGCGGCGTACTCCAGGACCTGGACAGCGAGGCGCTGGCACGGCAGTTGGCCCGCGATCTGAGCGACACCCCAGCCGGACGAATACCTGGCCACGGCTCCCGGGCGGAAGCCATGGAGGACATCATCCGCCGCAGCCTGGAACTGGTCAGGAACTGGCTGCTGAGCGGACAGGAGCCCGGCGGGGACGCGCTGTCGGACCTGTACGAGGCGGCGCGCGAGGCGGCGCGGCGCGACCTCACCGTGGAGGACGCGATCCGTGCCTGCTGCGGTGCGGCGCGGGCGGTGCGGAGCACCGTGACGGAGGCCGGCCCGCCCGAGGGCGGTGCCTGGCCGCCGCCTCACCTGGAGGTGCCGTGGGCGTTCCTCGACATGGCCCTGACGACCGTCACGCGGGCGTTCGCCGACCAGCGGGACCTGCCGTCCGCCGACGGCGACTCCCGGGCGGCGACGTTGTTCGCCCGGATCTGCGCCCGGTCGGCGACGACCATCGAGGACCTCGACCGGGCGGAGCGGCTGGGCTTCGAACTCGCAGGCCCCCACTGCCCGTTCGTCGCCGCGATCGACGGCGGCTCGGCCGCCGCGCACGCCGGCCTGGCGGCGCGTCTGCGGTCCGCGGGCGCACTCGCCTGCACACAGGGGCACCGCGTCGCCGGGCTGACCGGTCCGGGCTTCGACTGGGCGGGCTTCCTCACCGACAGCACGCTGATCCTCGCCGCCGAGTCGGCCACCGGCGCCGCCGGGCTCGCGGAAGCGGTCGGCAACCTGCACGACCTGGTCACCCTGGCGGCCCGGGCCGGACGCCGGGGACGGATCCGCCCCGACGACTTCCTGACGGAACTCATGCTCGCGAACTCACCCCGGCTGGCCGAGGACATCGTGCGGCGGGTCCTCGGCCGGCTGGACGCCGAGGACCCCTCCGGGACGTTGTCGCAGACGCTGCGGTGCCTGGCCGCGCACGGCTTCAACCGGACGGCGGCAGCGGCAGCGCTCCCTGCCCACCGCAACACCCTGCTCTACCGAATCAACCGGATCGAGAAGCTGACCGGCCTCGACCTCGACCGGCACGCGCACCGCGAACTCGCCCGGCTGGCCGTCGTCTGGAGAAACACGACAGACGGCGACACCCTGGGCCGACCCGAGTGAGAGCCGGCGGCGGTCGGGTGCACCGACGGGGCAGGTGCCATCAGGGGTTGTCGCGGTGCACAACAGCCGGTCGAATCCTTGGCCCCGTGCACAGCGCGAGCGGTGTCACGCTGACGGCGGCAGGTCAGAACCGGCCGGGCGTGCGCCCGGACGGCTGCCGTAGCGACGGAGGGATGCGGGGATGACTTCTGCACCGAACACGATCGTCCTGATCCACGGCCTGTGGATGACGCCGCTCGCCTGGGAGCACTGGGCGGCCCGGTACGAGGAGCGGGGCTTCACCGTGCTCACACCCGGCTACCCGGGGATCGAGCCGGGGGAGGCCGGGGTGGCGGCGCTCCGCGAGGACGCCTCGGCGATCGCCGGTGTCGGAGTGCGCGAGGTGCTGGATCACCTCACCGCCGTCATCCAGAAACTCGACGCCCCGCCGATCATCATGGGGCACTCGTTCGGCGGGACGTTCGCCCAGTTGCTGGTGGGCGCCGGGCTCGGGGCGGCCGGAGTGTCGATCGACGGCGCCGCGGTCAAGGGCGTGAACGCGATGCCGATCTCGGAGCTCCGTTCGGTCCTGCCGGTCCTGAAGAACCCGGCGAACGCACACCGGGCCGTCCCTCTGACGGCCGAGCAGTTCCACTACGCCTTCACCAACACCCTGGACGAGGACGCCTCCCGGCGGGCCTACGACCGTTACGCCGTGCCGACGCCGGCCCGCATCCTGTTCCAGGGCGGCCTCGCGGCCGTCACCCCGCACGCGGCCACGACCTTCGACTTCGCCGACGACGAGCGGGCGCCGTTGCTGTTCGTCTCCGGCGGCAGCGACCACATCCTGCCCCCGGTCGTCCAGCGGCAGAACTACGAGAAGAACGCCAAGCACTCGACGGCGCTCACCGCCCACGCGGTCTTCGAGGGCCGCGACCACTTCACCTGCGGCGAGCCCGGCTGGGAGGCCGTCGCCGACTTCGCCCTCGACTGGGCGCTGAACCCGCGCGCCGGAGTCCTCGACGCAACGCCCGGCGAAACCCGCTGACCGGACCCCGACCCGGGTCGGGATCCGAACCCGAACCCGAACTCGAGTCCGAATCCGATGAGAACGGCTGACACCGGCTGAGAACGGAGACACCCCATGTCGAAAACGGTGGCCGACGGCCTGTGGGAGATGCTGGTCAGCGCCGGCGTGCGGCGCTGCTACGGGATCGTGGGCGACGCCCTGAACCCGGTCGTCGACGCGATGCGCCGCAACGGCCAGGTCGACTTCGTGCACGTGCGCAACGAGGAGTTCGGCGCCTTCGCCGCGGTCGCCGAGGCGAAGCTGACGGGGCAGCCGGTCGCCGTGTGCGGGACGGCCGGCCCTGGCGTGGCGCATCTGATCAACGGCATGATGGACGCCCTCAAGGAGGAGGTGCCCGTCATCGTCCTGGCCGGCGACACCGAGACCGCCCTGATGGACAGCGAGACCGTCGAGGAGCTGAACCCGTACCGGTTCTTCGCGTCCGCGGCGGTCTACGTGGGCCGGCTGGTCAACCCCGGCCAGCTCCGCACCGTCGTGACCTCCGCGGTGACGGCCGCGGTGACCCGCGGCGGCCCCGCGGTCGTCGCACTGCCCGGTGACATCGCGGCGGCCCGCGCACCGAAGGACCGCTACGAGATCCGGCTGCCCCGCCCGGTGTCCGCGCCGGCCGGAGCGGAGGACCTCACCGCCATGGCCGAGATGATCAACGAGGCGGGCACGGTGGCGGTCTTCGGCGGCCAGGGCTGCGCCGGGGCGCACGCCGAGGTGACGGCGCTGGCCGGGAAACTGGGCGCGCCGGTCGGCTACTCCCTCAAGGGCAAGCAGTTCCTGGAGCACGACAACGCCAACGCGGTCGGGATGACCGGCCTCCTCGGGTACGGCGGCTGCCACCACGCGCTCCAGCACGCCGACGTGCTCCTGATGCTCGGCACCGACTTCCCGTTCAGCGACTTCCTGCCACAGGGCGACACCCGCGTCATCCAGGTCGACCGGAATCCCCAACGGCTCGGCCGGCGCGTACCGGTGGACCTGGCCGTCACCGGCGACGTACGGGCCACCGCGGCCGCGCTGCTGCCACTGGTCGCGTCGAAGTCCGACGGCGGGTTCCTCGCCCGCTGTGTGGAGGAGACCGAGCGGTTCCACCGCAGGATGCGGCACTACGCGGAGAAAGGGCCGCGGATCAGGCCCATCAGGCCGGAGTACCTCGCCACCGTCCTCAGCGACCTGGCCGACGAGGACGCGCTGTTCTTCGCGGACACCGGCACCCCTGTCATCTGGGCGGCCCGGCACATCAGGTACGGGCCGGAGCGGCGGCTGTTCGGATCGTTCTCCTGGGCGTCGATGGCCACCGCTTCACCCGGCGCGTTCGGAGCGCAACTGGCCTTTCCCGGACGGCAGACGATCGCGCTGTGCGGCGACGGCGGGTTCACCATGCTCGCACTCGGCGACCTGCTCACGGAGGTACAGCGCCGACTGCCCGTCGTGCACATCGTGCTGAACAACAGCGGCCTGGACTTCGTCAAGATCGAGCAACAGGAGGCCGGCTTCGTCCCGTTCGGGACCGACTTCGCCAACCCGGACTTCGCCGCCGTCGCCGAGGCCGTGGGTGCCAAGGGCATCCGCATCGAAGACCCCGCCGACGTGGCGGACGGCCTCGCGGCCGCGCTGTCCCACACCGGCGGCCCGGTCGTCGTGGACGTCCTCGTCGACCCCTACGCCCTCGCGGTCCCCGCACACGTCCCCGCCGCAACGGCCGCCGGCTTCACCCTCAGCGCGGCACGTCAGGTCCTCGCGGGCCGCCTCGACGACGTCATCGACACCGCCGCCCACAACGCCCACCTCATCTGAACGGCCGCCCGGTCGACGGAGGAAGACGCCCCATGACGGACAGCCACGACTCCCCGCCGAACGCACCGGACGCGACGCCCGGCGGCTGGCGCGAGATCTACCACGGCGGCTCACCGGAGGCCGAGGAGGCCCACTTCCGTGACCTGGCGGACGTCGTCGTCGGCGTCCAGCGGGCCAACAGGCGGAAATCCGGCGCGCAGGTCTCCCGCCGCACGTTCCACGCCAAGATCGTCGTCGGTCTGGACAACGCCGAACTCGCCTTCCGGACCGATCTGCCCGCCGACCTGTGGGCCGGAGACTTCACCGCCGGAGCCCGGCTGCCGGCCGTCGTCCGGCTGTCCAACGCCAGCGGGACCGTCCGGCCCGACAGCAGCCCCGACCTCCGCGGTGCGGCACTGAAGCTGGCTCTCCCCAATGGCGGCGAACACGACCTCCTCATGACCAGCTACCCGGTCTCCCACGCCCGCGACGCCACCCAGTTCGTGGAGATCGCCAGGATCGGCGCCGGTCCCAGACCCCTGGTCCTGCCCCGCCTGCTGGCGAGTCTCGGCCCTGCGGAGGCCATCCGCGTCCTCCGTAATCTGAGGCAGGCCAACCGCCCCTCGCCCGGCCTGGCCCTGGAGTCCTACTGGAGCCGCGGGGCCGTCCTGTGGGGCGACACAGGCCCCGTCAGGTTCCGCCTCAGCCCACTCGGCCCGCTCGACCGTCCCGCCCCGCCACCGGATCCGGCCGACGGCCTCCAGGCCGACTTCGCCGCCCGGCTGAGCGTGGCGTCGGTCCGGTTCGCCCTGCACATCCAGAAGTACGTCAGCGAGAGGCTCACACCGATCGAGGACGGGGCGGTCGAATGGAGGGAGAGCGACTCGCCCTGGCTCGCCGTGGCCACCCTGACGATTCCCGCCCAGAACACCCTCGACGCGAAGGGCCGGGCAACCCGCGACCACGTCGACACCCTCGCCTTCAACCCGTGGCACGCCCCGGCGGAGTTCCGCCCCCTCGGCAACCTCAACCGCGCCCGCCGCACGGTCTACGCGGCCAGCGCCAGGGAGTGGCACGCCCGGTAGCGGGTGCGCCGAGTCCCATGGGGGCGGCCCGGCCACCCGTCCGGCCCCGTGGATGTGAGCCTGGACGTCGGCCTGGTTCAGCCGGGTGGATGCCGTCGGCTACGAGTTCGTCGAGTTTTTCGACAGAGGAACGAGGTGCGGGATACCCCGCCGTTCGGGCCGTGGGGGTTTCGACGTGGACCGAGAGGGGTTCGCATGCAGACAGACGAGCGACGAATATCCGAGGCACCCGCCGACGGCGATCAAAGCGATCGACGGACCGGCCGGCCACCGGTGTCACGGCTGACCGTGTTCGGCTGGGCCGTCGCGGCGGCAGGGGGCGTCGCGGCGGTTGCCGTGGCCGCCATGACGCTGTACAGCGTGCGTTCGGTGCTGATCAAGGCAGTCATCGGACTGTTCCTCGCCGTCAGTCTGGATCCGCCGGTGCGCTGGATGGTCGGGCGCGGAGCCCGACGCGGTCGCGCGGTCGCCATCATCTTCCTCACGACGCTCGTCCTGGCTGCTCTGTTCCTGTGGGCGTTCCTTCCTCCGCTGCTGAGCCAGGGCACGGGCCTCACCTCCGACTTCCCCGGCTACCTGGCGCATCTGCGCAGGCAGTCGCCGGCCCTCGCCCGGCTGGACGACCGCTTCCACCTGCTGGAGCACGTCACGGCGTGGGCCAGGACGATGCTCGATCGAGCCGGACACAACGCCTGGACGTATGGGCAGCGGGCGATGGGCGCCGTTTCCTCGGCCCTGCTCGTGGGCGTACTGACGATCTATTTCATGCTCGACCTGCCCCGGATACGGAAGGGGCTGGTCGCCGCCTTCCCGCAACGCCACCGCCGCAGGGCCGACGACGCCGTTACCGTCGTCGCCGACAAGGTCGGCTCATACATGATCGGAAATTTCGCCATCTCGGCGATCGCCGGAGTCGCCACGTTCGTCGCGCTGACTGCCCTGCGCGTGCCGTTCGCGGTTCCGCTGGCGGTCTTCGTCGCACTGACCGACCTGCTCCCGATGATCGGCGCGACACTGGGCGCCGTGATCTGCATCGTCGCCGCCCTGGCCACCACCGACCTGTGGCCCAACGCCATCGTCGTCGCTCTGTTCTTCGTCGTCTACCAGCAGCTGGAGAACTACCTCATCGCACCGAAGGTGTTGCGCAACGCGGTGCAGATGTCGGCCCTCGCCGTGCTGCTCGCGGCGCTTGTCGGCGGAACGCTGCTTGGACTCATCGGGGCGCTGATGGCGATCCCGATCGCCGCTGCCGTCAAGGCCATCACTGTCCCGGCGCTGCGAACCCGTCGGCAGGGCAGCCTCGCGACGACGCACGAAACCCCCGGCCCGTAGCTTCGAACGTGGACCTCCGCACCGGGGACAGCCGACGAACGTTCACCGGTCGCCTCCGGCACGACAGCGAGGTCGGCCGCAACGGGCCTTCACGATCTCCAGACAGTGCTGGCCCACCCTGACCGATCTGTCGCTCACGCCCCGCTCGCGTACGTCGTCCGTCCGGACGGTGTACCTGGCCGTGCGCACCGTTTCGACGTCAGCCCTTCGTCGCGGACGCCGGGGGTAGGCCCCGAAAGAGTGCTTAACCTGGGAAGTGCCTCCGGCGGTGGCAGGAACAAGGACCTCGAAGATCCTCATTCTTGCTGGTCAGGTGAGTTTTCTGCTTTCCTGACCGCCTGCCGGACTGCCCGCTTCGTGAAAGCGCGAGGCTAGGGCCGCGGTCGTCTGATCCAGCCAAGCGACCGTTCGACGGCGCGCTGCCAGTTGTCGTACTCCGCCTCCCGGTGGCCGGGGTCCATCGCGGGCAGCCAGCGGGCGGCCGGGTGCCAGTTGCGGCGCAGCACCTCCAGGTCCGGCCAGTAGCCGGCGGCGAGCCCGGCGGCGTAGGCGGCTCCCAGGGAGACCGTCTCGGAGACCATGGGCCGTACCACGGGCACGTCGAGCACGTCGGCGACGAACTGCATGAGCAGGTTGTCCGCCGTCATGCCCCCGTCCACCTTCAGTTCCTTCAGCCGCACGGAGGAGTCGGCGTTCATGGCGTCGACGACCTCCCGCGTCTGCCAGCCGGTGGCCTCGAGGACCGCCCGGGCCAGGTGCCCGCTGGTGATGTAGGAGGTGAGGCCGACGATCACCCCGCGCGCGTCACTGCGCCAGCGCGGTGCGAACAGGCCGGAGAAGGCGGGGACGATGTAGCAGCCGCCGTTGTCCTCGACGGTCCTCGCGAGCGTTTCGATCTCCGGGGCGCTGTTGATGAGTCCGAGCCGGTCACGGAACCACTGGACCAGGGAACCGGTGACGGCGATCGACCCTTCCAGCGCATAGACGGGCGGCCGGTCCCCGATCAGGTAGGCGACCGTGGTGAGCAGTCCGTGCCGGGACCGTACGACGTCGGTTCCGGTGTTGAGCAGCAGGAAGCTCCCCGTTCCGTAGGTGCACTTGGCTTCGCCCGGGGAGAAGCAGGTCTGGCCGAACAGGGCCGCCTGCTGGTCGCCGAGCGCGGCCGCGATGGGCACGCCGGCGAGCGGCGGGCCGGCCTCGCCGTAGATCTCCGCGGAGGGCCTGATCTCGGGGAGCATCGCGCGCGGGACGCCGAAGAACGCCAGGAGTTCCTCGTCCCAGGTCAGCGTGTGGATGTTCATCAGCATGGTGCGGCTGGCGTTGGTGGCGTCGGTGATGTGCAGGCCGCCGTCGGCGCCGCCGGTCAGGTTCCAGATCAGCCAGCTCTCGATCGTGCCGAACAGCACCTCGCCGTCCTCGGCACGCTGTTCCAGGCCCTTGACGTTGTCGAACAGCCAGCGCAGCCGCAACGCCGAGAAGTAGGTGGAGGGCGGCAGACCGCACCGGTCGAGGAAGAACTCCTCTCCGGGATGGCGCGCCAGGTCCTCGACCAGGGGCGCGGTGCGGGTGTCCTGCCAGACGATCGCGCGGCCCACCGGGGTGCCCGTGCGCCGGTCCCAGACCACCGTCGTCTCCCGCTGGTTGGCCAGGCCGACGGCGGCGATCTGTCCGGTGTCGACGGCCGCCCCTGCCCCGGACAGGACCTCGGACATCACACGGCGCAGGTTGTGCCAGATCTCGACGGCGTCGTGCTCGACCCAGCCGGGCTTCGGGAAATGCTGCTGGTGCTCTCGCTGCGCGACGGACACCAGCCGCCCACCCCGGTCGAAGAGGATGCATCGGGTGGAGTTGGTGCCCTGATCGATGGACATCACATACCGTTCCACCATGATCGGGACCTCCTTCCGATGGTCGCGGGGGGGGGAGCGCCGGGGCGCCAGGGCCGGGGGACCGAGGTGTTCACCAGCGGGCGGCGCCCAGGTCTCGGGAGATCGCGCGGGCGGCCTCGCGGATCAGCGTGATCAGGTGGGGCCGGGGCCGGGCCTGACTGTCGCAGATCCTCTCGACGGGCCCGGAGAGCCCGATGGCGCCGACGACGAGACCGCCGTGGCCGCGGATCGGCACGGCCAGCCCGGCCTCGCCCATGCTCATCTCCTGTGTCTCCGCGGCCCAGCCCACCTCCCTGACCTCGGCGAGGGCCCGGGTGAGCTGTTCCTGGGTGACCAGGGTGTGCCGGGTGTACGGCTCCAGGCCCGATTCCACGGCCGCGTCGAGGGGCGCCGCCCCGTAGGCCAGCAGGACCTTGCCGAGCGAGGAGGCGTGCAGGGGGAGCAGCGCGCCCACGTCCAGGGTCTGGAGTGTGTCGTCCGGCCGGAACACGTGGTGGACGACGAGGACCCTGCCCTCCAGGGGGGTGCCCAGGCGTACCGCCTCCCCGCTGCGGGCGGCCAGGGCATCGGCCCAGTTGATGGAACGCGACCGCAGTTCGTTGACGTCGAGGTAACTCGTGCCGAGGTGCAGCAAGGCAGCTCCGAGCTGGTACTTTCCGGTCGCCGCGTCCTGCTCGACGAAGTCCACGTGCTGGAGTGTGCGCAGGATGCCGTGGGCCGTTCCCTTGGCCAGCCCTAGGGAGGCCGCCACCTCGCCGAGCCCCAGCCGGCGAGGCCCGGCGGCGAGCAGGCGCAGAATCGCGGCCGCCCGTTCGATCGACTGGACCGGACCGGCCATGAAGCGAGCTTATTACCGCCACGGCAGGTCTGCCGTGCGGGCGGCGCCCGGGTCACCGCGGCATCGTTCGGTAATGCCGACCGACGTTCATTGACCGACGCGGGCAGGCTCCTTAGCGTGCTACGAGGTCCGGCACATGCGCCGAGGTGTGTGAGGCGGACCCGATGACCTCACCTCTGGAGACACAAGATGGCGGTACAGCTCAATACCCTGGTGCGGGAGGCAAGCGAACACGTTTTCCCGACGCCTCCCGTTCCCGGTGCCGTCTCCGACGTGCGCCGACGGGCCGGTGCGGTCCTGACCGCCTGGAAGGTGTCCCCGGACGTCATCGAGGACGCGCTGCTGGTGGTGTCCGAACTGCTCACCAACGCGCTCGTGCACGCCCTGCCCCCGGCGGTGCTGCGGCTCTCCTGGATCCGCGACGCCGGACTGGGCACCCTGCACATCGAAGTGACCGACGCGGGGCCCTGCCGGGCGGAGGGACAGCCGCCCGCGGGGATCGACCCGGACGAGCACGGGCGGGGCGAGGAGATAGTCCACGCGCTGGCCACCCGGTACGGCATGCGCACGTGCCGGCGCGGAGTGACCCGGTGGGCCGAACTGGTCGCGGTCTGAGGACCCGGACCGGTCCGCGGCGCGTCCGCCCGGTCCCGCCCGCCTGAACCGTCTTCTGGTTCAGGCTCGGTCCAGGCTCACCCGGACCGCCTGTCAGCAGCCGAGGCGCGAGGGCGAGGGGCAGCTCGTCCGCTCGGCCGTTCGGGCACCTCCGCCCGTCTCCTCCACCGACCCGACGCACCGGGAGCGGTCCGCGGCCTGCATACGGAGCAGGAGCAGCGCCGCGTCGTCGTGCAGCCGGCCGCCCACGTGCGCCAGCAGTTCGTCGTGGACCGCGCTCAGGACGTGTTCCGGTTCGTCGGACACATGGCGTGCCACCCCTTCGGCCAGCGGGTAGAACGTGCGCGCACGGTCGCGGGCCTCGGTGACCCCGTCGGTGTAGAGCAGCAGCTGGTCCCCCTCGGAGAAGGGCAGGATCTCCAGGCAGGGGGGCTCGGCGACGAGGGCGCGCAGGCCCAGGGGCGGGGCCGGCCGGGTGGACTCGGCCGCGACGACCTCCCCCGAGGCGGATATCAGGAGGGGAGGCGCGTGTCCGCAGTTCACCATCTCCAGCCGCCCCTCCCCCGGGTGTCCGACGACCACCGCGGTGACGAAGTCGTCGGGGCCCAGGTTGCGCGCCAGGCTCCGCTCGATCCTGCCGACGACGGCCAGGAGATCCGGCTCGTCGTAGGCGGCCTCGCGAAAGATCCCCAGGACCAGGGCGGCGGTGCCCACCGCGGGCAGTCCCTTGCCGCGCACGTCGCCCACGATGAGCCTGACCCCGTGCGGGGTGGACACCAGGGCGTACAGGTCACCGCCGATCCGGGCCTCCGCCGCCGCGGCGCTGTAGCGGACCGCCACCCGGAACGGGCCCACGTTCTGCGGCACGGGCTGCAGCACCGCGTGCTGCGCGGCCTCCGCGACCGAGCGGACGGCGTCGAGCACCCGCTCCCGACGCCCCCGCAACGCGCTGGCCAGGGCGCTCGCCAGCGTGACGGCCAGCAGGGCCGACAGGACGACGGCCAGCTCACGCGCCGGCACCCCGTCCCGGGCGCCGAGCGTCCCGCCGAGCGCCGCGGCGAGGAAACCGACACACAGCACGCCCCGGAAGCCGTTGGTGCTGGCCGCCAGCGCCGGACCGGCCGCGAGCAGCGGCAGCCAGAACAACCCCGAACCGCCGAGAACGTCCGCCCACACGACCCCGCAGACGATCAGTACGGGCAGCACCGGGATCCCGGCGGCCAGCTGCGGGACGGCGCCGCGGGAGGCAGCCGCTCCCGGACGCGCCCCCCGCTTCCTGAACGGCCACGACGGCCCGTGGTGGTCGCCATGTTCTTCCGCCTGCCTCATGTTCCGACCGCAATCCTCACTGCACGGGGTGCACTACCGACTTGTCCGTTTCATCCAGGAAAAGGGTTCGGTCGGCACGTCACAAGGAGCGGATTTTCAGATAGTGAACGAGAGGCTCCTGGTCACCCGGTCGGCCACCGGGAGCAGTCTGGCCCGCAGCTCGGGGAGCCGGGCGAGCCGTTCCGTCGGGAGGGAGACGCCGAGCGAGCCGAGAACGTCACCGCGGTAGATCGGCACGGCGACGCACACCGTGCCGAGCGCGTACTCCTCCAGGTCCGTGACGGCCGGGGCGAGGGGAGAGGTGTCGAGCTTGCGGAGCAGTTCCGGGAGGCTGGTGATGGTGCGGGGGGTCAGGTCGGCGAGATGGTGCCGGGAGAGGTAGTCGCGGCGCGCGTCGTCGTCCAGTTCCCGCAGGACCGCCTTGCCCAGCGCGGTGGCGTGTCCGGCGTCCTCGAAGCCCACCCAGAGGTCGGTCCGCGGCGCGCGGGGGCTGTCCACGATCTCGGCGACGCTGATCTCGCCCTCCTCGTAGAAGGTGAGGTAGGTGGCGGTGGCCAGCTCGTCGCGGAGGGCGGCCAGGGTCGGGCGTACGCGGCTGAGCAGCGTCTGCCCCTGGCTCGCGGTGTGCAGCGTCAGCAGTTTGTCGCCGAGAACGAACCCTCCGTCGTCCAGCTTGCGGAGGTATCCGTCGTGGACCAGGGTCCGCAGCAGGTGGTAGGCGGTCGCCAGGGGCAGCCCGGTCTCCCGTGCCAGTTGCTTCGCGGGCGCGCCGTTCTCGTGCGCGCTCACCGCCTCCAGCAGACGGAAGGCGCGTTGCACGGACATGATGAGCGTGGGGCTCTCGTGGACGCTCATGCCACCAGCGTGCGCCTGGCATCCGCCGCTAGCAAGGGGCGACCGCGCGGAGCTGTTCCGTCCCGTCAGCCGGAGGTCGTGGCGTCGAACCAGGTGGGCGCGTCCGACATGGCCTGCTTGATCCGGAAGGTGCCGAACTGGTTGAGTTCGGGCAGGGCGTCCACGTCGAACCAGGCCACCTCCAGCGACTCGTCGTCGTTGACCCGGGCCTCACCGCCGACGGCCCGGCAGCGGAAGGTGATGTCCATGTACTGGCAGACGTCGCCGTTGGGGTAGGTGACCGGGTCCAGCGCCTGGACGAGGACCACCCGCTCGGCGACGCAGCGCACCGCGGTCTCCTCGAAGACCTCCCGCACGGCGCAGACCGCCGGCTGCTCCCCCGGTTCCGGGATGCCGCCGATGACCGACCACTTACCGGTGTCGGTGCGGCGGCCCAGCAGCACTCTGCCGTCGTCGTCGAAGACGATGGCGGTGATCCCGGGCAGCCAGAGCAGCTGGTGGCCCGCGGAGGCCCGGACGGCGCGGATGAACTCAGGAGTAGCCATGAGCCGACCCTAGCCGCCCGGTGCCCGCGGGCCGGCCGGGACCACGGGGCGTACGGCGGGTGTACGGCTACGCGTCACCGGCGCGACGACGGCGCAGGCCGGACCCGATGGCCCAGCCGACACCGCCCGCGGCCGCCAGCACCAGGACGATCTCGGGCAGGATGCCCAGCTCGGTCGCGGGCGTCCGGGAGGTGCGCAGCGGCACCTTCTGGACCAGGTGGGCGGGCACGAACATGCCGGTCTTCTGGGTGATCCTCCCGTCCGGCATGATGATCGCGCTGACCCCGCTGGTCACCGGCACGGTGACGGTCCGGCTGTGCTCGACCGCGCGGATGCGGGACATGGCGAGCTGCTGGTAGGTCATCTCGCTGCGGTCGAAGGTGGCGTTGTTGCTGGGCACGGAGATCATCTCCGCCCCGTGCGTGACCGTGTCCCGCACGTCCCAGTCGAAGGCGGCCTCGTAGCAGGTGGCGAGGCCCACCTCGGTGCCGTCGATGTCGAAGACGCCGGGCTTGGTGCCGCGGCTGAAGTCCTGGCGGACCATGCTGGTCCAGTTCTTGTTGATGGCGCCGACCAGACCGCGCAGCGGCAGGTACTCGCCGAAGGGCTGGATCTGCCGCTTGTCGTAGGTCGCCGTCGGTCCCTTGACCGGGTCCCACAGGATCTGCTCGTTGAGCAGCTTGCCGTCGCGTTCCACGACTCCGCCGACCGAGATGGGCACGCCCACCGCCTTCGAGGCCTCGTCGATCACGGCCGCCGCGTCGGCGTCGGCGTACGGGTCGACGTCGGAGGAGTTCTCCGGCCACAGCACGAAGGCCGGTTTGGCGACCTTGCCCGCCTTGATGTCGGCGGCGAGCCTGAGGGTCTCCTTCACGTGGTAGTCGAGCACGGCCTGCCGCTGGGAGGCGAAGTCGAGGCCGGCCCGCGGCACGTTGCCCTGGATGAGCGCGACGGTCACCGAGCCGTTCTCCGCCTTGTCGCTCACCAGGGTCCGCGCCGCGACCGCGCCCACCACGGGGACCGCCACGCTCAGCAGGGCCGCCGCCGCTGCCCCGCGCCGGATCTCACGCGTGCGCCGCCCCTCGACGGCGAGCCGCCCGGCCTCGTACAGACCGAACCCGCACAGGACGACCGCGAAGCCGAGCACCGGGGTGCCGCCCACCGCGGCGAGCGGCAGGAAGACGCCGTCCGCCTGGCCGAAGGCGATCTTGCCCCAGGGGAAGCCGCGGAAGGGCACGCGAGCGCGTACGGCCTCGCCGGCGATCCAGAGGGCGGCCGCCCACACCGGCCACGCCGGCAGCTTGGAGACCGCCGCGACGCCCACCCCGACCAGGGCGACGAAGATCGCCTCGATGGCCACCAGCGCCAGCCAGGGACCGGGGCCGACCTCGACGCCGGTCCACACCAGCAGGGGCAGCAGGAAGCCGAGGCCGAAGAGATAGCCGAGTCCGAGGGCCGCCTTCCAGGCGCGGCCGCGCAAGACCCAGCCGAATCCGGCGAAGGCGGGCAGGGCGAGCCACCACAGGGTGCGGGGCGGGAAGCTGACGTACAGCAGCACTCCGCTCAGGGCGGAGACTGCGGCCGGAACCAGTCGGCGCAGCAGCGCGAGGCCACGCGCACCGGGCGTGGGGCGTGGCGTGAGCTGGTCCGATCGGTCCACGGAAGTTGCGGTGACGGTCACTCGGGGAGTGTACGGCCGGGACCGTACGGCCGACAGCGCGGTCTCGGGATGCAGGAAACGCACGGTTCCCGCTCAAGTCGTCCACAAAACGGGCATCGGCGGTTACGGTGTGCGAAGCGGGCGGCGGGGGCCGCCCCACAGGTCGGGGGACCGCGTGGTTCGGGGGGCGAACGGTGGGGTCGACCGGGATGACGTCCGTTGTCGGAACGGACGCGGACAGCGACAGACGAAACGTTTCGGACGTGGTGGGCGTCCTGGTGCTCGGGGCCTGCGCCGGGTGGCCGCTGATCTCGGCGGCCGGCCGCGACGGACGGCCCGAGGGCGTGCTGCTCGCGGTGCTCGCCGTCGCCGCGGGCTACGCGGCGGGCCGCATGTCCGGGGCGCTGCTGCCGGTGGCCGCGCCCTGTGCCGGTGCGCTGGCCGGGCTGGGGCTCGCCTGCGCGCTGCCCCGGACGGCGCCGGGTGCCCAGGTCACGACTCCGCTCGGCCAGGCCGGTGCGGTCGCCGCGCTGCTGGCCCTGGCGACGGGCGGCGCGTGCTGCGCGGCCTGGGCGACGCAGGTTCCCGCGCTGCGCCGCGGCCTGCGGCTGCTGGCCGCCGGGATCGCGGCGTCCGGGGCGGTCCTGGGCTCGGCGGCCGGGTGCGTCGCCAGTACGGCCGTACTGCTCTGCTCCCTCGCCGCCGGGCGGATACGGCACCGGGGCGCGGGCGTCGCGGGACTGGCGCTGGCGGCCGCGGTCGTGGCCGGTACGGTCCTGGCGGTCGCGGCGAACGTCCTGCCGGCCGGACTCGTCTCCGCGCCGGAAGGCCCTCTCGACGCGCGCCGGGTCCGGCTGTGGCGGGACGCCCTGCTTCTCGCGCGCCGGAACACCGCCCTGGGAGTGGGTCCGGGTCGCTTCGGTGAGGTGGGCGGCGCCGCGTCCGACGCCCTGGCGCCCGACGGCAAGCCGCATTCCGCACTGCTCCAGCAGGCCGCCGAGCAAGGCCTGGTCGGCGGCCTGCTGCTGGCCGCCGCGTTCTGCTGGCTGCTCTACGCCCTGTGGCGCTCGCCCCGCACCACCCCCGTGGCCCTCACCGCGGGCGCGGCGCTCACGGCGCTGGCCGTGCTCGCCGCGGTCGGCGACGCGCTGAGTTTCACGACGGTGCCGGCGGGCGCGGGTCTGCTGGCGGGCCTGGCGACGGCACGCCCGTGGGCGACGGCCGCCCCCGGCGGCTGAGTGAGGTACGCGTCGGAGCGGTTCCGGACCCCCGCGGCCCGGTGCCGTGACCGCGCGGTGGGCGCGCGTACGAGGGCGCGCCGGGTGGGGGCGGACTCCGCGGCCGGGCCGGCTGTGCGTGCCTGCTTCAGCGAGCGGTACCCGGGCTGATGGTCCGCAGGCGTTCCCTGATCACACGCACCGCGGACTCGGCGTTGTCCACGGTGATCGTGAAGGTGTGGCCGTCCCACAGGCGCAGGACGATGCCCTCGCCACGGCGCACCACGACGGCCGTGCCCTTCTCGGGGCGCCAGCGATAGCCCCAGCCGCCCCAGTGGCGCGGGGTGATCTGCGGGGTGAAGTCGGCGCCGGCCACGTGGGACAGCGGGATGCGCCGGCGTGGTACCCCTATGTGGCCGCAGCGGACTTCGAGGCACTCCCGGTCGAGTTTCAGGTCGACGTGCACGAAGGCGAGGGTGCCGAAGAGGACCAGCAGTCCGGCGGCGATGCAGCCGACGACGGACATCACCAGCGGGGCGCCCGAGGTCCACGCGGAGTCCACGGCCAGTTCGATGCCGAGCGCCAAGCAGGCCGCGCCGGCCAGCGCCAGCAGCCACTGGACGCGGTTCGTGGCGCGGCCGGTCCAGATGTCGGGTCGCGGGCCGTCCTCGTCCCCGAGGTGGCCTTGGGGGTGGTCCCTCATGCCTACGAGACTACTCAGGTTTCGCTGCGCGGGCACCGCGTCGCTGAGGGTGACCGCTCACTTCGGCGGTGTCCGCGGCCCGCGCGGGGTCACCGGGACACGGCGGGGCCGGCCGGAGCGACCGCCTGCAGCAGGCGGCCCTCGGCGTAGCTCAGCGCGGCCTCGGGCAGTTCCCCCTCACGGCCGTTGAGCAGCACCGTGACCGTACCGGTGGCCGGTGCGCCGGGGGCCGGCTGGGCGCCGATCCGGCGCAGCGCCTGGGCGGCCACGGCACCGGCGGAGCCGTGCAGGACGAGCGGCGCGGCGCCCGGGCGCTGCACGGCCGAGCGGATGCGGTCCGCGACGAGTTCGTAGTGGGTGCAGCCCAGGACGACGGTCGTCACGTCGTCGGGGGTGAGCTCGGCCGCGGCGCGCACGGCGGTGTCGACGGCCGACTGGTCGGCGTGCTCCACGGCCTCCGCCAGGCCCCAGCAGGGCACCTCGGTGACCGGCACGCCGTCGGCGAAGTCCGCGATGAGACCGCGCTGGTAGGCGCTGCCGGTGGTCGCGGGGGTCGCCCAGATCGCGACCGGACCGCCGCCCGCCGCGGCCGGCTTGATCGCCGGGACGGTGCCCACGACGGGGATGCCGGGCTCCAGACGGGCGCGCAGCGCGGTCAGGGAGTTCACGGTCGCCGTGTTGCAGCCGATGATCAGTACTTCGGGCCCGCGTGCCGCCGCGGCCTCGGCGACGGCCAGCGCGCGTGCGGTGACGTCCTCGGGGGTGCGTGGCCCCCAGGGCATGCCCTCGGGGTCGAAGGAGAGTACGAGATCGGCGTCGGGGCGCAGCCGCCGTACCGCTGCGGTGGCCGCCAGCAGGCCGATTCCGGAGTCCATGAGCGCGATCTTCACCCGGTCACGATAGACGATGGGCCGTCGCGCACCGGTCCGGTGGGGCAGACTGCGCGCGTGAGCGCCATCGCGTGGACCGCCGCCGTATCCCTCGCCGCCTGGCTGTGGCTGCTGCTCTGCCAGGGCTTCTTCTGGCGCACCGACGTCCGGCTGCCACCCCGGCGCGATCCCCGGGAATGGCCTGATGTGTGCGTGGTCGTCCCGGCCCGGGACGAGGCCGCCGTGCTGCCCCTGAGTCTGCCGTCCCTGCTCGGTCAGGACTATCCGGGCCGGGCCGAGGTGTTCCTGGTCGACGACGGCAGTACGGACGGCACCGGGGAGCTGGCCCGGGAACTGGCCGCGCGCCACGGCGGCCTGCGGCTCACCGTGGGCTCGCCCGGCGAGCCGCCCGCGGGCTGGACGGGCAAGCTGTGGGCGGTGCGGCACGGGATCGGCCTGGCACGCGCGCGTGACCCCGAGTACCTGCTGCTGACGGACGCGGACATCGCCCACGAACCGGACAGCCTGCGGCTGCTGGTGGCGGCAGCTCGCACCGGCGGCTTCGACGTGGTGTCACAGATGGCCCGGCTCCGGGTGGAGAGCCTGTGGGAACGGCTGGTCGTCCCCGCCTTCGTCTATTTCTTCGCGCAGCTGTATCCGTTCCGCCGGATCGGCCGTGCGGGCTCACGCACGGCCGCGGCCGCGGGCGGTTGCGTGCTGCTGCGCGCCGACGCGGCGGAGCGGGCGCGGATCCCGGACGCGATCCGGCACGCCGTGATCGACGACGTGGCGCTCGCCCGCGCGGTGAAGGGCACCGGCGGACACATCTGGCTGGGGCTCGCCGACCGGGTGGACAGTGTGCGTCCCTATCCCGGGCTGCGCGACCTGTGGCGGATGGTCTCCCGCAGCGCGTACGCGCAACTGCGGCACAACCCGCTGCTGCTGCTCGGCACGGTCGCCGGTCTCGTGCTCGTGTACCTCGTCCCGCCGGCGGCGGTGCTGGCCGGTGCGGTCACCGGCAGCGCCCCGGCGGCGCTGACGGGCGGTGCCGCCTGGCTGCTGATGACGGCGACCTACCTGCCGATGCTCCGCTACTACCGGCAGTCTCCCGGACTCGCTCCCCTGCTGCCGTTCACCGCGTTCCTCTACCTCCTGATGACGGTGGACTCGGCGGTGCAGCACTACCGGGGCCGCGGGGCGGCCTGGAAGGGCCGCACCTACACGCGCCCCGACGCGGTCGCCGACGAGGGCTGACGCGCGCCGGTCACTTGCGGCCGGGCGTCCAGTTCATCCCCCAGCCGTAGGCGCGGTCCACGGTGCGCTGCGGGCTCACGCCGCGCTCCGGGACCAGGTAGCGCGCCTCGCGCTGGACGACGAGATCCCCTCCGGTGTTGCTGATCAGGGCGAGCGCGCAGACCGTCGAGGGAACCGTGCACTCGTCGAGGGAGAAGTCGATCGGGGCGCCGTACTGGGGCTGGAGCGTGACGGTGGCGTGCAGGTCGGCGAAGGAGGTGGCGCCCTGGTAGATCGTCACGAAGACCAGGACGCGCCGGAAGTCCTGTCTGTGATCGAGATTGAGGGTGAGGTTCTCCCCGCTCGACACGGCCCCCGTCCGGTCGTCTCCGTCGAGGTGGATGTACGGGGGCCGGTTCAGCGAGCCGAAGGCGTTGCCCAGCGCCTGTACGACCCCCTTGCGCCCGTCGGCGAGTTCGTAGAGGGCGCAGAGGTCGAGGTCGAGGTCCCCGGCGCGCCGGCCGCCCCAGCCGGGGAGTTCCTTGCGGACCTGCCAGTTGAGGTTGACGCGCAGGGCGCCCGCCGTGCCGCCCTGTTTGGCCAGCGAGACGGCGGGCGCGGCCTTGGTCAGCGTCACCTTGGACAGGCGCACGGGCGCGGTCGACGGGGGCGGGGGGACCGGCAGACCGGCGGAGGTGGGCGCGGGGTGCTGCGGGAAGGGGGGCCCGCTCGGGGGCGGCGGGGGCGCCGGGGCGGGGGCCGGAGGGGCCGGGGTCGGGGGAACCGGGCTCGGGGCGGGCGGGGCGGCTCGGGGGGCGGGCGGTTGCTGCGCGTGCTGCGGCTCGTCCACCGTGATCCCGAAGTCGGTCGCGAGGCCTTCGAGTCCGCTGTCGTATCCCTGACCCACCGCGCGGAACTTCCAGCCGCCCTGACGGCGGTACAACTCACCGAATACGAAAGCGGTTTCCGTCGTGGCGCCGGTGCTGTCGAAACGTGCGGCCACATTCCCGTCCGCCGCGTCGCGGACCTCGATGTAGAGACCGGGGACCCGGCCGAAGGTGCCGCCGTCGGCGGAGGCCGCGAGGACGATCCGCTCGATCGGGGCCTCCACGCGCGCGAGGTCGACGAAAAGCGTGTCGGTGACCAGGTCGCCGGAGCGCCGCTTGCCCTCGTGCCGGACCGCGCCGGAGGCGTGCGAGGGCTGGTTGTAGAAGACGAAGTCCTCGTCGGAGCGGACTTTCCCGGCGACCAGCAGCAGCGCGGAGGCGTCCGCGTCGGGCACGCCCGCACCGGAGCGCCAGCCCAATTCGACGCGCAGCGCCGTGGTCGGCACCGGCGTATTCGATCCTTTCGACATTGACATGTCCGCCCCCATCACGTGTCGGCATGCCGGGCGCACCCGGCGGTCCCAGGTCATCCCTACCCGCACAACCTATTCCCGGGGACAGGGAACGCCCACGAACGGCACAGGAAGATCCCTGGCCAACTGCCGGTAACCGCCCTGGAACTCGGCCTTTACATGATCACAACGCCGATTGCCGTCCTTTTTTGCCGAGTTCGCTCGGATTGGGGATCCGGCGTCACCGCCGACACGGAAAACAACCCTCTTATCGGTCTCCCCAACCAGCACATCGTGGGCTTACCTTATGTGCCATGACCTCCCCCCGCTCCACCTATGGCGGCGGCTACTACTCCGCCTCCTTCCCGGACACCCCGATCTACGACTCGCTCGTGGCCGAACGGGGCACCCCGCAGATCGCCCCCATCCGGGTCCCTCCCGCCTACGACACGAGCAGCAGCTTCAACCTGCCCGCCCTGCCGTCGGCACTCCCCGCCCTTCCGGCCGCTCCCTCCCAGCCGGCCCCGGGCTACGGCTACCCGCAGCAGATGCAGCAGCCCGCACCGCTGCAGCAGGCGCCCACCGCCTACATCCCGCAGCAGGCGACGGCACCGCGCGGCTACCCCGGGCAGCAGCCGCAGCAGCCGCGTCCGATGATGGGCGGCACCGGTTACGAGGCGATGCGCCCGGCGGCTCCACGCCCCGCGCAGCCCGCGCCGTACCAGGACCCGTACAACAACCAGCAACAGCAGTACCGCGGCTACTGATCCCGCAATCGGTCCGCGTCCATCCGGTCAAGGCGCTCCGGGGCCGCCCGCCCCGGCAGGCCGTCATGGGACCAGGGGGCTGACCGGCGCCGGCTTCTGATCGACGACGGGGGAAAGGTCGTCACCGGCGCCCCTCCCATGCCCCTCGCGCCCACCGCCACCGAGCCGTTGCCCGGAGGCGGCACATGTGTGCCCTGTTACGCCCACGGCCGAGGCGTCCTCAACACCGGGCGAGCACGCCGAAAGAGGCCCACTCCCCGAGCGCCGCTGCCGACCGAGGCCGGTTCTGCGGAGCCCGGCGTCCCGCTCGTCTCAAGCGTCGTCCTGAGCACGACCGAACCGCCCGCTCGGTCGGTGCGAAACTCGCGCGAGCAGCGAGCAGGACGTCCCGCGCCGAACCACCCGCTCCCGCGCTTCTACCCCTGTCCGCCCGGACCCCCACGTCTGCCCCAGTCCGTCTGCACCCCGCACGTCTGCACCGAGTCCGCCAGCTCCCCTCGCATCAGCATCAGCACACGTCTGCCCCAGTCCGTGCGCCTCAATCCATCCGCACCCCACGTATCTGCACCCGACCGTCGCCCCGGTCCGTCTGCACCCCACCCGTCGATCCCCACCCGGCCTTCGGGCGCCGTGGCTGTGATCGCTCGGTCCCTGGTCCGGGGTCGAGTGACCTCCCGTCCGGCGGGAACCCGAGCCCGCGGTCCGGTCGTTGGCCGTCATGAGAAGTCGATGAAAGTGCCGGCCGGGGTGATTTCGCTCTCTCTTCGGCCGGAGCCTGCGGGTGAACGGTGCGGGTGGGGTTATCACGGAGCGGGAAGGGGGTGGTGGCCGGTGCGAGCGATCCGTGGCCTGTGGCGCTGGCGGCGCAATCCGCTGCGGCGTGCGACCGACCTGGTCGAGGCCTGGCTGGCCCTGGTGACGCTGGTGCTGATCGCGGTGGCCGCGCCCGTCCTCGGCTCGGTCGTCGGCGCGGCCGCCCAGGGCGCCCTCCAGCGGTCCGTCCGGCAGCAGCATCACGACCGGCATCTCGTCACAGTCACGGTGGTGCGCAGGCTGGGCGTCGGCACCCCGGTGGAGACCGACCCCGACGTCGCCGGCGTCCGCGACAGCCGCAGCCGTGTCCTCGCCGACTGGACGGCGCCGGACGGCAGCCACCGCCAGGGGCCGGTCCTGACGACCCTCAAGTCCCCGGACAAAGGCGACCACTTCGACGTCTGGACGGACCAGCACGGCCTGATAACGGCCCGTCCGCTGGACTCCGCGACGGCGTCCACCCACGCCGTGCTGGCCGGGTTCGGCGCCGCGCTGCTCGCCGCCGGTCTGGTCGAGGGCGCCAGACGGATGATCGTCTGGCGTATGGTCCGCCGCAGGTACGCGCGGTGGGACCAGGCATGGGAACGGGCGGGGCCGGACTGGGGCAAGGCCGGTACGGGCAGCTGACGGCCTTTCCCTCTCTGGTCAACCCACCGCCTCGGCGCACGCTACGGTGGAGCCGCCGAAGCGCATTCGGCATCGACCCGCGCGCGAGCGAACCGCAGGGGCAGGGCACCGTCCGCGATGCCGCCCCGAGGCCAGTCAGCGATCTGTACGACGAGGTGGGGGCACGGCAACGCCATGGCACAGGGCACGGTCCAGGTGACGCACACCGGCACATCGCGGTGGCGACGCCGCACGGGTGAGTACGCTTCGCTCGCCGCCGCCCTGGAGGCCGCCGCAGACGGCGACGTCCTCACGGTCGCGCCCGGCACCTACCGGGAGAACCTCGTGGTGCAGCGCGCCGTGACCCTGCGCGGTCCGGAGGGGGCGCCCGGCTCCGTGCGGATCGCGCCCGTGGACGGGGTGCCGCTGACCGTGCGCGCCTCGGCGGTCGTACAGGACCTGCACGTCGAGGGGCAGGACGCGGCGGCGCCCGCGCTGCTGGTCGAGGAAGGCACACCCGAGCTGCTGGACGTACGGATCGTCACCCGGTCCGCGGCCGGGATCGAGGTGCGCGGCGGCGCACGGCCCACCGTGCGGCGCTGCACCGTGGACAACCCGGCCGGCATCGGCATCGCCGTACTCGACGGCGGTGGTGGGGTGTTCGAGGAGTGCGAGGTCGTGGCGGCCGGCCAGGCGGGGGTGGCGGTGCGCGGCGGCGGCCATCCGCGGCTGGACCGCTGCCGGATCCACCACGCGTCGGGCACCGGGGTGACGGCGACCGGGGAAGGTTCCGCGCTGGAGGCGGTGGGCTGCGAGATCTACGAGGTGCGCGGCTCCGGGATACAGGTCACCGCGCGCGCCACGGCCCACTTCACCGACTGCGACGTGCACCGCACCACCGCCGACGGTGTCACGCTCGACACCGACGCGGTGCTCACCCTCGCCGACTGCCGGATCCACGACATCCCGGAGAACGCGGTCGATCTGCGTTCCCGCTCGGTGCTCACGCTGACCCGGACGACGGTGCGTCAGTTCGGGCGCAACGGACTGTCGGTGTGGGACCCCGGGACCCGGGTGGACGCCAACCAGTGCGAGATCTTCGACAGCACCGGCGACTACCCGGCGGTCTGGGTGAGCGACGGCGCGACCGCCGTGCTGGACTCCTGCCGGGTGCACGACGTGCCGGACGCGCTGTTCGTACTGGACCGTGGCTCCCGCGCGGACGTCGTGGACAGCGACCTCTCCCAGGTGCGGAACACCGCGGTGTCCGTGAGCGACGGGGCGACCGCCCAACTGGACGACTGCCGGATCCGGGACGCGGCCACCGGCGCCTGGTTCCGCGACCACGGCAGCGGCGGGACCCTCAACAACTGCACGGTCGACGGCACCCAGACCGGAGTGATCGTCACCAAGGGCGCCGATCCCACCATCGAGCGGTGCACGGTGGACGCCCCGGCGGAGGCCGGCTTCTACGTGTCGGCGGGCGGCCGGGGCTCCTTCCTGAACTGCCGGGTCACGGGCAGCGGCGGCTACGGCTTCCATGTCATCGACGGCTGCCGTACGACCCTGCGCAAGTGCCGCACGGAGCGGTGCGCGCGCGGAGGTTACGAGTTCGCGGAAGGCGGCCCGGACGCGGACCCGGGCACCGGTCCTGTGGTGGAGGACTGCACCAGCGACGAGAGCGGCAGCCTGCGCCGGCCGACGGCCCGCGAGACGGCGGTGCAGACGTCGTACCAGTCCCCCGGGCTGCTGGGTGCCATTCCCGGGCAGCGCAGCACCGAGCAGGAGCCCCTGTTGCCGCCGGCCGCGCCCGAGGAGCCGGCCCGGACCTCCCAGGCCGTGCTCGGTGAACTCGACGCACTGGTGGGTTTGGACAGCGTCAAGCGCGAGGTGCGGGCGCTGACCGACATGATCGAGGTCGGCCGGCGCCGTCAGCAGGCCGGGCTGAAGGCCGCGTCGGTCAAGCGGCACCTGGTGTTCACGGGCTCCCCCGGCACCGGCAAGACCACGGTCGCCCGGCTCTACGGCGAGATCCTCGCCTCCCTCGGGGTGCTGGAGAAGGGCCACCTGGTCGAGGTGTCCCGGGTCGACCTGGTCGGCGAGCACATCGGCTCCACGGCGATCCGCACCCAGGAGGCCTTCCAACGGGCGCACGGCGGTGTGCTGTTCATCGACGAGGCGTACGCGCTGTCGCCGGAGGACGCCGGGCGGGACTTCGGCAAGGAGGCCATCGACACGCTGGTGAAGTTGATGGAGGACCAGCGGGACGCCGTAGTGGTGATCGTCGCGGGCTACACCGAGGAGATGGAGCGCTTCCTTTCGGTCAACCCCGGTGTGGCCTCGCGTTTCTCCCGGACCATCACCTTCGGGGACTACGGCCCGCGGGAGCTGCTGCGGATCGTGGAGCAGCAGGCCGACGAACACGAGTACCGGCTGGCGCCGGGGGCGGCCGAGGGGCTGCTGAAGTACTTCACGGAGATCCCGAAGGGCCCCGCGTTCGGCAACGGCCGCACCGCGCGGCAGACCTTCGAGGCGATGGTGGAGCGGCACGCGAGCCGGGTGGCCCAGCTGGCCGATCCGACCACCGACGACCTCACCCTGCTCTACGCCGAGGACCTGCCGGAACTTCCCTGATCAGTCGGCCCGTTGTGGGTGCCCCGCGGGCGAGTCCTGGCGCAGCCGCGCCAGCAGCCGTGACCGTTCCACGGCGAAGGCCGGGTCCGCCTGGTAGTCGGAGTGGCCCAGGACGGGGGCGGGCAGCGGGTGGTCCGGCGTGCGTCCGTAGGCGAGGGGGTCCTTCAGGGGCGGGTGGTCGACCCCCGGGCCGTCGCCGTCGGCGATCCGGACGGGGCCGCCGATGGGGTCGGTGAGCCGGTAGAGGTTGCGCCAGCAGGCGACCTCGCGGTGCAGGGAGCCGAGCTCGGCCGGACCGAAGTGGGCCGGGAACCAGCGGCCGTACAGGCGCTCCAGCGGGGAGCCGTACGTCAGCAGGGCGACCCGGCTGCGGACCGCCGGGGTCAACTGCCAGGCGGCCGCGGCCGCGAGGACACTGCCCTGGGAGTGGCCGGAGAGGACCAGGCGGCCGCCGGTGCGGCGGGTCCAGGTGACCATCCGCCAGGTGAGGTCGGGTACCGCGCGCTCCGCGTAGCAGGGCGGGGCGAACGGGTGGGCGGCGCGCGGCCAGAAGGTGCCGACGTCCCAGAGGATGCCGATGGTGCGCCGAGCCGAGGCGTCCTTGTAGGCCCGTCGGCCCCAGGTGACGAAGAGGACGAAGCCGAGCCCCACCAGCCAGGAGCCGACCGCCTGCGAGGCCTCGGCCGCGCCGTGCACGGGGGCGAGCGTCCGCCCGGCGGCCCCGTCCGGCGTCTTTCCCGTGGCCAGGGCGCCCAGCAGGGCCCCGGCGCCCAGCACCAGCGTGGTCGCGCACAGCACGGTGAGCACGAACGGCGTCCGGTCGGTGAGGGCGGCCATGGCACGGACCCGGGCGATCCGGCGGGTACGGGCGACGTCCTCCGGCTCACCGGGATGGTCCCGGTCCACGGCGTCGCGTTCGGCGCGGCTGAGCCGTGCGGTGCGCCAGGAGAGCCGGGCGACGGCGGCCAGGAGCACCGCGAGCACGGCCGGGACCGTCGAAGCCTGCCAGGTCAGCAGCACCGGAGGGCCGGGAATGGAGGTGCCCGTGCCGTCCAGCCAGTCGGAGACCCGCTGGGTGACTCCGCCCGACATCACCCCGCCCAGCGCGCAGGCCAGCAGGGCGACCGCGGGCCCGTTCAGGCCGCGCATCGCGGCGCGCGGATCGGGGAGCCCGCGTCGCAGGTCGAGGGCGACGAGCCCGAGGACGATCACCAGCAGGCCCTGTGCCAGGGCCAGGCCGCCGAAGGTGGTGTCCCCGGCGAGCCGCCCCGTCGACCGCCATCCGGGCCGGGACCAGCCCGCGTACAGGATGACGAGCGCCAGCAGGGCGAGCGCGGCCAGGGGCAGGCGTCGTACGAGACGCCGGTCCAGTTCCTGGTCGAGGTGGTTCTCGGTGCGGCCCCGGCGGCACACCACCCCCACCACGGCCACCGCTCCGGCGACGAGCGCGCCGGTCAGCAGCCGGCCGATGGTGTCGAGCAGGGCGGCTCCGCCCGGCCTGCGGTCGAAGGCGGCCGCCGGTGTGAGGACGGCGGCGGCGACGGTGAGCAGGCCCGCGGCGGTGTGGGCGGTGCGCAGCCGGGCGACGAGCCGGCGCCCGTACCAGAAGCCGGGGCCGGCCAGCGAGGTGTGGCCGGGCTCGGGGTCGACGGACAGGGGCCGGGTGGACTCGTAGGCGCTCCAGGTGCGGTGCGAGAGGTACCAGAGCAGGCCGGTCAGCGCGGTGGGCACCAGGGCGGCCAGGGCGAGCCGGCGGCCCGGGCCGCTCCACCAGCCGCCGTGTGCGCCGTCCGGGGCGAGGAAACCGAGCCAGGAGTGCCGGCGGGCGCAGGCGGTGACGCCCGCGCACTGCCAGGCGGTGAGGTCGAGGGCCACCTCGCAGGCAGCGGCGACGAACAGCACCGTGAGGGTGAGCCCGGCGAGACGGACCAGCAGGCCGTAGAAGCGCACGGTGCGCGGACGGTTCCGGGCGGCGGGGCGCATCCAGTGGGCGAGGTTGACCACCATGAAGGGCAGGAGCAGCAGCCACAGGGCGCGGGAGGCGTTGCCTGACGTCAGGTTGCACCAGACGTACGCCTCCGGCACCGGACGGTCACGGTGGTCGGCGGGCCGGGACTCGGCGTCCACGTCGTCGGCGCGGCGGAAGACGGCGGCGGTGTCGTCGCCGGTGATCCGGACCGTGCGCGGGTCGTCGAGCATCTTCTCGGGGGTGGTGCCGCCGACGCCGTGCACCAGCAGTTCCAGGTCGGTCTGCGTCGGCCGCCCGGTGGGGCCGTCGGCGGTCCGTTCCCGCGCGCGTTCCACTGTGATCGCACTTCCCCTGTGCCACGCCGATGGTCCCTGTCCGTGCGGATCCCAGGATCTCCGATCACGGTGTGACGTACCCCACTTCTTACGGAATCTCCCCGTTGTGTGTGACGCCAGGTGCAACACCAGGTGACCGAATGACATGTGTGCACCGACACAGGCAGTGGCGCAACCGGTGCTCTCCCGTGAAAGGATGGGGCGCCCGCGCACCCGAACCGAACGGAATGTCCTGGTCGGAGCCGGTACGCGGGGCGTGTCGGACAGCTTGAGGCGAGAGGACCGGAGCGTACGTGAGTGAGAACCAGAACCTCCTCGCGGAGCAGCGCCGCGCCCTGATCCTGGACGAGGTCCGACGCCGGGGCGGCGTACGGGTCAACGAGCTGACCCGCAAGCTCGGCGTGTCGGACATGACCGTCCGCCGGGACCTGGACGCGCTCGCCAGGCAGGGCGTCCTGGAGAAGGTGCACGGCGGCGCGGTGCCGGTGATGGAGGCGAGCACGCACGAGCCGGGGTTCGAGGCCAAGTCGGGCCTGGAGCTGACGGCCAAGGAGGACATCGCCCGGGCCGCCGCCGAGCTGGTCGTGCCGGGGGCGGCGATCGCACTGTCCGGCGGCACGACGACGTACGCGCTGGCCCATCAGCTCCTGGAGGTTCCCGACCTGACCGTGGTGACGAACTCGGTACGGGTCGCGGACGTCTTCCACGCGGCGCAGCGCGTCTCCGGGCAGCGGCAGGGCGCGGCGACCGTGGTCCTGACCGGCGGGGTGCGCACCCCGTCCGACTCGCTCGTGGGGCCGGTGGCCGACCAGGCGATCGCGGCGCTCCACTTCGACCTGCTGTTCCTCGGGGTGCACGGCATATCGGTGGAGGCCGGCCTCTCCACGCCGAACCTCGCGGAGGCGGAGACCAACCGCCGTCTGGTGCAGTCGGCCCGTCGGGTCGTGGTGGTCGCCGACCACACCAAGTGGGCCACGGTGGGCCTGAGTTCGTTCGCCAAGCTGGAGCAGGTCGACACCCTGGTCACGGACGCCGGGCTGCCGCCGGAGGCACGCGCGGAGATCTCCGAGCACCTGCGGCGGCTGGTGGTGGCGGGCGAGACGGAGGACTGACCGCGGGGCGGGCGGGGCAGACATGTGACGGCACGTCAGTTATCGTGACGGGGGTCCGGTCAACGGCCCTGTCGGCCAAGGGGGTTTTCGCCCATGCCGCGTCAACTGCGCCCCGTGGGGCTCGACTTCGTCGAGACCGCACCCGTACGCCTGGTGTTCGCGCGGGAGATGTCCGCGCCGCCCGACCGGGTCTTCCACGCACTCAACGACGACGTGCCCGGCTGGGCGGAGTGGTTCGCGGCGGTGACGCACGCCGAGTCCGTCGATGACGGCGCCGGGCGCGCCATACGCCTCAAGGGCGGCGGGCGCTTCCGGGAGACGGTCATCGCGACTCGGGAGGCGGAGGTCTACGCCTACCGGGTGGACCTGACCAACGCGCCGGGCGCCCGCGCCATCGCCGAGGAGTGGCGGCTCGTCCCGTCGGGCGCCGGGACCCACGTGCAGTGGACCTTCGCCGCGGACGGCACGGCGCCGTTCCGGTTCGTGGTCAGGCTGGCCCGCGCCGGTCTGGGCCGGGCCTTCCGGGACGCGGTCGACGCGCTGGACCGGCGTCTTGCGAGCCAGAGCTCAGTCGGGCCAGACGCCGGTGGCCAGCAGTGACTCGATCGCCGCTGTGTACGGCGTGAGGTCGAGTCCCTGCTGCGCCACCCACGAGTCCGAGTAGTACTTGTCCAGGTAGCGGTCCCCCGGGTCGCACAGCAGCGTCACGACGCTTCCGGTGCGCCCCTGCGCCACCATCTCGGAGACGATCTTCAGCGCGCTCCACAGACCGGTGCCGGTCGAGCCGCCCGCCTTCCGCCCGATCGCCCGCTCCAGCGCCCGTACCGCCGCCACGCTCGCCGCGTCCGGCACCTTCATCATCCGGTCGACGGCGCCCGGTACGAAGCTCGGCTCCATGCGCGGCCGGCCGATGCCCTCGATCCGGGAGCCGCAGTCGCAGGTGACGTCCGGGTCGCCGGTGGTCCAGCCCTCGAAGAAACAGGAGTTCTCCGGGTCGGCGACACAGATCCGGGTGTCGCGCTGGGTGTAGTGGACATAGCGCGCGAGCGTCGCCGAGGTGCCGCCGGTGCCCGCCGTGGCGACGATCCACGCCGGTTCCGGGAACCGCTCCAACTCCAGCTGGCGGAAGATGGATTCGGCGATGTTGTTGTTGCCGCGCCAGTCCGTGGCCCGTTCGGCGTAGGTGAACTGGTCCATGTAGTGGCCGCTGGACTCCACCGCGAGACGCGCGGACTCCTCGTACATTCTGCGGGAGTCGTCCACGAAGTGGCACTGCCCGCCGTGGAATTCGATGAGCCGGCACTTCTCGGCGCTGGTGGTGCGCGGCATGACCGCGATGAAGGGCACGCCGATGAGTTTGGCGAAGTACGCCTCGGAGACGGCCGTCGAGCCGCTGGACGCCTCGATCACGGGGCGCCCGGGCCGGATCCAGCCGTTGCACAGGCCGTAGAGGAAGAGGGAGCGGGCCAACCGGTGCTTGAGACTGCCCGTGGGGTGGGTCGACTCGTCCTTGAGGTAGAGGTCGATGCCCCAGGCCTCCGGCAGGGGGAAGCGCAGCAGGTGCGTGTCCGCCGAGCGGTTCGCGTCGGCCTGGACCTTGCGCACGGCTTCTTTGAGCCAGTCGCGGTAGGCGCTGTCACTGCGGTCGACGTCGAGGGTGGCGCCGGTCCGGATCTGCTGGGTGGTGCTCACGACGGGGCTCCTTCGCTTCGCGCCGACGGCGTCCGAACGCGGTCGACGCCTCGATCATAGGCATCTTCCGCACGCTTCTCACCTGCATAAACGCAACTTTGGGCGCCTCAAAGGCACCCTGGGGAACACGCGGCGAAGCAGCCGGGAGCAGTGGCGTGATCCCGCCGGGCGCATTGCGGCGAGTGCTCCGAGCGCCCCCGGTCCGGCCGTCCGGGCGTACTGGTGCTCCCCGCCGGAGGGGGGCAGACTGCCATCCGACGGGACGAACGTCCCGAACGGGGGCGCACACTGGATCGCGACATGAACCGGAGCACGCCGGCCGGGACCACCACCTTCCTGGCCGGCGACCGAGGCAGTCGAAGGGGCGGGGCACGATGACGGAGCCGGAGTTCACGGCGACGGGCGTACGGATCGACAGGCGGCTGCGTTCGCTCACCCGGGCCGGGCAGGTCCGGATAAGGGACGGCAGGGTGCAGCTGCTGACGAGTTACGGCAGCGAGATCGACAGCGCGCCCGTACAGGCGGTACGGGCCTCCAAGCCGTGGTTCGCGTCGGACGACCGGGCCCTGGCGGACCTCAACGGCCAGCGCTACTCACTCACCCTGGGCGACCACGATCCGGCGCCGGGAGAGCCCGGTCCGCCCACAGCCCGCCGCTTCATCGAGGCGGTACGGCGAGCCGCGGGCCGGGACGGCTGACCACCGCGAGTTGCGCGACCGTAGGCGCTGGGTCACGCTTGTCACACGTCACTCTGGGTTTACCGGCGATAACGCTGCGAAGCAGCCCGCCGGTCACGACAGCAGGCGGCCCCATGGACGGCGGCCCCTTGCTGGATCCGTTCTCCCGTGTTCTTCCGGACCTCACGTCGGGGAGTCGCAGCCGTGATCAAACACCCAAGCAGACACTGCTCGGTGGAGCTTCAAGCCTTGCCCTCGCGGATCGGCCAGGTCCGCAGAATCGTATCTGCGCAGTTGCGCTACTGGCGTCTGGACCCGCTCATCGACCGGGCCGCACTCGGCGTGACCGAGTTGCTCACCAACGTCCACCGGCATGCCCAGCCGGACAAGAACTGCACCGTGGAGATCGAGCTCCAGCTCGACCGCCTCACGGTGTCGGTCCGCGACCACGATCCGCGCCTTCCCGTGGTCGAGGAAGGGACGGCCGCCACGCCTCTGGCCACCTGCGGCCGCGGTCTCGCGATGGTGGCCGCCGTCAGCGAGAGCTGGGGGGTGCGTCCGCACGACGACGGCAAGGTCGTGTGGTTCACGCTGCCCGCGCCGACGGCCGCACCGCAACCGACCCGGCCGCCCCGCGGCACCGCCGAGCCGGCCCCCCGCCGACTCCCGGATCCGGAACCGGCGCCGGCAGCCATGCCGACTCCGTCCCACGCAGGCGCCGGGTCACCGATGCCCGCCCATGCAGGTACCGGGTCACCCGTGCCGGCACACGCGAGTGCCGGACCACCCGTGCCCGCACATGCGGGCGCCGGGGCGCGCACGCCCGCCCACGCGATCGCGGGATCACCCGCGCTCGCACACGCGACCGCGGGAACCACCACCCCCGCACACACGAGCCCCGGATCACCCACCCCCGCGCACACGAGCGCCGGTGGTGTCACCCCCGCGCACGTGGCCTCGGGAGCCGTCGCGCCCGCGCACGCGGCCGGCGGTGGGTCCGTCGCCGCGCACGCTCCCGCCCGCTCGGCTGTCGCCAGTTGAGCGGGCGGTGAGGCTTCCGTCGGGGGGCGCGCACGATCGTGCAGCCGGTCCGGCTCGCGTCGTCACCGAGCAGGCAAGGCGAAGACGCCGATCACAGGCTCACGGCAGCGCACGAGGCCCGGAACGCCCGGCCACCGGGCGGTCTACCGGAGAGCCGCCAGAGGGTCGTCCAGCACCGGCTGCCAGGCCAACTCAGCGGCCCCGACGAGGCTGTTGTGGCTGAGCGTGCACGGCAGGATCGGCACGCTGCCGCTCTGCCCCCACAGGCTGCGGTCGGCGACCACCGCGCGCAGCCGCTCCGGGGCGGCGTCCAGCAGGGTGCGGTGCAGACCGCCGAGGATGATGCGGTCGGGGTTGAGGATGTTGACCAGCCCCGCCAGGCCGAGACCGAGCCGGTCGATCAGCGCCTCGGCGGCCCCGCGGACGGTCGGGTCGGCGTAGTGGTCGCGTACCAGGTCCTCGGCCTGCCGGAGCAGCGACACCTCGGGCCCCGGCTCGCGGCCGGCCTCGATGAGCAGGGCGAGGGGATCGGCCTCGACGTCCAGGCAGCCCCGGCTGCCGCAGTGGCAGGAGCGGCCCTCGGGGTTGACGGTGAGGTGGCCGACCTCCAGGGCCAGACCCGAGCTGCCGGTGTGCAGGCGGCCGTCCAGGACCAGCGCGCCGCCGACGCCGCGGTGACCGGTGGCCACGCACAGCAGGTCCCGGGCGCCGCGTCCCGCGCCGTGCCGGTGCTCGGCGAGCGCGGCGAGGTTCACGTCGTTGCCGGCGAACGCCGGTCCGGTGATGCCGGCCGCGCGCACGCACTCCGCGAAGATCCGGCGTACCGGGGCGCCCACCGGCCAGGCCAGGTGCAGGGGGTTGAGGGCGAGGCCCTCCGGTTCGGCGACGGCGGACGGCACGGCGAGTCCGGCGCCGACACAGCGCAGGCCCGTGGTGCGGAGCAGGTCGGCGCCCGCCTCGACGACCGAGCCGAGCACCTTCGCCGGGTCGGCGTCGACCGTCTCGCAGCCGGGGGCGGTGGCGACGATACGGCCGCCGAGGCCGACGAGCGCGGCGCGGTAACCGTCGGCGTGCACCTGGGCGGCGAGTGCGACGGGACCGCGCTCGGCGACCTCCAGCCGGTGCGAGGGGCGGCCCTGCGAACCGGCGGCGGCACCGGGGTGCGCGTCGACCCTGATCAGGCCGAGCGACTCCAGTTCGGCGGCGACGGCGCCCGCGGTGGCGCGGGTGACACCGAGTTCCGCGGTGAGGACGGCGCGGGTGGGGGCGCGGCCGGTGTGCACGAGTTCCAGGGCGGGGCCGAGTGCGCCACGTCCTCTGTCCAACCGGGGTTTCGGGGTTCCGTTCCCCGTCGGGTCGGGGGCGACCTTTCCGCTCATGGGAGGGAGTCTGCCATGATCCGCAGAAGCGGCCGAAGCGAAGGTGCGGCCCCGTGGGGGCCGGTCGCGCGGTTCAGAAGCCGCTCACTCTCAGCGTGAGGTTGAGACGGCCGGTCAGGCCCAGCTCCGCCGGCGCCGTGCCCGGACACACCCTCGGCACCCCGTGGTACGCGAGCCGTGACTCTCCTCCGAACACGAACAGGTCCCCCGATCTCAGCGCCACGTCCGTGTACGGCTTGCCCCTGTTCTCCGTGTTCCCGAAGCGGAACACGCATGTGTCGCCGAGGCTCAGTGACACCACCGGCGCGTCCGACCTCTCGTCGGCGTCGCGGTGCATGCCCATGCGGGCGTCGGCGTCATAGAAATTGATCAACGCGATGTCGTACGACAATCCGCCGACCGCTCGCGGCCCCAGCGCGTCGGTCACCGCGCGGCGGCCCAGTTCGTCGAGCCAGGCCGGGAACGGCTTGACCGGACTGCCGTCGCCGTCGACGACCCTGCGGGCGTAGGCGTACGGGTACCAGTGCCAGCCCAGGCAGACCTGGCGGGCGGTCATGGTGCCGCCTCCGGGGGTGCGGACCGTGCGCAGCCCGGCGGGCGGCCGCGCCCAGTCACGGCAGGCCCGCAGCAGCTCGCGCTGTCGCTCCGGGCCCAGCCAGTCCGGGACGTGCACGGCGCCCGGCGCGACCTGGGCGCACGCCCTCGGGAACAGCTCGTCCTCCATGCCCCCATCCTGCCCGACCGGGTCTGAGCTGGGGCTCGGCTAGCCTGGACGCACGATGAGCGACCGTATGACGACTCCGTGGGGCGAGGTCGAACTGTCCCGCTTCCCCGACGACCCGCGCGACCGGCTGCGTGCCTGGGACGCCTCCGACGCGTATCTGCTCCGGTATCTGGACCGGGAGCGGATCGTACCGGCCGGCCGGGTCGTGGTGTTCGGCGACCGGTGGGGCGCGCTGGTCACGGCGCTGGCCGAGCACAGGCCGGTGCAGATCAGCGACTCGTACCTGAGCCAGGAGGCGACCCGCCTCAACCTGGCGCGGGCGGGTGTCGAACCGGGTACCGTGCAGCTGCTCACCACGCAGGACCCGCCGCCGGACCGGGTGGACGTGCTGCTGGTGCGGGTGCCGAAGAGCCTGGCGCTGCTGGAGGACCAACTGCTGAGGCTGGCACCGGCCGTGCACGCGGACACGCTGGTGATCGGCACCGGCATGGTGAAGGAGATCCACACCTCGACCCTCCGGCTGTTCGAGCGGATCCTCGGGCCGACCCGGACCTCGCTCGCCGAGCAGAAGGCCCGGCTGATCCACTGCACCCCGGACCCGTCGCTGGAGCGCCCGGAGAACCCGTGGCCGTACGGCTACGCGCTCCCCGACGGCATCGGCGCGGTCTCCGGACGTACGGTCGTCAACCACGCCGGTGTGTTCTGCGCCGACCGGCTCGACATCGGTACCCGGTTCTTCCTGGGGCATCTGCCGCGGGGCGGGCGGCGCGTCGTGGACCTGGGGTGCGGCAACGGGGTGGTCGGTACGGCGGTGGCGCTGGCCGATCCGACGGCCGAGGTGCTGTTCGTCGACGAGTCGTTCCAGGCGGTGGCCTCGGCGGAGGCCACCTACAAGGCCAACGGGGTGCCCGGCCACGCCGAGTTCCGGGTGGGCGACGGGCTCGCCGGGGTCGCGGCCGGCAGTGTGGACGTGGTGCTGAACAACCCGCCGTTCCACTCCCATCAGGCGACCAGCGACGCGACGGCGTGGCGGATGTTCACGGGGGCCGAGCGGGCGTTGCGGCCGGGCGGTGAGCTGTGGGTGGTCGGCAACCGACATCTGGGCTACCACGTCAAGCTGCGCCGGCTGTTCGGCAACTGTGAACTGGTGGCCGGCGACCCGAAGTTCGTGGTGCTGAAGGCGGTCAAGCGGGGTTCCCGTCCGCCAGCAACCCGATGATCCGGGTGACCTCCCGGGCCATCGCCTCCCGGCCGGCGCCGAGGTACGTGCGGGAGTCGACCGCCTCGGGGCGGTCCCCGAGGAAGCGGCGGATCGAGCCGGTCATCGCCATGTTGAGCGCCGTACCGACGTCGACCTTGGCGATGCCGCCGGCGCCCGCGGCGACCAGGGCGTCGTCCGGGACTCCGGAGGAGCCGTGCAGGACGAGCGGCACGGACACGGCGGCCGACAGCCGTGCGAGCAGGCCGTGGTCGAGGTCGGCGGTGCGGGTGGTCAATGCGACATATCACTGCCCCTCCCCCGCCTGTCGCGTCTCGTGATTGTTATTGCAAGACAGGAGCAGTTTTCGAGCACAATCAAGCATTTCTTCGAGAGCCGGGTGCGCTAGGGTCGCCCGGAACCCGAGGAACGGAGGGGCGGATGTCGCGCGACGCACGCTGGAAGGCGCTGCTCGAGCTGCTCGTCGAGCGCGGTCGCCTCGATGTCGAGGAGGCGGCGGCCGAACTGGCGGTCTCGGCGGCCACGATCCGCCGGGACCTCGACCAGCTGGCCGAGCAGCAGATGCTGGTGCGCACCCGCGGCGGCGCGGTGGTGCACGGGGTCTCGTACGAACTGCCGTTGCGCTACAAGACCGCGCGGCGGGCCCCTGAGAAGGAGCGGATCGCCAAGGCGGTGGCGGAACTGGTCGCGCCGGGCGAGGCGGTGGGGCTGACCGGCGGCACGACCACCACGGAGGTGGCCCGCGCCCTGGCCGTGCGCGGCGACCTCGCCACGGGGGCACCGGCGCTGACGATCGTCACGAACGCGCTCAACATCGCCAACGAGCTCGCGGTACGGCCCCAGTTCAAGATCGTACTGACCGGCGGGGTGGCACGCCCCCAGTCGTACGAACTCGTCGGCCCGCTCGCGGACGGGGTGTTGAGCCAGATCACCCTGGACGTGGCGGTGCTCGGGGTGGTCGCCTTCGACGCCGTCCACGGGGCCGCGGCCCATGACGAGGCGGAGGCCGCGATCAACCGGTTGCTGTGCGAGCGTGCGGCGCGCGTGGTCGTCGCCGCCGACTCCAGCAAGCTGGGCGGGCGGGCGTTCGCCCGGATCTGCGCGGCGGAACTGGTGGACACCCTGGTGACGGACACGGCGGCGGCGCCGGAGGCGGTGGGCCCGTTCGAGGAGGCCGGGATCCGGGTCGTCACCGTGTGAGCCGGCCGCGGACCCCGGTCACCTGCCGCTGGTGTCCGCGCTGACGAAGCCCGCGCCCCGCTGATCGTTGCAGCCGAAGACCGGCCGGTCGACCGGGTCGGGCCAGTTCTGCTGGGCCTGGAGGGCGACGCTCACCAGGGTCAGCAGCAGGTCGACGTCGCTCGCGGCGTCGAGCCGTATCGTCACCCACTGCGAGCCGGGGACGATCCGGATCGCCCCCGTGTTCTTGAGGTCCTTGGCGAAATGCCGGATGGCCCGGGCGGTCAGACGTAGGTCCACATCGCGGTCGGAGTGGAAGTGCGCGATCTCGCCCTGCGTCGAACTCACCGCCTGGCCCAGGCCACAGCTCGGTAGGGCCTGCCTCAGGTCGGGCCAGGTCGCCAGTTGCGCGAGAGCGCGCGAGGCCAACGTCATGGGGCCATCATGGCCCGCTCACTCTCCGGTAACCAACCAGCGGGCCGTTATTAACCGAGCTGTTGCCGGACTCTGTCCGAACACAGGCTCAGGGGGCGAGTGGGCATCCGCAGGATTTCAGCGGTTCGAGGGACGCTTCGAGGGAGAGCAGGTACTACGCCCGCCTGGCGCCCGCAGCCGCGAACGCGTCGGCGGCCGCGAGGTCGAAGTCGCCGTGGTCGCTGCCGAGGCCCTGGGCGACCAACGCGGCCACCGCGTTGCCGAGTACGGCCGCCTCGAGCGGGGTGCGGCCCAGGCCGATGCCGTAGACGAAGCCGGCCGAGAAGGCGTCACCGCAGCCCGTGGTGTCGACGACGTCGATCTCGAACGCGGGGACCGCCTCGGTGCCGTCGGCGGTGACCAGCAGGGCCCCGTCCGCGCCACGGGTGACCGCGACCAGCCCGGCCCCGGCACCGACCAGTTTCTTCGCGCCCGCCACCAGGTCATCCTCCTCGGCGAAGCCCAGCACCTGGTCGTCATTGGGGAGCAGGTGGTCGATGTGGGGCAGGGCCGGAGCGAGTTGCTCGAAGCTGCCGAACACGCCGGGCGCGAGCAGGTCGACGGAGGTGGTCACGCCGTGCTCCTTGGCGAAGTGCAGGATTCTGGCGGCGACCTCGACGCCGATCAACTCCGGTCCGCCGAGGTGCAGATGGGTGGCCTCGGCGAGGGCTTCCCAGGGCACGTCGTCGAGGCCGTAGGTGACGTTGGCGCCGAGCAGATGGAGGGAGGGGCGGCCCCCGTCGGACCGGATGGGCAGCACGCTGGCCGAGGTACCGGTGTCGACCCGGCGGACCAGGAACTCGGTGTCGATCCCGGCCCTGCGGAGCAGTTGCACCAGCATGTCACCGGTGGCGTCGGCGCCGATCGCCCCGGCGGTCTGCACCGTGGCGCCGAGCTTGGCGAGGCTGAGGGCGGTGCCGGCGGCCGTCCCGGCGGCGGTCATCCTGATGTCCTCGACCAGAGTCGCGCCCTGCCCCTCGGGTATCGCGTCCACCGGCCGCACCAGCACGTCCAGCACGTGCACGCCCATCGTGACGACTCTCATTTGCCCTCCTGCAGGGATTGAGTGGTGCCGTAGTTCCGTGCGATCGCGGCCTCGATCACCGCGAGTTGCTGCTGCTCGTCCAGGACCCGGGGCTTTCCGAGCGCCGCCGCGTGCTGGTAGACCCCGCAGGCCCATTCGAGCAACAGGGCGTTCTCGACGGCCTTGTCCAGGGTCGGACCGACGGTGACCGACCCGTGGTTGGCCATCAGGGCGGCGCTGCGGCCGGACAGCGCGGTCAGTACCGACTCGGCCAGGTCCGGGGTACCGAAGGTGGCGTACGGCGCCACCCGCACGGCGCCACCGAGGGCAAGCAGCTGGTAGTGGATGCAGGGCAGTTCGTCGAGGACGCAGGAGAGGGCGGTGGCCATCGGAGCGTGGGTGTGGACCACCGCACCGGCGCCGTAACACCGGTAGACCCCTAGGTGCAGGTCGAGTTCGGAGGTCGGCTGCAGCGTCCCGGCGACGACCTTCCCCGACAGGTCGACCACCGTCACCTGGTCCGCGGTCAGGTGGGCGAGCACCGCACCGGTCGCGGTGACCGCGACCCGGTCCCCCACCCGCACGCTGACGTTTCCCGCCGTGCCGACGAGCAGTCCCGCGGCTCCCAGACGGCGGCAGACGTCCGCCACCTCGGCCCGCTCCTGCACCAGTGCGGAGCTTGAGTCCGTCATGGACGCGACGCTAACGTAAACCTGAAACAAAGTCACGTTCAGATTCAGGAGCCGTCCGTGTCCGAGCCGACCACCGACGAGACCGGGGTCGTACTGCGCCGCACTCCCCAACAGGCCCGCAGCAAAGCGCGGTTGGCGAGAGTGCTGGAGGCGGCGGAGCGAGTGCTGGTCGCCGAGGGCGTCCAAGCGCTCACCACGACCAGGGTCGCCGCCGCGGCCGGGGTGTCGGTCGGCTCGCTGTACCAGTACCTGCCGGACCGGGACGCCATCGTCGACGCGCTGGCGGCCGGTTACTTCGCGCAACTGGAAGCCGTCATGGACGACTTCGTCCGTGCGGCGGCCGTCGAGCAGTGGCCCGACCCGGTCGGCGTGCTCATCGACACGTATGCCGGGCTCTACCGCCGCGAACAGGGCTTCCGGGCCCTGTGGTTCGGCAGCGGGCTGACCGACCGGACCAGGGAGGCGGACCGCGAGCACAAGCGCCGGATGGCCGAAGGGGTCCGCCGGGTGCTCCTCGCCCTCGGCGTCGCCGACGACACGGAGACACTCGGCCGGGCCTGCCACGCCGCCGTCCTCACCGCCGACGCCCTCGCCCAGGAGGCCTTCCGCCGCGACGCCGAGGGCGACACGGCCCTCCTCGACGAGGCCAAGGTGATGCTGCGCGGCTACCTCACGGCCATCGCCCGGCGCCGGGAGCACGGGCGGGCCTGAGCGTTCCCGGGCGGCACCTGGAGCACCCCGGCGCCGCGCCGCACATGCGATGCTCGGCGCGCACGGCGGCCCTGCGGCAGGCGGCCACACCCGGCGCCCCGCCTCGCGACGGGGCAGCGCGACGGGGCAGGTGGACACCATCGGCGCCCTTGCACGGCGGCCGCGGTGGGTTACTGCGGCACCGGCGTCACCGGGCGCGACGCGGGCGACGCGGGCGACGGCACCGGCCGGGGGCCGTACGCCTGTGGTCGAGAGGTGGGACGGGGTTTGGCCGGGCGGCCGGCCGGATACCTTCGGCACCGCCAGGACTGTTCCCGTCACGGGCAACGGCCCGCGGTACGCGGGGGACCGACGCAGTCGCCGTGCCGGCCGCGGGCCACAGCTCGCAGCCGTTCGAGGAGGCACGTCGCCGATGCCCCGTCCGACCCGCCCCGCACCCGTTCGCCGCACGTCGGCGAAGATGCTGCTCCCCCTTGTCACCCTGGCGGCGGGCCACATCGGTCCCGCCGCCACCTGGCTCCCCGGTCTGCGGCACCGCTGCTTCCCCGGCCTCGCCGGACAGGGGCGCCCCGACCACATCGCCCTGACCTTCGACGACGGCCCCGATCCCGGATCCACCCCGTACTTCCTCGAAGCCCTGGACGATCTGGGCGTCCGGGCGACCTTCTTCCTGCTGGGCGAGAGCGCGGTGCGGTACCCGGCGCTCGTCCGCGAGACGGCCGAGCGCGGCCACGAGCTCGCGGTCCACGGCTGGACGCACGACCGGCCCTGGCTGCCCGCGCCCGCCCGCGACCGGTCGGAGATCCTGCGCTCCGTGGCGGCGCTGACCGATCTCACGGGCCGGCGTCCGCGCTGGTACCGGCCCCCCTTCGGGATTCTGACATCCGGACGATGGGCGGCCGCGCACCGGGCGGGACTGCGGACGGTGTTGTGGACCGCGTGGGGCGAGGACTGGACGGCCGACGCCACTGCCGTCTCGGTGCGGGCGCGGATCGGAGCCGACCTGCGGCCCGGCGGTACGGTCCTCCTGCACGACTCCGACCGGGTGGCCGCGGCGGGCTGCTGGCGCTCCGCCCTGGGAGCCCTGCCGGAGATCGTGCAGGGCTGCCGCGCGGCCGGGATGACGGTCGGGCCGCTCGCCGAACACCGCCCGGTGCGGCACCGCGGCCGCCTCCGCGCCGGCACGCCGCCCGGTGGTCAGGACGACGAAGGTCCCTGAGACGGTCGGGCGAGCACGCACGCGAGCAGGTCGTCCCGGAACAGCGCACGCCCCGCCGCGACGCGCCGGGCCCGCTCCGGGCCCGGTCCGGTCAGCCGGTCGAGCGAGTCGATGAGGCCGGTCGCGTCGGTAGCGAGGTCGCACAGTCCGAGGGCGGCCATCCGCCGCACCCCCTGCTCACCGTGGCCGGGCAGCGGCCGGTAGGCGACGACGGGCAGGCCGGCGGCCAGCGCCTGGACGGCGGTCTGGCCCGCCGCGTTGTCCACCATCGCGGCGCAGCCGTGCAGCAGTCGTGGCATGTCCGTCACCCAGCCGGGCGCGGTCACACCCGGGATCGCGGCCAGCGCCCGTCGCAACCGCTCGTTGCGTCCACTGAGCACGACCGGACGGAAACCGTGCTCGACGAGCAGCCCGGCCGTGGCCGGCAGGTCCGAGCCCACTCCCCAGGCGCCCGCCGACACCAGCACCGCGGGACGCCCGGTCCCGGGACGTCGCGCGGCGCGTTCGCGCGGGGCGTGCGCCCCGGTTCCCGTCCCGTCGCCGAAGAAGCGCGGGTCCACCACCGGGCCGACCGTCTCCGCCGGTCCGCCGAGCCATCGACGCACCTGACGGGCGGCGTCTTCGGAGACACACAGATGGCGGTCGTTGCCGGGATGCAGCCACTGCCGGTGCACGGCGAAGTCGACGATCATCACGGTGCTGGGCACCCGCAGCACGCCGGTGGCCCGCAGTTCCCCGGTGAGCTGCGCCGCCAGGTGGAAGACCGGCACGACCAGGTCGCAACGGGACCGGCGCACGGACGTCATGAAGGGGTCGGCGGCGAGCCGGGCCAACGGAGCGCCGTTCGGGCGACGGCCGCGTCCGGGCCGGAAGAACAGGTGGTAGAGGGCGCCGTACGCCCATGGCGCGCGCCGGACACAGGTCTCGTAGCACCCGCGCAGGCCCGCGCCGAGGCCGCGGGGCAGCAGGTCGAGCACATCGACGACCTGTGCCTCCCGGCCGGCCGCCCGGGCCCGGCCGGCCAGTTCGGCGGCGACGCTGTCATGCCCGGCGCCCATACTGGCGCTGACCAGAAGCAGCCGTCGGGCTTCCGGCACGGGTCCCGTCTCGTGGCGAGCGGATGCGTGGGCGGCCATGGGTCCTCGGTCGTCAGCGGCGACGTCGCCACGGTGTGGCCGACACCGCGATGAGTGACCCGCGACGGACGGCGCCAAACGCGCTCGGGTGGTCCCCGCCGACCTCATCGACCATGGTGGACATGGTCGTGGTTCCCGTCGCGCGGGGAGGCGGCTCCGTCGGTTCCGCCGTACGGCCGTTTCGAAGTCCTGCGCGGCCCGTACCCCGCGAAGCGACCAGGCCGCCCGGACGCAGGGGCGGTTCCGGTCCCCCACCTGTCCACCAGCGCTGCGAGGCCGTCCATGTCCCACGCCGCCTTCCGAGCCGACCCCACCGCGACGGCCGCGTCCGGGCCGAGCCCGCTGCCGGGCGAGCGGGCGGGCACCGTGCGCAGGACCGCGGCGTTCCGGGGTTCCGCCCTCGTCACGGGTGCGTCGTCCGGTATCGGCGCGGCGGTCGCGCGCCGTCTGGCGGCGGAGGGCGGCTGGCACATGGTCCTCAACGGCCGCGACACGACCCGGCTGGAACGGGTGGCCACGCAGGCGTCGGCCGTGGCCTTCGCCGCGGACCTCACCCGCCCGGACACCGACCGGGAGCTGTGCGACTTCGTCCTCGACCGGGTCGGCAGGCCCGATCTGCTGGTGGCCTGTGCCGGCGTGGGCTGGGCCGGGGACTTCACGGCCATGCCGCGTTCGGCGATCGAGGAGGTCGTCGCGGTGGATCTGCTGGCCACCCTGCACGTCGTACGGCGGCTCGCCCCGCACATGGCCGAGGCGGGCTCCGGACGCATCGTGCTGATCGGCTCCGTGGCGGGCTGTGTCGGAGTGCGCGGGGAGGCCGTGTACTCGGCGGTCAAGGCCGCACTGGGCGTCTTCGCCGACGCCCTGCGGTACGAACTGCGCACCACCGGTGTGGGGGTCAGCCATGTCATCCCCGGCGTGGTGGACACCCCGTTCTTCGCCCGCCGCGGAGTACCCTACCTGCGCTCGTCACCCCGGCCGGTGACCCCCGAACGGGTGGCCGACGCCGTCTGGAGCAGTGTGCGACGCGGCCGGGACGAGGTGTTCGTGCCGGCCTGGCTCCGCCTGCCCGCCCGGGTGCGGGGCCTGTCCCCCGGGCTGTACCGCTCGCTCGCCGCCAGATTCGGATGAGGGGCCGGTGGGAGCGCTCACGGTCGTCCTCGCCCTGCTCGCGGCGTGGTGCAACGCCTCGGCGTCGGTGCTGCAGCGGCGGGCCGCGGCGGAGGACGAGTCCGACAGCCGCCTCGACGCCCGGCAGGCCGTGCGCTGGCTGGCGCGCCTGCTGCGACGGCCGTACTGGCTCGCGGGCGCCGGTCTGCTGGCCCTGGCCAGTGTGTTCCAGGGTTCGGCGCTCGCCACGGGCAGCCTGTCCGTCGTCCAGCCGCTGCTGACCAGCGAGCTGCTGTTCACCCTGGTGGTGGGCAGTGTGGTGTTCCGTCGCCGCCCGGACCGGCGGACGTGGTTCGCGTTCGTCTCCCTCGGGGCCGGGCTGGCTCTCTTCCTCGTCGCGGCCTCGCCCACGGCCGGCCGGACCACGGCGAGCGGCGGCGCCTGGCTCGTGGCCGGCGGAGTGGTGCTCGCCGCGGTGACGGCGCTGGTGCTGGCCGGCCGGCTGGCCCGCGGCGGCCCGCGGGCCGCGCTGTACGGCCTCGCCTCGGCCATGTCGTTCGCGGTGACCGCCGCGCTGATCAAGGAGGTCGTAGGGAGGTTCGGACAGGGCCCGGCGGCGGTGCTCGGGCACTGGTCGCTGTGGGCACTGGCCGTCGCGGGGCTGATCGGTTTCACGCTGCTGCAGGCGGCGTTCCGCGCCGGATCGCTGACGGCGTCCCAGCCCGCCCTCACCCTCGGCGACGCCCTCACCAGTGTCGCCCTGGGCTGGGCACTGTTCGGGGAACGCATCGGGCTGGGGGTGCGGCTGGTGCCCGAGATCATCGGCGTTCTGCTCATCGGGGCGGGCAGCCTCGGCCTGGCAGGCGCGCCGTCGGTCAGCGGCACGTGGGACACGGTCCCCGACGACCCGGCCGAGCCCGGCCACGAACAGCGGCGGAACGGACAGCAGCGGCAGCGGCGGCGGCAGCGTCAGGAGCGTCAGCAGGGCCCCCGGGAGTGACGGGCCGGACCGTGGGGCGCGACGGGCCGGACCGTGGGACGCGGGGGGGGGGTCGACGGCCGCCCGTACCCCTTCCTCACCCCGGCCGCTCCCCCTCCCCCGTGTCCTGTCCCGGCATGGCCGGATGGCGGGCGAGCACGAAGACACCCGTGACGACGGCGACCAGGCCCACCACCTGCCAGGCGAGGGAGGCGCTGTCGGTGTGCAGGCGGTCGCCGAGGAACGCGATGCCACAGGCGATGCCCACGAGCGGTTCGGCGGCCGTGAGGGCCGGCAGGGACATGCGCAACGGTCCGGCTTCGAAGGCACTCTGCACCAGCATCAGACCGGTCACCGCCAGGGCCACCACCGCGTACGGCTCCCAGCGCAGGAGCAGGGCGACCACCCCGCGGGTACCGGCGATGCCGGTGGACACCCGGGTCAGGGCGTCCTGCAGGCCGTAGAGCATGCCCGCCGCCGTGGCCAGCAGCGGCGGTTCCTCGAACAGCGGCAGGTGACGTGCGAAGCCGATCAGGGCGAGGGCCACGCCGATCACCAGGCCGATGACAAGCCACTGCCGGAAGACGCCCGCGGCGGCCGGCCCCGGGGCGGGGCGGCCGGCCAGGGTGAACGCGGCCACTCCCCCGCCGAGCAGCAGGACCCCGGCCCAGCCGGCGGCGCCGAGCCGCTGGCCGCTCAGCCAGCGTGCCAGGGCGAACGCGAAGAGCAGGTTGGTGACGAGCAGGGGCTCCACCTGGGACAGGTTGCCCCGGGCGAGCGCGACGGTGCTCAGCAGCTGTCCGGCCACCATGCATCCGATGCCGCCCAGCCAGAGGCCGCTGTGCGCGAGGTCCCACAGGAGCCGGAAGCGCAGGACGTCGGCGGCGGGCGCCCGTTCGGCGGCGTGCTGCTGGAGTACGAATCCGACACCGAGCAGACATGCGGCGGAGATGCCCAGGACGTAGATCATGAGCGTTACCCGTCAAGTCCCCGTCCGCGTGCCGGACTGGTGCTCGTTTCATGGCGGACGATGGCTCGCCCGTGCCGGGCGCGTCCACGACGTCCCGCCGGATCGACCATACGTGACCAGCGACCCGCGCGCCCGCCGCGCGAGACGGCAAGACCTCCGCGCCGGATGCGCACTCACGCGCCGGCCCCTGCCCGTCGCCCTGCCCTCAGGAGGTGTCCTCGGGCGGTTCTCCGTCCCGCGGCTCGGCATCGGGAGGCGGGCCGGGGCGTTCGTGGGGCGGGGTGTCGAACCGCACCTGGATCTTCTGGAAGCCCTTGAAGGCCTCGGTGGCGGCGTACGACCGGTAGGCGCGGCGGTCCGCCGGGCTCAGGTGCACCCGGTCCGTGAAGGGCGTCAGCAGACTCCGCGGCCACAGCCGCATGACGCGTACGGCGCCGGTCTCGGCCGCCAGCACGAAGATCAGCGCACCCGCGTAGAGCCAGGCGAGCAGCCCGAGGACGATGCCGAACATGCCGTAGGTGGCGGTCGCCCCGCGCAGCACGTGGCTGACGTAGTACGTGCCCGCCCACTGCAGTGCCTGCCAGGCGAAGGCGGCGCCCAGCGCGACGCCGAGCAACGGGCGCGGTGGCAGGGGCCGGTGGGTCAGCAGCCGGTAACTCAGGACGAGCAGCAGGGTGTTGAGGAGTACGGAGCCGAACGTGGCGGCGATCCAGGTGCCGCCGCGCAGCCGCGCACCGAACAGGAACGTCTGCGAGCCCGCCACCGAGAGCAGGGTGAACGCGCACAGCCCGAGCGCCAGGACGAGCAGGAACAGCAGGCCCTTGAGCCGCGAGCGGAAGGGGTCCGGGCGGGCGTGCCGCGGCACCGCCCAGATCTTGTTGAGGGTGTACTGCGCGGCCTGTGCGACGCCCAGCGAGCCGTAGACGGTGCCCGCGATACCCACGGCGAGTGCGGCTCCGCTGCCGTGGAAGGAGTGGATGTTCCTCTCCAACTGGTCGCCGATGACCGGGAACTCGCGCAGCGCCGAGTCCAGGACCCGCTGCCGCAGGGCCGGGTCGCCGCTGAGGAAGGTGCTCAGGACGGCGACGAGGATCAGGAGCAGCGGGAAGAGGGAGAGGAAGCCGTAGTAGGTGAGCAGGGCGGCGAGGTAGGCGGCCTGGTCGTCGTAGAACTTGTACAGGACGGCGAGCGACAGTCCCACCCAGCGATGACGTCTCTGGAAGCGGTCAGCGCGCTCGAGAAGTCTCATGGCCCGTCATGCCCACACGGCATCTGTCCTTCCCGGAGTCCCGCCCGTTCGCTCGCGTGCCCGTCGGGTACCCGCGCCGGCCGGCCCCACGCGGCCCGGATCCGGCAGCCTTGCCGGGGTGTCCCGTCCTCACCTAGCCTGAATTTGTGCCGCTGATAAACAAAACCCGAACGAGCACCGTCGTGCCGGGTAGCCCCCTCGCCCTCACCCGGCTGCGGATCGCCCTGACCGCCTTCTTCGCCATGGACGGCTTCGTCTTCGCCGGCTGGGTGGTCCGGATCCCCGACATCAAGCACCAGACCCATGCCTCGGTCGGCGCGCTGGGGCTCGCGCTGCTCGGCGTCTCGGCCGGTGCGGTGATCACCATGACGCTCACGGGCAGGCTGTGCCGCCGGTACGGGAGCGGGCCGGTGACGATCGTCTGTGCCGTCCTGCTCTGCCTGAGTGTCGCGCTGCCCCCGCTGACCCACTCGGCAGCGGCCCTCGGTGCGGTCCTGCTCGTCTTCGGCGCCGCTTACGGCGGACTGAACGTCGCCTTCAACAGCGCCGCGGTCGACCTCGTCGCCGCCCTGCGCCGCCCGATCATGCCCACCTTCCACGCGGCGTTCAGCCTCGGCGGCATGATCGGCGCCGGGCTCGGCGGCCTGGTCGCCGCATCCCTGAGCCCCGCGCGCCACCTGCTCGCCCTCACCGTGACCGGCCTGCTGGTCACGGCGGTCGCCGGCCGGGTGCTGCTGCGTCACGACATCCCCGTCCCCCACGCCGAGGAGCGGGCCGGCGCCACGCCGGGCCGCCCGGACGGCCGGACGCGCCGACTGGTCCTCGTCTTCGGCCTGATCGCCCTGTGCACGGCGTACGGGGAGGGCGCGATGGCCGACTGGGGCGCCCTGCACCTGCGGCAGGACCTGGGCGCGTCCGCGGGGCTCGCCGCCGCCGGTTACACGTGTTTCGCGCTGGCCATGACGGTGGGGCGGGCGAGCGGGACGACGCTGCTCGAGCGGCTCGGGCGGTCCAGGACCGTGGTGTTCGGGGGCGGTACGGCCGCGGCCGGCATGCTCCTCGGCTCTCTCGCGCCGTGGGTGTGGGCCGCCCTGCTCGGCTTCGCGATCACGGGCCTGGGGCTGGCCAACCTGTTCCCGGTGGCGGTGGAGCGGGCCGGTGCGCTGGCAGGTCCGTCGGGCGTGGCGACGGCGTCCACCCTGGGCTACGGCGGCATGCTCCTCGGCCCGCCGGCGATCGGTTTCGTGGCGGACTGGACCTCCCTGCCGACGGCCCTGACGAGCGTGGCGCTGCTGGCGGCGGTGGCGACGCTGATCGGCGCGGCGTCCAGGTGAGCGGAACCCGCGCGCGAGCGGAGCACTCCGCCCAGTCGGGCGGCTCCGGCTCCCGTACCCGGTGGGCGTCGGGGCGTCGCTGTGCACGGCCGTGCCGGCAGGCGGGCCGCCGGCCGTGCGTGGACGATGGAATCCTGTTGCGTCGGCGCCCGCGTCGTCGTGCAGACTCACGGCATGGAGACTGCCGAGTTCCTTGAGACCCTGGACCGGGAAGGCCGTTCGCTGGCCGCGGCCGCCGAGGCGGCGGGGCCCGACGCCAAGGTGCCGACCTGCCCGGACTGGCAGGTGCGCGACCTGCTGCGGCACACGGGTACGGTCCACCGGTGGGCCGCCGGTGTCGTCGCCGAGGCACACCCCGAACCCCGCCCCATACCGGGCCCGCCCGACCTCGACGGCACTGAACTGATCGCCTGGTACCGAGACGGCCACCGCAGGCTCGTCGGAACCCTGGCCGACGCACCGGCCGACCTGACCTGCTGGACCTTCCACCCGGCCCCCGTCCCCTCACCGCTGGCCTTCTGGACCCGCAGGCAGGCCCACGAGACAACCGTCCACCGGTACGACGCCGAGTCCGCGCGCGGTGGCCCGGTGTCCCCCGTCGCCACCGGCTTCGCGGTCGACGGCATCGACGAACTGCTGCGCGGCTTCCACGCCCGTGCGCGCAGCCGCGTCCGCACCGAGACCCCGCGGGTGCTGCGGGTGCGCGCCGTGGACGCGGAGGCGGTGTGGACCGTACGGCTGACGGCCGAGCCCCCGGTCGCGGAGCCCGGTGAGTCCGGCCCGGCGGAGGCCGAACTGGCGGGTCCGGCAGACGAGTTGTACCTGGCGTTGTGGAACCGCGTGCCGGTGCCGCAGGTGACCGGCGATCCCGAACTGGCCCAGCTGTGGCGGACGAACTCCGGTATCTGACCGCCGGGTTCAGCCGACCAGCAACCGGCTGAGCACCGCGCGCTGCATGGGCAGCACCTCACCGTGCAGCGCGCGCCCCTTCCCCGTGAGCGCCACCCGCACCCCTCGCCGGTCCTCCGGGCACATGGCCCGCTCGACCAGGCCGTCCTTCTCCAGCCGGGCGACCAGCCGGGACAGCGCGCTCTGACTGAGATGCACCCGCTCGGCAATCTCCTGAACCCGGTAACTGCAGCCGCCGTCGGCCGCCGGACCGTCGGAGAGCAGGTCGAGGACCTCGAAATCGCTGGCGCACAGTCCGTGGCCGTGCAAGGCACGGTCGAGTTCGCACTGGATTCGAGCGTGCAGGGCCAGGATGTCCCGCCATTGCTCCACGAGCGCCTGCTCGGGCTTCTTCGCCGACATCTCGGCACCGTAGCAGAGAACCAGATTTATTGCACCGTAATTAAATGCGCTTGCATCCAATGCATATGCATGTAGCCTGCCGTGTCATGACCTCTCCGCTCACAGCCCCTGCCGCCGCGCCTTCGGCGGTGCGCTGGACCCCCCGGCTCTGGGGCACGCTGCTGGTGCTCTGCGCAGCGATGTTCCTGGACGCCCTGGACGTGTCCATGGTCGGCGTCGCCCTGCCGTCCATCGGCAACGACCTGCACCTGTCGACCTCGACCCTGCAATGGATCGTCAGCGGCTACATCCTGGGATACGGCGGCCTGCTGCTGCTCGGCGGCCGCACCGCGGACCTGCTCGGGCGGCGCCAGGTGTTCCTCGTGGCGCTCGGCGTGTTCGCGCTCGCCTCCCTGCTCGGCGGCCTCGTCGACTCGGGCCCACTGCTGATCGCCAGCCGCTTCATCAAGGGCCTCAGCGCGGCCTTCACCGCCCCGGCCGGCCTCTCGATCATCACGACCACCTTCCCGGAGGGCCCGTTGCGCAACCGCGCCCTCTCCATCTACACCACCTGTGCGGCCACCGGCTTCTCCATGGGCCTGGTGCTCTCCGGCCTGCTCACCGAGGCCAGCTGGCGCTTCACCATGCTGCTGCCCGCGCCCATCGCCCTGATCGCACTGCTCGCCGGCCTGCGGCTGCTGCCGCGCAGCTCCCGCGAACGCGACCACAACGGCTACGACGTCCCCGGCGCGGTCCTCGGCACCGCCTCGATGCTGCTGCTGGTGTTCACCGTGGTGGAGGCCCCGCGAGCGGGCTGGGCCTCGGCCCGCACCCTGCTGTCGTTCCTCGCGGTCGCCGTCCTGCTCACCGTGTTCGTCCGGGTCGAACGCCGCTCCCCCGGCCCGCTCGTCCGCCTCGGCGTGCTGCGCGCCGGCAACCAGGTCCGCGCACAGCTCGGCGCCGTCGCCTTCTTCGGCTCGTACGTCGGCTTCCAGTTCCTGACCACCCTGTACATGCAGTCCCTGCTGGGCTGGTCCGCGCTGCACACGGCGCTGGCCTTCCTGCCGGCCGGCGCCCTGGTGGCGGTCTCCTCGACCAAGGTCGGCGCGATCGTGGACCGCTTCGGCACCCCGCGGCTGATCGCGGCGGGCTTCGCGTTCATGGTCCTCGGCTACGCCCTGTTCCTGCGCATCGACCTGGACCCGGGCTACGCGGCGGTGATCCTGCCGTCCATGCTGCTGATCGGCGCGGCCTGCGCCCTGGTCTTCCCCTCGCTCAACATCCAGGCCACCAACGGCGTCGACGACCACGAGCAGGGCATGGTCTCCGGACTCCTCAATACCTCCGTCCAGGTGGGCGGTGCGATCTTCCTGGCGATCGTGACCGCCGTGGTCACCGCCGGGACCCCCGCCCACGCCACCCCGCAGGCGGTGCTCGACAGCTACCGGCCGGGCTTCGTGGTGGTCGCCTGCGTGGCCCTCGCCGGGCTGCTGATCACACTCACGGGGCTGCGCGCCAAGCGCCCGCAGGGGACCGTCGTGATCGCCAAGTCCACCTCCCCGGAGGCGGAGCGGGTGCCCGCCGCCCGCGACTGACCGCGCCGCCCTCAAGTCGACGCCCGGCGGAGCCTGTTGCTCCGCCGGGCGCACGGCTGTGAGACTGGCGGGATGACCAGTCACGGGGTACGACGCGGCCAGGCCGAACGGGACGCGATCACCGTCGAGATCGGATACGCCCTGTTCAGCGCGGCGTTCGCGGCAGCACTCGGCTTCGGAGCGGTGGCCGGCCCCGCCCTGCTGTTCGATCTGCCCGCCGGTGTCGAGCAGGCGCTGCGGCCCGCGGGCACGGTGGCGGCCGTGCTGCTCTTCACCGCCCGGGTGGTGAGCGTGCTCGTGCGTTTCCGGCGGGCCGGTCAGCCCGTCCGGCCACGCCGCGCCCGGCCCGACGGATCATAGGCCAGGAACACCGGCGGGACCCGGGCGTGTGGGTTGGGTCGCGCGGGCCCGGTCGCGCGGGCCCGGTCGCGCGGGCCCGGTCGCGCGGGCCCGGTCGCGCGGGCCCGGTCGCGCGGGCCCGGCGTGAGCGTCGGCCCGGTGTGAGCGTCGGCCCGGCGAGGTGGTCAGGCGTACCGCCGGAGAGGAGGCCGAGGCCCGCGGCCGACGGCCGGCCGGTCGGCGGTGCGACCGGGGTCAGGGCCACGGGAGAAAGGGGCCCGGGGTCAGCGGCCGGGCGTCAGCTCCGCCAGCTCCGCTTCGAACAGCCGCTCCACGTCGAAGCCCATGCCCGTGAAGTGCCCGGCGAGTTCCAGCGAGAGCACCCCGTGCAGCCGGGTCCAGAAGGCCAACGCCCGGCGCAGCACTCCCGGCGGTGCGGCATGGCCTTCGGCCCACTGGCGGTGCTGGCTGAGATGCGCGGTGAAACCCGCGGAGGCCGGCGACGGCGCCTCCAACCCGGCCGCCGCACAGACGTCGAGCAGGGCCGCCATGATCTCGCGGGCGATGGCGGTGGTGTCGTCGGGCGCGTGATATCCGGGCACCGGTGTGCCGTACACGAGGAAGTACCGCTGGGGGTCGTCCAGCGCCCACCGGCGCAGGGCGTGCGCGAGCCCATGGAGGCCGGCCCCGGAGTCGGCGGCGGCGCGCAACGAGTCGGCCAGACTGCGATAGGCGTCCCGGATCAGCTCGGTGATCAGTTCGTCGCGACTGCCGAAGTAACGGTAGAGGGCCGGGCCGCTCATGCCGAGTTCCTTGGCGATGGCGTTCAGAGACAGACCTGAGGCGCCCGACCTGGCCAGCTGCTCCCAGGCGCGCCCCTTGATGTCCGATCGCACCTGAGCCCGGTAGCGCTCCCGGGGGCTCACCGCACCCGCGCCCGCATCCGCGCCTGCGCCTGCGTCCGCACCAGTCGCCATGTCCGTCACTCTCCGTCCTCGATCCGGGGGTTTCGGGTACTCAGATTTGTTTCAACCTATCACTTTCGGCACGCCCTCTAGCGTTCACGACGGCAATCCCGATCGCGATAGCTTGACACTGGCGCGAGTATCGATCACTTTAGTTATAGCTTCTAACGCAAGCGTCAGGCTCTCACGAGAGCACGTAAACACGTGAACACGGAGGATCGTCATGGCAACCGCAGCAACTCCCGGAGCCGCCGGAACCACCTGCAGCACCCGGCTCGTCGAGGTCGTCCTGCCCGGCACGGTGGAGCCCGAGGAGCTCCAGCTCCGGCACCGCGAGGTCCCGGCGCCGGGCCCCGGCCAGATCGTCGTCCGTGTGGAGGCCACCGGGGTCTCCTTCGCCGAGCAGCAGATGCGCCGCGGCCGCTACTACGACCAGCCGCCCTTCCCCTTCGTCCCCGGCTACGACCTGGTCGGCAACGTGGAAACGGCCGGCGCGGGTGTCACACCGGAGCTGGTCGGCGCGCGGGTGGCGGCACTGGTCAAGGTCGGCGGCTGGGCCAGTCACGTGCTGCTCGACGCGGCCGACGCCGTGGTGGTGCCGGCCGGGGTCGGCGCGGCGGAGGCGGAGACGCTGGTCGTCAACGGCATCACCGCCTGGCAGATGCTCCACCGCAAGGCCCGCGTGCGCACCGGCGGGACGATCCTGGTGCACGGCGCCAACGGCGGGGTCGGCACCGTACTCGTCCAGCTCGCCCGCGCGGCGGGGCTGCGGGTGATCGGGACGGCTTCGCCCCGCCACCACGACGCGCTGCGGGGCCTGGGAGTGACGCCGGTCGACTACCGCGACGAGGACGTCCCGGCCCGGGTGCGCGAACTGGCCCCCGGCGGTGTCGACGCCGTCTTCGACCACCTCGGTGGCCGCAGCGTCGTCGACTCCTGGGGGCTCCTCGCGCCGGGCGGCACCCTCGTCTCCTACGGCAGCGCCACCACCAGGGACGACACCGGCTCCAAGCAGTGGCCGGTCCTGAAGATCCTCGGCCGGGTGTGGCTGTGGAACGCGTTGCCCAACGGCCGGCACGCCTACTTCTTCAACGTCTGGGCGGGCCGCGCGTTCGGCAAGCGCCGCTTCCGGGCCCGGCTGGGCGCGGACCTCACCGAGGTGTTCCAGGCTTTCCGGCGTGGCGAGGTCAGCGCGCACATCGCGGCCAGGCTGCCCCTGACCAGGGCCGCCGAGGCGCTGCGGCTCGCCGAGTCGGGGACGGTCGCCGGCAAGGTGGTCCTGGTCCCGGACACCGGCGACGGCCCGGACACCGGCGACGGCCCGACCGCCGACCCGGTTCGGTGAACGCCGGCGGCACGGTGGCGGTGGTCGGTCCGGCGAACGCCGGCTCAGTGGCCGCCCGGGCCCGCTCCACCGTCCACGCGCGCTCCACCGTCCAGGCCCGCCTCGCCGTCCGCGAAGGCGCCCGAGTCCGCGAAGGCCAGTGCGGCGAAGCGTTCGCCGATGAGGCGGTGGGTGGCCGCGTCGGGGTGGAGTCGGTCGGGTAGCGGGAGTTCGATGGAGTCGGCCTCGCCGTAGAGGGCGCGGCCGTCCAGGTAGTGGATATCCGGGTCGTCGGCCGCGCGCTGGGCCACGATCCGGGCCAGCTCGTCCCGGATGACGTGCAGGGTGAGCTTGCCGGCGGCCCGCTCGGCCGGGTCGCCGGCGGCCGTGAAGGTGAGCCGGCCCTCACCGAAGGCGCTCAGGTCCATGGCGGTAGGGCCGGGGGTGTCCTCGTGGATGGGGCACAGGATCGGCGAGACCACCAGCAGTGGGGTGGTGGGGTGCCCCTCGCGGACGGTGTCGAGGAAGCCGTGCACGGCGGGGCCGAAGGCCCGCAGCCGCATCAGGTCGGCGTTGACGACGTTGATGCCCAGTTTCAGGCTGATCAGGTCGGCCGGGGTGTCCCGGATGGCGCGGGCGGTGAACGGGTCGAGCAGCGCGCTGCCGCCCAGCCCCAGGTTCACCAGCTCCACCCCACCGAGCGCGGCGGCGAGCGCCGGCCAGATCGCGGTGGGGCTCGCCGCGTCGGAGCCGTGGCTGATGGAGCTCCCGTGGTGCAGCCAGGTTCTGCGGCCGCGGTCGGGTACGGCGGCGATCGGGGCGTCGGTGCGCAGCGCGACCAGTTCGGTGGTCTCGTTGTGCGGCAGCCAGATCTCCACGTCCTTCGCCCGCCCGGGCAGGCCCGTGAAGCGGAGGGTGCCGACCGGGCCGGGGCGCACCTCCGCCGTTCCGGCGGCCATGTCGACGAGCTGGACCTTGCCGCCGGTCACCATGCCCTGACCGGCCAGGGTGCCGTCGACGAGGAGGTCGTACACACCGTCCGGGCGGGGCGGGGCGCCGACGTAGCGGCGCTTGGTCGGCAGGGTGTCCAGCTCCACCGCGGTGGCGCGGGTGCGGAACACCAGTCGTACGCCGGAGGGCTGGGCCTCGACCATGGCGAGCTGCGGGTCGGCGCACTGGGCGCGGGCCCGGGCCGGGAGTCGGTGGGGCAGGACGCCGTGCTCGGTGCGTTCCAGGTCGAGGGCGCCGCGCAACAGGTCGGCGGTGACGGGGGTGGTGATCCAGGACTGGTCGTGGTCGGTGTTCATTGCCTCTGCTTGCCTGTCGGAAGGGGCGGGTCGGTCAGGTCGGCGCGGGCCAGTTGCGCAGCAGGGCGTCCAGGGCGTCCAGGATGCGGGTCCAGGACTGCTGGCTGTCGGGGGCGCTGTGGCTGAAGCCGCCGCCGAGCTCCAGGTCGACGTAGCCGTGGAAGACGCTGCCGAGCATGCGGACGGCGTGCGTCTGGTCCGGTTCGGTCAGGTCGTAGCCGCGCAGGATCGCCCGGGTCATCTGCGCGTGCCGGACACCTGCGCTGTCGGCCGCCGTCTGCGCGTCGAGGCGCAGCCGGGCCGCCGCGTAGCGGCCGGGGTGGGCCCGGGCGTAGTCGCGGTAGACGTCGGCGAACGCGAGGAGGGCGTCCTTCCCGGCCCGCCCGGCGAGCGCCTCGGCGGCCAGGTCGGCCATCTCCTCCAGCGCCAGCAGGGCGATCCTCGTCCGGAGGTCCTGGGAGCTCTTGACGTGCGAGTACAGGCTGGCGACCTTCACGTCGAACCGTCTGGCCAGCGCCGAGACGGTCACCTGGTCGAAGCCGACCTCGTCGGCCAGTTCGGCTCCGGCCCGGACCAGTCGTTCCGGAGTCAGTCCCGCTCGCGCCACCGCCGCTCCTCCACTCCACGCCTGAGCCGATTATGTATTTGCCTAATACCTTTAGGCAAATTAGCTTGCGGTGTATGAGACAGCTGAGTGAGCAAGAGATCCGCGGCGCGTTCGTGAACTGCACGAAGGGCGCCGCGAAGCGCCTGAGTGTCCCGCACGACCTGGACGGGCAGCCGTGGGCCGACCTGGACTACTTCGGCTGGCGGGATCCACAGGCACCCGACCGCGCCTACCTGGTGACCGAACTGGACGGCCGCACTCTGGCCGTGGCCCTGCGCTGCCCGAGCCCGTCCTCCTGGACGACCCGGCGCAGCATGTGCAGGATCTGCCTGACCACGCACACCGGGGGCGTCTCGCTGATGGTCGCCGCGAAGGCGGGGAAGGCCGGGCAGCAGGGCAACTCCGTGGGCGCCTACCTCTGCTCCGACCTCGCCTGTTCGCTGTACGTGCGGGGCAAGCGGGACGCGGGCGTCGGCGGGCGCATACCGGAGTCGCTCACTCTGGAGGAGAAGATCGAACGGACCGTGACCAATCTCGCCGCGTTCCTCGCCAAGGTGACGGCCTGAGCCTGGACACGCAGGGCCGGCGCCCGGAAGCGCGAGGCCCGAGCCGGGACGACCGCTACGGGTAGACCAGCCCCACTCCGTGGGCCAGCTGGGCGGCCGCGTGCCGGAAGAAGCGGTCCCGCTCCTCCACGACGCCCTTGAACTGCCCGAACACTTCGAACCCCACCAACCCGAACAGCTGCGCCCAGGCCGCGGCCATGGCGACGGCCACCTCCGGCGGGAGGCCGGGCACCAGTTCGTCGGCCATCCGCCGGGCCTCGGGGGCGAGCTCGGCGGGTACGGGCGTACGGGCCAGACCGCGTCGTTCGAACGCGTCCCGCAGGATGCCGATCAGCACCAGGGCGACCCGGGCGGCGGACGGGATCGTCGTCTCCGGCGCCGAGTAGCCGGGCACCGGCGAGCCGTAGATCAGCGCGTACTCGTGCGGGTGCGCCAGCGCCCAGCGGCGCACCGCCTCGCAGACGGCGACCCAGCGCTGGGCCGGAGCGACGTCGTGGGCAGTGGCGCGCGCGGCTTCCGCGGCCTCGCCCAGGGAGTCGTAGGCATCGATGATCAGAGCGGTGAGCAGGTCGTCGCGACTGGGGAAGTAGCGGTAGAGCGCCGAGGAGACCATACCGAGCTCGCGTGCGACGGCCCGCAGGGACAGCTTCGCCGCACCCTCGGCCGCGAGCTGTCTGCGCGCCTCGTCCTTGATGGCGGTGGTGACTTCCATCCTGGCTCGCGCACGGGCGCCCTGTGGGGTGGTCATGGGGATCAGTTTGCCATGGCTCAGAGCAGTGCACACGTTTTGGAGCAGTGTTCGCATACCAGTGCACCGCCCACAGAACAGAGCAGCGCCCGCAAGTCAGTGCGCCGCTCAAAAAAGAGAGCACTGCTCTTGCCAGGGAGCACTGCTCACCCCCACACTGATGTCAAGCGAGAGCACCGCTCTCTCAGTCCAGTGGGGGTCACGATGTCGTCGTCACAGTCACAGCCGTCGTCCGAGCCGTACTACGTCGAGGCCAACCCGATGGCCGTCCGGATGAACAGCCTCGTCGGCTGGCTGGCCCGGCACGGGATCAGCTTCGCCGGCAGCGCGGAGCTGTCCGTGCGCGGCCGCAAGAGTGGCCGGATGCAGCGCGTCCCGGTCAACCCGCACACGTACGACGGCACCCAGTACCTGGTCTCGGCGCGCGGCAACTCCCAGTGGGTGCGGAACATGCGCGTGGCCGGCGGCGGGGAGCTTCGCGTCGGCCGGAAGGTGCGCGAGTTCACCGTGGCGGAGCTTCCCGACGCCGAGAAGCTGCCGGTGCTGCGCACCTACCTGGAGAGGTGGGGCTGGGAGGTCAAGCAGTACTTTCCCGGGGTGACGGCCGCATCCTCCGACGCGGAACTCCTCGCGGCCGGTGCCGACCACCCCGTCTTCCGGATCAGCGTCACGAAGTGACGGCGTCCTCGTCGGCCGTGTGCTCCGCGGCCTGCTGGTCCTCGGACGTGGCCTTGGCCGCCGACGACGGGTCGAAGGCCGTGAGGGCGCGCTGGGCCAGCGGATGCGAGCGGACGAGTTCACCCAGGGAGGTCCGGCCCTGGGTGATCTCCTTGAACGCCCGCCAGGCCGGCCGGAACCCGGTCAACGCGGCGTGGAACAGGCCGGGACGGCGCTCGAACACGGCGAGCATGCTCTTGCCGACGCTCATCTCGACGCCGAGGCCCGCCTTGATGGCGAAGGCATAGTTCAGCGCCTGGCGTCGGGTGTCCACGGCGTCATGGGCCTCGGCGATCCGCACCGCCCACTCCCCCGCGAGCCGCCCCGAGCGCAGTGCGAAGGAGATGCCCTCGCGGGTCCACGGCTCCAGAAGCCCCGCCGCGTCGCCGCACACGAGCACCCGGCCCCGGGACAGCGGCGAGTCGTCGGCGCGGCAGCGGGTCAAGTGGCCCGAGGAGATGCTCGGTTCGAAACCGGCCAGGCCGAGCCGGGCGATGAAGTCCTCCAAGTAGCGCTTGGTGGCCGCGCCTTCGCCGCGCGCCGAGATCACCCCGACGGTCAGCGTGTCGTCCTTGGGGAAGACCCAGCCGTAACTGCCCGGCATCGGGCCCCAGTCGATGAGGACCCGGCCCCGCCAGTCCTCGGCGACCGTCTCCGGCACCGGGATCTCCACCTCCAGGCCGAGGTCCACCTGGTCGACCTTCACCCCGACGTGCGCCCCTATCCTGCTGGCGCTGCCGTCGGCGCCGACCACCGCGCGGGCCAGCAGGGTCTCGCCGCCCTGGAGGACGACGGCGACCGTGCGCCGGTCCGGTACGGCCGAGCCGTGCTGCTCGACCCGCTGCACGGCGGCCCCGGTACGCAGTTCGGCGCCCGCCTTCTGGGCGTGCTCGACCAGTTGCTGGTCGAACTCGGGCCGGTTGATCAGCCCGAACATCATCTGCTTGGAGCGGCGGGTGCGGGTGAACCGTCCGTTGTTGGAGAAGGTGACCGCGTGCACCCGGTCCTTGAGGGGCAGCTCGAAGCCGGGCGGCAGCGCGTCGCGGGAGGGACCGATGATGCCCCCGCCGCAGGTCTTGTACCGGGGCAGTTCGGCCTTCTCCAGCAACAGCACGCGCCGTCCCGCGACCGCCGCCGCGTAGGCGGCCGAGGCGCCCGCGGGTCCCGCGCCCACCACGACGACGTCCCACACCCGCTGCGCGTCGTCCGCCTGCACGTCGTCCGCCGAAGAATTCTCGCCGCTCACGATGGTCCGCCGCTCCGATCAAGCCGTAGAAGCCGTATCAAGCCGTATCAAGCCGTGGGCCGGGCCCCGTCGGTCCCTCTCCGTGGGCCGACACCTGTCACCCGTCCCCCCGCATCCTACGGCGGAGATCGCCGCAGGCCACTGTGGGAGGATCGGTGGACACACCAGTTCAACGTCGCACCCACGAGGAGCGTGCCCATGTCGTCCAATCCGGTCGCCGAGACCGTCGCCGCCCTGCTGCCCAGGGCGAAGGCGGAGCTCGCCGAGCTGGTGGCCTTCAAGTCGGTCGCGGACTTCACCCAGTTCCCGAAGAGCGAGAGCGAGGGGGCCGCGACCTGGGTGGCCGACGCGCTGCGCGCCGAGGACTTCCGGGACGTCGCCGTACTGGACACCCCGGACGGTACCCAGTCGGTGTACGGCTACCTGCCGGGTCCGGAGGGTGCCAAAACGGTCCTGCTGTACGCGCACTACGACGTGCAGCCGCCGCTGGACGAGGCCGCCTGGACGAGCCCGCCGTTCGAGCTGACCGAGCGGAACGGCCGCTGGTACGGACGCGGTGCCGCCGACTGCAAGGGCGGCCTGATCATGCACCTGCTGGCGCTGCGGGCGCTGAAGGCGAACGGCGGTGTGCCGGTCCACGTGAAGGTGATCGCCGAGGGTTCCGAGGAGATGGGCACCGGCGGCCTGGAGCGGTACGCCGAGCAGCACCCGGAACTGCTCACGGCGGACACGATCGTCATCGGCGACACGGGCAACTTCCGCGTCGGGCTGCCGACCGTGACCACGACCCTGCGCGGCATGACCCTGGTCCGCGTCCAGATCGACACGCTCCAGGGCAATCTGCACTCCGGGCAGTTCGGCGGCGCCGCCCCGGACGCCCTGGCCGCGCTGATCCGCGTGCTGGACTCGCTGCGCGCCGAGGACGGTTCGACGACGGTCGACGGGCTCGCGCCGGAGTCGCGCTGGGAAGGTCTGGAGTACGACGAGGAGCAGTTCCGCAAGGACGCGAAGGTGCTGGACGGTGTCGGGCTGATCGGTGACGGTTCGGTCGCGGACCGCATCTGGGCCCGTCCGGCGGTCACGGTGCTCGGCATCGACTGCCCGCCGGTCGTCGGCGCCACCCCGTCGGTGCAGGCCGGCGCCCGCGCCCTGGTCAGCCTGCGGGTGCCGCCGGGTGTGGACGCGGCGGAGGCGAGCAAGCTGCTCCAGGCCCATCTGGAGGCGCACACACCGTGGGGCGCGCGGGTGCGGACGGAGCCGGTCGGCCAGGGCCAGCCGTTCCGTGCCGACACCGCGAGCCCGGCCTACCAGGCGATGGCCGACGCGATGAAGGTGGCCTACCCGGGCGAGACCATGCAGTACGCCGGTCAGGGCGGCTCCATCCCGCTGTGCAACACCCTCGCGAGCCTCTACCCGCAGGCGGAGATCCTGCTCATCGGCCTGAGCGAGCCGGAGGCACAGATCCACGCGGTCGACGAGAGCGTGTCCCCCGAGGAGTTGGAGCGGCTGTCGGTGGCGGAGGCGCTCTTCCTGCGCAACTACGCGGCGGGCTGAATCGCTCTGCCGACGGCAGTGGACCCCCGTCTCCGGACGGGGGTCCACTACGGCGTCGGGGCCGTCGGCGGACCGGGGTTCGGCGCATGGCGGGAGTCGCCCGCGGCTGCCCCGCGAACTTGGGGCAGCGGGTGCGGAGGCGGCAGCCGCCGGGCGGCCGGACCGTGTTCGGGGCGTCGCCCTGGACGGAGACGTCAGGTGGGGTCAACCGACCGGGACGCCGGCCTCCAGATAGAGCGCGGCACCGCGCTCACGGGCCCGCAGCGCCCAGCGCAGTCGTTCGTAGCGCACCGGCGGCAGCAGTTCGGCGGCCTCCTGCTCGGTGACGAAACGCCAGTCGCGCAGTTCGGGCCCGGGCAGCACCAGCCGGGCCGCCTCGGCGGAGTCCAGCCTGCCGCCGTCGAAGAGCAGCCGCAGTCCGCCGTAGCGGGGCGGCGTGGGCCGCTCCCAGTCGATGACCAGCAGGCCGGGCGTCTCCTCCAGCCGTATCCCGGTCTCCTCATGGACCTCGCGGACACCCGCCTGCGCGGGAGCCTCGCCGGGCTCGACGACGCCGCCGGGGAACTCCCAGCCGGCCTTGTAGGTGGGGTCGACGAGGAGGACGCGGTCGTGTTCGTCGAAGAGCAGGACGCCTGCGGCCACGGTCTCGGCGGTGGGTTCGGGCGTCTGTACGATGTCGCAGACCGCGGCGTCGCCCCGGTCCACCGCCGCCGCGATCAGCACCGCCGCCTCGTACGGCGTGAGTTCGCCGGTGTCGACGAGATGGGCGTCGGCGCTGATCCAGGAGGCGAGGGCGGCGCGGTAGGGCTCGATCCGGTCGTACGACCACTGGCGGACCCGCATCTCGCCGTCGGGGAGGTCGGGCGGGATCTCCCGCCCGGCTATTCGCTCACGCAGGATCGTTTCGGCCGGTGCGAGGCACACGTGGCGGACAGGTATTCGGCGGGCGGCGAGGCCGCCGAAGATCTCGTCCCGGTACTCCTGGCGCAGCAACGTCATCGGAACCACCAGGGTTCCGCCCAGCTCGGCGAGGATCGCGGCCGCCGTGTCGATCACCAGCCGGCGCCAGATCGGCAGGTCCTGGAAGTCACCGGCCTCGGCGAGGCGCTTGGCCGGCAGCAGGTGCGTCAGCGCCGCGCCGATGACCTCGGGGTCGAAGAGCGTGCTGTTCGGGATCAGTTCGATCAGTTCACGTGCGGTGGTGGTCTTCCCCGCACCGAACGCGCCGTTGACCCAGACGATCACGGACTCCCCCTCTTCTGTTCGGCCCCCTGTTCGGCCCCCTGTGGCTTGCCCGCTCCACACTGCCACGGAAACCAGTTCCCGTTGAGGGCGCGCATGACGCAGTGCCGGTGTCCCTCCGCGGAACACCGGCACCCCTGTTCGCCCCTGTGGCGCCGGGCTACTCCTGCCCCAGGAAATCCGGGTCGACGTGGAAGCTGTCCTGGCTCACCCCGGGGTCGACGTGTTCCAGGGTGTCCGAGACGTTCAGGTCGCCGAGCGATCCGTTGTCGGCCGAGTGGGACGGAGTGATGGCGGCCACGACGAATCCGGTGGCCAGGCTGGCGATGGCGAGCATGCTGCGCTTCTTCATGCCCGTTTCAACTGCGCGCGGCGCGAGGAGTCACGGGCGGCCCCGCGAGCGGAGCAACGAGCAACCGGCGGCGGCACGCGTCACGGGCCGAACGATCTCCACCGAACTCTTTCCAACAGAGTCGACCAGATCCTACCGTAACCGCGCAGAATGATCAGGCGTCGCAGATTGATGAGGCGTCGCAGGATGATCAGGCGTCACCGAGCAGCCCGGTCGGCCGGACCTGAACCCCGGCCGACCGGGCTCGACGCCGCCACCCGGCGCCGCCGGCGGCTCAGACCCCGGCCGCGGTCGCGTCCGGCCTGCGGGCCAGTGCGGCAGCGGCGGCACCCACCAGGCCGGCGTCCGTGCCCATCTGGGCGGGCACGACGGTGAGGCGCTGGACGAAGGAGAGCGTGGCGTAGTCGGTGAGCGCCTTGCGCAGCGGCGTGAGGAGGATGTCCCCCGCCTTGCCCACTCCCCCGCCGATGACCGCGATGTCGATCTCGACCAGGGTCGCGGTGGCCGCGATCCCCGCCGCCAGCGCCTGCGCGGCCCGCTCGAACGACGCCACGGCGACCGGGTCGCCGGCCCGGGCCGCGGCCGCCACGGCCGCCGCCGAGGTGTCACCGTCGGGACCGGGCCGCCAGCCGCCCTCGAGCGCGCGGCGGGCGATGTTCGGGCCGCTCGCGATCCGTTCGACACAGCCACGGGATCCGCAGGGGCAGGGGTCGCCGTCGAGGTCGACACTGATGTGGCCGATGTGGCCGGCGTTGCCCGTGGGCCCCGGGTGCAGCTTGCCGCCGAGCACCAGGCCGCCGCCGACCCCCGTCGACACCACCATGCACAGGGCGTTGTCGTGGCCGCGGGCCGCGCCCTGCCAGTGTTCGGCGGCCGTGATGGCGACACCGTCGCCGATCAGCTCGACCGGCAGCCCCCCGGCGGCCGCGCGCACCCGCTCGACGAGCGGATAGTCCCGCCAGCCCGGCACGTTGACCGGGCTCACGGTGCCGGCGGAGGCGTCCACCGGCCCCGCGCTGCCGATCCCGAGCGAACCGGCCCGCTCCCACAGAGGTGAAGCGGCGAGTTCGCCGACCACCTCCTCGACGGCCCCCATGACCGTCTCGCCGTCCTGCTGGGCGGGCGTCGGGCGCTGGGCCCGCGCCTGGATCCGTCCGTGGCCGTCCACCAGCGCGCCGGCGATCTTGGTGCCGCCGATGTCGAGGGACGCCACGAGGTCGGTGTGCATCAGAGTCAGATCTCCCCGTCAACCATGAGTAGCCGAGTAAAGAACAGGCCGGTCAAGCGGTGGGGGCGCAGGCCGGAGATTGCGGTGGACAGTCTCCCTTGCATCTGACAACGTTGTCCAGGCTCTATGCTCGACGCCACATCCTCATACAAACGCATGAGCTTGTGTATCCCTGATACAAACCTTGAGCCAGGACACCGACCCGTGAGCCCCGTGCCTCCCGTGGACGACAGGACAGGACGCCGTATCGTGCCCGAGACCTCCCGCCGCGCAGACCGTCTTCCCGGCTCCCGCTATGGGACCCGGCCGACGATGAAGGACGTGGCGGCGCGGGCCGGCGTGGGACTGAAGACGGTGTCCCGGGTGGTCAACGGCGAGCCCGGGGTGACCCCGGACACCGAGCGTCGGGTCCAGGAGGCGATCGACGCGCTCGGCTTCCGGCGCAACGACAGCGCGCGGGTGCTGCGCAAGGGCCGTACCGCGAGCATCGGTCTCGTCCTGGAGGACCTCGCCGACCCCTTCTACGGCCCGCTGAGCCGCGCGGTGGAGGAAGTGGCCCGCGCGCACGGGGCCTTGCTCATCAACGGCTCCAGCGCCGAGGACCCGGACCGCGAGCAGGAGCTGGCCCTCGCGCTGTGCGCGCGCCGGGTGGACGGCCTGGTGGTGATCCCCGCCGGGGACGACCACCGGTACCTGGAACCGGAGATCAGGGCGGGCGTGGCGACGGTGTTCGTGGACCGTCCGGCCGGGAAGATCGACGCCGACGTGGTGCTCTCCGACAACTACGGCGGCGCCCGGGACGGGGTCGCCCATCTGATCGCGCACGGCCACCGGCGGATCGGGTTCATCGGGGACATGCCCCGGATCCACACCGCGGCCGAGCGGCTGCGCGGTTACCGGGCCGCGATGGAGGACGCCGGCATACCCGTCGAGGAGGCGTGGACCTCGCTCGGGGTGACGGATCCGGAGCGGGTGCGCCGGGCCGCCGAGGAGATGCTGTCCGGGCCCGCCCCGGTCACCGCGGTCTTCGCGGGCAACAACCGGGTGACGGTCACCGTGATCCGGGTACTGGCGGAACTGTCCCGCCCGGTCGCCCTCATCGGCTTCGACGACATCGAGCTCGCCGATCTGCTGCGTCCCGGGATCACGGTCGTGGCCCAGGACTCGGCCCTGCTCGGCCGGACCGCCGCCGAGCGGCTCTTCCGCCAGCTGGACGGTACGCTCCTGGCGCCCGAGCGGATCGAGCTGCCGACCAGGTTGATCACCCGCGGCTCGGGCGAGCTGCCCCCGGCGGACTGAGCCGCGCATGACGGGCCCCACGCTCGTGGAACTCGGCCTCGACAGGGCGCCGCGCGACCATCCGCTGAGCTACCCCGGCAGCTGGCCGGCGGACTCCGGACTCCTCGACGGCGACCGGCTGTTGCCGCTGGACCGGCTGGTGCACGACGACGGCCGGGTGCCGGTGCTCGCGGTCGGCTCCAACGCCTGCCCCGCCCAACTCCAGCACAAGATGGCCGAGTTCGGGGTCGCCGGACCGATTCCCATGGTGCGTGCCTGGGTGACCGGCCTCGCGGTGGGCGTCTCCGCGCACGTCAGCCGCCTCGGCTACGTCTCGGCGTCGCCATTCCGATCCACCGCGGCGGTAAGCGAGTTGTTCGTCGTGTGGCTGGACGGACGGCAGCTGGAGGTGATCGACGCGAGCGAGGGCGTGCCGCTGCCGGACGGCAACTTCGAACGGGCCTGGCTGCCCGCCCCGGCCGTTCGCGTCGGCCTCGCGGACGGCACATCACTCCCGGGCGTCCACGCCTACGTCAACCGCCACGGCGTACTGCACGACGGCACCGGCGCTCCCCGGCATCACCCCGGCCAGCGCCCTCTGCTCACCGAACTCCTCGCCGGTTCGGCCGAGTTGCGGGAGCTGTTCGGGAGCACGCCCGAGGAGTTCTGCGCCCGGGCGCGGTCCGACTCCGCGTTGTGCCGACGGGGTACCCGGCTGTTCGCCGAGCGGAGCTGGTCGGTGGCGTCGGGCCTGGAGCGGTATGTGGACGTTCAGCAGACGGGGAGTCCGGGGAGCGGCTCGTCGTTGTCGCCGCCCTCGATGTAGACGTCGCTGATGTACACGCCGGTGTTGCCGCTGTCGTCGTCGGTCTCGGCCCACCAGACGTTCGTCCACCGGCCGTGCGTCGCGCGGCGGCCGAGGTCGGCCTGGCAGGAGAACGCGTGGGAGCCCGGATGGACCTTGCCGACCACGTCGCCCGAGGAGGAGTAGGACTTGGCGGCGCTCCGGACCTCGCAGGTGTAGGTGCCGCTCCCGGTGGCCTGGCAGGCCGGGGTGACCGTGGCGGAGGGGGTGGAGGTGGCGGCCGCGGTGCCCGCGCTCTCCGAGGGGCCGGGGCCGGAGGCGTTCGCCGACGGGGCCGAGGCGGACGGGTGGGCCGACGCCTTGCCGTCCTTGGGGTGGAGGGCGCCGCCGGTGGGGGCGGTGGTGGCCTCCTCGCCCTGCCCCACGGGGTCCGGATCGGCCGAGTGCCCGCTTCCGGCACCGCGGACACTCGCCGAGGCTCCGGCCGGGGCCGAGAAGGGCGGGGCCGCGTCCGGCTTCGCCGGGTGCCCCTTGTCGTTCAGGAGGGCGATGGTCAGACCGAGGGTGGCGAGGACGACGGCGACGGCGATCGTGGCGAGCCGTCCGGCCCGGCGGCCCGTCCGACGGTCGCCGCGGCGCCCCGGAGGCGGCGGGGCGGGTCTCGACCGGCCGTCGGGACCGGGGCGCCGCGGCGCGCGCCCTAAGCCACGCGCGGCCCCCTGCCCAGCCGCCTGCCCGTCCACCGCGGGGGCGTCGCCCGGCCACGTCTCGGCCGCCGGACCCCCGCCCGTCCCGGCGTCCCCGACGGGCACGCCGGCCGCCACCACACCACCCTGCCGCCCCTCGACCGCCCCGCCACCGACCACCTGGTCCTCACCCGACCGCCCCTCGGCCACCCCGACGTCGTCCCCCTCGACCTCACCTGACCGCCCCTCGGCCACCCCGACGTCGTCCCCCTCGACCTCACCTGACCGCCCCTCGGCCACCCCACCGCCGACCGACCGCCCCTCGCCCACCCCGACCTCGCCCGAGCGCCCCTCGGTCGCCCCACCGCCGCCTGACCGGCCCTCGGCCGCCCCAGCGCCGACCACCTCGGCCTCACCCACCCCCGGCCCGGCGGGCACCCCCGCTCCGGGCTGCTGGGCAGGCGCGCCGACCGGCGTTCCAAGGGACCCTGGGCGCCCCCGCAGGGCCGTCGTCGGGGTGTCCGGGCCCGGTTCCCGCGCCACCTCCCGCAGCAGTTCGCAGGCCTCCTCGGCGCCCGGTCGGGCTTCGGGGCGTTTGGCCATCAGGCGCCGCAGGACGGGGGCGAGCGGTCCGGCCCGGTGGGGTTCCGGGAGGGGCTCGTCGACGATCGCGGTGAGCGTCGAGAAGGTGGACGTACGGCTGAAGGGTGAGGCTCCCTCGACGGCCGCGTAGAGGGCGGCGCCGAGCGCCCAGACGTCGGCGGCCGGGCCGGGATCGGCGCCCCGGGCCCGCTCGGGGGCCATGTAGTCGAGCGAGCCGACGAGTTCGCCGCCGCGGGTCAGATGCGTGGCGGAGCCGTCACCGGGGTCGGCCATGGTGGCGATGCCGAAGTCGGTGAGGACGACCCGGCCCGAACGGTCGAGGAGGATGTTGCCCGGCTTGACGTCCCGGTGCAGGACGCCGACCCGGTGGGCCGCGGCCAGGGCGTCCAGGACCTCGGCGCCGATGCGGGCGGCCTCGCGGGGGCCCACGGTGCCGCGCTCGCGCAGCACGTCGTCCAGAGAGGGTCCGTCGACCAGTTCCATGACGATGAGCGGCCGGCCCTCGACCTGGGTGATGTCGTGCACCACGATCACCGCGGGATGGCGCACCCGGGCGGCCGCCCGTGCCTCACGCTGCATCCGCAGCCGCAGGTCGGCCAGTTCGGGCCCCGCGCTGTCCGTGTAGGCACGCAGTTCCTTGACGGCGACCTCGCGGCCGAGAACCTCGTCCAGGGCGCGCCACACCACACCCATGCCGCCGCGCCCGAGCCGGGCCACGACCCGGTACCGCCCGGCCAGCAGGCGACCGGTCCCGTCAGCCTGTCCGTACGTACCCGACACCACAGCCCCGCTCCTGACACTCCGTGAATGGCGCACCAGAGTACGGGGCGGTGACAGGGACGGTTCAAGTGGCCCGCGCATGCTGTGACTTGGCCGCTACCTGACCGTGCCACGGCGCTGCCCGACGAGGGTGTGGACCCGGGCGGGGTCGACGAGGGGATCTAGTGTGCGGAAGTCGTCAGGTCGCCGCGCCTGGGTGTCGCGAAGCCGTCCAGGTCGGCGCGGGTCAGACCGGTCAGGTGTGTCACCTCGGCGGTGTCGAGGGCACCGCAGTCCAGGCCGCGCAGCAGGTAGCCGCTGAGGGCCTTGGCGGTGGCGGGCTCGTCCATGACGTCGCCGCCGGTGCGGTTGGCGTACCGGGCGAGTCTGGCGGCGGCCTGCTCCAGGCCCTCGCGGTAGAAGGCGAAGACGGCCGCGTACCGGGTGGGGAGGTGACCGGGGTGCATGTCCCAGCCCTGGTAGTAGGCGCGGGCCAGGGCGCGGCGGGTGAGGCCGTAGTGCAGCCGCCAGGCTTCGTGCACGTGGGCGGTGGGCCCGACCGGCAGCAGGTTGGTGGAGCCGTCGGACACGCGGACCCCGGTGCCCGCCGCGGCGACCTGCATGACCGCCTTGGCGTGGTCGGCGGCGGGATGGTCGGCGGCCTGGTAGGCGGCCGAGACGCCGAGGCAGGCGCTGTAGTCGAAGGTTCCGTAGTGCAGTCCGGTGGCGCGGCCGTCGGCGGCCTGGATCATCCGGGCGACGGTGGCGGTGCCGTCGGCGGCCAGGATGGCCTGGCTGGTCTCGATCTGGATCTCGAACCCGATCCGGCCGGGCGCCAGGCCGTGCACCTTCTCGAAGGCCTCCAGGAGCCGGGCCATCGCGGTGACCTGCTCGGGGTACGTCACCTTGGGCAGGGTCAGCACCAGCCCGTCGGGCAGGCCGCCGGCCTGCATCAGGCCGGTGAGGAAGATGTCCAGGGTGCGGATGCCCCGGTCCCGCACCGCGGCCTCCATGCACTTCGTGCGGATGCCCATGTACGGCGCCGCGGTCCCGATCCGGCAGGCCTCCGCGATCAGCCGGGCCGCCCTGGCCGCCGCCGCGTCCTCCTCGGGGGCGGGGCGGGGGCCGTAACCGTCCTCGAAGTCGACGCGCAGGTCTTCGACCGGCTCGCGTTCCAGTTTGGCGCGGACGCGGGAGTACACGGGTTCGGCGAGGTCCTCGGACAGGCCGAGCACGGCGGCGAAGGAGGCGGCGTCCGGGGCGTGTTCGTCGAGGGCGGCGAGCGCCCGGTCACCCCACGAGCGGATGGTGCCGGCCTCGAAGGCGTCCGCGGGGACGTACACGGTGTGGACGGGCTGGCGGGTCCCGGGATCACCCGGATAGCGGCGCTCGAGTTCGGCGTCGACGGGGGCGAGGGAGGCGCCGATCTCCTCGCTGACGGCGCCCGCGAGGCTCGTCGCCACCTTCTCCTGCTGGCCCTGGCCCATCCCACACCCTCCTGTTTTCCACTGTACGGAATCAACAATCCGTTGAGTGAAGTTATCCGGGTGCCTTCGCGGCGGTCAACACCATGTCCACGGGACGACACGCCCCCATCTGGGCATGTTCACGCTCATCACACACCTGGGTATCAGACTGCTCGTCGCCCGCCCGTCCGGCTTGTGCCCCCCCTGAAGGAGCCGTCGTGCCGAACCAGCGCCGAGTCACCCGCCGGCTGGGACTGCAGGTCCTGTTGGCCGCAGCGGTCACCCTGCCCCTCTCCAGTGCCGCCGTCACCGCCTCGTCCGCCTCCTCCGCCGCACCGCGCGCCCGCCGGACCGCCGCCCTCGCGGCACCGGCCGGGCCGGCACCCCGCCTCGACGTCATGACCTTCAACCTGCGGTACGCCGACACCGCCGAGCCGAACAGCTGGGCCGACCGCCGACCGGTGATGCGTGAACTGCTGCACCGGGCGCGGCCCCAGGTGATCGGCACGCAGGAGGGGCTCTACCAGCAACTGCTCGACATCGGCGCCGACCTCGGGCCGCACTACGACTGGATCGGCACCGGCCGCGAGGGCGGCAGCCGGGACGAGTCCACCGCCGTCTACTACGACCTGCGCCGGCTGGCTCCCGTGGAGCACTACACCTTCTGGCTCTCCGACACCCCGGAGGTCATCCGCTCCAACACGTGGGGCGCGGCCTTCCCCCGCATCGTCACCTGGGTCCGCTTCCGCGATCTCGCCGACGACGGACGGGAGTTCTACGTCGCCAACACCCACTTCGACCAGCGGAGCCAGTACGCGCGCGAGCGCAGCGCCACGCTCCTCGCCAAGCGGATCGCCGAGTTCGACCCGGCGCTGCCGGTCGTGGTGACCGGCGACTTCAACGCCTACGCCCACAAGAACCCGGCCTACGACACCCTGCTGGACTCCGGGCTCGTCGACACCTGGGACGCGGCGGAGCACCGCGGCCCCCGGTACGCGACCTTCCACGGTTACCGCCGGCTCAAGCCGGACGGCGACCGGATCGACTGGATCCTGACCTCGCCGGGTGTGATCACGCACCGGGCGACGATGGACACCTTCTCGATGCACGGCCAGTTCCCGAGCGACCATCTGCCGGTACAGGTCTCGCTGAGCCTGCGCTGACGAGCCTGCGCCGATGAGGCTGCTCCGATGAGGCTGTGCCACACGTAGAGGCCCCCGTGACCGGTGCCGGTCACGGGGGCCTCGGGCAGCCTGGTGGCGGTCAGCCCTTGCGGGCCTTGACCTCGTCGGTGAGCTGCGGGACGACGTCGAAGAGGTCGCCGACCACGCCGAAGTCGACCAGCTCGAAGATCGGGGCCTCGGCGTCCTTGTTGACGGCCACGATCGTCTTGGAGGTCTGCATGCCCGCGCGGTGCTGGATGGCGCCGGAGATGCCGTTGGCGATGTACAGCTGCGGGGAGACGGACTTGCCGGTCTGGCCGACCTGGTTGGTGTGCGGGTACCAGCCGGCGTCGACGGCGGCACGCGAGGCGCCGACGGCCGCGCCGAGGGAGTCGGCGAGGGCCTCGATGATCGCGAAGTTCTCGGCGCCGTTGACGCCGCGGCCACCGGAGACCACGATCGCGGCCTCGGTCAGCTCCGGACGTCCGGTCGACTCACGCGGGGTGCGGCCGGTCACCTTGGTACCGGTCGCCTTGTCCGAGAAGGTCACCGCGAGCGCCTCGACCGCACCGGCGGCCGGGGCGGCCTCCACGGCGGCGCTGTTGGGCTTGACCGTGATGACCGGCGTGCCCTTGGAGACACGGGACTTGGTCGTGAAGGAGGCAGCGAACACCGACTGGGTGGCCACCGGACCCTCGTCGCCGGCCTCCAGGTCGACGGCGTCGGTGATGATGCCCGAACCGAGGCGCAGCGCCAGACGCGCGGCGATCTCCTTGCCCTCCGCGGAGGACGGGACCAGGACGGCGGCCGGGGACACGGCGGCGACGGCGGCCTGGAGCGCGTCCACCTTCGGCACGACCAGGTAGTCGGCGTACTCGGACGCCTCGTGGGTGAGGACGCGGGTCGCGCCGTGCTCGGCGAGCGCGGCGGCGGTCTCCGCGGCGCCCGCGCCGAGGGCGACCGCGACGGGCTCGCCGATGCGGCGGGCCAGGGTCAGCAGCTCCAGGGTGGGCTTGCGGACGGCACCGTCCACGTGATCGACGTAGACGAGGACTTCAGCCATGGGATTGCTCTCCTGCGAAACGAAGTTGAGGTGCGGTCGGCGGCTGCGGGGCTCAGATGAACTTCTGGCCCGCGAGGAACTCGGCGAGCTGCTTGCCGCCCTCGCCCTCGTCCTTGACGATCGTGCCCGCGGTACGGGCCGGACGCGCGGCGGCGTCCTCGACCTTGGTCCAGGAACCCTCCAGACCGACCTCCTCCGCCTCGATGTCGAGGTCGGACAGGTCCCAGGAGGTCACCGGCTTCTTCTTGGCCGCCATGATGCCCTTGAAGGACGGGTACCGCGCCTCACCCGACTGGTCGGTCACCGACACGACGGCCGGAAGCTGCGCCTCCAGCTGCTCGGAGGCGGCGTCGCCGTCCCGGCGGCCCTTGACCGTGCCGTCCTCGACCGAGACCTCCGAGAGCAGGGTGACCTGCGGGACGCCGAGGCGCTCGGCCAGCAGCGCCGGGACGACGCCCATCGTGCCGTCGGTGGAGGCCATACCGGAGACCACCAGGTCGAAGCCGGCCTTCTCGATGGCCTTCGCCAGCACCAGCGAGGTGCCGATCGCATCGGTGCCGTGCAGGTCGTCGTCCTCGACGTGGATCGCCTTGTCCGCGCCCATCGACAGCGCCTTGCGCAGCGCGTCCTTGGCATCCTCGGGGCCGACGGTCAGGACGGTGACCTCGACGTCGTCGTCCGAGTTCTCCGAGATCTGCAGCGCCTGCTCGACCGCGTACTCGTCCAGCTCGGAGAGCAGACCGTCCACGTCGTCCCGGTCGACGGTCAGGTCATCGGCGAAGTGCCGGTCGCCAGTGGCGTCGGGCACGTACTTCACAGTGACAACGATCCTCAGGCTCACGCCGGCTCTCCTACTGCATCGTCTTTTCTGGGCTGCCTCTTGCAGGCAGCATAGGCTCCTGAAGCGGCCGATCCCGGTCGGGGCGGCCGCGCGCTCCGAACGAAATATTACTCGTCAGTACACTCAGTTCGTTCCCGCTAAGCAAGCGCTTTGAACTGTGACCTTCGCAACGCAGCGTAACCGGAACTCGACGCCCGCGCGGAACCAGGGACGCGTGATCAATCCCGCAGGCCGTTGAAGCCGCCCTGGTGGTAGAGGAGCGGGCGGCCGGCCCGGGAGGGATCGCCGAGGACCACCTCGGCCAGCACGATGCGATGGTCGCCGGCCGGGACCCGGGCGACGATCCGGCACACCAGCCAGACCAGGACGTCGTCGAGGACGGGAACACCCGCGTGCCCCTCGCGCCAGCCGGTGGACGCCCCGAAGCGGTCGGCGCCGCTGCGCGCGAAGGTGGCCGCGAGCTCCGCCTGGTGCTCGCCGAGGATGTGGACGCCGATGTGCTCGGCGGTCGATATCGCGGGCCAGCTGGAGGCGCCCGTGCCGATGCCGAAGGAGAGCATCGGCGGCTCGGCGGAGACGGACACCAGGGAGGTGGCGGTGAAGCCGACCGGGCCGCCGGCGCCGGGTGCGGTGATCACCGCGACGCCGGCCGCGTGCCGCCGGAAGGCGGAGCGGAGCAGATCGGGAGAGGCGAGCTGGGGCGTGCCGAGGTCGGGCGTGGCCGTCATGGAGATTTCCTTCTGCGGGAGGCGGTCTTCGGGGCCGTGGCTGCTCAACGGCCCGGACAGCGCGCGCTCGCGGTGCGTGCCAGGTCCACGTGGACCCGTCCGAAGAGAAGGAGTTCCTGAGGCATACGGTCAGGCTGACGATAGGTGGTGCGCCCAGTCAAGTACGTCCCGGCATATGGGAGCTGCCTCACCGTCATCAGCACGTCCGTCAGACCGCCTCTCCCAGCGCCGCTATGACATCCGCCCGGCGGGGCTGTCCGGTGGCCCGGCGCACCACTCGCCCCTGCGCGTCGAGCACCAGTACGGTGGGCGTCTTGAGGATGTCCAGCTCGCGTACGAGGTCGAGATGCGCCTCCGCGTCGATCTCGACGTGCGCCACGCCGGGGACCATTCCCGCGACCTCGTCCAGGACCCGTCGGGTGGCCCGGCACGGGGCGCAGAACGCGCTGGAGAACTGCACCAGCGTGGCCCGCTCACCCAGTTCGCCGCCGAGTTGCGCCGCTCCGAGCCGCTTTCCCTCGTCCCGCCCGCGCACCCGTATCCTCCCGCTCCGCCGCCTGTGCAGCACTCCGTAGACGCCCGCCGCCGCGAGCACCGCCACGCACACCACCAGTCCGGTCACCATCCGGACAGGTTGACACGCGGCGGCCCGTCACCGGCAGCAGCGTTCACAAGACTGCAAAGATTCCCGGCCCCACCACGGCCTCCGGGGCGGAATCCTTGGTTCATGGACATCGACGCACGTGGGCCGCGGTTCGGCGCGGCCGTGACGACGGTCGTGCTGGCCGCCGCACTGATCACCCGCAACCCCTGGATCCTGGCCTGGCAGACGCTGGCGTTCGCGTTCGGCGCGGCCGGCGGGGTGGGCCGCTCACCGTACGGCTGGGTCTTCCGGACCGTCGTACGCCCGAGGCTCGCTCCCCCGACGGAGTTCGAGGCGCCGGAGCCGCCCCGGTTCGCGCAGGCGGTGGGGCTGGTCTTCGCCGGGCTGGGTCTGGTCGGATTCACCCTCGGTCCGGAGTGGTTGGTGCTGGCGGCGACCGGGGCCGCGCTCGCCGCGGCTTTCCTCAACGCGGCGTTCGGATACTGCCTGGGGTGCGAGATGTTCCTGCTCGTACGGAGGCTGACGGTACGTGCAGAGTAAAGGATGGTTAAAAGTCCAAGGTGGATCACTAGGCCAACGTGACGAGGATCTCGCCGCTCCACGGCACCAGGGCTGGCTCCCCGTCCGTTCTTCGGGCACGATCTGCGAGACGCCGTAAAACCTACGGCTGCGTAACTTCCCGCCGGGAACCCCTTCCCCAGGCAGAGCAGAAAGGGTCCGTCCCGCCCATGGCAGAGCTGGTCTACCGTCCCGTCATCGGTTTCGCCAAGACGCTGTTCAAGGTCTGGGACCTGAAGATCGACTGCCAGGGGTCGGAGAACATCCCGCGCTCGGGCGGTGCGGTGCTGGTGAGCAATCACATCAGCTACCTCGACTTCGTCTTCGACGGCCTGGCGGCACTGCCGCAGAAGCGCCTGGTGCGGTTCATGGCGAAGGAGTCGGTCTTCCGGCACCGCATCTCGGGTCCGCTGATGCGCGGGATGAAGCACATCCCGGTGGACCGCGCGCAGGGCGAGACGGCGTACGAGCACGCGCTCGACTCGCTGAAGTCCGGTGAGATCGTGGGGGTCTTCCCGGAGGCGACCATCTCCCAGTCCTTCACCCTGAAGAGCTTCAAGTCGGGCGCCGCCCGCCTCGCCCAGGAGGCCGGGGTCCCGCTCGTGCCGATGGCACTGTGGGGCACCCAGCGCATCTGGACCAAGGGCCAGCCGCGCAACTTCAAGCGCAACCACCTCCCCGTCACCATCCGGGTCGGCGAGCCGGTCGAGGCGCCCCGTGACCAGTACGCGGGCGCCATCACCCGCCGGCTGCGCGGCCGCGTCCAGGAGCTGCTGGAGGCCGCCCAGCGTGCCTACCCGGCCCGCCCGAAGGACACCACGGACACCTGGTGGCTCCCGGCCCACCTGGGCGGCTCGGCCCCCACCCCGGAGCAGCTGAAGGCAGCCGAGGCGATCTGAGCCCCACCTCACCGCCTCAGAGCGCGGTGGGCAGTGTCCTCCAGAGGTGGGCGCGGTCTCGTGCCGCTTTGAGGGCGCCGAGCACGGCCGGGTGCGGTTCGGCGTACAGGAACGGATAGTCCACCTCGCCGCACTCCCGGTCCGGGACCCAGGCCAGCCGCTCGCCGTCGAGGGAGAAGCGGGCGTCGACGCCCGGTTTGTTGCCGCGCGGGTCCTGCCGGCGCCAGGCGCCGTGGAAGCGGACGGCGACCAGACCGTGCACCGCCCAGCCCGCGCCGTCGTCGTGCGCCAGCCGCTGGTAGCACAGGGCCGCCGGGACGTCCTCGGCCCGCAGCAGGGCGGCGAGGGCGTGGGCCTTGGCGTAGCAGATGCCGGTGCGCCGCTCCAGGACGTCCGAGGCGCGCCAGGTGACCCGGGGGTCGCCGGAATCGGCGGAGTGCGGGATCGCGTCCCGGACGAACTCGTATGCCGCCCGCGCATAGGCATACGAGTCCTCGGCCTCCCCCGCCAGCCTCGCGGCCGCCTCGCGCACCACCGGGTGGTGGTGGTCGATCGCCTCGTCGGCAGCCAGATATGCGGACAGGTCGGCGTTGTTCTGGATCAGCTCCATGGCGGCAGAGCATAGAAAAGCGATCACCCGAGCGTCAATGACCTTTCGAATGACCGCATATCTATGCATCTACTGGCGCGCCATCTCCTCCTTGAGCGCGGCCACGAAGGCGTCCACGTCCTCCTCGGTCGTGTCGAAGGCGCACATCCAGCGCACGTCGCCGGCGGCCTCGTCCCAGAAGTAGAACCGGAACCGCTTCTGCAGGCGCAGGCTCACGTCGTGCGGGAGCCGGGCGAAGACGCCGTTGGCCTGCACCGGGTAGAGGATCTCCACGCCGTGCACGGCACGGACGCCCTCGGCGAGCCGCTGGGCCATGTCGTTGGCGTGCCGGGCGTTGCGCAGCCACAGGTCCCTGGCGAGCAGGGCCTCCAGCTGCACCGACACGAAGCGCATCTTGGAGGCGAGCTGCATGGACAGCTTGCGCAGGTGCTTCATGTGGCTGACCGCGTCCTGGTTGATCACCACGACCGCCTCGCCGAACACGGCGCCGTTCTTGGTGCCGCCCAGGGAGAGGATGTCCACGCCGACGGCGTTGGTGAACGTGCGCATCGGCACGTCCAGGGAGGCCGCCGCGTTGGCTATCCGGGAGCCGTCCAGGTGCACCTTCATCCCGTGCGCGTGGGCGTGCTCGCAGATCGCGCGGATCTCGTCCGGGGTGTAGAGGGTGCCCAGCTCGGTGCTCTGGGTGATGGACACGACCTGCGGCATCGCTCGGTGTTCGTCGTCCCAGCCGTACGCCTGCCGGTCGATGAGCTCCGGGGTGAGCTTGCCGTCGGGGGTGGGCATGGTGAGCAGTTTGAGGCCGCCCATGCGCTCGGGGGCGCCCCCCTCGTCGACGTTGATGTGCGCGCTCTCGGCGCAGATCACCGCGCCCCAGCGGTCGGTGACCGCCTGGAGCGCGACGACGTTCGCCCCGGTGCCGTTGAACACCGGGAAGACCTCGGCGGTGGCCCCGAAGTGGCTGCGGATGATCCGCTGGAGGTTCTCGGTGTACTCGTCCTCGCCGTAGGCCACCTGGTGGCCGCCGTTGGCCAGGGCCAGGGCGGCCAGCACCTCGGGGTGCGCACCGGCGTAGTTGTCACTGGCGAAACCGCGGACCTGCGGGTCGTGGTGGCGACGCGCGTCGGTCTTGGGAGGGTTCACGGCTTCTCGGTCAGCCACAGACGGTTTCCGTTCAGTTCGGCGGCGGGCTTGCTCCAGACGCCCTCGATGGCCTCGGCCAGGTCCTTGACGTCGGTGAAGCCCGCGAACTTCGCGTTGGGCCGCTCGGCGCGCATCGCGTCGTGCACCAACGCCTTCACCACCAGGATGGCAGCGGCCGAGGTCGGGCCCTCGGGCCCCCCGGCCTTGCGGAAGAAGTCGGCCAGGGCGAGCGTCCACGCCTCCGCGGCGGCCTTGCCCGCGGCGTACGCGGCGTTGCCCGCGGTGGGCCTGCTCGCGGCGGCCGCGCTGATCAGGACGTACCTGCCGCGCTCGCTGCGCTGCAGCGCCTCGTGGAAGGCGAGGGAGGTGTGCTGCACGGTCTTGACGAGCAGCAGTTCCAGGAAGTCCCAGTCGTCCAGGCTGGTCTTGGTGAAGGTCTCGCTGCCCCGCCAGCCGCCGACCAGGTGCACCAGGCCGTCGACGCGGCCGAAGTCCTTCTCGACGTGGGTGGCCCAGTCCCGGGTGGACCGGAGGTCGAGCAGGTCGACCGTGTCCCCGATGACGCTGGCGCCGCCGGACGCGTAGCGGGCCGCGTCCACGGCCTCCGACAGCCGCTGCGGATCGTTGTCCGCCCCTACGACGGTCGCGCCCGCCTCGGCCAGACGCAGCAGCGTCGCCCGGCCCGCGGGGCCGCCCGCGCCCGCCACCGCGATCACCGCACCACTGAGAGACCCGTTGCCCACCATGTGCTTCCCCTCTTGAGCGGAGTTCCGCGGCCGCTCGCTCACGCGGCGACCGGCTCGGCGCTGTCCGCGGTGATGCCCTTGGTCTCGGCGATCACCGTCTTCAGCTTCTTGGACAGGGCCTCGTAGAACATGCTCAGCGGAAACTCGTCCGGAAGCACGTCGTCCACGAGCTTGCGGGGCGGCAGGCTCAGGTCCAGGGCGTCCGGGCCCTTGGCCCACTTGGAGCCGGGGTGCGGGGCGAGGTAGGTGGCGACCAGTTCGTAGCCGGCGAACCAGTGCACGAGCTTCGGGCGGTCGATGCCGTCCTTGTACAGCTTCTCGATCTCGGCGCACAGCTGGTTGGTGACCAGCGGGGCGCGCTCCCAGTCGATGGCGAGCTTGTTGTCGGTCCAGCGGACCACGTCGTGCTTGTGCAGGTAGGCGAAGAGCAGCTGACCGCCGAGCCCGTCGTAGTTGCGGACCCGGTCGCCGGTGACCGGGAAGCGGAACATGCGGTCGAAGAGCACCGCGTACTGCACGTCACGGGCCTGCGGGACGCCGTCGGCCGCCAGCTTGACGGCCTCCTTGAAGGCGGTGAGGTCGCAGCGCAGCTCCTCCAGGCCGTACATCCAGAACGGCTGGCGCTGCTTGATCATGAACGGGTCGAACGGCAGGTCGCCGTGGCTGTGGGTGCGGTCGTGGACCATGTCCCACAGCACGAAGGCCTCCTCGCAGCGCTTCTGGTCGTGGACCATGGCGGCGATGTCCTCGGGCAGGTTCAGGCCCAGGATGCCGACGGCCGCGTCGGTGACCCGGCGGAACCGGGCGGCCTCGCGGTCACAGAAGATGCCACCCCAAGAGAAACGTTCCGGCGCCTCGCGCACGGCGATGGTCTCGGGGAAGAGGACGGCAGAGTTGGTGTCGTAGCCGGCCGTGAAGTCCTCGAACTTGATGCCGCAGAACAGCGGGTTGTCGTAGCGGGTGCGCTCCAGCTCGGCCAGCCAGTCCGGCCAGACCATGCGCAGCACGACCGCCTCCAGGTTGCGGTCCGGGTTGCCGTTCTGCGTGTACATCGGGAAGACGACCAGGTGCTGGAGGCCGTCCGCGCGGTTCGCGGCGGGCTGGAAGGCCAGCAGCGAGTCCAGGAAGTCGGGCACCTGGAAGCCGCCGTCGGCCCACGCACGGAGGTCGCGGACCAGGGCCCGGTGGTACTCGGCGTCGTGCGGCAGCAGCGGCGAGAGCTCCTCCACGGCGTCGATCACGACGTCCACGGCCCGCCCGGCGTCGCCGCGGGCCGGCGCGCCCTCGGCGGCGAAGTCGATGGAACCGTCCTTGGACTGCCATGGCCGGATCCGCTCCACGGCATTCTTGAGCATGGGCCACGCGGGGTGCTCGACCACCCTGGTCACGGGAGGAACCTGCTCCTCCGAGCCCACCTGCACAAGAATTTCCGTCATGATCCATCCTCCACGGGAGATGCTTCCGTTAGGACACCGTATGCATACGGGGTTTCTCCCAGCAAGAGGGCCCTCAGGAAATTATCCTGCACCACCGCACCTTCACCGCGCTTTTTCCTGTGCGAAACCGTGAATGCAGTCACATCCACGAGAAGAGGTGAGAGAGCGTCAGCTCCGGGGCACCGCATGGATCCGGCCGGTCAATGCACGGCGCAACGCGCCCACCACCGGGTGACCGCCAGTGGGGTCAGGGACCAGACGCCGCGCGCCCGGCGCTCCAATCCCCCCGTGTAGATACGGGTTCATCGTGACGAGCGGCCATTAGGCTGCGCCCAGCCGCGTGGACAGCGACGTCCCGTCGTACGGTCCGCGCGCACCCCCACCGCCGCCGTCGACGGAAGCGAGATGAATCTTGAACTTCCTTACCATCGGTCATCGCGGAGTCATGGGCGTCGAGCCCGAGAACACCCTCCGTTCCTTCGTCGCCGCGCAGCAGGCCGGCCTCGACCTGATCGAACTCGATCTGCACCTCAGCAAGGACGGCGCCCTGGTCGTCATGCACGATGCCGAGGTGGACCGCACGACCGACGGCTCCGGCCCGATCGCCGAGAAGACCCTGGAGGAACTGCGCGCCCTTGACGCGGGCCGGGGTGAACGGGTGCCGGTGTTCGAGGAAGTCCTGGAGGCGGTGCAGTCCCCACTACAGGCCGAGATCAAGGACGTCGCGGCGGCCCGCGCGCTGGCCGAGGTCATGCAGCGGCGGGACCTGGTGTCCCGGGTGGAGGTGTCCTCGTTCCACGACGAGGCCGTCGCCGAGATCGCCAGGCTGGTGCCGGGGGTACGGACCGCACTGATCGCCAGCCGGTACGGCACCGACGTGGTGGAGCGGGCCCGGGAGGCGGGGGCGGCGACCCTCTGCCTCAACATCCGGCGGCTGACCCTGGAGGTCGTCGAGCACGCCCGCAAGGCGGACCTGCGGGTGATCGGCTGGGTGGTGAACACCCAGGACCAGCTGCGGCTGGTCCGCGCCCTGCAGCTGGACGGCGCGACCACCGACTACCCGGAGATCAAGCGCACCGCCCGCTTCACCGCCTGAGGTCACACCGCCTGAACTCACACCGCCCGAGGGTCACACCAGGGGCTTGACCAGCAACTCGAACCGCAGATCGGCGCGCAGCGGGATGCCGAAGCGCTCGTCGCCGTACGGGAACGGGGTCATCTCTCCCGTACGGCGGTAGCCGCGCCGCTCGTACCAGGCGATCAGGTCGTCGCGGACGGAGATCACCGTCATGTGCATCTCCGTGGCGCCCCAGTCCTGCCGGGCCCGGCGCTCCGCCTCGGCGATGACGGCCTTGCCGAGCCCGGCGCCCTGGAGGGCGGGGCTGACCGCGAACATGCCGAAGTAGGCGTGGGTACCGCGGTGTTCGAGCTGGCAGCAGGCGACGACCCGGCCGTCCCGCTCGACGGTGAGCAGTTCGCTGTCCGGCGACTTGATCACCTGGAGGACGCCCTCGGGGTCGGTCCGCTGCCCGTCCAGGATGTCCGCCTCGGTGGTCCAGCCGGCGCGGCTGGCGTCGCCCCGGTAGGCCGACTCGATCAGCGCGACCAGCACGTCCACGTCGGCGTCGGTGGCGGCGCGGAAGGCCAGTGCGGCGGGGGCGTTGTCCATGGGCTCCATGGGCGGGTTCTCCGATCTCGGGCGCGGTGAGCCGGGGACGAGCCTATCGCCGCTGTTCGGCTCCGGGTTCCCGGGACCGTCCACGGCCGGGCACTACGCTCCGGTCCCATGGTGCACGTACTCAGCAGCCGTACCCTGGTCCACCCCACCGACCCCGAGCGCTCCCGTGCCTTCTACGGCGAGCAGCTCGGCCTCCCCGTCTACCGCGAGTTCGGTACGGGACCGGAGCGGGGCACGGTCTATTTCCTCGGCGGCGGATTCCTGGAGGTCTCCGGGCGCTCGGACGCCGCCGCCGCGCCGGCCGTGCAGCTGTGGCTCCAGGTCGCGGACGCCGCGGCGGCGCACGAGGAGCTGGTGGCGAAGGGCGTCGAGATCGCACGGCCGCCGGTGCGGGAGCCATGGGGGCTGGTCGAGATGTGGATCACCGACCCGGACGGCATCAGGATCGTGCTGGTGGAGGTGCCGGACGACCATCCCCTGCGCTACCGGCCGGGGATCTGACGGCAGGGGCTCAGGCCCGCAGCGCGCCCATCCTGCCCTCCAGCCGGCCCAGCAACTCGGCGAGCAGTCCAGCGAGTTCGCCCTGGCCCTGCGGGGCGAGGACGGACAGAACGGCCGTCTCGTAACCGAGCTGCTCGGGGAGGATGCCGTCGACGAGTTCACGGCCCGCGTCGGTGAGGCGGAGGTGGGCGACCCTGCGGTCCCGGGCGTCACCGCGCCGCTCGACCAGGCCGCGCTCGGTGAGCTGCTTGAGGCGTTTGGTGACGGCGGCGCCCGAGGAGAAGGTCTCCTTGGCGAGTTCGCTCGGGGTCAGCTCGTGGCCGGTGCGGCGCAGCGCGCCGAGCAGGTCGAACTCGGGGCGGCTGAGGCCCGCCCGGCGCAGCGGGGCGTCCTCGGCCTGCTGGAGGAGGGCGGCGCAGCGGTTGATCCGGCCGATCACCTCCATGGGCCCGGTGTCCAGGTCGGGATGGACGGACCGCCACTGCCGGACGACCGCGGCGACGGTGTCGTCCCGGCCGGCGATCCGGTCCGGGCCCCGCGTGGCCTCGCCGGCCGCGCTCCGTGCCCCGCTGCCTGCCGCTTCCCTCCCCGTCCCGCCGTCGGCCGCCGGTCGTCCGTGGGTCGCCGTCATGGCCGTACGTCCTCCGTTGTCCTCGCGCTGTCCCAGGTGTGCGGTCCCTGGCGTCGTACCGTCGCGGCGAGCGTACGGTGTCCGGACTGTTCGGCGAGCACGACCCGCTCCTGGGGCAGCGCGCGTTGCCACCACTCGCCGGACGCGGCGTCGGCCGTGGCGCGCAGCTCGGCGAGGGCGGCGGACAGGGTGCGCCGGGCGGTTTCCAGGGCGCGGGGGGCCGGCTGCGGCTCGGCGAGCAGGCGGGCGGCCTGTTCACGGGCCCGCTCGACGGCGGTCAGCGCGTGTTCGAGGCGGTCGCCGGCCCGGCGGTTGGTGACGATGACCGCCGTGCCGAAGCCGACGAGCGCGCCGACCAGCGTGTCGACGACCCGTTCGGTGATCAGCTGTCCGGCGTCCTGGGCGCGGGCGAACTCGGTGACGAGCAGGGCCATGGGGGTGACGCAGACGCTGCCGAGCCAGTAGTTGCGGCTGATCAGCGCCTCGGCGCCGAAGTTGAAGGCGAGACAGCACAGCACCAGGGCGGCCGGGTGCAGATGGGCGAGCGGTACGACGGCGGCGAAGACGAGGACGCCGAGGACGTTGCCGACGACGCGCTGGACGCCCCGGCTCCAGGTGAGGGTGACGTTGGCCTGGTAGAGGGAGGCGGCGGTGACCAGCGCCCAGTAGGGGCGGCCGACACCGAGGGCCAGGGAGGCGTAACCGGCGAGGGCGCAGCCGAGCACGGTGCGGGCGGCGAGGGGGGCGAGCGGGCCCAGTCGGCGCCACAACGGGCTGTGCGGCGCGGCGAGTTCGGCGTCGAGGCCGAGGAGTTCGTCGTCGGCTCCGGCCACCCGGGGGACGCGTCCGGTGCCGCGCAGGGCGCGGGCCCAGCCACGGAGCGGGGCCGGGTCGGCGTCGGCGGGTGCGGCGAGGGCGACCTCGGCGCGGACGACGAGGTGTTCGAGGGCGCGGCGGGTGCGGTCGGTGCGGGCCCCGGTGGCCAGCAGGGACTGCCAGGCGGCCTGTACGGCGGCGGCCGCTGCGGCGCGGGCCTTCGCGTGGCCGTCCGCCGTGCCGCGTGTGTCGGCGTAGGCGGCGGTGGCGTCGAGGGCGTGTGCGGTGGCCCGGCGCTCCGGGCCGTGCGGGCGCAGCAGCCCCGGGGCCATGCCGACGAGCCAGGCCCAGGCGCCCGTCGCCAGGGCCAGCGCGACATGGCCGGGGACCTGGCCGGGGGTTTGCGGCGCGAACAGCGAGGCGGAGCTGATGAAGGTGAGGACCACGTTCCCGGGCGGGCCGACGCGGGTGGCGTCGCAGAGGGCCTTCTGCACGGCGGCCAGGAGGGCGCCGGCGGTGACCAGGACGACCGCGTTCGTGGTGAGCGAGGCGGTGGTGAGGGCCACGGCGAGACCGGCGACCATGCCGAGGATCACCCCGGCCAGCGTGCGGGCGCGGGCCGGGTAGGGACGGTTGTGGCCGTAGAGGGCGCACAGCGATCCGGCCATCGTGTACATCGCCAGGTCGAGGCGGCCGAGGGCCAGCAGGGCCAGGTTGGGCGGGGCGACCGCGGCGACCACGCTGAGGGCGGGCTTGAACCAGATGTCGGAGGGCCGGCCGAGGCGCAGCACCCCGGCGAGGGGAAGGGGACGGGTCGCGGTGCTCATACCAAGCAATTTAGCATGTGTTTTACTCGTAAAACACTCGCGAACGCCCTCGCGAACGCACTCGCGGGCGGCCGGACCGGCACGCTCGGCGCGACGCGGCGTGGGACAGCCCCTGCTCACCCGCCGTGCTCCGGCGAATGCTCCCCGTGTACACCCTTGCGCTGGCGTGCGCGCTGCCTGGCCGGGGCATCGCATCCATCGATGCGACGTCGAGCGGGGAGGTGCGCGTGCACGGACCGGCTTCGCCCGGCTGGCTGCTGGTCGCGCTGTGCGCGGCGACCGGGGCCTACTGTCTGCTGCGGATGCGCAGCAGCGTCGAGGCACAGCGGCGCGCCGCGGGCGGCGAGGCGCTGATGGGGTTCGGCATGGCCGCGATGGCCGTGCCCCCGGCCGACTTCACCCCGCCGGTGTGGGCCTGGCCCCTGTACGCGGCGGTGTTCGGGGCGGCGGCGCTGCGCGCGCTGTGGAGCGTCCGCGGCGGCCCGCACCATCTGCACCACCTGGTCGGGGCCGCGACGATGGTCTACATGGCGGTGGCGATGGCGGCCTCCCCCGGCGGCCACCACCACGGCGGCTCCGGAGTCCCGCTGCTGACCGGGCTGTTGCTCCTCTACTTCACCGGCTACGTCCTGCTGGCCGGGGCGCGGCTGGTGCCCGGCGCGGTGGCGGCCGCCGGTGCCGGGGCCGCCGGAGCCGGAGCCGGCGCGACCGGCTGGGGCGACCGGCCCGAACTGGCCCGCGCGTGCCGGTTGTCGATGGGGATCGGCATGGTGGCGATGCTGCTGGCGCTGTGAGGAAGTGACGGCTCTCGCGGCGCAAACGTTGCTTGCGTCACTTTGGCGCAACAGGCTGTACCCCTGTGCGGTTCCCCGCTCATAGGGTGCTGGCCATGATGGTCCCTGTGGCACTGCTGCTGCTCGGCGCCCTGACCGCCGTCGTCGGCCCGCGGCTGCTCGCCCGCGCCGACTGGACGGAGCGGGAGCCGGTGGTCGCCCTGTGGACGTGGCAGTGCGTGGTGGCGGCCGTACTGCTGTGCTGCGCGCTGTCGATGACGCTGAGCGCGGCGGCGGCCTGGCGGGCGGTGCGCGGGCACGTGTTCGCGACTGCCCCGAGCGGGGTGGCGGACGCCTACCCGCTCGGTACCGACGGACCGTGGGCGGCGGCGACCGCGGTGGCCCTCGCCTGCGCGGGGCTGTGGAGCGGGGCGATGCTGGTGCGCGAGGTACTGCGGGCCAGGGCCCGGTTGCGCCGTCGCCGGGCCGAACTCCTGCTGCGGGCGCCGCTGTTGCCCGGTGAGGAACCGGCGGGCGGCCGGCTCGTCGTCCTGGAGGGCGAGCGTGCCGACGCGTGGTGGCTGCCCGGCCCGGCGCCTCGACTCGTCGTCACCACGGCCGCGCTACGGCGACTGAAGGGCCGCCGGCTGGACGCGGTGCTCGCCCACGAGCAGGGGCACGCACAGGCCCGGCACGACTGGCTGCTGCACTGCTCGGCCGCGCTGGCGGACGGGTTCCCGCAGATCCCGGTGTTCGCCGCGTTCCGCGAGGAGATGCACCGCCTGGTCGAGCTGGCCGCCGACGACATGGCCTCCCGGCGACACGGCCGCCTCACCACCGCGCTCGCCCTGGTCGAACTGAACGAGGACCGGGGCGTGTTCGGCCCCGGACCCAGCCCGCACGCCCATGTCCCGCACCGCGTCCAGCGGTTGCTCACCGCCCCCGACCGGCTTCCGGCCCGGCACCGGTTGCGGCTGACCGCGACGGCCACCCTGGTCCCGGTGATCCCTGTGCTGGTGGCGCTCGTACCGGGGCTGCGCGCGCTCGGGTAAGCCTTGTCCGGCAGACCAATTGGCCTTCGGGCAATGATTCGGCAAAGATCACGCCATGCCACCCGCACCCAGCGACCGCCCCGCCCCGCTCCTCACGACCGCCGTTCTGGCCCTGTCCTCGGCGCTGCTGCTCGCCCTCGTCGCGGGCGAGTGGCCACCTCTTCTCGCGGTGGACGAGAGCATCGCCGGCACCACCCACCGCTGGGCCGTGGCGGACCGGGACACCACCCACGTGCTGCGCATCCTCGCTGACTGGGTCTGGGACCCGCTGACCATGCGCCTGCTCTGCGCGGCCGTCGCGGCGTGGCTGGTGTGGCGGCACGCGGCCTGGTGGACCGCGCTGTGGCTGGCCCTGACCTGCGCGCTGGGCACGGTCGCCCAGCAGTCCCTCAAGGCCGCCGTCGGCCGTCCGCGCCCGCAGTGGCCGGACCCGGTGGACTCGGCGCACTACGCCGCCTTCCCCTCGGGTCACACGATGACGGCGACGGTGGTCTGCGGCCTGCTGCTGTGGCTGCTGCACCGCTGCGGCACCGGCCGTGCGGTGTGGCGTACGGCGCTGGTGGCGGCCTGGGTGTCGGTCACCGGCGTCGGCGTGACCCGGGTCTGGCTCGGTGTGCACTGGCCCTCGGACGTGCTCGGCGGCTGGCTGCTCGGCGCGCTGGTGGTGGCCCTGGCGGTGCTGGCCTACGAGTGGGAGCGCGGCGGCCGGGAGCATGCGTGGCCGGCGCCGTCGGTAGAGTCCGGCGCATGACTGCCGTGCTCTTCGACTTCTCCGGGACCCTCTTCCGCGTCGAGTCCACCGAATCCTGGCTCCGGGCGGTGCTCGCCGCAGCCGAAGTGGGCTACTCGGAAGGGGAGTTGCTGGACGCCGCGCGAGCGCTCGAGGTGGCCGGGGCACAGCCCGGCGGGGCGAACCCGGTCGCGCTGCCCGAGGAGCTGGCCGGGGTGTGGGCGGTGCGGGACGAGAGCGCGGAACTGCACCGGGCCGCCTACACCGGCCTGTCCCGTCGGGTGACACTGCCGGACCCGGCCCTGCACGACGCGCTCTACGAGCGGCACATGACCCCGGCGGCCTGGACGCCGTACCCGGACACCGAGGAGGTGCTGCGCACGCTGCGCGGGCACGGCGTCGGCATCGGTGTGGTCAGCAACATCGGCTGGGACCTGCGCCCGGTCTTCCGCGCGCACGGGCTCGACGCGTACGTGGACACCTACGTCCTGTCCTACGAGCACGGGATCCAGAAGCCGGACCCGCGGCTCTTCGCGGTCGCCCTGGACGCGCTCGGGGCCGAGCCGGCCGGGACGGTGATGGTCGGGGACAGCAGGACCGCCGACGGCGGGGCGGCGGCGCTCGGGTGCCGGGTGCACTTCGTGGACCACCTGCCGGTGGACGAGCGGCCGGACGCACTGCTGCCGGTCCTCGATCTGGTGGGCGTGGCCCGCCGACCGGCCACGCCCACACAGGCCTGACCGGCCGCGCGTCCGCCCGAGACGCTCCCCCGTGTCGCCCCGGGCGGACGGCAGCCCTGACCCGGCCCCGCGCAGTGCGGTGCCCGCCGCGTCGATTATAGTTGGCTGGCAGCCAGTCAACGCAGGAGTTCCAGGATGTCCCCGCGCAGCGCATCGGTCAATGAAGAGTTGCGCCGGCGTTCCCGGGAGCGGCTGCTGCAGGCCGCGGTCGAGCTGGTCGACGAGCACGGCTTCGAGGCCACCACGCTGGGCGACATCGCCGACCGGGCGGGATCGGCGCGCGGACTGGTGTCGTACTACTTCCCCGGCAAGCGACAGCTGGTCCAGTCCGCCGTGCACCGGCTGATGCACCGGACGCTGGAAGAGGCGCTGGAGCACGAGCCGCACACCGAGGACGGCCGGGAGCGGCTGGCGCGGGCCATCGACGCGATCCTCGGCCTCGCCGACGAGCGGCCGGTGCTGATGCGCCAGCACATGGCGGGGCTGCTCCAGGCCGAGGGGTTCGTGCAGTGCCCCGAGCAGCGCCGGCTGGCGGAGCTGCTCGGCGACACCGTCGCCCGGTACGGCTCGCAGAACGTGACGACCGACTACCCGATGCTGCGGGCCCTGCTGATGGGGGCCGTGTACGCGGCGCTGGTCCCGGGCGCCCCGATGCCCGTACCGGTCCTGCGGGCGGAGCTGTTCGCACGCTACGGCCTCGACCGGGAGCTGGGTCTTCCGCCGGATGCCGCGCCGTCGGCCGCACGGCGGGACCTGTCCCGGTTCTTCGCCACGGAGGACCGGACGGGTCACCGCCAGGACACCACTGAGCGATAACATCATCACACTCCGCGCACGTTGACCCGCGTCCGCTTCACCCCTGCGGCCCCTGTCGAGGTCGCCGGGCCGGTGGGATGCTGGAGCCACCAGCCCCTCGGGCAAGGAGTCTCCTCGTGTTGCGTGTCGCCGTCGTCGGCTCCGGGCCGAGCGGGTGCTACACCGCCCAGAACCTCGTCCAGCTCGACTCCACGGTGCGGGTGGACGTCCTGGACCGGCTCCCCTGCCCGTTCGGGCTGGTGCGGTACGGGGTCGCCCCGGACCACGAGAAGATCAAGTCACTGCAGGGCAACCTGCGCACCGTCCTGGAGCACGAGCGGGTGCGGTTCCTCGGCGGGGTGCGGGTCGGCGGGCCGGGCGGAGTGCCGGTGGAACGGCTGCGGGAGCTGTACCACGCGGTGGTGTACTGCGTCGGGGCGGCCACCGACCGGCGGCTCGGGATCCCCGGCGAGGACCTGCCGGGCAGCTGGTCGGCGACCGAGTTCGTGTCCTGGTACAGCGCCCATCCGGACGCCGTCGACGCCGGGTTCGTACGCGACGCCCGGTCGGCGGTGGTCATCGGGGTCGGCAATGTCGCGGTCGACGTGGCGCGGATGCTGGCCCGGGGCGCGGCGGAGCTGAGCCCGACGGACATGCCGCAGGCGGCCCTGACGGCGCTGACACGGAGCCGGATAAGAGAGGTCCACGTGGTGGGCAGGCGGGGTCCGTCGCAGGCCCGGTTCACCACCAAGGAGCTGCGCGAGCTCGGCGGCCTACCCGGCACCGAAGTCATGGTGGAGCCGGGCGAGTTGGCACTCGACCCGGACTGCGCCGAGCCGTCGGCGCTGCCCGCCGCCCAGCGCCGCAACGTGGAGGTGCTGCGCGGCTGGGGCGACCGCGGCGGCGGGGCCGGCGACCGCCGCATCCGGTTGCGCTTCTTCCTGCGCCCGGTCGAAGTGCTCGACGACGACGGCCGGGTGGGCGGGGTGCTCTTCGAACGCACCGAGCCGGACGGATTCGGCGGTGTGCGGGGCACCGGCCGCTACGAGACCGTCGAGGCGCAGTTGGTGCTGCGTTCGGTGGGATACCGCGGAGTGCCGCTGGACGGACTCCCGTTCGACGAGGAGAGCGGGACCGTGCCGCACGAGGCGGGCCGCGTCCTGCACAGCTGCTTCGGCGTGTCCGGTGACTACGTGGCGGGCTGGATCAAACGGGGTCCGACCGGTGTCATCGGCACCAACCGGCCCGACGCCAAGGAGACGGTGACGTCCCTCCTGGCGGACACCCCCGTGCTGCTGCGCAGGGAAGTGGCACGGGATCCGGTCGCTGCGCTGCGCGCGGAGGGCGTCGAGCCGGTCGAGTGGACGGGGTGGCAGGCCATCGAGCGGGCCGAGGCGGCGCTCGGCGCCCGGCTGGGCCGGAGCGTGGTCAAGCTCGCCGACTGGGACTCCCTGCTGGCGGCGGCGCGGACGGGGTCACGGCAGGCAGCGGTGCGGACGGAGTCGTAGCGGACCCCATCGCGCCCGGTGGGCTCGACACGTATCGGCAACCCCCCAGAAATCAACAAACCGTTCAAGCCGCTTACGGTCTCGTGCTGTCCGGATGTCGTCCCCGCTCTGGAGTACCCGTGGCCACGACCACCGCCCCCGTCCATCCCGTCGACGAGGTCCCGCCCGTACGGCAATTGGCCGCGTTCGGCCTGCAGCACGTGCTCGCGATGTACGCGGGCGCCGTCGCCGTGCCGCTCATCGTGGGCGGTGCGATGAAGCTGTCGCCGGCCGACCTGGCGTACCTGATCACCGCCGATCTGTTGGTGTGCGGGATCGCGACGCTCATCCAGTGCGTCGGTGTCGGGCGGTTCGGCGTACGGCTGCCGATCATGCAGGGCTGTACGTTCGCGGCGGTCTCGCCGATGGTCCTCATCGGTACGACGGGCGGCGGGCTGCCCGCGATCTACGGCTCGGTGATCGTGGCGGGGCTGGCGATCATGCTGCTCGCGCCGGTCTTCGGCAGGCTGTTGCGTTTCTTCCCGCCCCTGGTCACCGGCACCGTGATCCTGATCATCGGACTCTCCCTGCTGCCGGTCGCGGGCAACTGGGCGGCGGGCGGCGTCGGTGCCAAGGACTTCGGGGAGCCGAAGAACCTGGCACTGGCCGCCTTCGTGCTCGCGGTGGTGCTCGGCGTGCAGCGGTTCGCACCCGCCTACCTGGCCAGGATCGCCGTCCTGACCGGCATCGCGGTGGGCCTCGCGGTGGCCGTGCCCTTCGGGTTCACGGACTTCGGCGGGGTCGGGGACGCCGACTGGCTCGGCATCAGCACGCCGTTCCACTTCGGCACCCCGACGTTCCATGTCTCGGCGATCGTCTCCATGCTGGTGGTGGCCCTGGTGACCATGACGGAGACGGCCGGTGACCTGATCGCGGTGGGCGAGATGACCGGCCGGGCGGTCGAGCCGCGGTCCCTGGCCGACGGGCTGCGCGCCGACGGGCTGTCGACCGTCCTCGGCGGTGTCTTCAACACCTTCCCGTACACGGCGTTCGCGCAGAACGTCGGCCTGGTGGGCATGACACGGGTGCGCAGCCGCTGGGTGGTCGCGGCGGCCGGCGGCATCCTGGTGCTGCTCGGCCTGCTGCCCAAGCTGGGCGCGGTGGTCGCGGCGATTCCGGCGCCGGTGCTGGGCGGTGCGGGTCTGGTGATGTTCGGGACGGTCGCGGCGAGCGGTCTGCGCACGCTCGCGACCGTCGACTTCCAGGGCAACAACAACCTGACGGTGGTGGCCGTGTCGGTGGCGGTCGGCCTGCTGCCGGTCGGGGTGCCGGGGGTCTACGGGAAGTTCCCCGACTGGTTCCAGACGGTGATGAACAGCGGCATCAGCGCGGGCTGCCTGACGGCGATCGTCCTGAACCTGCTCTTCAACCACCTTCCGGCGAAGGCCGGTTCGACCCCGGCGACCGTTCCGACCGAAGCCGGTCCGGCCTAGAAGGCGTGTTGCCGGGTCAGGAGCGCGCGCCGAACAGGTGCGAGGGGACCGCCGCGGCCAGCGCCCCGTACCCCGTCGGGTTGAGGTGGAGCCCGTCGCCGACCTGGAGGTCGGCGCGCAGTCGGGCGGGATCGGCCGGGTCGCGTACCACCCGGTCGAAGTCGAGCACCGCGTCGAAGTGGCCGGGGACCCGGATCCAGGCGTTGACCCGCTGCCGGGCCGCCTCCCGGACCCCCGCTCCGTCGTCGTACGCGTTGCCGCCGAAGGGCAGCAGGGTGGCGCCGTAGACACGGATGCCCTGGGCGTGGGCGCGCACGACGATCTGCCGGTAGGCGGCGATCAGGTCGTCGGCGACGGCTCGCTGGGCCTGCGGGGTGGCGGCAGCCGTCCCGATGTCGTTGACGCCCTCGAAGACGATCAGCCAGGAGACTCCGCTGCTGGACAGGACGTCACGGTCGAGGCGGGCCAGGACGTTGGGGCCGAGGCCGTCGTTGAGGACCCGGTTGCCGCCCGCCGCCTGGTTGATCACCGCGATGCCCGAGGTGGCGGGAAGGGACCGGAGCCGGTCGTAGAACTGGTCGGGCCAGCGGTCGTTGCCGTTGGTGGTGGAGCCCCGTCCGTCCGTGAGGGAGTCACCGACGACGGCCACGGTACGGGTCGCGGCAGGCGCCCGCACTTCGACGGCGCTGAGCAGGTACCAGTGGTCGACCGGTGTGGCACCGGTGAGGTCCGGGTCCTGGACGTGGTTGCCGCGCAGGAGGTACGACGTGGTGCGCGATCCGGGGTGCGAGGTGAGCGCATGGTCGGGCTGGCCCTGCGCGGTGTACGCCGTGACGGTGAGTTCGGCGCCGGGGTCCGTTTCCAGGTCCACGGGATCGGAGACGACCTGGGCGCCGACGGGTACCACGATGGCAGCGCGCCCGGAGAAGGTGACGGGCTGGACACTGCCGGGGACGACGGCGCTGACGCCGGCCCGGCCGCCCTCGGGGAGCGCCACGGTCACCGCGGTGAGCGGGAGCGGGGTGTCGCCGTAGGCGTTGGAGAAGCGCAGCCTCAGCCGGTGCCCGCCGGTGGTGACCCGGACGGTCTGGCGCAGGGTGGTGTCGGCCAGGACCGACGACTCCCCCGTGAAGGGCGCGGGCGGCAGATTGCCGACCTCGGTGAGCTGGGGCATCGCGGTCCAGGTGGCCACCCAGTGGTCGGCCCGGGCGGCGCCGGTGGTCACCTGACGGGGGCCGCGGGCCAGCGCCGTGACGGCGGCTGCCGTCACCACCAGGGCGAGGACGAGGACACAGACGCTGAGGAGCGAGGCGAACGGCGTTCTGCTGGGCTGCGGCTTCACGGGGGCCTTCCTGACGAGGGGTGACGGGACCGTCAACTGGCCGTGCAGGTGGTGCCGTTGAGCGTGGGGGTCAGCCGGGCACCGGCCGGGGAGCTCCCGGCATCGTGGCATGCACATGGCCCGCTTTGGAAGCGCTCCCACGTCCGCATGCGGGGCTCGCCGCCATGTCGGCCGAATCCTGTGCGAGGCGTTGACTAGAAAGCGCTTTCACCCTACGTTCCGTTCAGCACGCTGACCGACGGGCCCGGCGACGACCCTGTCCGCACAGGCGTCCGACCGAAGAGTTCACATGTGCGTCCATCATTCAACACAGAGAACATCGACCTGAAAGGCACCCCACCAGACCCCCCACACTCGAAAGAAGGCATACGGGACATGACTTCACGAGCACGGACCAGTGCACGCCCCCTGCTGGGCGGACTGGCCGCCCTGGGGCTCTCGTTTGGCATGGTCATGACTAACGGAGCGCAGGCGAACGCGGCCACCTGGCCGACCGCGAGCGGCAGCCAGGCGGTCACGGCGACCATCAAGCTGTCCGGCACGAAGGACTACGGGATGCTGCGCCTGTACGGCAGCGGCGCCCTGGGCACCGGCGGACAGAGCGAGGACCAGGACCCGATCCTCGACCTGGCGGCCGGCACGGTCCTCAAGAACGTCATCATCGGCGCGCCCGCCGCGGACGGGATCCACTGCGAGGGCAGCTGCACGCTGCAGAACGTGTGGTGGGAGGACGTCGGCGAGGACGCGGCGACGTTCAAGGGCTCCTCGTCGTCCAACGTGTACACCGTCTCCGGCGGTGGCGCCAAGGAGGCCAGCGACAAGGTGTTCCAGTTCAACGGCGCCGGAACGCTCAACGTGTCCACGTTCGCGGTGCGGAACTTCGGCAAGCTGGTCCGCTCGTGCGGCAACTGCAAGACGCAGTACAAGCGCACGATCAACCTCAACACCATCGAGGCGACCTACAAGGGCAGCGCGCTGGTCGGCATCAACACCAACTACGGTGACAGCGCGACGCTGAAGAACATCACGATCGTCGGGGACAGCAGCAAGAAGATCGTGCCCTGCCAGAAGTACATCGGCAACAACACGGGCGCGGAGCCGCCGACGAACGGGAGCGGGCCGGACGGGACCTACTGCAAGTACGCGAGTTCGGACATCACTTACAAGTGAGCCGGGCGGGCCGGCCGTCGCCGCTCAGCGGACGGTGACGGCCCCCGTCGGGGTCCTGGCGTCAGTGGCGGACCGCGGCGCAGGTGAGTTGGGTCTTCCCGTCGGCCGTCGTCACGACGAACGTGCCGCCGCTGAGACCGCCGAGGTCGAACCTGCCCGCACGGTCCGTGGAGACGGTGCCCGCGGAGGACTGCGGGGTGGCACCCGAGTAACTCACCCTCATGTCGCTGGGGAAACCCTCGCCCCACAGGTGATACCGCCCGGCCGAGTCCGTTTCGACATGGCAGGCCGCGAGGGACACGGCGCCCGGCGGGACGGCGGCCCAGGCGTGGGCGGCCGTCGCGGGGCTCATCGCGAGCGCGGGGGTGACCAGGAACGCGAGTGCGGTGGGGCGGCGAGTTCGGTTCATGATTCACCTGCTTCGGTGCTGCGGACGCGGCCGGGGAGCCGTACCACGGGCCGGAGAGCCGGACGTCAGGGAAACTCGGGCTGCAACCCGCTTCCACCGTATCGTCCGTCATGTCCCGTGGCATCTCGCGGATCACGGCCGTGCGCGGGGCGGGCGTCCGGGACGTGTGCTCAGCCGGTGTGCCTCACCAGGGCGTCGATGATCTCGGGCCAGAGCCGGCGCGGGCGGTCGTGTCCCATGTCGGGGACCAGGAGGAGTTCCGCTCCGGGCACCAGCTCAGCGGTGCGCCGACCGCCGCTGACGTCGATCAGCGTGTCGTCCAGGCCGTGGATCACCAGAGTCGGTACCCGCAGGTGCCGGAGCGCGTCCGCGCGCGAGCCGCCGAGCACCATCGCACCGAGCTGGCGTCCGAGCCCGGCGGGGTGGTGCGCACGGTCGTAACTGGCCGCGGCCAGCTCCCGGAGGACCGCGGGATCCCCGTAGCGCTTCGACGCCCACACCAGTTCCCGGTCCGCCGCCGCGATGTACCCCTCGCGGTCCGACGGTTTCGGGCTGAACAGCGCCGCCTGCGCCTCGGGGGTGGACCGGCCGTATGCGCTCTCCCCCGTCGAGGACATCATCGACGTGAGCGTCAGCACCCGCTCCGGCCGGCTGATGGCCATGGTCTGGGCGATCATGCCGCCCATCGACGCGCCGACCACGTGGGCCCGTTCGACACCGAGCACGGTGAGGAGGCCGAGGCCGTCGTCGGCCATGTCCTGAAGACGGTAGGGGACCATGGCGAGGGCTGCCGCCGTGTCCCCCGAGCGCACCGTGGCGATGAACCGGGCGACGTCGACGGGGTGTTCGTCGAACCTGGTGGACAGACCGCTGTCCCGGTTGTCGTAGCGGATCACGTACCGGCCGCGGTCCGCCAGCGCCCGGCAGAAGTCCTCGTGCCAGGCGATCATCTGGGCACCGAAGCCCGTCACGAGCAGTACAGGGGGGTCACCGGGATCGCCGAATCCTTCGTAGGCGAGGGACACTCCGGGCGACACTTCGACGATCGGCATGCGCGGATCCTGCCAGCCTCCGTCGGCGGAGCGCACCTGGATTGTCGTCAGGTGGGCGGGGGGAGCGTCGGCTCTCCCCACTCCGCCCGGTAGTCCGCGTACGCGGCGCGCAGACGGTCGCCCGGCCAGTCGGGTGGGAGGAGGTCCGGGGGCAGCACCGGGTCCGTCAGCAGATGGCGGACCGCGGCCGCGAAGACCGTGAAGCGGGCCGGCGGGAGAGGGGACTCGGCCGCCTGGAGCAGAAGGGCTCGGGCCTTGGCGGACCAGTTTGTCAACGGCCAGAGGGCGGAAGCCAGTTCGGCCGCCGGGCGGGCCGGGCGGGACGTGTACGACTCGGCGATCTCCTGGAGGTCGGCCGGCAGGGCCCTCGCCAGGTTCGCCGGGCGCAGCCAGACCCCCTCGCGGAGCTCGGCGAGCCGGAGAGCGGTCAACCGGGTGCGCAGGTCGGCCCGCTCGGCGGGCCCGCGACCCGTGGCCGTGATGACCAGCATCTCCCAGTCGCCGTCCCATGCGCGCGTGCGTGGCCGTACCGCCTCGTCCTGGCGGCGCTGCCGGGCCAGCAGCCGGTCGCTGAGGCCGTAGACGGCGTCATCGGTCCGGCGGAGGTCACCGGAGGCCGTCATGCGGCTGAGGGCGGCCCTGAGCGTCGAGCCGCCGATCCCGAAGGGCTCGACGAGCCGCACGAGGTCCTTCACCGGCAGCTGCGGGGGGTGCATGCCCAGCAGCAGGCTCAGCACGACCGACCGGGCGGACAGGGGCCGCGGGTCGACCTCGACGGGCTCGGCGGACACGTTCACGGGCATGGTCACGTACTGTACGTGCGACTCCATGTTGCATCATTGCTACGACCGCAGATTAAGTGCAACATGAAGGCCATGGATTCCACCGCCGCGCTTCCGCAGCCACAGCCCACCGCCACCGCCGCCACCCACGACGTCACCAACCAGGCGCCGCCGCTCGCTCCCTACGACGCCTCCGACGACCCGGTCCTGCTCGAAGGTCTCCGCCGGGAGGGTGCCGGGTGGGCCGAGGAGGGGATCCGGCGGCTCGGGGCACGTGCCGGGAGCGCGGAGGCCCAGGAGTGGGGTGAGCTGGCCAACCGGTACGAGCCGGAGCTGCGCACCCACGACCGGTACGGCCACCGCATCGACGAGGTCGAGTTCCACCCCGCCTGGCACCACCTGATGCGGGTGGCGGTGGCCGAGGGGCTGGCGGGGGCGGCCTGGGCGGACGACCGTCCCGGCGCCCACGTCGCGCGGACCGCGGGCGGGCTGGTGTGGGGACACACCGAATCCGGCCATGGTTGTCCGACGTCGATGACCTACGCCGCCGTTCCCGCGCTGCGCGCGCAGCCGGAGCTGGCCAAGGTCTACGAACCGCTGCTGACCAGCAGGGTCTACGAGCCCGGGCTGCGGGTGCCGACGGACAAGCCCGGGTTGCTCGCGGGGATGGGCATGACCGAGAAGCAGGGCGGTTCGGACGTACGGACGAACGCCACGACAGCCGCCCCCACGTCCGAGTCCGGCGTCTACACGCTGCGCGGCCACAAGTGGTTCACCTCGGCCCCGATGTGCGACGTCTTCCTGGTGCTGGCGCAGGCGCCGGGCGGGCTGTCGTGCTTCCTGGTGCCGCGGGTACTGCCCGACGGGAGCCGCAACCCGTTCCGCATCCAGCGGCTGAAGGACAAGCTGGGCAACCGGTCCAACGCCTCGTCGGAGCCCGAGTTCGACGGGACCTTGGCCTGGTCGGTCGGCCCGGAGGGGCGGGGCGTGAAGACCATCATCGAGATGGTCAACTGCACCCGGCTGGACTGCGTGATGAACTCGGCGACCCTGATGCGCAAGACGCTGGTGGAGGCCGGTCATCATGCCCGGCACCGCGTCGCGTTCGGCGCACGGCTCGTCGACCAGCCGCTGATGCGCAACGTGCTGGCCGACCTGGCGCTGGAGTCGGAGGCCGCGACCACGCTGACACTGCGTCTCGCGGGGGCCGCGGACCGCGCGGTGCGCGGGGACGAGGAGGAGCGGACGTTCCGCCGGATCGCGACCGCCGTCGGCAAGTACTGGGTCACCAAGCGCGGCCCGGCCTTCACGGCGGAGGCCCTGGAGTGCCTGGGCGGCAACGGCTACGTCGAGGACTCCGGCATGCCCCGGCACTACCGGGAAGCTCCGCTGCTGTCGATCTGGGAGGGTTCCGGGAACGTCAACGCGCTCGACGTGCTGCGGGCGCTCTCCCGTGAACCCGGCACCGCCGACGCCTTCTTCGGCGAACTCGCGCACGCCCGCGGGGCGGACGCCCGGCTGGACGCCGCGATCGCCCGGCTGAAGACCGGAGCGGCGCAAGCCGATCAGGCGGGCGCCCGCCGCCTGGTCGAGCGGATGGCGCTGACCCTGCAGGCCTCGCTGCTGGTCCGGTACGCCCCCGCGGCCGTCGCCGACGCCTTCTGCGCGACCCGGCTCGGCGGCGACTGGGGGTACGCGTTCGGCACCCTGCCCGCCGGAACCGGACTCGACCCGATCCTGGAGCGGGCGCTGCCCGGCGCGAACTGACCTCTCCCGGTGTGCCGGTGGCCGGTGACCGCCGACGGATCGCACACAGTCGTCGTGCGATTCCGCATCGTTGTCAGTGCCGTGGTGCAGACTCCCGAACAGGTGGTACTCGCCTGGGGAGGACAACGTGTTCACGGGGATCGACGAGGTCGACTGGACCTCGCTGCGGCACGCCCACGGCAGCGCGGCGGACGTGCCCGGGCTGCTGCGCCGACTGGCATCGGCGGACGCGGCCGAACGGGAGGCCGCGCTCGACGGGTTGTACGGCTCGGTGCACCACCGGGGCAACGTGTACGACTCGACGCTCGCCTGCGTCCCGTTCCTGTGCGCGCTCGTCGCCCGCCCGGAGGTGCGGGACCGGGGCGCCATAGTGGAACTGCTGGTCAGCATCGGCTCGCAGAGCGTCGGCAGCCGGGCCCGGGCCGCCGTACTTGCGCGTGCCGAGGTGTTCGTGCCGCTCGCCGACGACCCGTGCCCCGGGGTGCGGCGGGCGGCGGCCGACGCGCTGGTCCGGTTCCTGGACGAACCGGCTCGGGTCCTGGAGGTGCTCGGCCGCCGGATCAGGTCCGAGAGCGACGAACAGGTGCTGCGGGCGCTCGCCGAGGCCCTCGGCCTGTTCGTGCTGCGCCATCCGGTGCAGGCGGCCGGGGCGCTGGACCTGCTGGCCGCGCAGAGCGAGCCGCCCTACGCCCCGGGAACACGGCTCGCCGCACTGGGGCAGCTGGCGCTGCGCGCGCCGCAGCGGCTGCCCGCCGATCCGGTCCCGACCGTGGTCCGGCTGCTGCGGGAGCGTACCGAGCGCCGATCGTCCGGTACGGACCGCGCGGAGACGGACACGCTCGTCGGCCGGATACGGCGGCTGCGGCCGTCGGACGAGGAGGGGTCGTCCCTGCTGCGCACCCTGCACCAGGCCCTGGACGACCGGGTGGCCGACCGGATCGACCTGCTCGTCGGCCAGTTGAGCAGCCCGGGGGCGATGGACCGGTGCAACGCGGTGCGGATGTCGGCCGGGCTGTTCCGTGCCTGGCGGGCGGACTTCACGGCTCCCGTCCGCCTGATCGGCGCTCAGCTGCGGGCCATGGAGGACCAGGTGCGGGACGCGGCCGTCTCGGTGCTCGCCGAACTCTTCGGGCTGGCCGCGCCCGCGGCCGACGAGCTGCACATGCTGGTGACGGTGCGTCCCGACCTGTGGGTGCGGACCTGGGAGCGGGGCAGGCCCTCGCTGGGCGGCCCCCTCAAGGCCCTGGCCAGGAGCGGCGATCCGCGTGCGGTGCCCGCCCTGGCCCAGTTACTGGCCGGGCCGGTGGTGCCCGCCGGTCTGGGTTTCGAGGTGGTCCACCTGGGCCGGGCGGCCGCTCCGCTCGCCCCGGCGCTGCGGCACCGGCTCGGCCGTGTCCCGCTGGACGCACCGGACGCCGCCGAGACGGCAGCCCCGCTGCTGGCGGCGGTCACCGCGCTGGCGGACGCCGCGGCGGTGCCCGAGGTGCTGCGGCTGCTGCGCGGCGCACCGGACGGGCTCGGGGCGCGGGAGGCCCTGGTCGGGCAGGCGGTGCGGGCGCTGGACGCGCTGGGGAGCGCCGCGCGGGCGGCGGTGCCGGTGCTGCGCGGGCTGCTCGGCACCCGGCACGCGGCGGGGGCGGCGGGGGCCCTGTGGGCGGCGGAGGGCGACGCCGATGCCGTGCTCCCGGTTCTGATGCGGGAGTTGGTGGTCGGCCGCGGTCGCGGTGTCAGGTCCGCTGCCGAGCAGTTGGGCCGGCTGGGCCCCGTCGCCCGGGACGCGTTGCCCGCGCTGCGTGCGCTGGCCGCGTCCGGCCGGGTGTGGGAGCGGACGGGGGCGGCATGGGCCCTGTGGCGGATCGGCGGGGATCCGGAACCGGTGCTGCCGGTGTTCCGGGCCGCCTGGTCGGAGAACCCGTACACACGCCGCACGATCGCCGGGTGCCTGGCGGCGATGGGCCCGGCAGGTGCCCCGCTGCACGACCTGCTGACGGCCGAACTCGCCACCGCGCGGCGGCACACGGCACGGCCGGGTGGTTACGGAAGTCACGACATCGCCCAGGACGAGGACCTGCTCGCCCACTGCCGGACGGCACTGACGAGCACCTGACCGGCGGCATCGGTGGTGCGCGGGGCATCGGTGGTGCGTGGGCGTCAGCCGGTCATCCGGCCCCACTGCGGTCCGAGTCGCGACCACTCGGCGTCCCAGCGGTCCATCCGGCGCCGCTCCAGCCGTCCCCGCGCCACCAGTCCGGCGACGAACGGCACGGCCGCCGCGCTCAGGCCGACCAGGCCGCCGATCAGCGCGGAGCGCAGGTGTGCCTCGGAGGCGGTGGCGGGCCGGGTGACGAGGTGGCCCTGGGGATCCGTCCAGATGGTCACCGGGGTGCCCGCCCTGCTGCCCGCCGGGACACGAGCCTGGCCGGTGTGCACCGAGCCGTCGTCGACGCTCCAGCCCACTCTCGCCCAGACGCGTTCACCGCCGGAGGCTCCGGACCCGGACCCGGACTCGGAACGGGACCCGGACCCGGACCCGGACTCGGTGGCGGATCTGCCGGGAGCCTTCTCCACGACGTGGGCCACGACCGGATGCCATTCGACGCGCTCGCGGGCCAGGCCGCCCTCCACCGACCGGGCCGCCGTCAGCCCGGCGAGCACCCCGGCCAGGAGGGTGAGCAGCCAGGCGCCGAGCAGCACCCAGGCCTCCAGCGTGTCGGCGCGACGCTTCAGCGGATTGCGCCGCCAGCGCCACAGCCAGACCTTCGGACCACGGAACGCCTTCAAGGGCATCCTCCTCACGCGCGCACGGACAGCCCGGACCGCCCTCCCATACGGCAGAGGCCGCCCTGTTGCTCACGGCTGCTCACGGCGAACCTCCGTGTCGACGGTCGCACGACTGGCCCCGCTCGCGCAGGCGTCTTCCGGAACGCGTTCCGACGACCTGTTCTGCCGACCGACACGACGGCTCTGACCTGCGGCGACGCGATCCCGCGGGGGACTGTCAGTGGTGGGGTGCACACTGGCCGACATCTGAGGACTGGCTGTGACGAAGACGTCATGGAGGTGATCGGCATGACCGAGGTACTGCTCGCCGTGGGCACCCGCAAGGGTCTGTTCCTGGGGCGACGGCGAGATGGCACCTGGGACTTCGACGAGAGTCCCTACTTCAACGCGCAGGCGATCTACTCGGTCGCCATCGACAACCGGGACGGCAGGACCCGGTTGCTGGCGGGGGGCGACAGCGCGCACTGGGGGCCTTCGGTCTTCCACTCCGACGACCTGGGCCGCACCTGGACCGAACCGGCCCGGCCCGCCGTGCGGTTCCCCCAGGACACCGGCGCCTCCCTGGAGCGGGTGTGGCAGCTGCACCCGGCCGCCGCCGAGCCGGACGTGGTGTACGCGGGCACGGAACCGGCCGCGCTGTACCGGTCCGAGGACCGCGGGGAGAGCTTCGACCTGGTCCGGCCGCTGTGGGAGCACCCGACGCGGGACAGGTGGGTGCCGGGCGGCGGCGGTGAGGGCCTGCACACGGTGCTCACCGACCGTCGGGACCCGCGGGCGGTGACGGTCGCCGTCTCGACGGCGGGCGTGTTCCGCACCACCGACGGCGGTGCGAGCTGGGCACCGTCCAACTCCGGTGTCTCCGCGGTGTTCCTGCCCGATCCCCACCCGGAGTTCGGACAGTGCGTGCACAAGATCGCCCAGGACGCGGGCAGCCCGGACCGGCTGTATCTCCAGAACCACTGGGGGGTGTACCGGAGCGACGACGCCGGCGCGCACTGGACCGACATCGGTGCGGGCCTGCCCTCCACCTTCGGGTTCGCGGCCGCCGCCCACCCGCACCGCGCCGGGACGGCGTACGTCTTCCCGATCAACGCGGACGCGGACCGGGTGCCCGCCCGCCGCCGCTGCCGGGTCTTCCGCACGGCCGACGCCGGCAGCACCTGGGAGCCGCTGTCGGCGGGCCTGCCCACCGACGACCACTACGGCACGGTACTGCGCGACGCGCTCTGCACGGACGACGCGGACCCGGCCGGGGTGTACTTCGGCAATCGCAACGGCGAGGTGTTCGCGTCGGCCGACGACGGCGACAGCTGGCGGCAGTTGGCCTCCCATCTCCCGGACGTGCTGTGCGTACGGGCTGCGGTGGTCGGCTGAGGGCGGCGGGCGCCGGGAAGGAGGGGTTCCGTCACGGGCCGCGGGGCCCCGTACTCGGCGGTGCTCTTGTTGCGAGGTCGCCCGTGCGGCCGCGCACCCGCCGTGCGGATCTGTAGCATCCGGCGCATGGACGTGGCGACAGGCGCACTGCCCAGGGGGCTCGGACTGGTGGAACGGGTGGTCCGGGGGGAGCTCGACAGCCGGGGCGGTCCCGGGGTGGTCCGGCTGGCGCAGGAGAGCGGGCTGGACAAGGGGCAGGCGTCGCGACTGCTGCGGGATCTGGTCGGCACCGGGACGCTCGCCCGGGACGGACACGAGTTCCGTGCCGGGGCCGACCTGCTGGCGGTCGCCGCGGAGGCCGGTCCCTGGGGGGTGGAGAGCCGGGCGCTGTTGCGGGAGCTGGTGGTCCGGTTCGGGGCGTGTGCCTATGTGGACGTGCTCTGTGGGGCGATGGTGCTCTCGGTGCGGGCCGAGCTGGCGGCCTGGGCCGAGTTCTCCTGGGCGCGCGCGGGACGGCTGACACCGGTCTGGTGCACCGGGGCGGGCCGGGCGCTGCTCTTCGACCACTCGCGTGAGGAGGTCGCCCGGCTCCTCGGCGGCGAGGACTTCATCGGGGCGGGCGGCCCCTACGCGCCGCGGACCGTGGACGACCTGCTGGCGCGGGTCGCCGCGGACGCCGCGCGCGGGGTCGCGGTCTGCGAGAGCGAGTACGACGAGGACGTGCTGGAGGTGGCCGCCCCGGTGCGGGACGAGCACGGGGACGTGGTGGCGGCGGTCAGCGCGGTCGTGCCGCACGCGGCGGCCAGGGACGACCGGGGCGAGATCGTCGCCGCCATCGGTGACGCGGCGACGCGACTGGCCACTCTGCTCCGCTGAGCCGGGGCCGGTCTCAGCTGAGCCGGGCCCGGACGATCAGGCCTCGTCCGTCGAGCGCAGGGCGGCGGTCAGCCAGGCGCTCCAGCGGACCACCGACGCCGCGCAGGCCGCCGTCGCCGGCTCGAGACGACGGCGCGGGCCGACGACCTGCACGGCGGCGACGATCTCCCCGCGGAAGTCCCTGACCGGAGCGGCGAGCGAGTACAGGCCGGGCTCGGCCTCCTGGTCGACGATCGAGTAGCCCCGCTCGCGGGCCGCGGCCAGCCGGGCCAGGAAGTCGTCCAGGTCGGCCGGGGTGTTGGGGCCGTGCCGGACGAAGGCGGTGCGGGCGAGGACGGCGGCGACCTCCGCGGGGCCCGCGTCGAACAGCAGCGCCTGTCCGGCGTCGCTGCAGTAGGCGGGATAGGCGCGGCCCACCCACGAGACGAACGAGGACAGTGCCGGTGGCATCGATTCGAGGATCGTCACCGAACTGGCGCCCCGCAGGACCCCCAGGTACGCGCACTCCCCCGTGTCGGCGGCGACGCCCTCCAGCGCGGTGCGGCCGTCCCGGCGCAGGCGTGCCTCGGTGATCTGCTGGGCGCGCGCGTACAGCTCCCAGGCGACGGAGTAGCGCAGCGACGCGGGATCACGGCGCAGGAACCGGGCCGTCTCCAGGCTCCGCAGGATCCGGGAGACCTGGCTGCGTTCGCGGCCCAGCAGCGCTGCGACCTCGGCGGCGGTGTGACCGCGCGGGTCCTGGGACGGGTGCTGGGCGAACAGGCGTAGTACGGCCAGGCCGCGTTTCAGGCTGCTGTCGGTGGTCATCGCGGGCCGAGCATAGCGCCGGGCCGTGGCGGTGCCGCAGGCGATCCCCGTGGCGGTGCCGCGGGCGATCATTGCGCGGACATTGCAGGTTCATTGCAAGGTGCGTGCATGATGAGCAACTGGACTTGTCTATTTCGCATCCGCGGATAGTCTCCCGTCATCCCTCGCATTTCAGGCTCATCAGGAGTTCGCCTTGTCCGCTCTGCGCCCGCTAGTACTCCTCGGCTCCGCGACGCTGCTCCTGGCGGGCTGCGCCGACCCCTCGGAGCCGGCCGGCGCCTCCTCCGGCACGGCGTCCGGCACGTCCTCCGCGTCCGCCGCGCCGATCGCGAGGAACGCCGCGCTCGCCGCCAAGGTCCCGGCCGCGCTGCGGAAGAGCGGGATCACGGTCGCCAGTGACGTCAGCTACCCGCCGATGGACTTCTTCGCCTCCGACAACAAGACGGTCGTCGGCGCCGAGGCCGACCTCGACAAGGCCCTCGGCACCGTCCTCGGCGTCAAGGTCACCATCGTGAACGTGCCCTTCGACTCGATCCTGCCGGGGCTGCAGTCGGGCAAGTACCAGCTCGGCGTCTCCTCCTTCACGGACACCGCCGAGCGGGAGAAGGTCGTCGACTTCGTCACCTACTTCGACGCGGGCACGTCCCTGCTGGTCCCCGCCGGAAACCCCAAGGCGCTCAAGCCCGGGGGCGACTCGCTGTGCGGCCGTGCCGTCGCCGTGGCGAAGGGGTCGACGCAGGCGCTCGTGGACCTGCCGGCCCGCGCCAGGACCTGCAAGACGCCGATCAAGGTCAGCACCTTCCCGGACGGCACCGGTGTGAACCTCGCGGTCACCAGCGGCCGCGCCGACGCCGCCCTGGCCGACTCCCCGGTCGCCGCGTACGCGGCCAAGCAGTCCGGCGGCAAGCTGGAGGTCACCGGGGACTCGTACGGCAACGCGCCCTTCGGCATCGCCGTGCCGAAGAACAGTGAGCTGACCGGGCTGCTCAAATCGGCCCTGGAGGACCTCAAGGCGAGCGGCGGCTACCAGCAGGTCCTCGCCAAGTGGGGCCTCGCGTCCGGTGCGCTGGACTCGTTCAAGATCAACGCTGCCTCATGACCGAGGAGTTGCCGCTCTACCGCCGTCGCAGGCCGGGCCAGTGGGCGTTGACCCTCGTGGTCGTGCTCCTGGCCGCGAGCCTGGTCCAGTCGCTGATCACCAACCCGCGCTTCGGCTGGCGCACGGTCGGCGCCTGGCTGTTCAGCCGGACCGTGATGACGGGCCTGCTGACCACCTTGGAGCTCACGGCCGCGGCCATGGCGATCGGGCTCGTGCTCGGCATCGCGCTGGCGCTCATGCGACTGTCGGACAACCCCGTCGCGCGGACCGTGAGCTGGGCGTACATCTGGCTCTTCCGGGGCACCCCGCTCCTGGTCCAGCTGCTGTTCTGGGGCTTCATATCCGCGCTGTACCCGACGCTGTCGCTGCACCTGCCGCTCCTGCCGGCGATCGGCGGCGTCCCCGCGAACTCCGTCGTCACGACCTTCGCCGCGGCCCTGCTGGGTCTCGGCCTGAACGAGGCCGCCTATCTCGCCGAGATCATCCGCGCCGGGATCGTCTCGGTCGACCCCGGGCAGCTGGAGGCGGCGGACGCGCTGGGCCTGTCCCGGGCCAGGACGCTGCGCCGGATCGTCCTGCCCCAGGCGATGCGGGTGATCATCCCGCCGGTCGGCAACGAGACCATCTCCATGCTCAAGACGACCTCCCTGGTGAGCGTGCTGGCCTACGCGGAACTGCTGTACTCCGTGCAGATCGTGTACGCCCGCACCTACCAGACGATCCCGCTGCTGATCGTCGCCAGCATCTGGTACCTGGCCGTCACGACCCTGCTCAACATCGGCCAGCACTACCTGGAACGGCACTTCGCGAAGGGCGGCAGCCGATGATGATCGAGGCCACCGGGGTCCGCAAGTCCTTCGCGGGGCGGGAGGTGCTGCGCGGGGTCGACCTCTCCGTACCGCGCGGGACGGTCACCTGCGTGATCGGGCCCTCCGGGTCGGGGAAGTCCACCTTCCTGCGGTGCGTGAACCGTCTGGAACGGCCCGACGGCGGCCGGATCCTGGTGGACGGCGAACCGATCGGGTACGAGCCGTACCGGGACGGGCTGCGCGAGCTGCGCCGCCGCGACCTGGCCCGGCAGCGCCGTGACATCGGCATGGTCTTCCAGCGCTTCCACCTCTTCCCGCACCTGACGGCCCTCGCCAACGTCGTGGAGGGGCCGGTGGGCGCGGGCCGTCCCCGCGCCGAGGCCACCGGCGAGGCGCTGGCGCTCCTGGACCGGGTCGGTCTCGCCGACCGGCGGGACGCCTACCCCGCCCAGCTCTCCGGCGGCCAGCAGCAACGGGTCGCCATCGCCCGTGCCCTGGCCATGCGGCCGAAGCTGATGCTGTTCGACGAGCCGACCTCCGCCCTCGACCCGGAACTGGTCGGCGAGGTCCTGGACGTCATGCGCGGCCTCGCCGCCGACGGCATGACGATGCTCGTCGTCACCCACGAACTGGGCTTCGCCCGCGAGGTCGCCGACGAGGTCGTCTTCTTCGACGACGGCCGGATCCTGGAGTCCGGAGCGCCCACCCGCGTCCTGACCGCCCCCGAACACCCCCGAACCCGCGACTTCGTGACGAGAGTGCTGTGACGACCTTCCGCGACGCCCTGGCCGCCGGACCCCTCGTCCTGGACGGCGGCATGTCCAACGAACTGGAGGCCCAGGGCCACGACCTGAGCGGCACCCTCTGGTCCGCCCGCCTGCTCCGCGACGACCCCGACGCGATCGCGGCCGTCCACCGCGTCTACTTCGCGGCGGGCGCACACGTCGCCATCACGGCCGGCTACCAGGCCACCTACGACGGATTCGCCCGGCTGGGCATCTCCCGCGCCGAGACCACGGCACTGCTGAAACGCAGCGTGTCCCTGGCCCGCGAGGCCGCCGAGGCCACCGAGGCCGCCCTGGGCGAGACACCGCAGAAGCGCTGGGTGGCCGCGTCCGTGGGGCCGTACGGCGCGATGCTGGCCGACGGCTCGGAGTACCGGGGCGACTACGGCCTCAGCGTGGCCGAGCTGACCCGTTTCCACCGACCCAGGCTGGAGGCGCTGGCCGAGGCCGCCCCCGACGTCTTCGCCGTCGAGACCATCCCGGACCTGCGGGAGGCCGAGGCCGTGCTGACCGCCCTGGACGGCCTGGGCATCCCGGCGTGGCTGTCGTACAGCATCCGCGGGACGACCACCAGCGCGGGTCAGCCGCTGACCGAGGCCTTCGCCCTGGCCCGGAGCAGCGACGCCGTCGTCGCCACGGGGGTGAACTGCGCCCCCGCCGCCGACGCGACCGCCGCACTGGCCCTGGTCACCGGAGTACCCGGCGTCGTCTACCCGAACGGTGGCGGCGTCTGGGACGCCGCGACCCGGAGCTGGCTGGGCGCCCAGGACGAGATCGCGGACCTGGCACCGGCCTGGCTGCGCGCCGGAGCGTCGCTCGTCGGCGGCTGCTGCCGGGTCGGCCCCGCCGAGATCGCGGAACTGGCCGCCCGCCTCGGCCCTTCGACGGCCGACCGCTGAGCGCCCCCCGAGGTCCGACCGACCACCGACCACACAGGCGGACTCCGTACCCGCACCACTCGCAAGGAACGCCCACCATGTCCCAGCCCGACACCCTCCCGGTCATCGACCTCTCCGCCCCCGACCGTGACGCGCTCCACCGGGCCGCTCGCGACGTCGGCTTCTTCCAGCTGGTCGGACACGGCGTCACCGTCGCCGAACAGGCCCGGCTGCTCGGTACCGCTCGCGACTTCTTCGCCCTGCCCGAGGCCGACCGGCACGCAATCGACAACCTCAACTCGCCCCATTTCCGCGGCTACACGAGGATCGGCAACGAGCACACGCAGGGGCGCCGCGACTGGCGCGACCAGCTGGACATCAGCAACGAACTGCCCACCCGCGTGCCGGCCCCGGGCGAGCCGCCCTACTGGTGGCTGGAGGGGCCGAACCAGTGGCCCGCGGCCCTGCCGGTGCTGCGGGAGGTCGCCCTGGAGTGGATGGACCGGCTCGGCGCGGTCGCCCACCGGCTGCTGCACGAACTGCTCGCCGCCGTCGGCGGCCCCGAGGACTTCTACGACGACGCCTTCTCCGGCCACCCGCGCAACCACCTCAAGCTGATCCGCTACCCGGGGCGGGCCCCCGAGGGGGACGACCAGGGTGTGGGCGTCCACAAGGACTACGGCTTCCTGACCCTGCTCCTGACCGACGAGGTGCCCGGCCTCCAGGTGGAGACACCGGACGGACGGGGCTTCATCGACGTGCCGCACCTGCCGGGGGCGTTCGTGGTGAACCTGGGCGAGTTGCTGGAGGTCGCGACGAACGGCTACCTGAAGGCGACGAACCACCGTGTCGTCTCGCCTCCGGGGGCACGCGAGCGCTTCTCCGCGCCGTTCTTCTACAACCCCCGGCTGGACGCCCGGATCGCTCCGCTCCCCTTCCCCGGCGCGGCGGACGCGCGGGGCGTGACGGAGGACCCGGACAACCCGCTGTTCGCGGAGTTCGGCTGGAACGAGCTCAAGGGCTGGGTGCGCGCCCACCCCGCTGTGGTGCGCAAGCACCACCCGGAGCTGACGGTCGTCTGACAGCCCACTGCCCAAGGCTCGCGACACGCGGCCCGCGGCTCATGGCAGGCGCCACTCCACCGGCTGTGCCCCCTGCCGGGCCAGCAGGTCGTTGGCCCGGCTGAACGGACGCGAGCCGAAGAAGCCCCGGTCCGCCGACATCGGGGAAGGATGGGCGGACTCGATCGCCGGGAGGTCCCCGAGCAGCGGCCGCAGATTGCGCGCGTCACGCCCCCACAGGATGGACACCAGCGGCTTGCCGCGCCCCGCCAGCGCCCGGATCGCCTGCTCGGTGACCTCCTCCCAGCCCTTGCCCCGGTGCGCACCAGGACTGCGGGGGGCGGTCGTCAGCGCTCTGTTGAGCAACAGCACCCCCTGCCGGGTCCACGGCGTCAGATCACCGTTGGACGGCCTGGGCAGCCCCAGGTCGGTGTTCATCTCCCGGAAGATGTTCTCCAGGCTCCCCGGCAGCGAGCGCACTTCCGGCGCCACGGCGAAACTCAGCCCGATGGCCATCCCCGGCGTGGGATAGGGATCCTGGCCGACGATCAGGACGCGCACGTCGTCGAAGGGCTGCTGGAACGCCCGCAGGACGTTCGCACCGGACGGGAGGTACGTCCGGCCGGCCGCTATCTCCGCCCGCAGGAATTCCCCCATCGCGGCGATCCGTCCGGCCACCGGGTCCAGGGCCTTCGCCCAGCCGGCCTCTACAAGTTCGTGCAACGGTCGTGGTGCCACAGCGCGTCACCCTACTGGCACACGCCGGTGGCACGCACATACGGAGCGCCTCCGCCCCCGGACGCCGCCCGCAGGGTTACCCTTCCTCCCCGTCGAGCTCGTCGCCCCGGTCCGGCAACTCGCGCCGCCGGTAACGGAGACGGAGGGGAGAGCCCCGTGCCGCCAGTGATCCTCCGGGTGCCGGACACCGGCCGACGGGTGGCCCGGTGTCCGGCGTGAGCGGCGCCCGGCCCGAGGGAGGGCTCTCCGGATTCCTCGCGGTCGACTCCGGTGGCTCCGGGCTGCGGGCCGTCGTCGGTGCCCCGGGACGGGAGCCGTCGGCGCCACGGGAGTCGCGGGTTCCGGCGCGGACGGGGGGCCGGGGCATCGACCCGGAGCATCTGCTGGAACAACTCCTGCCCATGGCACGGGCGGCGGCCGACGAGTACGGCCTGGACCGGGTGACCGCGGTCGTGGTGGGCGCCGCCGGGCTGGCCACCCTCGGGGACGCCCTGCGGGCCGAACTGCCCGGCGCACTGGCCCGGGAGCTCGGCGTGCGGACGGTCGCGCTGGCCGCCGACGCGGTGACGGCGTACGTCGGCGCCCTCGGTCCGCGCCCGGGCGCGGTGGTCGCCGCGGGCACCGGTCTGATCGCGATCGGTACCGATCTGGACGGCTGGCGACGGGCGGACGGCTGGGGTCACCTGCTCGGCGACTGCGGCGGCGGAGCCTGGATCGGCCGGGCCGGACTGGAAGCGGCGCTGCGCGCCTTCGACGGGCGCCACGGCGGCTCGGCCGCGCTGCGGGCCCGCGCCGAGGAGCGGTTCGGGCCGCTGCCCGGCCTGCCCGGTCTGCTCTACCCGCGCACCGACCGGCCCGCCGTGCTGGCCTCCTTCGCGCCGCAGGTCGCGCACTGCGCGGCGGACGACCCGGTCGCGGCCGGGATCCTGCGGGCGGCGGCCCGGCACCTGGCCGAGTCGGCCGCCGCCGTGTGCCCCACGGCCGGCGCGCCCCTGGTCGCCGTCACCGGTGGCCTGTTGCGACTCGGGGACCCCCTGCTCGTACCGCTCGCCGCGGAGTTGGCCGAACTGCTGCCGCACGCCCGGCGGGTTCCCGCGGAGGGCGATCCGCTGCACGGAGCGGTGCGCGTCGCGAGTGACCTGGTCACCGGGCGGCTCACCCTACCGGGTGATGATCGGCTGTTCTCGGTGGTCGACACAAAAGCGGATTGATCCGACCGCGACCTGAAGTGTCCGGCAGATGGCGGGATCACGGCCGAATCATGCGTAACTCATCAGACAAAACCGGACGGATACCGCTCACCTGCACCCTCCCCGAACAGGGGAGCCCCGGTTGCCAGTAACATGCGGCGCCATGAGCTCCCCCACTGGGCCCGCCGGCCTGCCAGTACGAATGCCGCGCCCCCGCCAGCCCGGACGGCACCGCCGTCCCGAGCCGCTGGTCGCTCCCCAGGACGCGCCCGCGCTCGTCCTCGCGGTGCCCGGTACGCCCAGCGCGGCCACGCGCGGCCTCGCCGAGGAGGTCGTGAGCATCGCCCGCTCCGAGCTGCCCGGCCTGGACGCCCGGATCGGGTACCTGGACGGGGACGACGCGGAGTTCCCCACCCTCCAGTCGGTGCTCGCCCGTGCCGCCGAGGAGCGCACCGCACGTTACGAGCAGGCCGTCGCGGCCGGCGTCGAGGGCATAAAGGCGCCGGACGGCCCGGTCGCCGTCGTCGTGCCGCTGCTGGCCGGTCCGGACGGTTCGCTGCTGCGCCAGGTCCGCCAGGCCGTGATGGAGAGCCGGGTCGCCGCGGACCTCACCGACGTGCTCGGTCCGCACCCGCTGCTCGCCGAGGCCCTGCACGTGCGCCTGTCCGAGGCCGGTCTGGCCCGTGCCGACCGGGCTCGGCTGTTCACCGTGGCGACGGCCGCGGACGGCATCATCCTGGCGTCGGTGGGCGGCGACGAGGCGGTGCAGGCCGCCGGGATCACCGGCATGCTGCTCGCCGCGCGCCTCGCCGTGCCGGTGATGGCCGCCGCGCTGGACCAGGAGGGCTCCATCGCCTCGGTCGCCGAGCAGCTGCGGGGTTCCGGTTCGCAGCAGCTGGCGCTCGCGCCGTACCTGATCGGCCCCGAGATCGACGCGGCGCTGCTGGCCGCCGCCGCGGAGGAGGCCGGTTGCGCCACCGCCGAGCCGCTGGGGGCGTATCCGGCGATCGGCAAGCTGGCGCTGGCCAAGTACACGACGGCGCTGGGGATCGCTCCGCAGCAGCCGCAGGGGGCACCGGTTCGCTGATGCCGACACACGCCGACGGCTCCCTTTCTCGGAGAGGGCGCCGTCGGCTGTTTTTCAGGGGGTGCGGCCGGTCCCTGGCCGCGGGCCCGGTGGGGGCCGGTCGCGCAGTTCCCCGCCCCCCTCACGGGGCGCCGCAGGCGACCTCAGTCGAAGACGACGCAGGACGGTGCCGGAATCTCCACCTGGCCGTCGTAGCGCGGCACGCCCGTCCCCTCGTCGACGGTGAACCAGGTGATGTTCCCCGAGCGTTCGTTCGCCGCGTACAGGTGGCCGTCGGACTCGGCGAGCGCCCGGGGCCAGTGGCCCCCGCAGGGGACCGCCGCCGTCAGGCGCACGTGGTCCCCCTCGATCGCGAACGTCGTCAGGACGTCCTCGCCGCGGGTCGCCGTCCACAGGAAGCGGCCGTCGGGCGCGACCACGATGCCGGACGGGTAGGCGTCTCCGGCGGGGGCACCGGGCAGGACCGGCGTCTCGCTGAGCGGCCGCAGTGACCCGGTGGCGGCGTCCCACCGGCAGACGGTGACGGTCGGGGTGAGTTCGTTGACGACGTAGGCGTACCGGCCGTCGGGATGGAAGGCCAGGTGGCGGGGGCCCGAGCCGGGGCGCAGCGCGAACTCGCGGTGCAGTACGGGGACGCCGCCCACCACGGTGCAGACGCGGACCGAGTCGGTGCCCAGGTCGACGCTGACCGCCCAGCGGCCGCTGGGGTCGGGTTGCACCTGATGGGCGTGCGGGGCCCGCTGACGCCGCTCGTGCGGGCCGGAGCCGGTGTGCTGGAGCACCCCGGAGGCGGCGCCGGCCGGCGTGCCGTCCGGGCGCACCGGGACGGCGCTGACGCTGCCCGAGCCGTAGTTGGCGGTCAGCACGTGGCCGCCGAAGACGCTGAGGTGGGTGGGGCCGCTGGCGTCGACCGGCACCGGAGGCCCGGCGAGGCGCGGCTTGTCGTCGTGGACGTGGTACGCGGCCACCGCGCCGTCCGCGGTCTCGCTGACCGCGTACAGGGTGCGCCCGCCCGGGGCGAGGGCGAGGTACGACGGGTCGGGCACGCCGTCGACGCTCTCCAGGAGGGCCAGGGCGCCGCTGTGCGGGTGGACGGCGGCCGTGACGACCCCGGGTCCGCCCGCCGCCGTGAACGACCCGATGAACGCCCTGCGCCGCCTGCCGCCGTCTGCCACCGCTGTCCCCTCTCGATGCGTTCTCGGTACGTTTTCGATGCGTTCTCGATCCGCTCTCGGTACCGGGACGGTACGAGTCGGTACGGGCCGGTCCGGGGCCGACGGTAGCAGTTCGCGGTCTAGACCAAGGGGCGGGGCGCGTCTCAGGCGCCGACCAGGGGGGAGCCCGGGGGCGTCCGCAGGGGCTCGGCAAGGTCGGCCAGCGCCCGTTCCAGACCGTGCCGGTGGGCGAGGGCGGGTTCCGTGGGCGGCTCGGCGGGTGCGGTGATGTGCTCCGAACCCCTGGTGAGGGCTTCCACGGCGGCCTCGACCCGCCAGCAGGCCGCGGCCAGCCGGGCGTCGTGGGAGGCCTCCGGGTCACCAGCGACGGCGCCAGGCCGCGGACCTCCCGCGCGCAGTCGTCCAGCAGGGCGAGGACCCGGCGGGCGCGGCGCTTGCGGCCGGACATCCGGGTTGAGCGGGTGGACGAGCGGGGCGACCGAGAGCCGTACCCGGCCGAGCAGCTGTTCCAGTTCGGCCACCCGGGGCGCCGGGTCGGCGGCGGTGGCGCCGGCGAGCCGGGCCGCGGCCTCGGCCGTGCAGTCGTGCACGCAGCCCAGGGCGCGCCTGATCCAGGCGTCGGTGGTGAGGTGGGTGGTGACCGGCAGCACGAACAGCACGGCGAGTACGGCGCCGAGCGCGCCCACCGCGGTCTCGGCCAGGCGCAGCGCCGGCAGGTCCGGGGTTCCGGGGTGAGGACGCCGAGCAGGCCGTAGAGCGGCTCGGCGAGGAAGGTCACCCCATGTCACGCGCCGATGGCAGGAGTCGTCGCCTCGAAGCGGCTCCCGACCACCGGACAATGTCGTACGTACGCCCCGCAGACCAGCGCCCTGGCTGACCTGGCGGCGGGGGCCGCAGGCTCAGTCGGCCCTCGTGACCGCGTCCCTGATGAGGCGGCGGGCGGCCGCGTCGGTACGCGCGACGTCATGGGTCACCAAGCGGTCCTGGCACAGACCGCGCAGGCCGGAGACGAGGAGCGTGGCCGCTGTACGCGCCTGCTGTGGCGGGTGACCCAGCCGGACGTAGGCCGCGGCGATGGGGCCGATCATGACCTCGACGGTCTCGGCCGCGATGTCGCCGTACTGCTCGGGATCGGTGGCGGCCAGGCTGAGCAGCTGCAGCAGCATGCGGACCGGCCCGGACTGCTCCCCGACGGTCATCGCCTCCCACAGGGTATGAGCCGCCTTGCGCAGCCCCGCGCTGTCGCGGACGTCGTCGAACATCGCGTGCGCGTCGGGACGGCAGGCGGCCAGCGCCTGGGCCAGCAGGTTCTCGCGGCTGCCGAAGTAGTACAGAAGCATGCGCTTGGTGGTGCCGATCGACTCGGCGAGCGGACTCAGCGACATCTGCGCGACACCGTGGTGCTGGAGGTGGTTCACCACCTGCCTGAGCAGCTCGGCGCGCTTCTCGGCGTTGACGGGGCGAGGCACGCTTTGACTGTACCGACCGGTACGCGTAAGGTCCAGCAGACGTAAATGTGCCGATCGGTACGTTAATCGAGGTGGCGCCATGGCGACGGTCAGGCGCGGCACAGCCGAGGGAGGCGCCGTGAAACCGGTCGGATCGCGAGCAGTAGGGGATCACCGGTACCGGAGAGGCGGCCAAGCGGTGACCGGGGCTCCGGTCGGCCGGGTGTGCCGCGGTCTGTGCGGCATGGCCCGCCGTGGCCCCCTGGGGGTGGCCCTGTGAAACACCGGGTCGCGCGTCCCCGAGGCATATCCGTGGCCAGAGTCCTCGTCGAGACCCTCACGATCCCGGCAGTGCTCTTCCTCGGCCTGCTGTTCAGCTTCCCCATGGCCTTCCACCAGCCGCAGCCCCACCACGCCAAGCTCGTGATCGCCGATCCCGCGGTGGCACACAGGGTCGGCACCGCACTGCAGCGGCAGCATCCCGGGGGGTTCGACGTCGCCGCCGTCCCGGACGCACGGGCAGCCCGCCGGGCGGTGCTGGACCGGGACGCCGCGGCAGGCTTCGCCGTCACGGACAGACATGCCACCGTGCTCTACGTGGCCAAGGCCAACGGCACGTCCCTCGAGCAGGCGCTGACCAAGGGCTTCACCCAGCTCGCGGCGCACAACCACCAGAAGCTCACCGTCACGGACGTAGCCCCCACGGTCAGCAGGGACGGGTCCGGCACGACCCTGGTGTACTTCGGGATCGCCTGGAACGTCCCCGGCTACATACTCGCCACGACCCTCCTGCGGGCGGTGACCTTCAACCGGCGAACCAAGCTCATCACGGTCGCGGGCGCCGCCGGCCTCTTCAGCGCCGTGGGTTTCCTCGTCGGCGTGGGACTGGGCTTCTTCCCCAACGACCCGGCGGCCCTGGCGATCGCCTTTCTGCTCACCACGGCCGTGGCCACGTTTTCCCTCGGCATGGCGCCCTTCGTCAAGCACTTCTTCCCCCTGGCGGGTCTGGGCCTGTACGTCGTGCTGAGCGTTCCCTCCAGCGGCCTGGTCCCCGTCCAGCTGCTGCCGGGGTTCTTCCAGGCCCTGCACGCCGTCATGCCGCTGGGCAACGCCGTCGACGCCCTGAGAGGAGTGCTGTACTTCGACGGCGCCGGGGTGCTGAAGCAGGTCCTCGTGCTGTGCGGGTGGATCACCGCGGGTTGGGCGCTGCTGGGCCTGGACGCCTGGCACCACCACCGCATGGCCGTACGGCGGGGAGCGCAGGACGAGACGCAGGACATTCCCGAACCGCCGGTGGAGGACCCCTCCCTGGAGGCGCCCGCACCGACCGCGCTACCGGTCCACCCGCACCATTTCGGCGAGCCGTTGCCGATGCTGGAGGGCGCCGTCCACGACGGCGAACAGCAGCCCGTCCGCCATGCCGCGGTGACCGTCATGGACACCGGCGGCCGGCAGTTGGTGCGGACCACGACGAACGCGCGCGGCGAGTACGCCGTGACCGGACTGCCCGAGGGATACATCAGCGTCGTCGTCTCACACCCCGGCCGAGACCCCCTGGTCCACCGGAAGCTGCTGCAGTCCGGCGTGGCCGTCCGCGCCGACTTCACCCTGCACGACCCGCGCAACGGCACGTCAGTCCGCGCGGGCGCTCAACGCCTCGGCCTCGGACACGCGAGACACGGATCCTGAGACCACACGGATGGCGCCGGCCGGGGCCGACGAGGTCGATGTGCCCTGCTCGACGCACATCGCGACGATCTTGGTTTCCCGGGATGCCGCCGCGCCGCGCGGCGGTGGCCCCCGGCGCCATCGCACGACTGGAGGATGCGGCCGAATCCATCGCTCTCTTTGCTGGACGTAAGCGGAAAACAAGAACGCCGGGTTCGGCAGCGGCCCGGGCTGAAGGGAAAACACATGTCTGACAAGAATCACGCCACGGTGGCGGTCACCGGGGTGACCGGTGCGCTCGGCAGCCGGATCGCGGCCCGACTCGCCGACCACGGCGTCCCGCAACTCCTCGTCGGACGTAGTCCCGACCGCATGCCCGAACTGCCAGGCGCCCAGCGACGCGGTCCGGCCGCCTACGCCGACGCCGCAGACATGCGCAGGGCGCTCCAGGGCGCGTCGACCCTCATCCTGGTCTCCGGACACCGTACGGGTCGCCGGCTGGAAGAACACGCCACCGCGGTCGAGGCCGCGATCGCGGTCGGCGTGAGCCGGGTCCTGTATGTGTCCCTCGTCAGCGCGGCGCCCACCGCCACCTACCTCAACGCCCGTGACCAGTGGCTGACCGAACAGTTCCTGGCAGGGACCGGGATCCGCCATACAGTGCTTCGGGCGGGCTTCTACGCGGCGACACCTGCCGCTCTCGCCGACGAGGAACTTGTCGTAAGCGGCCCTGCGCCGACAGGCCGGGCCGCCTTCGTCACCCACGAGGACATCGCCGACGTGATCACGGCCGTCGCCATCGAGGACGGTCCCCGCTCCGAGCACGACGGCGCGACCCTGGAGATCACCGGGCCCGAGGCCCTGACACTCGACGAAGCTGTCACCCGGATCGCCGCAGCCACCGGTCGGCCCTACCGCTACGAACCCGAGACCCTCGAGGAAGCCTTCGCACGGCGATGGCGACTGGGTATGAGCGGGGAACAGATCGAGACCTGGATCTCGTGGTATCAGGCGATCGAGAGGGGCGAGGTTTCCGTGGTCACCGACGTGGTTCCTCGACTCACCGGCTCACCGGCGACCCCGATCTCGAACGCAGCCTGGTGGCCCGCGCCGAACACCGCCCGGGGCACCGCTGAGGTGAGGCGGAAGCACAGCTAAGGCGTGTGCGGTCCGAAGTCGCCCCGGGCTCCCTGACACCAGCGACATTCGGATTGAGGACCGCAATTCCGTGTACGCCCGAGGCGTCCCCTCAGGAAGGCCGGCCTGGCCTTGGGAGCGCTGTCCATCAGGGCGTACAGGCATGCTGCAGTACGAGAACAAGGCTGACACCGAGGACAAGTGCGATCACTTCCAGAGCCCGTCACTTTCGTCTGATCGCTCATCTGCGGCCGTTCATTCGCGCGGACGGTTCGGTTCCTACCAAGTACTGCCGGACACACCCGACATCCGCGCGGGCGAGCGGTCAAGCACGAAAGGGACGCCTCGAAGAAGGGCGGTGAGTCGCACGCCGACCAATCACTCGATCGTGCGATGCTCCCCGCCCTTTTCCGATCCATATTGATTCCTGTCGGCGATCGATGAAGCAAGGAGAAATGATCATGAAAAGGCTCGCACATCGCATCGGGATCGCGACCACATCTCTTGCCGTCGCCGCAGGTGCTCTCTTCGCTTCCAACGGTTCGGCGAGTGCGGCCGCTTTCCCGGCGGACACGCCCACCCGCGCCCCATCAGGTGTGGTTGCGGGGACGGGAGCCACCGGCTGGAACCACGGCGGGTACGGCGGAGTCAGGAGTGAGGGGCACCGCCACCACGGGAAGCCCTCGGACGGGCACTGCGGCCGCTACGCCTACGACCGTTTCGACCGCTTCTACCCCTGGGTCTGGGACCAGCTCACAGAGTTCGGACACGTCAACTGACCCGGGGTGTCCGTCGACGCGAACTCCCCGCACCAGCATCACAGTCCGAGCGACCGGCACCGCCACAAACTACCGCGTGCCGAGAAGAAGCCGGGGGTGTTTTGCACGATGAGCGGTATTGACAGTGTCCTGAGCTCTACGCCAGCCGATTCCCAACCTTACTCGTCTTGTCACACGCGCACCCCGGAGTGCGCCTCCACCGATCTCGACTCTCCGAAGCATGAGCCAGGCCAAACATTCACAGACGGACTGGAGCCCTGGCTTTCAGCGTGGCTGGCAGTCGGCCAGGAGTATCACTGACATGAGGCTGATGAGCCGAAAATGCCTATCGTCGACAACGCCAGGGACCAGCAAGAACGGTGCCTGCACTATGACTCCATCGACAGATGGGAATGTGAGCTCGCGGAGGACTCCTGCTGAACGTCGTCCGCCACGGCCCAGCATGGAAGCGCCAAGCCGGGCATGGGGTAGTACCGGTGAGTCAGTCAGCGCTGGGGAGCGTGGCGAGGGTCTGGCGTGGGTGGGACGGTCTTGGACGGACTGTCCCACCCACGTGTGGCCGCACCGCATCCAGTGAGCGTTCTCGGAGTGGCCACTGAAAGGTTGGCCGTTCTCGCTGAATTCTGACGTACGCCCGGTGCGGACGTCGGCATCAGCAGCGCCCAGTGGCTCCTGGGCCCGGGTCGCGCACTCGCGCGATTCACGGTGTCACCGCAGGGGCCGCAACCCACACTGAGCTTCTTCAGCGTTGCCGCTCCAGGGTGAGGATGGCCTTGGCGATTGACGACATGCGGTTGGGGCTGCAGCGGGATCTACGGAAGATTCGCCAGGTCTTCAGGCGAGCGACGCCGCGTTCGACAGGTGCCCGTGCCGTCGCCAGGGCCCGGCTGACGGTCTGCTCGGTGAGGGTGAGTTCCTGCAGGGGTCTGCGCTTGATACCGGTGGTCACCCAGGGGCCACCGCCCTGGTAAGCGAGATCGGCCAGGATGGGGACGCCCTGGCCGCTCGCAGATGCGGTTGATCCGGTGGTTGCGGGCCGCGGTCAGGTCATGAGCCCGGCCCGGCAACGCGGGTGACAGCTCACAGCAGCCGGCCGCCCGGATCGGTGATCACCTGCACGTTCACCCCATGCCTGCGGTGCTTGTGGGAGTAGTCGGCCCGTCCGTCGCCGACCCGGTCGCACTCGGCGAGCGTGCCGTCCAGAAGGACGAAGTCCGGGTCGGCCTGGCGTAGGACTTTCAGCAGGCCCGGCGCACGTTCGGCAAGCAGGTCGATGACCTGGCTGGTGTAGGCGTGGGCGGTGGACTCGCTGATACCGAATCCGGCAGCGATCTTCGCCAGGGTGGTGTGTTCGCGCAGGTACACCGGTGCCACCATCGCGCGCTGGGACGGGCGGAGCTTGCAGCGCCGGTCGCCCTCACGGGTGACGACCAGCATGGTCACCCACTCCACGAGCGCATGCGGCAGGTCGAGTGCGGCAGGATGGATGACCAACGAGGCCCCCGAGCAGGGTTGTTGAGACGTCAGACATCTCGATCAACAGCCCGGGGGCCTCGCTCGTTGCGCTTCGTGGACGTCACCTGATCGGTGGCCAACTCGAAGGAGCTCACTGATCGCGCGGATCGGATTCCCCCTCAGGAACCGGGCTCCAACCCGTAGGACGGCGCTTTGTCGACAGGTCTTTCGTCGGCTGGGGCGCGCCGACGGCGAAGTCTTCGTGGATCGGGGTCTTGGTCGAGCGGCCCGACGATAATGCTCGCCGTCATGTCGGCTCCGGTGGCCACCTTGCCGCTGGCGCCGATCCTGATCAGGTCCCGCAGGCCGGCGCCGACCAGAGCGTTGTGGACCGTGATGAGGCCCTCGGTGAGGGGACTGCCCAGATGGTCGGCGAACTCCAGCGGGGCGGCTCCGGTGCCGCCCTCCGCTCCGTCGACGATGATGAAATCGGGTGCGGTGCTCTCCTCGATCATGGCCTTGCACACCGCCAGGAACTCACGCCGAGAGCCCACACAGAGCTTGAAGCCGACCGGCTTGCCCCCGGACAGCTCGCGCATCTCGGCGATGAACCGGATCAGTTCCCGTGGGGTACTGAAAACCTCGTGGTACGGGGGCGAGACGACGGTCCGCCCCTCGGGGACTTCGCGTACCCGGGCTATCTCGGCGGTGACCTTCTCCCCGGGCAGCACTCCTCCGATGCCGGGTTTGGCTCCCTGGGACAGCTTCAGCGACACGCACTTCACGCTGTCGTGAGCAGTCTTTTGCGCGAACCGCGCCCGGTCGAAACGGCCGTCCTCGGTGCGGCAGCCGAAGTATCCGGTACCGATCTCCCACACCAGGTCGCCACCGTGCCGCAGATGGTATTCCGACAGGCCGCCCTCACCCGTGTCGTGTGCGAAGCCCCCGAGGGCGGCGCCCTGGTTCAGGGCGAGGACGGCGTTGGCGGAAAGCGAGCCGAAACTCATCGCCGAGACATTGAACAGGGACATGTCGTAAGGCTTGGTGCAGTCCGGACCACCGATGCGGACCCTCGGCTGCTCCGCCGGAACCGGGCGTGGCCTCATCGACGACTCGAAGTACTCATACCCTTCGGCATAGACGTTCCGTTCGGTCCCGAACGCTTGCTCCGCTTCCAAGCCCTTGGCGCGCTGATAGACGAGACTGCGCACATCCCTGTCGTAGGGGCGGCCGTCGTAATTGCGCTCGATGAAATACTGCTGCAACTCCGGCCGGATCGACTCCAGCATGAAGCGCACGTGTCCCAGCACAGGGTAGTTGCGCAGCACCGAGTGGCGCTTTTGGAGGAGATCGTAGACACCCACGCCCGCCAACGCCGCGCACAGTACGGCGGCTGGCCCCCACCAGGGAGACACGGTCGCCGCGAAGAATCCGAACGCGACTGCAAGAACTCCCATAAATGCGACCGATACAATTCGATTCACGTGCGAAACCACTCCTGTCCCAGTAGGGTCACAATGTTCGTGTGATGCGACATACGGCACATTCGGTGCACGGAAGTCCTATCGGCTCGGCGGCCTCCGAGACGCACCTCGGCCTCCCCGTGCCGCTCGATCTCCACCCGCCTGCCGCCGAAAGTGCGCGGCGCATCGGAGCTGGACGTGGCGATTCCGCGTTCGGCCGACTCCCGGCAGATCCGAACGGCCGCCAACCAGTCCTCGCCGCGTGTGAGGCAGGGGGCGGATACGGCGTATGCCCATCTGGAAAGCTCGTGCGGTATCAGCTCTCTGGACAGAGTGGACCGGAAAGGAACGGAGAACATCGCACAATCTAGCGATTGTTGCGACTACCAAGTCTCGACTCAAACCCACCGTACATACCTGCAGCACGGCCCCATCTGGGCAGCAGTCAATCACCAGATCATGCGATGCACTACGCACCTTCCCGATCGAAACTGGCTGCGTTGGCCGTTTCTACTCTCCGGAAACCAGGGAATGATTTCTTTGCGCACCAAGAACAAGCTCGTACGGCGTCTGGCGACCACCGCCGCCGCTCTGGCGTTCGCCGGAGGCACTCTCCTCGTCGCCGGGGGTTCCGCGAACGCGGCCGCTCTTCCGGCCGACGCACGCGTCCCCGCCCGAGCGGCTGCGGTGGCCGAGACGGGAACCGTCGGTGGGCACCACGAAGGACATCGCGGACACGTCTGGGACTGTTCCACGTACGACCGCTTCTACCCGTGGATCTGGGAACAGCTGAAGACGTTCGGTTGGCGTAGTGGGTGACACCGGCAGCGCCCGCGGCCCGAGAGGTTCGGTGGCACACCGCGGGAATATTCGGAACGACGTGTACGGCTGTGCCCACGTGGAGGAAGTACGCGAGGACGGACCCCTAGATGATCTATTCCAAGGGGTGCCTGTAGAGACGTAAATGAGGGTGTCCAAGATCGTTGTGTGACGAACAACCTGGACACCCTCGCGACCGCACTCTACGTGAGAACCGACGACCTGCTGAAAGCGGCTCCGCAGCTGGGGCCGTGGCGGCCGGCGGTGGGCATAGCACCCAAACTCAGCGACGCCGAACTGGTCACCCTGGCGGTGATGCAGGCCCTGCTCGGTTTCACCGGCGAGGCCCGCTGGCTGCGCCACGCCCATGCCCACCTGCGCCATCTCTTCCCCTACCTGAGGTTCCCCCGAGATGCGGGGAAAGGTGGCAGCAGGTCAGATGGGTCTCATGAGAGGAGCCCAGACGATGCCTGCCCCGAGGAAGTACCCGCTGGAGTTGCGTGAGCGTGCGGTGCGGATGTACCGGACGGCCGAGCCGAAGCCCGTGATCCGCCGTATGGCCGAGGAACTCGGCGTGCATCACGAAGCCCTGCGGAACTGGATCCGGCAGGCAGAGGCCGACGCCGGCGAGCGGGATGACCTGCTCACCACCGAAGAGAAGAACGAGCTCGCCCAGTTGCGGCGCGAGGTGCGGGACCTGCGCCGGGCGAACGAGGTCCTGCGGACGGCCTCGGCTTTTTTCGCCGCGCAGCTCGACCCGACCCGGCCCAGGTGAGAGCGCTCCTCGACGAGCACCCGCACCTGGGGGTCGAGCCCGTACTGCGGGAACTGCACATCCCCTCTTCCACCTACTACCGCTGGCGCCAGGCCGAGAAGGATCCCTGCGAACGGATCCTCAAGGACACCGAGCTGACCGGGCAGATCCGGCAGATCCATCAGGACTCCGGCGGGATCTACGGATCGCCCAGGATCCATGCCGTCCTCAAGCGCGAGGGCGTCCATGTCGGCCGCAAGCGGGTCGAGCGGCTCATGCGCCAGGCCGGCCTGGCCGGGATCAGCCCCCGCAGGAGCAAGAGCTTCACCCGCCGCGACCCAGACGCCGACCATGCTCCTGACCTGGTGCAACGCGACTTCACGGCACACGCGCCGAACCGGCTGTGGGTCACCGACCTGACCATGATCCCCACCCTGGAGGGGCCACTGTGGCTGTCGGCGATCCGCGACGCCTTCTCCCGCAGAGTCGTGGCCTGGGAGACCTCCGCCCACGCGGACGCCGACCTCGTCCTCACCTCCCTCGAGTACGCGCTGGCCAGCCGCGAGGTCACCCCCGGCGAACTCGTCCACCATGCCGACCACGGCACGCAATACACGTCCATCAAGCTCACAACACGCCTGGTCAGAGCAGGTGTTCAAGCCTCCATGGGCTCGGTCGGCGACTCCTTCGACAATGCCCTGGCGGAGAACCTGTGGATGCTGATCAAGACCGAGTGCATCCGCGGACGGACCTTCGCCACCAGAGCCGAGGCGAATCTCGCGCTCTTCGAGTACATCGACGGCTTCTACAACCCCCGCCGCATCCAAAAGCGCCTCGGCTACCTCAGCCCCATCGAGTTCGAAGAGAAGCACTACGCCGACCAGGCAGCGGCCGAACCAGTGAACCTGAAACCACGTCAACCCGCCCTGACCTGCTAGTCAGCCACTCCCGCGCAGCGGGGGAACCTCAACCCTGCCCCAGCAGCCCGGCTACAACAAGCGCCTGCGGGCAGCGGCTTCGCTGATTCGCCGCATCGTCCGCGTTCTGGCCAGCGACACCACGCTGT